>JBEKBW010000016.1:0-53141 GCA_050015215.1 Candidatus Sulfotelmatobacter sp.
TGCAACATCAGGACTGTACCAGCGTGCTCGGATGATGATTTGCTCCTATGTAGATGGCCTTTCGGAAAACAGTCAAAACTCGCGGTCTTTAGATTGCAACGCGGCGTCTCGAATGCGAGGGCAAGGGCAGCCGCTCCAGCCCGACAATCGACTTTGGGTCGAGGAAGACAAGGCGTGAATCGTCCCGTCTATCCAGATGCTGGTAGCTGCCTGCCAAGGCAAAGTTTTTATCTTCGCTCTTGCGGCGCATAATCCAAGGCAAGCCAGGTGGCTTACACTCGCGCAACAGGGCAACCAGAAATCGGATCATAAACACAGCGCCTGACAAGGCCACAGTCGCGAATGCGCCTGCGATTCCCAAATCTCCGATCCATTGTGCCGTATTCGACACAACACCGTATTTGATCGTGTTGAGCGTAAGGGTTGTTAAAGGAATTTCTAAAGAAGTTGTAAAGAGACAGGTCCGTGCATAACTGGCCGGCAGGTCCCTGCCTCTTTATTGAAGCGACTAACAACCCCACTCGGCCTCGCCAGGCTGGGCAAAATACTGGCGCGATTTCGACCGCCGGTTAGTCGTGGACTCGATCTCAAGCAGCGCTAAACGCGCCGCCGCGACCAGCCGGCTCTTCTCCTGCTGCGGAACCTCTTTCCAGCCGGCGCGACCCTCGCTACCCTTGCCTGAAACCTCAGGCGTCAGCGCCTGATTATAGTGATGGAAGAGTTCCGCCAACCGTTCTGGTGCTACTTCGCTTGCCCACATGACTCTTGTCCTCCTGGATACGCGTTCTTTTGTCTTGGTCGCCTCTTGGCGCCACAATCATTGGACACAGAACTGGAGAAAGTTCGAATAAAAGTGCCATAAAATGTTCGTAAAGGCTGGGGATAAGTAGAAACGATAAGCAGAGAGGGCCGACTACGACCCCGGCTCGAAGCGGTAGCCCACCCAGGGCTCGGTGATAAGGTATTTCGGCGTCGAAGAATCCGTCTCAATTTTCTTGCGCAACTGACCGACAAATACTCGCAGATATTCCGGCTGTTCCGTGCTGTTCGGTCCCCAAATCGCAGCCAGCAAGGTTCTGTGCGTCACCACTTTTCCCGGACGCTTCGCCAGGTACACGAGCAAATCGAACTCTTTTGGGGTGAGATGCACCTCGTGGCCGGCAACTTTCACCGAGCGGGCATCCAGATCAATCACGAAATCGCCCGCGGCGATGGAACTCGGCGCCTCTTCCAACGCTGGAGTTCGCCGTAACTGCGCCCGGATTCGCGCCAGCAGTTCGTTCATGCTGAACGGCTTGGTTACATAGTCGTCCGCGCCGGCATCCAGCGCTTCCACCTTCGAGCGATCCTGCCCGCGCACGGAAAGTACGATAATCGGCACTTGGGAAATCTGCCGCAACTGGCGGGTCAGGCTCACACCATCCAGATTCGGCATAGCCAAATCCGTAATTAATACGTGCGGCATCCAGTTTTTCATCAACTCCAGCGCCATCTCTCCATCATTGGCCACGCGGATATCGTAACCTTGTGCCGTGAGTGTGGTTCGCAGAACTCGTGTGATCTGGGGTTCATCGTCTACCACCAGAATTCGCCGGTGCTCGTCGATCATCATGCCTTACCGCATTTCCTGGGTCACAATGTGCACGTCAACGGCAGGGGTATCGCGCAAGAATTTGTGAATCGCAGAAAGATAGAAATATCTCTTCCAGCCTTTCGTGGCAGAGCGGCCAAAAACCACTTGCGTAACATGATTCTCACGCACGAATTCTGCAACTTTTTCCGCCACAACCTTGCCCTCAGCCTTCACCACTTTGGCTCCAACGCTCTCCGCAAAACGAATGTTCTCGGCTAGAGTGCGCTGATTTTCATCGTTCTCATCGGATCCGGTATCGACATAAAAAACGAAAAAGTCTCCGTCCAGGGCCTGCGCCATACGCGCTCCGCGGGCGATCAGATATTGCGCCGCAGGATTCGAGCTGATGCAAACAGCAATTCGCTCACGCACCTGCAACAGTTGCCCGTCTTCGGTTTTCAATTCCGAAAGGGTGCGATCGACCGCCTGGGTCACCTGCCGCAAGGCTAACTCGCGCAAGGCGACCAGATTCGTGCTGCGGAAAAAGTTGGCCAACGCCCGTTCCACTCGCTCTTTGGGATAAATGTCTCCGCGCCGCATCCTGGTCTGTAGCGCCTGCGGCGTTAAGTCGGCCATCACAATTTCGCCGGCGCGCCGGACCACCCAATCCGGCACCGTCTCTCGCACTTGGACGCCGGTCAGTTCACGAATCGTCGGCGAGAGGCTCTCGATGTGCTGCACGTTCATCGTGGAAACTACGTCGATGCCGGCATCCAGCAACTCGAATACGTCTTCATAGCGCTTGACGTGCTTGCTGCCCTCAATGTTGGTATGCGCCAGCTCATCCACCAGAACCACGTGCGGTTTGCGCGCAAGAATGGCATCGACGTCCATTTCTTCAAAGATGGTCGACTTGTACTCGATCTTCTTTCGAGGAACCGTCTCCAACCGGGAAGAAAGCTCGATGATCGGCTTGCGCCCGTGGTTCTCCACCACGCCGATGACCACCTCTTCGCCTCGACTGGCTCGCCGCACGCCTTCGCTCAACATGGCGTAGGTCTTTCCCACCCCCGGGGCATAGCCGAGAAAGAGCTTAAAAACCGCCGGCCGTTGCGCGGTATCAACTTCTTTGAGCCACTCTTCCGGAGATTTGGGCATCGCCGTTATTCTGCACGCCGCAGATGGAATTTGTCGAATCGTTGTCGATTGCGGTTACAATCGTCCGCGTGAAGGGTCTAGGGCCGCAACATCTATTCCGCTACGCGGCATGCGCGGTCGCCGCCGAACTGGTAGCTCAGCTTTATCGCCACATTATTCACGTAAACCCCACTACCGTCGCCCTGACGTTCCTGCTAATGGTGCTCTGGGTAGCCGCATACTGGGGATTTCGTTTTTCCGTGTTTCTTGCGGTAATCGCAACCCTGGCTTTTAACTACTACTTTCTGCCGCCCATCGGAACTTTCACCGTCGCCGATCCGCAGAACTGGGTTGCCCTTTTCGCCTTCCTCGTGACCGCAGGTATTGCCAGCGAACTCGCCGACCGTGCCCGCCGCCAAACCGCCGACGCTATTCAGCGGCGCCGCGACGTGGAGCGGCTCTACAGTTTTAGCCAGCGGCTGCTGGCGACCGACAACGTTGCCGAATTACTAAACGCGATTCCCGCCTACGTGCGCGACGGCTTCGGCGCTAAATCCGCAGCCGTCTACCTGCTCAGCTCACAGCAGGTCTATCGCACCGACCCAAATGCGACCTTGCTTGCGGTACCCGATCTGCAACTCGTGAGTTCTCGCGGCGAGCCGGTAATCGATTCGCAGCGCGGGGTTTCTCTGACCCCATTGCATCTTGGAACCCGCACCACTGGCGCTGTCGGCATCGCAGGCGCCACCGTAACCCGGGCCACGCTCGAGGCCCTCGGCAGCATGATCGGCATCGCAATCGAACGTGCCGGAGCCATGGAAAAGCTTTCGCAAACCGAGGCCGCTCACCAGAGCGAAACTCTGCGGGCGGTTCTGCTCGATTCCGTGACCCATGAACTGCGTACCCCGCTCACCGGCATCAAAGCCGCAGTCACGGGACTGCTCGCCGATTACAACCTGGATGAGGCGCAGCGGAAAGAGTTACTCACTGTCATCAACGAAGAAACCGATCGCCTCGACAGATTGGTAGGCGAGGCCACAGAGATGGCGCAACTCGACGCCCACAAGGTGGAGTTGCACATGGCTCCAGTGGATATCGCCACCGTGATTGAGTCTGCCATGGAAGAGTCCAGGACGGTTCTCGCCCAACATCCTGTCGACGTGCTCGTCACTCCGGCACTGCCCAAAGTCCGAGTCGATTCTGACCGCATCGCGGAGGTGCTCAAGCAATTGTTGGAGAATGCCGCAAAATACTCGCCGCCGGAAGCCCCCATTGCAATAACAGCAGGACAAAAGGGAACCCGCATCATCACCAGCGTCACAGACCACGGATCGGGCATCGACGACTTCGAACAGTCGCTCGTCTTCGACAAGTTTTACCGTGGCCGCGACCAGCGCTACAGTGTGCAGGGCACCGGTATGGGGCTGGCGATCGCTAAAGCGATCGTCGAAGCCCACGGCGGAGTAGTTAGCGTGACCAGCCAGCTTGGCCGCGGCTCAGTATTCTCCTTCGAGCTTCCTATCGCCTGAGGATCAGTTCTTCAGCTTTGGCCGCTCGCAGGTATCGACAATCTTGGTTGGATCGATCGCGTCCTTATCCACCTGCTCTTCTAGAATCTTTCCGTCTTTTCCGATCAGGAAGTTCACCCGGCGGGCCGCCTTGTACTTATCGAGATAGATTCCGTACTGATGGGTGACATCTCCGCCCCAATCGCTCAGCAAGGGAAACGTCACTTTAATTTGGTCAGCGAAGGCTTTGTTGGCAAATGCACTATCCATACTCACACCCAGAACCTGGGTGTCGGTCGCATCCAGCCGCTTTAAGTCCTGCTGGAGCGCTTGCATTTGCTTGGTTCAACCGCCGGTGAATGCAAAGACAAAAAACGCCACCACGACATTTTTCTTCCCGCGGTACTGGCTCAGCGAAACCGGCTTAAGATCGTTGCCATCAAAATAGTTGAGCGTGAAATCCGGAGCCATTTGGCCGACCCTGGGCATAGACGCTGCGTCATTGGCCTGCGCCGAAGCGGGAGCACCGGCCACAATCCCCAACGCTCCTGCAACCAGCAGTGCCGCAAATCTCGCGCTTAGTGTTTTCTGCATCGCAATCCTCCCCGGCGCATAATACCCTGCCCGCCTGCTGGGTGTGTCATCGCGTGAAGGGATCGCGGTACCCAGGATTCCGAACAGTACCCTACTGTACCGTTTTGAGCATTGCTCATCGAAGCCCAAACCCAGTAAATTCAGGTTCAGGCCCGTCTCTCATGACCCCTGCAACCCTCAACGATGTTTTCTTCGCCGCCACTGAGCGCAATCTCGAACGCGCCATGCTCTATCGCGAGGAAGGAAAGTGGCTGCCGGTTTCGTCGGCCGATCTGCGCCGAAAAGTGGCCGGAACAGTCCAAGCTTTGCGGGAGGCAGGCGTTTGCAAAGGAGACCGTGTCGCGATTTTGAGCGAAAACCGGCCGGAATGGGCGATCGCGGATTTCGCCATCCTGCTACTCGGCGCAATCACGGTTCCCATATACGCCACGCTGACCGCTGATCAAACGGCTTTTACGCTGCGAGATTCGGGGGCGACAGTGGTTTTCGTTTCCACCGAACATCAGCTGCGCAAAGTTGAAAACATACTTTCCCAGACTCAAGTTAACAAAGTTTTGATCATGGATCGTCTCCACAGCCCGACCGCGCTGGGGGCAACATGCCTACTCATGGATCAGTTCATGACAGAAGCGCCGGCGGACTTGGATTCGCAAGCTGCCTCCTCCGCCCACGCCATTCGGCCCGACGATCTCGCCACCATCATCTACACTTCCGGCACTACCGGAGTATCCAAGGGAGCGATGCTCACCCATGGCAACATGACCTCGAACATCGCCTATTCCCTCCGCGGCTTCGACATACACCCGGGCGATCTCAGCGTTTCCTTTCTGCCGCTCTCGCACGTCACCGCTCGCCACGTAGACCTCACTCTTCTGGACCATGGCGTCACCTTGGCCTATTGCCCGTTTATCGAAAATCTTCCGCAGACTTTGCAGGAAGTGCAACCTACGCTATGCGTTTCCGTCCCGCGAGTTTACGAAAAGATTTATGCCAAAACCGAAATGACCGCGCGCGGCTTCCCGAAACGCACGATTTATGACTGGGCGCTATCGGTCGGACGCGAGCACAAACCCGAAATTCTCGCCGGAAAGACTCCCACCGGCGTGAGATGGAAGCTTGCGAACAAATTGGTCTTTTCGAAAATTCGCGCAGGGATGGGTGGTCGAGTCGAAACCTTCATCTCCGGAGGCGCGCCGCTGGGCCGCGACCTCGCAGAATGGTTCGCTACCGTTGGCATTCGCATTCACGAAGGATACGGGTTAACCGAAACTTCGCCGGTGATCGCCGTGAATACCCCGATCAATCATCGCATCGGCACGGTCGGCAAGATTTTACAGAATCTCGAAGTCAGAATCGCCGAGGACGGAGAGATTTTGGTGCGCGGCCCATCTGTTTTCAAGGGATATTGGAATCGTCCGGAAGAAACGGAGAACACATTCCAAGACGGCTGGTTTAAGACTGGCGATATCGGGAATATCGACGAAGATGGATACCTTTCCGTCACAGATCGCAAGAAAGAACTGATCAAAACTTCTGGTGGAAAGTTCATTGCGCCGCAACCAATCGAGAACTCTCTGAAACTAAATCCGCTCGTCGGGACTGCGGTGGTGGTGGGTGATAAAAGAAAATTTGCCTGCGTATTGATTTCTCCGAATTTTGCCCTCCTCGAAGAGTGGGGCCGCGCAAACGGACTGTCTTTCTCTTCACGGTCAGATTTGATAGCGAACACACGAGTGCAAACACTTTACGAGGAACTGGTGGAAGGTGCGAACCGGAAGTTGGCTCGTTTCGAGACACTGAAGCGGGTTGTGTTGGTGCCGGACGAATTCACGGCCGACAACGGATCGCTGACCCCTACAATGAAGCTCCGGCGACGCGTGGTGGAGGAGCGATACCGGCGGCAGATCGAAGAACTTTATGCGCGGGCCGATGCCGACGCCCAGGGTTGAAAACACCTAATTCGTGCTCTTATTTAAAGCACATTAGAGACTGTACCGCTTCAGTTCGACCGCGTTTTCATGAGTTTGTGATTTACTAGAAGAGAGACACAAGAAGGGAAACAGCTGCTCTGGAACCCAGCTGTGGGCGCGCCCAAGCGGCGACCAACCGCCCCGAAACGCATTCAGCTTTTTATTTATGGCGCCTCCGTTACGCAAACTCGACCTGGAAGTGCCCGCGGCGGGTATCGAGCCCTTGCGACCGAAATCCCGTATCATCGGCGAGGGCGAAATGGCGGACTTGGTGCGCGCCTTCGATTGGAGTGCGACGCCGCTCGGCCCGATCAACCGCTGGTCCGACATTCTCGTCACCACGGTGAACCTTCTCCTTGCCTCTCGCCACCCGATGTTTTTATGGTGGGGCCCGGATCTGATCCAGTTTTACAACGATGGCTATCGGCCAAGCATTCGTGCCGATAAACATCCTGCCGCTGTGGGGCAGCCGGGCAGAGCATGCTGGCCGGAGATATGGCATATTATCGGCCCGCAAATCGAAAGCGTAATGAGCGCGGGAGCTTCGACCTGGAATACCAACCAACTCGTTCCCATCATGCGCAACGGGAAGTTGGAGGAGGTTTACTGGACTTACGGTTACAGCCCGGTCCGGGAAAAGGACGGAGCCATTCAGGGGACGCTGGTGGTCTGCAGCGAATCCACAGAACAGGTGCTCAGCGAGCGACGGTTGCGCTCTCTTCTGGCGATTGGCGCCGATCCTCCAGACGAAGATCACTCAGACGAAGGTCATTCACCGGAGTTAGGGCTCCTACCGTTTGCGCAAAACCTTCTTCGAGAACTCGCGGAAAATCCTCACGATGTCCCGTTTGCCGCACTTTATTTTTTGTCCCACGGCGAGATCGTCCAGGCGGCAGCAACGAACACATCGAGCGGCATTGCAGATTTGAATGCGTGGCCCTTAGTCGAAGCCGCCACGGGCGAGAAACCGCTGTTATTGGAGGATCTCCCTCACCGCTTGGGCGAACTCATTTGTGAGCCTTGGCCGGAGCCTATGACTCGGGCTTACGTCCTGCCCTTGCGCAACATAGGGTCGGCGGGGCAGGGGGTGCTCGTTTTTGGCATCAGCCCGCGATTGCCGTTCGACGACAGGTACCAAACTTTCTTTCACCTAATGGGGTCGCGGATTGCAACTCTGCTGCAAAGCGAAAGCCACGAGTTTGAACTGGCCCAGGCGGCGAAGCGATTCAGGAGCCTGGCCGAGGCCAACCCTTTTGGCATGGTCATTGGGGATCTCGAAGGAAAGTTGACCTACGTCAATCCCGCGCTACTGCATACCTTGGGATATTCAGAGGCGGAAGTGGATGCGGGAAGACTGCGGTGGGACGCACTTACTCCGCCCGAACACGCCGCTAAGGATGCGATCGCGGTGCATCAGTTGCGCACTCGAGGAACGTGCGACGTCTACGAGAAGGAGTACTTAGCGCGAGATGGCCGCCGCATTCCGATCCTCGTGGGGTCTTCGCTCCTCGCCGATGCAGGCGGCGGCTTTGAAGCGGCAGCATTCGTAACTGATCTGACTCCGTTGCGGGTGGCGCAGGAGGCCTTGCGCAAAGCGAATGAAGAATTGGAGAAGAAAGTAGCCGAGCGCACAGGCGAACTGCAGGCTGAGGTCGTCGACCGCAAGCGCGCCGAAATGAGCCTGCGAGAACTCAGCGGACGGCTTCTGCGCACCCAGGATGAAGAGCGTCGCCACATGGCCCGTGAACTCCACGATCATGCCGGGCAAACGTTGGTTGCGCTGACATTAAATCTCTCGGCGCTGGAAAACCTTCTCCGAGGCAAGGACCGTGAAGCCGCCAGCCTTGCGACGCAGAGCCAGCAGCTCTCCGACGACCTTTCGCGGGAAATCCGCACCCTCTCGTATTTGCTGCATCCTCCACTGCTCGACGAGGCCGGAATCGCTTCGGCATTGAGTTGGTATGTGGACGGATTCGTGCAACGCAGCAGGATTCAGGTAGAACTGGAAATGCCCGAACGCTTCGGCCGGCTCCCGAAAGAGCTGGAAATTGTGATCTTCCGCATCGTGCAGGAGAGCCTGACCAACGTACATCGGCACTCAGGCAGCACATCAGCGAAAATCCGGCTGGAGCGCTCGGAAGATCACGTAGAGTTCGAGATCAGCGACCACGGAAGGGGGATCTCTCCCGAGCAACAACTGCAGATGAGGGCGGCAAGGGCTGGCGTGGGCGTGCGCGGAATGGAAGAACGGGTTCGTCAGTTCCAGGGAACACTCACCATTCTCTCGGACCAGGAGGGAACCAGAGTGATCGTGAAATTTCCGTTGAAAGTCGCAGGATCGGAAGGGTCTGTCGACGGCCACTGAGGTAGCTCTGGCTCCTCCAGCAGTTTTCCAATATCCACTCATCGGAGAATAGTCCATGAGCATTACGCTCGCGGGGGCCGCTTTCGTTACAATGAGCGCATGACCGATCCCCTAATCATCGCCGGCCGCTCCTTCCGCTCCCGCCTGATCGTCGGCACGGGAAAATACAAATCCTTTCAGGAAACTGCTCGCGCACTCGAGGCCAGCGGCGCCGAGATGGTTACCGTCGCCGTCCGCCGCGTCAATCTCGATCGCAGCAAGGAGTCGCTGCTCGACTACATCGATTCCAAGAAATATTTCCTGCTTCCCAACACCGCGGGCTGCTATACCGCCGACGAAGCCATTCGGGCTGCACGCCTCGGCCGCGAGGTCGGCTTATCCGATTGGGTGAAGCTTGAAGTGATCGGCGACCAAGCTACGCTTTACCCGGACGTGCAGGCCACGCTTGAAGCCACCCGCGTTCTGGTTAGCGAAGGCTTCACAGTTATGCCCTACACCTCAGACGATATCGTCTTCGCCAAACGGCTGATCGATGCCGGTGCGGCCGCGGTGATGCCGCTTGGCGCACCCATCGGTAGCGGCATGGGCATTCAGAATCAGGCGCATATTCGCATTCTTCGGGAGATGATCACCGCAGTACCGCTTATCGTAGATGCCGGCGTAGGAACGGCATCCGATGCGGCGATTGCAATGGAGTTGGGTGCGGACGCCGTTCTCATGAACACCGGCATCGCGAATGCTCAGGACCCCGTACTGATGGCTCAAGCCATGCAACATGGCGTGATGGCTGGACGCCAGGCCTACATGGCGGGCAGAATGCCGAGGAAGTTGTATGCCACGGCGAGTTCGCCGCTGGAAGGCGTGGTGCGCTAGTTCGGGAATTCCCAAAAGAGGATTGGAGAAGGAAAAGGGCGGCCGCAGCCGCCCTTTTCGTCAGTTCCACTAGTTCACATTCCGATCATCTTCGCGCTCTCCACGTGAATGGAATCGCCCATGACATGTCCCGTCGCAGCAATGTGGTGTCCCTCGTGCCCCTTTAGCGCATCGGGATTCTCGACCATCAGAACCTTCTGATCTTTATCGGTCACGATGACCATCTTCGCTCCTGCAGCCAGGCATTTCTTGGTACACGCCTCAGCTTTGTCGTTAGCGCCTTTAGCGCCACATTTGTCGTCGCTAACCCACCCATTGACAGTCGTCGTCTTTCCCATTTCGTCAAACGCTACCGCTGTCAACGCGAACACAAAGCACAGTAGGAGGCACAACACGAATATTTTTCTCATGGCCGGTCTTTCTCCTTTTTCGAAGTAGCTTCGCGGCCCCAAGCCGCTGGCAGGATCAATCGTGCGCTCGGCAGACCTCGAATCCACCACCGACCGTCGATTGCCCGAAATATATCACAGCGGAACCGGCGATGTGTCAATCACCCAGCGGATGAGAGGGTATTTACTTTTTGGCCGAGTTACTGGCGGGGGGCGGAATCGCGGGGGCCTGTGGAACATAGACGATCTCTCCCGGACGAGCATAGTGCAACTGCTCGCGCGCTTCTTTCTCGATAGCCTTTGCATCGGTCTGGAGCGCACGAATCTGCTGGGTGTAGAGTTCGTTTTCCTGTTGCTCGCGAAGAATTCTCTGCTGCAGCCGCTCGTAATCTGCGCGCTTCTGCTTGTAGACGATCATGCCATTAGCCCCGAGCATGACGTGCACAAACAGAAGGCCCGCCAACACCGCCACTGCAATGGTCGCTATGCGCCGTCTCCACGAGTAAACACACGTAGAAATCGGACGCAACTTCCCAGCGAATGTATCTGCGAGCGCCTCCGCTTTCGGTGCCTTCTCCGCCAAGGCTCGCAGTCCATCCTGCGGCGACGGAAGAGTCCGGATTCTTGCAATTCGGTTTACTCGAAAATCCATTGTTTGGCTACCGTACTTCACTGCTTCATCCTCGCTCGCTACACTGACCTCGCGTCCATAGAACTCCCGCGGATCGGAGTTCAACTTCCCAGTGAACTTGCCTTTCACCTCGGGGGTCAAGCGAAAGTTCCGCCGTTGTGGATAATAGGAACCAACTTGGTTACATGGCGCCCTCAACGGTTCCTTCAGCGAAGCCATATGACAGACAAACGAATCGTATTCACAACTGCCGGTTCCCACGAAGAAGCGCGGAAAATCGCCCGCAACCTGGTGGAACAGAGACTCGCCGCTTGTGTCAACATCATCCCGCAAATTAGCTCGTTTTATCGCTGGCAGAATAAAGTGGAGGAAGCGACCGAATGGCTCCTAGTCATCAAGACCACAGCCGCCGCCTTTGCGCAGGTGAGCGAGGCAATCGCCGAACTCCACTCCTACGATCTTCCGGAATGCGTCTGCTTCGCGATAGAAGATGGCTCACCCGGCTATTTGGAATGGATCGCCGAATCGGTATCGGCTGGAGGCGGCGAATGAGGACCGCACAAAGCATCTCGCCTTAACAGAAACAACGGCTTTTGAAAATCCGCCCAAATCCCTGGCAAATTCTAAATCGCGGCCAACCCTGATTCCAGGTCGTCGATAATATCCTGCAGATCTTCAATTCCGACTGAAATTCTTACCATCCCATCGGTGATGCCAATCGCCTTGCGCCCTTTCTCGCCCAGCCCGGCATGGGTCATTGTCGCAGGATGCGAGATTAGCGTCTCCACCCCGCCCAGCGATTCTCCCAACGAGCACACTCGCAATTTCTTCAGCATCTTGTTGGCATTCTTCAATGATCCCGTTTCAAACGTGATCATCGCTCCGAAGCCGCGCATCTGTTTTTTCGCAAGTTCATGCTGAGGATGGTAGCTCAATCCGGGATAAAAAACCTTCTTCACTTTCTTGTGACTGGCTAAAAAATCTGCCACCGCGCGCCCGTTGCGATCGTGAATCTCCATTCGCGCAGCTAGCGTTTTCACGCCGCGCAGTATCAGCCAGCACTCGAAAGGCGACAGTATTGCCCCCGCCGCCTTCTGCAAGAACGCTAACTTCTCCGCATGATCCTCCCGGCTGCACACGACCACTCCGCCCAATCCGTCGCTGTGGCCGTTCAGAAATTTCGTCGTCGAGTGCACCACCATATCTGCCCCGAGCGCCAACGGATTCTGAAAATACGGCGACATAAAAGTGTTGTCGACGACCAACTCCACTTTCTTTCGGTGGCAAATCTGGCTGATGGCTCGCAGATCGCTCAAGTGCATCAGCGGATTCGTCGGAGTTTCCACGAATACCATCCGCGTATTCTTTTGCAGCGCGCGCTCAACATTTCGCGGGTCCGACGTATCAGTGTAAGAAAACTCCAGCCCAAAATTGCTGAGCACCTGGTTGAACAGCCTGGGCGACCCGCCATACAGATCATTCCCGCACACTACGTGATCGCCGGATTTCAGCATCGTCGCGATCGCGTTAATCGCCGCCATGCCGCTGCCAAATACCCGAGCCGCAACTCCTCCTTCCAGCGATGCGAGATTTTCTTCCAGGCGATCCCGCGTAGGATTCGACACGCGGGCATATTCGTACCCCTTGTTCTCGCCAATGCCCTGCTGGACGTACGTCGAAGTTGCGTAAATGGGAACGGTGACGGCGCCCGTTAAAGGATCTGGTTGCTGGCCGTCATGGATGGCACGAGTAGCGAAACCTGCCTGTCGATCTTTTTTCATGTAGAGGAAGTGATCTCAGATCCTTTCTAAACACCGCCTTCAAAAATCTTCTTCGACAAGTACCTCTCGGCCGAATCAGGAACAATCGTAGCCACGCGCTTGCCCGTCCCCAGCCGTTTTGCCACTTCCAGGGAAGCGAAAACCGCCGCTCCCCCGCTCGATCCCGCCAGCACTCCTTCTTCGGCAGCCAATCGCTTCACCATTCCGAAGGCATCCTCATCGGTTACGGCAATTACGTCATCACACACGCTGGCGTCAAATGTCTCCGGGATAAAGCTCACGCCTATTCCCTCCACCTTGTGAGGCCCCGGCGCTCCGCCCTTCAGAATCGATCCCTGCGTCTCCACGGCAAAGGCCTGCACTCCAGCAACATTTTTCTTCATGTAGCGCGCCACGCCGGTAAAAGTCCCACATGTTCCGCAGCCCAGGACCACTGCGTCCACTCTCCCATCCATCTGTTCGAACATCTCCGCCGCGGTGGTTTCGAAGTGGTATTCGGGATTCGCCTGATTTTCAAATTGTCCTGCCATGAACGCGGTTGGATCGTGGGCCGCAAGCTCTTTGGCCCGGCGGATCGCACCTTTCATGCCTTCCTCGTCCGGAGTGCGATCCACTGTCGCGCCCAGAGCACGCATGATCATTACTTTTTCCTGCGAGAAATTTTCCGGCACAAACAGTTTCACTTTGTATCCGCGATTCACTCCGATAAGCGCCAGTCCGATTCCCGTATTTCCCGCTGTCGCTTCCACGATGGTCCCACCCGGTGCGAGCTTCCCTTCCTGCTCGGCTCGGCGAATGATCCCGATGGCGGCGCGATCCTTCACGCTGCCACCCGGGTTCAAGTATTCAAGTTTGGCGAACACATCGGCCGAGCCCGCCGGCGACAGTCGCTTCAGCCGCAACATGGGAGTTCCGCCGACGAGCTCGGTAATATCGTCAGCTACACGGAGGCTCAGTGTTTCAAGGTTTTTCAGGGGCACGTTACAGGGTACGGGTCTGCGTTTAAAAAGGTCAATCGGCCAGATACCTAAATTTCGAGCTGGCTATTACGGTAGTCATTTCACGAGCCTGGCACTTGTTTGTGCCTCAAGTTGTGCTCGATTTCACCGATGTTCCGGTTAGCCGCCAACATCGGGGAGGCTCATGCGCAGACAAATGCTCAAACTGGCTGTTTTCTGTGCCTGTTGGTGCGCAGGCTCAGTCTCTCTAGCCCAGGAATTCAAGTTTTTGAATCGTGAAATCCAGGTACACGGCTTCGCTTCGCAGGCGTTCGTCAAAACCGATGAAAACAACTGGCTCACCATGGATACCTCTGACGGCAGCGCTGCATTCACCGATTTTGGCGTCAATCTCTCAACTCACCTCACCGATAAAATGTTCGCGGGCGCACAGCTTTACGATCGCAACCTCGGCCAACTCGGGCAATACCATCCGTCGTTGGACTGGGCGGTGGTGGATTACCGCTTTAGAAACTGGTTTGGAGTTCGCGGCGGGAAAGTGAAGACCATCCTCGGCCTTTATAACGCTACTCAGGATCAAGACTTTCTTCGCACCTTTGCCCTGCTGCCGCAAAGCATGTATCCAACCGACCTCAGAGACGCCACCATCGCGCACGTAGGCGGCGACATTTACGGCACCATATCTTTGAAGCATAACCTGGGAGACTTTTCCTACACCGTCTACGCCGGGCATCGCAGCGACAGCCTCTACAGCGGCTATCCGTATCTCCTGTCGCAATTCGGAACGCTGTTTAGCCGCTTCGGCGGCTTACAGTACGGCGGCGATCTCCGGTGGAGCACTCCGCTCAAAGGCTTGCTGATCGGAGCATCCCGCCTCGACCAGGACACGAGCGGCAAAGGCACGTCTTTGATTCCTGGTGTATTCCCAGGCATAAGGATTCCGTATTCCGAGTATTCCAAGGCAGACTGGACCAATCAGTTCTATGGCGAGTTTGCACGAGGGAGATTCCTCATTGACGCGGAATACCGCCGCTACTATCGCGATCAGATCGTATTTTCGGGGGCGGGGGCAGACCTCGACGATGTGCGGGGATGGTACGTCTCGGGAACCTATCGCGTCTCCAAACGAATCAGGCTGGGTTCGTATTACTCGCACTATGGAATTGCCAATGCCGTGGGAGGTCTGTTAGCCACCTTAGGGCTTCCCAATATGAGTGACACCGGCCTACCGGCCAACCACCTGTATGACAAGGTAGTCAGCGCGCGGATCGATCTCAACAGGTATTGGAATGTAAAAGTGGAAGGCCACTTCATGAACGGCTACGCAGATTCCACTTACCCGGATGGATTTTATCCGCAGGTAAATCCCCGCGGGTTCAAAACGGATACGAACGCACTGGTGGTCAGAACCAGTATTTATTTCTAGGCGGATTGGCGAAATCGAATGAGAGCTCCGAGAATGCTCGTCGTGGCTGCAGCAGTGATAGGTTGCACTCTTTCGAGCGCATTGGCCACCGAGATCAAAGTAATTGCTAATCCAAATATCAAGGCCGACACTATTTCCGCTAACGAGCTCAAAGGCCTTTTCCTCGAAGAAAAAATCTCGCTGGCGGACGGAACCCACATCGAGCCAGTTTTCAAGAAAACCGGCCCGGTTCATGAGAAGTTTTTGCAGGAGTATATAGGCAAGAGCGCCGACGATTTGCGAACGTACTATCGCGCACTGGTTTTTTCCGGCCGAGCCTCTATGCCAAAAGAACTCGGATCGGATGCGGAGGTGGTGGCCTATGTGTCGAAAACAAGGGGGGCAATTGGATACGTGAGCGCGGAAGCGGGCGCGGAGGGCGTGAAGACTCTGGCAGTTATTGGGAGCGGGAGGAACGCTCCAAGAACACTCGTTACTCGTATCGAACCAAAATACCCAGAAACGCTGCAAAAGCTGAATATCGGCGGCATTGTGCGGCTCCAGGTCACCATCTCACCGAAGGGGAATGTGGAGAACGTTGAACTGCTCGGTGGCAATCCCATCCTGGCTGAGGCCGCCATCGCCGCAGTCAGGCAATGGATATATGCGCCAGCCCCTGCCCGGACTACAGCCGAGATCAGCATTCCGTTTGATGCGAACCGCTGACCTCCTGTCCAGCTAGTATCTATCCGCCGTTTTCCTAATTTCTTTATCCACGAATCCCCATGGCAGTCGGTCGTAAGCAGTCGAGATCTTCCGAAATTTGCCGATCTGCCAAGTTTGGGCTCTTCTTCAAGGAGATCGCATGGGGCGGCGAATCTTTAGCCTTGCCTTTTTCTGCGCATGTTTCTGCACGGGAGAGGTAACGGTGCTCGCGCAGGAGTTCAAGCTGCTTGGCCGCGAGGTCCAGATTCACGGCTTTGCTTCGCAAGGCTTTATCTACACCAACGACAACAACTGGCTCACCATGAACACCAGCCAGGGCAGCGCAGCCTTCACAGACATGGGTCTCAACATGTCGAGCCAAATTACGGATAAGTTCCGTGCAGGTGCGCAGGTCTACGACCGCAATTTAGGACAACTCGGGCAATACCATCCTTCGTTGGATTGGGCCTTCGCGGATTATCGCTTCAGAACTTGGCTCGGCATTCGCGGCGGTAAGGTGAAGACAACGCTCGGGCTCTTTAACGACACGCAAGACCTCGATTTTCTCCACACTTTTGCGCTCCTTCCGCAAGGCATCTATCCCGCGGATCTTCGGGACACCAGCATCGCCCACACCGGCGGCGACATTTACGGCGATATTGCTCTCCACCGTCATCTCGGCACTCTATCCTTCACTGCCTACGCCGGGCATCGGAGCGATAGTATTTACAGTGGATACGCCTATTTGCTGACCGATTTTTTTGTCTACTTCCGCAGCCTAGAGGGTCTACAGTATGGGGGCGACCTCCGCTGGAAGACGCCGTTGCCAGGCCTATCGGTCGGGGCGTCGAGACTGAATGGTGAGATCACCGGTAAGGGCAAATACATTAATCTTTTTGATCCGACTGCGGGTCTGGTTCCATATCAGATTTCCTCCAAAGCGGAATGGACAAATCAGTACTATGGCGAGTACGCAGTTCGCAAGTGGCGTTTTGATGCGGAATATCGCCGATATTTTCGCGATGAGCCCTACGCCGATTCCCTGGATTCCATCGATCTCCGGGCCTGGTACCTCGCCGGAGCCTATCGTATCTGCAAACGCCTCGAGGCCGGATCTTATTATTCCCGCTACACAGTGAGAAACGTCTTCTCCGGAACACTCGCCCTGGTGGAGCCTAATGAAACCGACACCAGTCTGCCCCAGAACCACATTTATGACAAGGTCATCACGGCACGCGTCGATCTGAACCGATTCTGGAACGTAAAGATTGAGGGCCACTTTATGGACGGGTACGGGGACGCAACGTACCCGGATGGATTCTACCCGCAGGTCAATCCCGAGGGTTTCAAGCCCAACACGAATGCATTGGTGCTTAAAACGAGTTTCCACTTCTAAATGAAGCTGTCAGGAAGAATTCGGCGTAGGATCACGGCTCTTCTTGTAGCCGAGGCGTTAGCTTCGCTCACCAGCCTCATCGCTTTTG
The DNA here is from genome assembly GCA_050015215.1 of Candidatus Sulfotelmatobacter sp. Lineage (GTDB taxonomy): Bacteria > Acidobacteriota > Terriglobia > Terriglobales > Acidobacteriaceae > Sulfotelmatobacter. Next base: position 17,375 of record JBEKBW010000016.1, read on the forward strand.
CTGGCGATGTAAAACTAATTGCCAACCCCACGGTCAAAAGTGACACGATAACTCCGGCGGAGATCAAGAGGATTTTCCTGCTCGAGGGGAATTCACTGGACGATGGTACTCGCGTCGAGCCCGTGCTCAAGAGGAGTGGATCCACTCACGAGATGTTTCTTAAGAAATTCCTCGGCACAAACGGTGACGCCTTGCAGGCATACTACGGCACGCAGGTGTTCACAGGCAAAGGATCGATGCCAAAGCAGCTCGGTTCAGACGCGGAGATTGTGACGTATGTGGCGAAGAGGAAAGGGGCGATCGGGTACGTTAGCGAAGACGCCGCAACGGAGGGGGTCAAGACCCTGGTCGTAGCCACTACGGGGAGTGGCGTCCAAAGAAAGCTCATTAGCCGCATCGAACCCGAATATCCGGAAACCTTGGACCGGCTTAACATCGGCGGCACCGTGCGCCTGCAGATCACCATTGCAGCGAAAGGAAACGTGGAGAAGGTTGAGCTACTGGGAGGTAATCCCATTCTCGCGGAGGCTGCTATCTCTGCAGTCCGGCAATGGGTTTACTCCCCTGGGTCGGGGCGCACAACAACCGAGGTCATCATCCCCTTTAGCCCGCGTCATTAATCTCACTATTTCCTAATTGGCGCCCGCCGCCGTGGGCTGGGAGCCCGCATAATATCCGCTCTTCGTACGAACGATCAGCTTGCTATGTCCCTTGGCCTTCGCCTCGACTCGTATCGCCCGAAATCCGCCGGCTGACTTGGGAGTGGTCGGCTTGTAGCCAATCGTGTACTGGCTTCGAATGTCGTGGGCCACCTGTCGGCTGATCTCATCCACCTCGTCAAGAGTTCTTGGGAAAAATGCCAGCCCTCCTGTGCGTTGAGCAATAATCTCCAGCGCGCGCCTGGCGCGCTTGGGATGTTCTTCATCGCCCAATACCCCAATCGCATACACCGACGGACCATTCTCATCCTGCAACTGCTTCACCGCCTGTTCCAAAGTCTCGCGGCTGGCATTGTCTTCCCCGTCCGTTACTACGAAAAGCACTTTCCGCTCCAGCCGGGCGTCTTTCTTCAGGTGATCGGCCGAAGCCACCACCGCCTCGTAGAGGGCGGTTCCACCCTTGGCGTCGATTTTTTCCAGCGCTTCTTTCAGCTTCAGCAGATCGTTGGTGAAGTCCTGATCGAGATAGTATTCATCGTTGAAGTTGACCACAAACACTTCATCTTGCGGATTGCTCGACCTCACCAGATTCAGCGCCGCCTGGTTGACCTTGCTGCGTTTTTCGCGCATGGACCCTGAGTTGTCGATCACAATCCCCATGGCTACCGGAATATCTTCGTGACGAAAGGAAATAATTGTCTGTGGCTTGCCGTCTTCGAACACTGAGAAGTCAGTGCGGTCGAGGTTGGTGACAATGTGCTGTTTGTCGTCCACCACAGACGCATGCAGCATAACTTCATCGACATCCTTACGGATGACAAATGTTCCGTTGTCCTGAGTAGTTGGTTGCTGGGTCGTGGGCGGCGAAGCGTTTGGGGCAGGCGCCGATTGGGTTTGCAAGCGGTCCGCCGATACGGGCCGGAAGCCGCTCGGCAAGCCCCCGAAAAGTGGTTGCGCCACCACCATCAAAACAGTGATCGCGCACAAACAAAAGTACTTCGCGCCTTTACTCCTCCGGCGCGTAATATCCGGTTCTGGCATAAACTCGCAGCGGCGGCAATCCTTTCGGCGGTAGTAACTTTACCTTGATCTTACGCCATTTGCCATCCCGCGAGACATTGTGCGGGCGATATCCCAGCACATACTGGTTGCGCAGTTCGATTCCAATCTTGGTTGCAACATCGGCCAAATCGTTTGGGTTTTCCACGGTGAACGCTCGGCCTCCGGAAAGCTCCGCAACCTCCCCAAGTAGTTCGGGACCGAGCCTTTCCTCCGGAGTCGCAAAATAGCGGTCGTAGATGCCGATAGCATAAACCATCACATCAGCCTCTTTCACCAACGCCTTGATTTCGTTCTCCGTGTAACGGCTATGATTGTCACCGCCGTCCGAGATGATGAGCAGCGCTTTCTTCGAATACTTGGCTTGCCTCATCTTCGTGACGCCCATATAGATGGCGTCCATCAGAGCGGTCATTCTTTGCGGCACGGCGTAGATCAGCTTGTTCTGGATCTCGTCCACCGAACTGGTGAAGTCGCTGACGACTTCGGGTTGGTCCGAGAAGGTGATCATGAAAAACTCATCCTGTGGGTTGGCGGTCTTGAAAAACTCCATCACCGCGTCCTTAGCCCGATCCATTTTGCTTTTCATGCTGCCGCTGGAGTCAAAAATCACACCCAGCGACACTGGAGCGTCCTCGCTCGAGAATGTCTTAATCTCCTGTCCCGAGCCGCCCTCGAACAACTGAAAATTCTCCTTCTCCAGCCCCGTGACCAGCCGATTAAGGGGATCCGTAATCGTCACCGGCACCAGCACCAGATCCGCACTGGCGCGCAACGGTCGCACGTGTGCATTCAGAGACGGTGAAGCGGTGTCGGGGGGCACTTCTGTCTTCGCCGTCTCTACCATCCGCGGAGCCACATGAACGTCGTTCACGCCGGTTTGCGCGAAACTCGGTTTCGCCGACCAAGATGCGCTGCCCAGCACGAGAAGCCATAAGAGAAATGAAGATCCGAGGGTAATCGTCCTGAGGCGCATAGGCTTCAGACTCCAAAAGTGATAGGCACAGTTGTCAGCTTGGGCTACAGGGTGGGGGAACCGGGAGCACGCGAACCGGGGCTCATTCGCGGACGACATAAGCACCTCGATTGGCCGCGATAGTATCACAGCTTTACCCCGGCACCGCAGTTTTTTTGTCAAATATTAGAGACAAACCCACAATGGACGCCCCATTTGCGCACAATCTATTCCATTGCACTGCCACAAGATAAAATCCGCATCCGCCTTGCTACAATCAGAAGTTTCATGGCTGACATTCGTCCGTTCCGCGCGTTCCGTTACAATCCCCTACAGGTTTCGCTGGACTCTGTCGTCACGCAACCTTACGACAAAATCACTCCCGCCTTTCAAGACCGGTACTATGAGGCCAGTCCCTACAATCTGGTCCGGATCATCTTGGGACGCGCCGAAACCAAGGACAATCCAGCAAATAATGTATATTCGCGCGCCGCGGCAAATTTTCGGAACTGGCGCCAAAGCGGCGTTTTACGCCAGGACGCTGCTCCATCCCTTTATCGGTATTCGCAATCTTTTACTTCACCAGTTTCCAACGCAAAACTGGAGCGCAGCGGCTTTATCGCTCTCGGCCGTATCGAGGAATATTCCGCAGGGAACGTCTATCGCCACGAACAGACTCTTTCTAAACCGAAGGCCGACCGCCTCGAACTGCTCCGCGCGACCCGTGCGCATTTTGGCCAACTTTTCATGCTTTATGAGGACTCGGGCCAAATCGACTCCCTGCTGGCGACCTCTGCGGATCCAAACATAGCCGTATCTGACGAATACGGTGTGCTTCATCGCGTATGGCAGCTATCCGATCCGGGACTGATTGATGCCGTCTGCGCCGCCATGCGCGATAAGAAACTGGTCATCGCAGATGGCCACCACCGTTATGAAACCGCGCTCAACTACCGGAACGAAGGCCGACAAAACGAACGGCGCGGCGAAGCAGGGCCGGAAGGATCTGCTGCGGCTCCGCCTGGAGCATCCCCATACGAATTCGTGATGATGACGTTCGTCAACATGAACAGCCCGGCCCTGGTAATCTTGCCCACCCACCGGGTCGTTCATAGCCTTGTGGGATTCTCGGAGGATGCCTTCAAGGCATCTGCCCGCGCCTACTTCGATATCGACGAAGTGGATGCCTCGGTGAACGGTGCTGGCGCGACGGCAATGCTCCGTGAAGCGGGACGGGCCGGGACCAGCATCCTCGCCGTGACCCCGAAGCGCGCCTTCTTGCTCCATCATCCCAATCCCAGCGCGGCACAAGTCTTCGCCGGACTCTCCCTTCGCCAGCAAGCGCTGGACGTCGTGCAATTGCACAAGGTCCTCTTAGAGAACGTGTTGCATTTGTCGGAGAAGTCGATCCGGAACCAGCAGAACATCTCCTACCTGCGCGATACCGCCGAAGCTTTAGCGCAAGTGCAAGGAGGCGACGCGCGAGCCAATATCGTTTTTCTAATGAATCCCTGCCGGGTCGCACAGGTTCGCGACATTGCCTTTTCCGGCGAGGTTATGCCTCAGAAGTCTACGGACTTTTATCCAAAGCTGCTCAGCGGATTGACGATTTATGCCCTCGACTAGCGGGCACCCATTTCGCTATTTTCACAAGCGCAAGAGATGGATGATTGCCGTCGTTCCGTTCCTCACGGTTCTCTTCCTCACCGCCGCCGCTCCGGAGAAACATCTTTCCATATATTCCACGGCCGCCAACTATTCTCTGCCCATTCTGCAGCGCGAAGGCCACGATTACGTGGGCCTTCTCGAACTGCTTGAGCCGCTGGGCACCGTCAGCGCCAAAGTCGAGGGCTCGCGCTGGCGCTTGCACTACGACAACGTGCTCGGAGAATTCATGAATGGCAAGAACCGCGCCCGCGTCCAGGGCCGGGATGCCGACCTCATCGGAAAATTCCTGCTGGAAAGCGGGCGTGGCCTCGTTCCTCTCGCCTCCCTTAGTTCCCTTCTGCCTCGCTTCCTCGGCGGACCCGTCACTTTTCACGAAGCCTCCGGGCGTCTTTTCATCGGCAGCGTCGCCATACATTTCACTGCGTCTGTGGCACCTGACAACGCGTCCCGGCTGGTTCTGCACTTCAGCGCTCCCGTCAATCCTTCAGTCGCATCGGAGCCAGGCAAGGTTCGCCTGACTTTCAATCACGAACCCCTCACCGCGCCAGCTTCTCCTACCCTCACCTTCGGCAGTAAAGCCATCCCTTCGGCGGCCTATTCTGAAGGCAACGGCACAGCTGAAATCGCCGTGTCTACCACTTCTCCTTTGATGGCCAGCTTCAGCAACGGTGGCCGCACCATCACCCTTGTCCCTGCGAAATCTCAATCCCCGGCAACCTCAACTCCCCCGCCGGCCGTAACGGCCTCGCAAAACTCCACTCCTGCCCCCGCGCCGTCTGCTCCGGCATCGCTACCGCGGCGTTATTTCGCCGTCATCGATGCCAGCCACGGGGGAACCGATCGAGGCGAGGCCCTTGGCCCCACGCTCGCCGAAAAAGACGTAACTCTCGCACTTGCGCGCGACCTGCGTCAGGCCCTCGAAAGTCGCGGCATTACCACCCTCGTCCTTCGCGACTCCGATGCCAACATTGCGCTCGACGATCGGGCGTTTTTTGCCAATACGACTCACGCCGCCATTTATATTTCCGTACACGCAGCTTCGAGCGGCCATGGCGTCCGGGTGTACACCGCCATGCTTCCGTACTCCGGTGCGGAAGACCGGGGACCGTTTCGCTCCTGGACCACGGCGCAATCTTCGTCTATGTCTTTTAGCCAAACCGCCGCCGGCGCTACCGCCGACGCGCTGAAAAAGATACAAGTTCCGGTCCGCATGCTAACTGCGCCTCTTCGCCCTCTGAATAACATTGAGACTGCAGCCATCGCGATCGAAGTAGCCCCGCCCGGCTCGGATGTTTCCGCTCTAGGATCCCCCGATTATGAGGATCTAATCGCGGGAGCGGTCGCCAATGGAATCCTGTCGGTCAGGTCTCAGCTCGGAGTTCTTCCGTGATCCCGCGTCACTTGCTCATCTCCTTATCGCTGCTGCTCGCCGCAGCTCTGTGCATGGGCCTATACGCCTGGCACATGCGAGGGCGCGCCGCTGCTACTCCGGTAGCGTCGGCTGACGCTCAGCCCGTAGTCGCTCCCGTCGCGGGGCCGACCGAACGCGTCACGCTCTGGGTTGCATACGACGACATTGGCACGCTACGCGCACAGTCGGCACAGATCCCCATGCCCGGAGTGCGGCAACAGCGCGCCGAGGAACTGATGCGGGCACTCGTCGCCTTCTATCTCGATAAGAACTCGCCCCACCCGCTGCCACCCGGCTCGCAGATCCGCGGTGTCTATCTCATCGATCCCGGACTCGCTGTGATCGATGTGAACGCAGCCATGGCCGACGGTCATCGCTCCGGAATACTTGCCGAAGACCTTACCGTTGCCTCGCTCGTACAAACCATCGCAGCAAATATTCCGGGCATTTTAAAGGTAAAACTTCTTGTGGAAGGCAAACAGCGCGACACGCTCGCGGGCCATGCGGACCTGTCCAACTTCTTCGATGTCTCCGCGATCGGTCAGCTGACATCGGAGTTGCAATCGACGCCGTGAGCGGAAAGACGCCGCGAACCGGAAGAAGAAGGCCCGCTTCGTCGCGCAATGAAAAGCGAGCCGTCGGCTAATTCTTACTTTTACGGCGCCAAGTACCAGGGCGTAACGGTCTCATCGCTCTTCATAAACGTCGTAAGCAATGCCGCGTCTTTATTCTTTCCAACCGTCGAGGCATGAACCCCATCCGGGCCCAAGTCTGCGCAACTCCACTGCAATCCGGCGCTATCGGCCAACGCATTGCCATTGGCCAGCATACCATTCGCCCAGTCGTAAGTTCCCCAGGAAAGCCAGGGCGCCATAACCGGCCCATTGCTGGGGTTGTAGTTCAGATTCGCCTGGCCGTTGATCTGATCGGCAATCACGGTCTGCATCGCGAACCCCGTCTCATACGCATAAGGCTCGGGCAGAATTTCAGGATCGTTCGTGGCGTAGCCGCCGTAATGCATGCTCTCGATATACGCCAGCTTCAGGTTGGGGAAATAAATCTGCATATTGTTGAGCGCGGAGATCACGTCGCTCTCCTGCTTGGCCATGTCGCCGGGATAAATACCAGTCGGTTGGCTGCGCGGATCGTTCAACCACACTGCGACCACCTGGTTCGCGGTCACGTTCTGGTAGGGCAAATAGAAGTTGAGAATGGTCTGCCAGGAGCCATCGCTGAAGTTCGCGTAGTTCGGCGAATCCGTGCCGTCGATAGCACCGTTCACAATGACCAGGTTTGGATTCAGAGTGGGGTCTACCTGCTCGGTCAGCTGATATTGAGTGAACAAAGTTCGCGAGATCGATACTCCGATGGACAGGAGTACGTACTTGCCGTTTGGATCGGGATTGCCGTTGGAATCGAGCGGAACAATGCCATTCGCAATTGCCAACCCATCAGCCTCGTGGTCCGGCGGTCGCACGTTGCTGCCCCCGGGATAGAGTCCGCCTTCCGTCCCGAGATAGTTGCCAGTACCCAAATCCGGCAAGTCGACCTCGGGCAGACCGGTGCCGGTCTGGTCCCAGGTAATGTTGTTACACGCCGCGGATGAGGTCGTGACGGGAACCGTTAATGCGGCGGTAGCTACCTGTTGTTGCGTGCTCGAATCTACAACTTTCACCGTGAAGCTATAGTTTCCTGTAGCGGCATTAACCGGACCCGTCAATGCTCCGGCTGAACTCAAGCTAAGCCCCGTGGGCAAGGTTCCGGAGGCAAGGCTCCAACTGTACGGAGGTGTGCCTCCGGCGGCGGCCAAGTTCGCCAGATAAGCAAACCCGTGCGACCCCGTCGGCAGCATTGGAAATGAAGACACTGCGAACTGGGGTGGCGCAACCCCCTCGCCAGCCACGCTTATCGTCTGTGCCGGGACAATGTCGTATCCCAGAGAAATGGCATTCGTGTAACTCTGGACCAGACTCGGAGTGAACGTCACCTGAAACGAATACGACTTTTTCGGCTGGATCGAAACCAGGGTGCTGTAGCCCGTCTGGCTGAAAGGAGGCAGTACTGTCACGGACGTAAGTTTGAAGGTGTTTTTTCCCGTATTAGTTACGGTAACGGTTTGCGAGCTCGTGCTTCCCAGCGAAGTCGCCGGAAAATTCACAACGTTTGGAGCGATGCTCGCGACCGCCCCCGTAGTAGTTCCCGTTCCAGATAGAGTGACAATTTGCGGTTGGCTCACGCCCTGAATCGTAAATGAAATCTGCCCCGTTACAGCCCCGGCGGCCTGCGGCTTAAAGCGCACCGCCCAAATTCCCGCCTGCCCTTTGTGCAACGTCCGCGTCCAGCCGTATTCCAAGACAAAAACATTGAACGGCGTGATTGAGAAATTCGTGACCACCAAATTCGAGGTCCCCGTATTCGTGATCGTGATCTCCGTCACCGCCGTTTCCATGCCAACGACAGTACTCTTGAATGCGATCGAACTGGGATTGATGGTGAACGTTTGCGCCGCTGCCGTTTCCGAGGTGAAAATCGCGATTGCGCAGCATAGCGTTAAAAAGACAGGTATTGATCTCAAGAGGGGCCCGGATTTCATAGTAGGAGCCAAACTTATAACACGGAAGCTTGTTGAAGAGAAATCCCCCAAAAGGGGAGCCAGCCTAATTCTCGGACAGCAGTGTGCAAGAATTGGTCACGCCTCATTGGGCCTGCAACGACACTTGGAATACTCTATGGGTCAGACAAACCTCAGCGATTGTTGCGGTGAGTGCAGTCAATCAACACCGCCTCCAACAGTGGTATAGTGGTATGACCAATCCATTTCTGTAAACTCTTACAGAGAAATATTTCAAGGACGATCAAAACCCATGGCCATCGCTACGATTAATCCCGCCACCGGAGAAACTCTTAAGACTTTTCAGCCGCTTTCTTCCGCCGAAGTCGAGCAAAAACTGCAACTAGCGGTCACGGCGTTCAAAGCCGCGCGCCAGACTTCTTTCGCCGACCGCGCCCGGCTCATGCTGAAAGCTGCCGAGATTCTTGATCGAAACAAAGAAAAGTACGCCCACTTGATGACGTTGGAAATGGGCAAAACCTACAAGTCGGCGATCGCCGAAGCCGTGAAGTGCACCACCGCCTGCCGCTACTACGCCGAAAATGCGGAGAAAATTCTCCAGGACGAAGTGATCGAAACCGGCGTCAAAAAGAGTTTTATCCGCTACCGCCCCATCGGCCCCATTCTCGCGGTCATGCCCTGGAATTTTCCCTTCTGGCAAGTGATTCGCTTTGCCGCGCCTGCCCTGATGGCCGGCAACGTCGGATTACTAAAACACGCATCCAACGTTCCGCAGTGTGCGTTGGCCTTAGAACAGCTTTTTCTTGAGGCCGGATTCCCTGCCGGCGCATTCCAGACCTTGCTGATCGGCTCACAGCAGGTCGACGCCGTTCTCAACGACCCACGTGTCGTCGCCGCCACCCTCACCGGAAGCGAGCAAGCCGGCATTGAAGTTGGAGTAGCTGCCGCCAAGCGCATCAAGAAAGTAGTCCTCGAACTCGGTGGCAGCGATCCTTTCATCGTCATGTCCAGCGCCAATCTGGATGCCGCAGTCGCGACCGCTGTCGATGCTCGCGTCATCAACAATGGTCAATCGTGCATCGCCGCTAAGCGCTTCATCGTCGCCGAATCAATTGCCCCTGAGTTTGAGAAGAAATTCGTCGAGCGCATGAAGAGCCTGCGCATCGGCGATCCCTTCGACGAGAAAACCGACGTCGGCCCACTGGCCACTCCCGATGCCGTGAAGTCACTGGATGCGGACGTCCAGAAGAGCGTGCAGGCCGGAGCCAAGTTGTTAACTGGAGGCCATCCACTCAAGCAGCCGGGCAATTACTACGCGCCTACGGTCCTTACCGATGTCCCCAAAGACTCGCCCGCCTACCGCGAGGAATTCTTTGGCCCCGTCGCGTCGCTGTTTCGCGTCAAGGATATCGACGAAGCCATCCGCCTGGCCAACGATAGCCGCTTCGGCCTCGGCGCCAGCGCCTGGACCAACGACGAGAAAGAGCGTGAACGCTTCATCAACGAGCTCGAGTCCGGCATGGTCTTCATCAACAAAATGGTCGCTTCGGACGCACGCATTCCTTTCGGTGGCGTGAAACACTCCGGCCATGGGCGCGAGCTGGCTGCGAACGGCATTCGGGAGTTCATGAATATAACGACGGTGTCAATCGCCTGAAGAGCAATAGGGCAGCCGAAATTTCTGTGCGGCTTACTCCCGCCGCCAGATAGATAGGCCCGGCGCGCCGAGCGCCAACGCACCTAAGCCCGCGGCAGGCGATGCCCCTCTGGGTTGTGCGGAGAGAAATTCGGTTACCGAGCCGAAATTCGCTTGCCCCACGGACGTGGGCCCTTCATCGCCAGCCTGGATCGGCCGCCCCGACTCTGTTTCATACGCGTAGCCGGTCAGGAGCGCAACGATCCCACCGTAGCGAAATGTCATAGCGGCAGAAACCCTGGCCCACCCGTAATGAATCTGACCGTCGATCAGAAACTTGACGCCCAGATAGCGATCTGTTGAACGGGGCGCCCACGAACCGCCGTAGTAACCACCGCCGATGCTGGCACCCATCATGCCGGCTGTCTTGGGGTAGAAAATCTTGCCGGGTCCGATTTTCGCCCCGCCGCGGAGATCGGCAGCGACCCCCACTCCGATTCCCATCTCGATGCCCCCGCCGTGCGCAGGCACCGCATTGAGCACATTCCATGGGAAGTCCAACTGGTGGGTGACACTTTCTCGAATAAGGAAGTCAATTTCTCCGTCGTGATTAAAATCAACCTGAATAGTTGCGTCGCGGCTGATTTCTTGGTGGACCGCCGTGTAAACGACCTCGGCCTCCAAAGGCTGCACCAAAGCCAGCAGGCTCACTCCCGCCGCGCCAGCCGCAGCCGCGTATGGCAGGAGTTTTCGACTCAGTCTTTCCGAAACCGCAGCCGGCCTTCTATTGTTGCTTCTACGCTGCATCCCAATCCCCCAAATGATCTAACCTCTTTCCTGCTTCCGCGAATCCGCCACTCTCCGGGAAACCCACTCACGGCGCCAAACCGATAGCCCCGGATCGCCCATGGCCAGTTCTCCCAGCGTCCCTGAACTACGCGTTCTTCCGCAAACTTTGCAACTCATCGGCTCCGTCCCGCTCTCCGCCGACCCACTCCCCTCGTCCCCAGCAATGATCGGTGTGTTGGGTTCCGTTTCGTAAGCATAACCGTTCAACCCCGCGCCAATTCGAAACTTATGATTCCACGTGACGGTAAGCCGAGCCCAACCATAGCGATCCTCCCCATTAATCTTGAATCGAAATCCCAGATACTCGTTCGACACATTGAACCATGCCCCGAATGAGTACGTTCCGAAAACGCCTTGCGCAGATTGGGAGGCCATCACTCCGGGTCCTGGATCGAGTCGGTCTTTGGGCCCGATTGACGCCCCTTTCTTTATGGCCGCGGCCCCATCGTAGCCCTCGTTGGTTCGTATCATTGAACCTCCGGTATACGGCACGGCCTTTAATACTGCTTGTGCATAAATGCCCGAGTGGCCGATGAACCCGGTGAACTGATTGTTCACGGTGAAGTCCGCGATGCCGTCGTGGTTGAGATCAATGGCAAAACTCTGGTTGCGCCCAATGATATCGTGCGCGGGCGTGTACACAACTTCGCCCTGGACAGGATGCGCCGACGCCAGCAACTCAACTCCCGCCGCCCCAGCTGCCATCGCGTAAACCGACAACCTCGTTTGCAAGGCCCCGAAAACCCGAACTGGCACTCTCTCGCGACGAAGTCGACCCTTCATATCGAACCCCCTGAAGAGACGCTATTGTCACTTCCCGTGCACTCGTTGTCAATTTCGAAACGGGCTATGCAGGACCTTGCAGCTACGGCGGAACGCCAATCTCGGTGAAAGCCTGAAATAACGTGGAGCGGCGGACGCCTTCGTCCGCCCCGCCGCAGAAATATACCAGACGGCGGGATCTTTGCGAGCTTCTCCCCGGAGGGAGGGACTTTTCACTTTCACTGCCTAAGCGTAATCCCGCTGAGCACCGCCTGCTGTTTGGCAATCAGCGACTGCACTCCCTGTCGCGCATAAGCCATCATCTTTGCAAACTGGACCTCATCGAACGCCTGCCGCTCCGCGGTCGCCTGCACTTCCACCATCTTGTGCCCAGCCGTCATCACAAAGTTCATATCGACTTCGGCGCGCGAATCTTCTTCGTAGCAGAGATCGAGCAGAACCTCTCCGTCGACAATTCCCACGCTCACTGCAGCCACAAAATCCCGCAGCGGAGCCGAAGACAGCGTTCCCGCCTCTACCAACTTTTCAAAAGCAAGTCCCAACGCCACAAACGCACCGGTGATCGAAGCCGTTCTGGTTCCCCCATCCGCCTGAATCACATCGCAATCGATCCAGATCGTGCGCTCGCCCAGCCTCGCCAAATCGGTTACCGCTCGCAGCGAGCGGCCAATCAACCGTTGAATTTCATGCGTTCGTCCGCTGGGCCGGCCTTTGCTGACTTCGCGCGCGGTGCGCGTCAAGGTCGCGCGCGGAATCATCGCGTACTCGCTCGAAATCCATCCCTTCCCGGAGTTGCGCATAAACGGCGGAACGGTCTCTTCAATCGAAGCTGTACAAATCACTCGCGTGTTGCCAACTTCAATCAGCGCCGATCCTTCGGCAGTGGAAATAAAATCAGGAGTAATTAAAACCGGCCTCAATTGGTCTACTGCGCGATTATCCGAGCGATAGAACATAAGTGAAGATTGTACTCGAAGCGCGACGGGCAACGGGTCTTGAGTAGAAAATGACGCCTCGCTCGATTTGTGATCTTCATCACATTGTCGCCGGAGCTTTACAAAACTTCCCATATCTTTTCGAATCGTCACCATTCTCTATATAACCTAAACAGCTATAAGACGTTTAAAGAGCCAGAGAGCAGAATAAAGCTCTCGACGCGCCGCAGATGAAGAAGGCTTCGCCTTCCAGGAGGTATCAACGATGTCTCCGAATCTTCGTCCTTCCCGCTCCTCTGTTTCATCCCAAACAAAACTCGCTCAACTCTTAGCTGTGCTCATCCGAATGTCGCTTATGACGCTAGTCTCTTTAACGTCACTGGCGCAGCAACCCGCTTCGCAGTCAGAGCCGCAATCCGGCGCTGACATCGCGCCAGCTCATCCGGTCGTCACCGCTGTCACAGTGCCAGCCGGAACCAACATCGCGCTCGTGCTCACACATCCCATTCAGAGCCGGTATATTCACCGCGGAGACGACATCTACGCGCAAATCACTTCGCCGGTTACCTCCGGCGACGAAGTTGTAATTCCCGCAGGCACGCTGATTCAAGCCAAGGTCGACAAACTCGGCCGCAACGGGAGCCGCGGCGAACTCTACCTGCAATCGATGGCGATCGATTTCCCCGGCGGATACGTCGCGCCAGTCTCCGGTCCCATCACCATGGAAAGCAATCAAGGATACGCTTTGAAAGACCCGGGCAACGGGCGCGTAGCGGCGCTGATCTTCGGACCGTTAGCCGGAACAGGCCTGGGAGCGCTGATCGGCCACTCCGTGGCCAGTTCGAAAGGGACGACCATTACGGCAAGCAATCCGCCGGGCTGTACTCCAGGCTCATTCGGCTGCTTGTCCTCAAGCGTAACGGGCCCGCCAGACAAGGGGAAAGACACGGTGATTGGCGCAGCCATCGGCGGAGGGGTCGGGCTCGCAGCCGGTTTATTGATAGCCGCAAGTTCCCACAATTTCTTCCTCGATGTAGGCGCGCCAGTAGAGATGGTCCTTCAGCATCCCCTCATCCTGCAGCAGGATCAGGTAGCCGACGCGGTTCGACGATCTGTAGAGCATCCCGTACCCGAGCAGCCGATCGCGCAGCGTCCGGTCCCACCTCCACCACAGCCGGACACCGATCCTGGCATCTGCTGGACCCCTGGAACTCCCGGCACACCCGACGTCGACATCCCCGGCACGCCTGCCATCGGGGATTCTCCGGGAACGCCGCCCATCCATATCCCCGGGATACCGGCGACTCCGCCCACTCCACACCCGTGCCCATAACCGACGAGCGACTTTCTTGACTCTTGCATCTGCGGCGAGTTGTCCTTGCCATTCGTGTAAGTGGTCCTAAGTTGCTTTGACTTGTATCTTACCCCCGACTAAGATCGTTTTGTACTTGGGGACTTTTGTTCATAACTCTTCTGAGGAGGCTAAAGTGAAAAAGACGACAAAGCTTGGAGTCAAGAAAGTTACTCTGCGAAACCTGGATGAAACCAAGCTGAACGCGATGGCTGCCGCCGCGTCCGAGGGCACATTTTCCGTCTGTATTCATGTGACTTGTGCTGGACAAAAAACCTGCAACGGGTAATCGTTTAGGCTATTGTCTGCGAAGCTGGGGCCGGGGGATTTACCTCAACGGCCCCTTTTACCTGCTACAGGGAAATCGTTGCTATTAGCAATAATCGCCGCGAACTGCCTTGACTTGTTTTCCGCCCCCCGAGTTAGACTTCTCTTGTGCTTGAACCCCTTTCGCAAAACCACTACGGAGACTAACGTGAAAGAAACCGCGGAAGCTGCAAGTCGAAGCCCTATCCTGATCCCGCAGCCTACTCGCATCCAATCCGCCGGCAACAAGCCTAAACTCATCGACGAATACATCGGACGCGTCAACTCGCATACCACTTCCGCCAGCGTGGCTCACATGCGCAGCCCTGAAGGATGGGTTGAGCCCGGCCAGACCCCCGCCTTCGACGAATTCACAATAGTTCTGAACGGAACGCTCCGGGTTGAACATAAATCAGGGTCGCTCGATGTCGCCGCTGGCCAAGCCGTCGTCGCCCACGCCGGCGAATGGGTTCGATATTCCACTCCTCAGGAAGGCGGCGCCGAATATATCGCTGTGTGCTTGCCGGCCTTCTCGATGGAAACAGTTCATCGCGACCCGGCCTAGACTACATCAATTAGAAATTCCCTATGTCTACTCGAACCACAGTGGTCTTCGACCTCGGCGGGGTACTCATCGACTGGAACCCTCGCCATCTCTACCGCAAGCTCTTCGCGGGCGACGACGGTGCGATGGAGCACTTCCTGGCGAAAATCTGCACCACGGAATGGAATCTGCAGCAGGACGCTGGACGAACTTTTGCCGACGCCTGCACGTCGCTGAGATCCGAGCATCCGAGCCACGCCGAAATGATCGACGCATGGTTCGCGCGTTTTGATGAAATGATGGCCGGCCCGATCACGGGCACGGTGGATGTTTTAGCCGAATTGCGCGCCCGTGACGTTCCCCTCTACGCGCTCAGTAACTGGTCGGCAGAGACTTTTCCTTTTGCGCAGAAAAGGTTTGAGTTCCTCAAGTGGTTTCGAGGGATTCTGCTCTCAGCGGAAGTGCGGCTGGTAAAACCCGATCCGCGGATTTTTCAGCACTTCCTCCAAGTCTTCGCCCTCGATCCTGCGCAAGTCGTCTACATCGACGATCTGCCGCGGAATATCGCATCTGCCGATGCTCTCGGTATGCACGGAATTCTCTTTACGAATTCCGTCGAACTGAGAAACGAGCTTGTACAGCTCGGGTTGCTCGAGCCGGCCGCGCGAATCGAACACGTAGCGGCGTGGGTGCACGACCTCGAACGCGCTCGCGGCTTCTACGAGCGCTGGTTCAAGGCTGTCTCCGGTCCTCAGTATTCAAGCTCAACCCGTCCTTTCCAATCCCGCTTCCTTTCGTTGGGCGTGGGTCCGCGTCTCGAACTGATGGCCGCGCCCGCGGAGTCCCCTCGTCCTGCACATATCGCTGTTTCGGTAGGTTCGCGCGAGGCTGTTGACAGCATGATTCAGGCGATGGAATCGGCAGGCGTCCGCATCGTGAGCCGTCCCAGAGTTACGGGCGATGGATACTATGAAGCTGTAATTGCGGATTCTGAGGGAAATCTCGTCGAAGTTACGGGCTGAGGTATGAACGTTAAGTCAGTTCTCACACTAAGATGACCTGCGAAAGAGCAGACGGAAGCACGTCCGGGAAAGCTATGATCATTCCCACTCAATCGTCCCCGGAGGCTTGGACGTGACATCGTAGACCACGCGGTTCACGCCCTTCACTTCGTTCACAATCCGCGTGGACATCCGTTTCAGCACCTCGTGCGGCAGCGGAACCCAATCCGCCGTCATCCCATCTTCTGAACTCACCGCCCGTATAGCGCAGGTGTACGCATAGGTTCGCATGTCGCCCATCACTCCCACTGACATTACAGGCAGCAGCACGGCGAACGATTGCCATATTTTCGTATACAGCCCCGCATTCTTAATCTCACTAACCACGATCTCATCGCACTCACGCAGCAGCGCCAAACGTTCCGGCGTGACTTCCCCCAACACCCGCACCGCCAGCCCCGGCCCGGGAAACGGCTGCCGTTGCAAAATCTCCTCCGGAATTCCCAACTCGCGGCCTATCTTGCGCACTTCATCCTTGAACAGATCTTTCAGCGGCTCGATCAACTTCAACTTCATTTTTTCCGGCAGGCCGCCGACGTTGTGGTGCGACTTGATCACCTGTGACGGCCCCCGCACCGAGCGGGATTCGATCACGTCCGGATAAAGTGTTCCCTGCACCAGCCACTTCACCTTGCCTTCGTCCTTTTCAATTCGCCGCGCTTCCCGCTCAAAGACTCTGATGAACTCGTTACCGATGATCTTGCGTTTCTTCTCCGGATCGCTGATGCCTTTCAGCTTTCCAAGAAAACGCTCAGTCGCGTCCACCGCGTCCAGGCGAAGACCAAGTCTGTCTCGCAACGTTCTCTGAACTTTTTCAAATTCGTTCTTGCGCAGCACGCCGTTGTTGACAAAAATGCAAGTCAGCTTCGACCCTTCAGCTCCTCCGCGAGCATGCTTACCTTTCGTGATGCGCAATGCCCGGTCAACAAGGACCGCTGCCACCGAGGAGTCCACCCCGCCCGAGAGCGCGCAGATCGCGCGTCCGCTTCCTACCTGCTGCTTGACTTGCTCAATGGTCGAGTCGATAAAGTGCTGCGGCGTCCAGGTCGGCTTCGCTCCGCAGATGTCGAATACAAAGTTGCGCAGAATCTGAGTGCCGTTCTGAGTGTGGTGAACTTCAGGATGAAATTGCACTGCGAACCATTTTTTTTCAACGTTCTGGATTCCGGCAACGGCGTGGGCAGTCTTGGCTGTCAGCTTAAATCCGGGAGGCAACTCCAGAGCCTCGTCGCCGTGCGACATCCAAACCTGCTGCCGCTTTGCCAATCCGGCAAATAACGCCGAATCCGCAACGATGTCGACTTCCGCGTGGCCATACTCGCGCTTGTCAGCCGGACGAACCTTTCCGCCCAGCGTATGCACCATAAACTGCAGCCCGTAGCAGAGGCCCAACACGGGCAGCCCCAACTCAAACAAGCGTGCGTCCGCAGGCGGCGAGTCTTTGTCATACACCGACCATGGCGCCCCCGAGAGCACGATGCCCACAGGATCGCAGCTTTCGATCTCCTTGAGAGACGCCGTGCAAGGAAGCACCACGGAGAAGACATTCTGTTCGCGGATGCGGCGCGCAATCAGTTGCGTAAACTGCGAGCCAAAATCGAGGATGACGATGGATTTAGTGACGCTGGGTTGGGGTTCCACTGAAGAGTTTCTCAAATACGAAGCGGCGTGTAAAGACGAACCCTCCTCCGGGGACAACAGAACATCAACTCCCCAGCGCGAAACTCGAAACGTCGCTCACGATGGATTCATCCCTATCGATTACTCCATCCAGCCCATTGCTTGCACCTAGTGAGGTCATCGGCGGAGACGGCGGTACAGCAAGCGGCGAATCGGGCATCTCGGCGATACAAACGTAGCCGGAGAGGCGCGCAATGTAAAGCCAGTCCGCAACCGCAAAATACATCAACGTCACCAGCCCTACAGCGGTAAGCACCAGGCGCGCCGGCGCGATGCGGATAAATGCGAGTAGGAAAAACCCGGCGGAGCTAGCCAGACTGAAGGCAACCAGGTGCGCAAGCCCCGTCCAGATGCTCACGGCAAGCACCGCGCCAGTCCGCATCCGCGCCATAGTAGCGGCCTCCGAAACCGCCCCCATCGCGTCTTCCCCGTCTCGAACTGCAAAGACTCCTGCAAACGAGAGCCACCAGTTCAACACCCACGCTGCGATGAAAATCAACCCCGCTAACAGCAAGAATAAAATCACTGCCAGGTCCGGTCGCGGAGTTTTCTCGCTGGACACGAAGCTCGCAAGAATAGCTGCCCCCCCCAAGGCAAGCATCACCGCCAATACCACAGCCACGCGCAGGAAGTTGAGATCAATCAGGGCACGCAGTGGACGCCGTGTCATGTCATCCGATTTTGTTCTGGACTCAGTTCTCGCCGCGAAGTCTGCCCCCGCTCGATCACACGCAATACCGGGGAAATCGGAACGAAAATACTCCAGCACAGCGCGCATGGTAGCGAGACGGCCCAGGGAAGCGGCGACGATCCATAGCACGGCCAGCAAAAGAACTGCGACCATACCTCCCAGCACGGCTCGATTCAGGCTGCCGCGCAAGATGTGCTCCATGGCGCGTCCCATCAATAGAGGCTGACGAGTGGAGAGCAGAAGCGAGTCGCCACTGCTCACGGGCAGGGTGTCCAGAAACTCGATGCCATAAAAAAAGAACAAAGCAGTCGCGGTGGCACCCAGAGCCCAGCGCCAGGCGATTTCGGCGAAAGTGAATGCCGGTCGGCGAAAGGCCGCGCGGAAACCTTCGGCAGTGGGCGATGGCGACGTCATTCTAGATTATCCGTTGATAAGAATAACTCAACGCCGAGGAAGCATGTCGCACGCCTTCACGTGGGGTCGAAAATTATCCGCAAGTTTTACGAAAGTTTACGCGATTGCTGGCTCAAATCCGCAACCGGCCCTCCCAGCTGAGCATCTTTAACTAAGAAGCACAAACAGGCCATCCAGAGGCGGGGAGCTTCGCTCCTCCCGAGGGTTGGGCCTTGCAAAAGCACTCAGTATTACAAGGAGATTTAGAAATGAAATTCAGACAATACTTCGCTTCAATCGCAATCGTAACGCTAGCGCTTTCGTTAGGCGCCTTCGCAAAAGACACCCATTCCGGGAACTTCACCTTGCCGGATCGAGTACAAGTCGGTGCCACGGAACTAGCTCCAGGCGACTATAAAGCCGACTGGACAGGTCCGGCCAGCGACGTGAAAGTGGTCATCACGCAACACGGCAAAACGGTTGCAACAGCGGAAGGAAAAATAAGGGACATGCAGCAGCGCGCGCCCTACGATGCGGTGCTCACCAAGAAAACCGATAACAACACTCTGCAACTTGACGAGATCGAGTTCAACCACCGCACGGAAGCCCTGCAGCTAGGCGGAGAATAAAGAACCTGCGAACCAATCAAAAGCGAGCCCGCACTCCGCGGGCTCTGTTTTTTCGCGAGCACGTCTTATTTCAAGACAATGTTGAGAAGCTTGCCGGGGACAAAGATTTTCTTCACGATTTGCTTCCCTGCAATCGCAGCCTGCACTTTTTCATCAGCCAGTGCCCGCTCGATAACGAACTCCTCTGACGCATCGGCCGGCACAGTAACCCGGCCGCGCAGCTTGCCATTGACCTGCACAGGAATCTCCAACTCTTCTTCTTTGGCTAACTCAGCGTCATACTTGGGCCACGCAGCTTTCAGCAAGCTTCCCTTTTCTCCAAGCATCTCCCAGAGTTCGTGCGCAAGATAAGGAGCAAACGGCGCGAGCAAGAGAACCAAATCGTGCTGCACCTCCGCCAACAAAGCCGAAGTCCGCTCCTGCGTGGGCGACCGTTTTTCCTCGTAAGCATAAAGCTCATTTACGAGTTCCATGATGGCGGAAATACAAGTATTGAAGTGCCATCGGCCCTGGAAGTCGTCGCTGACGCGCTTAATTGTCTGATGAAGCTTGCGCTGAATCTGGCGTTCTTCGGGAGATAAAACTTGCGAAGCCACAGCGCGGCTGCGAGACGAACCGGCATTCCGCAGCACGAAGCGATAAACCCTGCCCAAGAATCTCTGAATGCCTTCGATGCCGGAATCCTGCCAGTCAAGATCGCGATCGGGCGGCGCAGCAAACAGGCTGTATAAACGCGCTGCATCCGCACCGTAGCGAGCCACCATTTCGTCCGGGCTGACCACGTTGCCAAGGCTCTTCGACATTTTCGCGCCATCTTTGATCACCATCCCCTGCGTGAACAGGCGCTCGATGGGCTCGTCATTGGTAACTAATCCAATATCGCGCATAAACTTCGTCCAGAAGCGCGAGTAGATCAGGTGCAAGATGGCGTGCTCAACGCCACCAATGTATTGGTCAATCGGAAACCAGTATTGTGCCGTCTTCGAATCGAATGGCGCACGATCGTTGTGCGCGTCCGTGTAACGGTAGAAATACCAGGACGAATCCACGAACGTATCCATCGTGTCGGTTTCACGGCGCGCCGGACCACCGCATTTCGGGCAAGTCGCATTTACGAACTCCCTCACTCGACCGAGCGGCGAGCCGTTGGCGAGAGTGATGTCAACATTGTCCGGCAAAATCACCGGCAAATCCTTCTCGGGCACGGGCACGATGCCATCTTTCTCGCAATACAGCATCGGGATAGGCGTGCCCCAATATCGTTGGCGCGAGATGCCCCAATCCTTAATGCGGTACGTAACGGTAGCCTTGCCGAAGCCGTTTTGTTCGGCAAAAGCCGCCATTTTCTTGATGGCTTCTGCGCACTCAATCCCGCTATAAGGGCCCGAGTTGATCAACATCCCATCGTGCCCGACATAAGGCAACGGCGGCTCAGTAACGGTTTCTTCCGGATCAGTGGAGATGGGAAGCACAACCAGCCGGATCTCGAGCTTGTATTTCTTCGCGAACTCATAGTCGCGATCGTCATGCGCGGGCACGCTCATAATGGCGCCGGTGCCGTAATCCATGAGGATGTAATTCGCTACCCAGACGGGAACTTTCTCTTGATTAAAAGGATTTATGGCGTAACGTCCAGTGAACACCCCATGTTTTTCAATCTCCCCAATGTCGCCGGCCTCTTTAGCTTTGCGCTGCTCGGCAATAAGCTGATCGACCTTCTCCCGCAAATCCGGATTTGACGCGGCAAGATCGGTAATGATCGGATGTTGCGGAGCGAGTTGCACCGAAGTTGCACCGAAGATGGTGTCCACGCGCGTAGTAAAAACCGTGATGGTCGCTCCCGCCGGGCCGAATCCTGTATGCGGCTGCGTGTAATCCAACTTGAAATCCACCAGCGTTCCTTCGCTCCGGCCGATCCAGTTTCGCTGCATGGTGCGAACTTTTTCCGGCCAGCCGTCAAGCGTCTCGAGATCGCTCAACAATTCGTCAGCGTACTTCGTAATGCGCAAGAACCATTGCTCGAGCTCGCGCTGTTCGACGAGCGTGTCTTCATGCCGCCAGCAGCATCCGTCAACAACCTGCTCGTTGGCGAGGACGGTGGCGCACTTCGGACACCAATTCACCACGCTCTTCTTGCGATACGCCAACCCCTTTTCGTAAAGCTTGAGAAAGAACCACTGATTCCAGCGGTAATAATCCGGCAGGCAGGTCGTAACTTCCCGCGACCAATCATAGGCGAAGCCGATGCGCTTCATCTGCGCCTTCATCTTGGCAATGTTCCCGAGCGTCCATTCACGGGGCGGCGTTCGGTTCTGAATGGCGGCATTTTCCGCGGGAAGACCGAACGAATCCCATCCCATGGGATGGAGCACGTTGTAGCCGTTCATCCACATGTAGCGGGCAAGCGCATCGCCAATGGAATAATTACGTACGTGCCCCATGTGAAGAGCGCCCGAGGGATACGGCAACATTTCGAGAACGTAGTACTTCTTCTTCGCGGAACCGGCCGGTTCAGCCGCGTAGATCCCAGGATCGTTCTGCCAGCGTTCCACCCACTTGGCCTCGACGCGCTGCGGGTTGTAGCGCTCGTCGCGCTCCGGATCGCGATCGCGCCCGGATGAAGTCACGGTTGCAGTTTCAGTATCGTCTTTATTCTGCGGCGGCATAGAGATATGTACCTACTCGGGCGATGGAAATTGATTTTACAGGAGCAAACAGGAATTCTCGATTGGCTGGCTTCAGAGAGCCAGGAAGAGAGGCAGTCGCAGCCGCGAACTGGAGGCGCGGCTACTGAGGCACGCGACGAGAAGATTGAAGCTCATCGCACGATTATAGCATTCTCGCGACGGCGGTTAGGCTTACGACTAACGGTAAACATCCTTGCGATGTCCGATTTCCAGCACCCGGACCGTTATTCGCTCATCCTGAAGATGACAGATGAGGCGATAGTCCCCCACCCGGTAGCGCCACAGACCCTGCTTTTCACCGCGGAGCGGCTTGCCCCACCGGCGCGGATTTTCCGTTGCTGCCAGCCGTTCGCGCAGAAATCGCTGAATTAACCTCTGCGCATTGTGATCGAGCTTGGTGATTTGCTCCTCAGCGGTCCGGGTGATCTCACCTCGGCAAGCCACTGATCTCTATCAGTCGAGGCCTAGACGCCGTTCCAATTCGTCTAGTGTGATGGCAGGTTCGCGGCGCTCCAGGGCGGCGACGCCTCGGAGATAGTCTTCATGGTCTTCCAGATACTGGCGGATGGCTTCGCGTGCATAATAACTCTTGCTGCGACCGGTTTCCCGGGCAAGAGAGTTCAGTTTCTGTTCCAGTTCGGGTTCGAGGCGAATGCCGAGCATGTTTAACAGGTTTAACATAGCATCGGACAACAACGAGCGGAGGAGCGGAACATTCGTTGCCGCAGAAAGCAACGCGGGCGCGGTTCGCAAA
The DNA here is from genome assembly GCA_050015215.1 of Candidatus Sulfotelmatobacter sp. Lineage (GTDB taxonomy): Bacteria > Acidobacteriota > Terriglobia > Terriglobales > Acidobacteriaceae > Sulfotelmatobacter. Next base: position 39,998 of record JBEKBW010000016.1, read on the forward strand.
TAGTGGAGTGTGGCAGCTAAGACGCGACGAGATTCTTGAGAGCCTGCACGTTCCGCCGGTCATCGCCGGGCTTGTCAATGGGTGTCTCGGCAATGAACGCGGCGTGAGCAAGTCGCAAATCGTTCAGCAAAATGCGAAAAGGTTCTTTCCCGATAGTTCCCTTCCCGATTTGCTGATGGCGGTCGAGCTTCGATCCGCGCGGCGCTTTCGCATCGTTACAGTGGACGACCTTGACGTTGTTGAGGCCGACCGTCGAATCAAGCCGCTGCAGCGTCTGGTAGATGCCCGCCTCGCTCACAATGTCATACCCGGCGACGTGGGTGTGGCAGGTATCAATGCACGCGCCAATTGGAACAACGCCCCGCAGTCGGTCGATAACCTCTGCAACCTGCTCAAAGCTGCCGCCCAAAGAAAACTCGGCCCCGGCGGTGTTTTCGATAAGGATGCTAAGTCCCGCTCGCGCAAGATCAAGACCCTGCGTAGACGCCGCAATTGCCGCTGCGGTTTGAAGAAGTCCGGCTTCGCGATCCGATCCGCGGAACGAGCCAGGATGCAAGACCAGGAAATCAGCGCATACGGCAAGAGCGCGTTCAACTTCGCCCCGAAACGCCGCAACGGAATTTCTTAGGAACAGTTCATTCGTGCTGGCGAGATTCACCAGGTAGTTTGTGTGGATGACGAGCGGCTTGAGATCATACCGCGCGCGCAAGCGCGACATTTCTTCGCATTGCAACTCGCTCAATTCGTAAGGCGCCCACTGCCGCGGACTGGAAGAGAAGATTTGCAGAGTATTGCATCCCAGCCGATAAGCGCGCTCGGCTGCATTGTGAATTCCTCCAGCAGTCGAAGTGTGGATGCCAATTCGGCGGGAAGTCAGGCGTGGAGGACGCTTTGTCGTAGGGCGCTCGAGAACTTTCTGTTCGCGCGCCATGGAACGAGGCATAAGAAAAGTATAGAGGAGGATCGGATTCGAGATCTCTAACCGCGATCGGGATCGCGGCGCGCCACTTCGAAAGTAGCGCTCAAAGGCGGCTCTGTTTGCCGTGTAGAGCGCACAAAGGTAGACTTAGAATGTATTTGAGCGGTCGAAAATGGCCGCGCCAAGGCATTTCTGAACGTCACGGAAGCTCTATGTTAGTCGTCATGAAGGCGCATGCTACCGAGGAACAGGTACGTGGCGTCTGCGAAAAAATCGAAAAGCTCGGTTATCGCGCTCACGCCATGCCGGGAGCGCAGCGCACCGCCATTGGCATTACCGGAAACAAGGGCGAAGTGGAGCAAGGCACGCTGGAAGAAATGCCCGGCGTGCAGGAAGTCATCAAGGTCTCCAAGCCTTACAAACTGGTGAGCCGCGATATCAAAGAAGACAATACGATAATCCGCTTTCCCGGAACCAACGCCACCATTGGCGGAACGGCGCTGGCAATCGTCGCCGGCCCATGTGCCATCGAGAGCCGCGAGCAGGCGTTCGCCGTGGCCGAGCGCGTGCACCGCGCGGGCGCGCAGTTCTTCCGCGGCGGAGCTTATAAGCCACGCACATCTCCGTATTCGTTTCAAGGATTAGGCGAGGAAGCGCTCCGGATTATGTCCGACATCCGCGATCAGTTTGGGATGAAAATTATTACCGAGGCAATCGACAATGAATCTCTAGATCTGGTCGAAGAGTATGCCGATGTAATCCAGATTGGCGCGCGTAATATGCAAAATTTTTCGCTGCTCAAGCGCGCCGGGCGCGCCAGAAAACCGGTTCTGCTAAAGCGCGGCATGTCGGCAACGCTCGAAGAATTCCTGATGGCTGCGGAATACATTTTGAGCGAAGGCAACTACAGCGTAGCCCTCTGCGAACGCGGTGTCCGCACCTTCGCCGACCATACGCGCAATACGCTCGACCTAAGCCTGGTCCCGGCAGTGCAGCGATTAAGCCATCTGCCGATTCTCGTCGATCCCAGCCACGGCACCGGAAAGCGCAACAAAGTAACGCCATTGTCGCGCGCCGCAGTGGCCGTAGGCGCTGATGGACTGATGGTGGAAGTTCATAATAAGCCCGACGAAGCGATGTCGGACGGTCCACAATCTTTATTTCCGGATCAGTTTGACGAGTTGATGACGCAAGTGCGGCAGATTGCGGCGGTGGTGCGCAGAACGGTGCCGTCGATTGGGGTGACAGACACGGTGGCTGCCAAGTAGCCTTTCCAGTTGTACTGAACCCAATGAGCCTTTCATCGGGGTTGAGCAGTCTCTGCAAAGAACTGTAAACCTTATAGCTTTTTCCTTACCATTAGGACAAGCTAGAAGATAAGGATGAGACGGTAAGAGGGGCATATGTTTCGCAGCGTTAGTAAATCGGGCTTCTACGGGGTCATTCTTGGGGCGTCTCTGGTGGCGAATCCCTACATCCTATCCGCCCAGCGCGGCCCCGGCGGAGCGGTGGGGGGTGGAACTGCCGCGGGCACCGGTATGAGTAGCAATGGCCACCCCACCGGTATTGACACGAAGGACGATCTGCGCGGCTTCCACGATGTGCTGGCCGTACAAGCTACCAGAGAACAGGCTGCCGCCTACGCCACGATGATGAAGAGCACGGCTGTTGCGGACGCTCAGTTGAAAGCGCTGCAAGAGCAAGTTCGGAAAGAAAACAACCCGCCCGCCATTGCAACCCTCTCCAAACAATTGCAGGATGCCGTCGACGGCGCGCGAAGTTTGAACAAGAAGTTCATTGAGGGATTTTCCGAGCAACAGAAAACTGGGCTGAAGGAAATCATCAAACGTCTCGCCAAGTTGGAATCCGATCTCGCACAGCAGGCCAAAGTGATCGATCAGGCAACGGAAGCGAACCCTCCCGGCGCGCAGATGCTGGCCTCCGCGCAGAATCTCGATCACGCGCTTGCGAACTTTCAGCGCACCCAATTAGATCTAGGTGAAGAGATGAGCATTCCGGCGGCCAGCAACGGGACGGGCTTCACGTTCGCCCTGGTGCCGGAAAAAAATATCATCAACGTCGGCGACCTGCCGATTACCCTAACCACGTCAGCTACAGTTTCAAAAAACCCGCCAGAAGGCGGCCAGAACACCTTCCCGGTTGAGTTAATCGAGGATGTGTCGGATCTGCAACTGAACATCGCCGATCTCCTCCGGCGTCAAATCAACAAGGCCGATCGCTGCGGAGAGCGGATTGACGTCCAAACCGCGCAACTCGCTCCGCAGGGACAGTCAGCTTCCGTGACGGTGCAACTGCACTTCGAACGCTGGACCTGCGCACCGGTATTTGGCAGGGACAGCATGAACGAAATCGTGGAGGGCAACGGAGCGATCGAGGTACTACTCACCCCCGAAGTCGCGGAAGACGGCACCCTGAAACTCGCGGGCAAAATTAACCGAATCGATGCGCAAGGACTGATCGGCGACCTTTTGCGCTCGGGTTCACTAGGCGACACAATGCGCGACAAGGTCGCTGAGTCGATGATTAGCGTAATGCGCCAAGGCGCCGATTTCAAAGCCGCCATCCCCGCTGCAGCGCGCAACTACGCAACTCTACGCCACGCTCAGTTCGCGGGCACCGGGTCGGGCAAGCTGATCCTGCTGTTGAACGGGGATATCCGGGTCCCGGACGAGCAGGTTGTGGCGCTGACGAACGAGTTGGAGCAAGCCTCACGGGATCAGGTTCCGGGCCCTCTTTTGACGCGGCCAGCCACGCCGCAGGAAGCCATCTCTCGCTAAACCTCTGCTGAAACCACATCCCTCTGCTAATCTTAGTTTCTTTGGCTCCTATCGCTTCAACCTGGAAACGCTCATCTTGCGAAAAGTCCTCTTCATCGTTGTTTTGATTCCGGTTTTTGCCGCCGCGGGCTGGTGGTACTTCCGCGAACAGCCCCTTCCGAATTACGGCCCGGCGTACCGCGAGTATGCATACATAACAAACGGCAAGAGCAATACGGTCAGCGTAATCGACTTGCGCACCTTTGAACCCGCGAAAACCATTCCCGTAGGCGTATCTCCCACCGGCATCGCCGCGAACGGCAAAAAAAATGAAATTTATGTGGTGAACACCGGATCGAATAACGTAAGCCTGATCGATGCCGAGCGGAACGCAGTCGTGGCTACCATCGGCGTCCACGGTCGGCCCTACTTTATCGATGTCACGGAAGATGGCAAACGCGCCTATGTCGCAAACTCAGGGTCGGCCAATGTTTCGATCATCGATCTGGAGAAGCGTCTTGTGGTTGGAAATGTGCGGGTCGGCTCTGAACCGGGACTGGCGCGGGCCTCCCCGGATGGCGCCACTGTAGTGGTTTCGAATCGCGCCGATGATACGGTTTCTCTGATAGATGCCGGGTTGTTGCGCGTGCGCGCAACCCTCCCCGTTTGCCAGCATCCGGAGGATATCGTCATTTTGCCCGACTCGAGCAAAGCGTTCGTGGCCTGTTCCGGATCTTCTCAAGTCGCCGCTATCGCTTTGGCCGGGAACAGAAACGGTGAATTTGCGGGCGATCGAGTGCTGGCGCTGCTCGATGTCGGAAAAACCCCGGTGAGCCTTGCGCTCAAGCCGGATGGCGGCGAGCTGGTGGTTTGCAACTTTGATTCGGATAGCATTTCCTTCGTCGAGACAGGCAACAACGAGGTGGGCAGCAGCACCACGATTGGACAGCATCCTGTGCATGCGGTGGTGACGCGCGATAACTCCCGGCTTTACGCCAGCAACTTCGGCTCCGATAACGTTGCCGTGTATGACATCGACATGGGGCGCAGAGTTGGCACGGTGCAGGTCGGCAGTCGCCCCGACGCACTGGCGCTATCCAATGACGAGAGATATCTGCTGGTGCTGGACACGCAAGCCGGCGACGTCACCGTGATCCAGAAGCGCAACCCGCGAAAGCTGGAGCCCAGCGAATATTCCCTGCTCACCATGATTCCTGTCGGTCTGCAGCCGAACAGCATCGTGGTGAAATCGTTCATGATGATCAAGCCCTTGCCCGCGAAGTGAACCAGCGCAGCAGTGAGGCGTCTACAAAGCGGGCACGGCCTTGGCGCAGAATTTGTCCAGAGCCGCTTTCAAATCGGCAGCAATCGCTGGAGCTTCGCGCGATTCGATATCCCGGCGCGGCATCATATAAACCAGCTGGCCATCGCGAAGAATCGCGATGGAAGGCGAGGAGGGCGCCTGTCCCGTAAAGTAGCTGCGCGCCCGTTCCGTGGCTTCGGTATCTTGTCCGGCAAACACGGTAAAGGCTTTATCGGGCCGCGCTGCGTTCTGCAACGCCATACGAACCGCCGGACGCATGCGCCCTGCGGCGCACCCGCAAATCGAGTTCACCACAACCAGCGACGTGCCGGGTTGCGCCTTCAAGGCCTCGTCGACGGCCGCGGCGGTGCGTAGCTCTTGTATGCCCAGGCGCGTCAGTTCCTCGCGCATAGGTATCACCATAATTTCAGGATACATTTCAGTGTGCTCCTTAGTTTTTCTGTACGGAAATGATGAATACATCGATTCTAAATGAGATCGGCATAAGGAGTGAAAAGACTGATTACCGCGAACCCGTTTTGCCCAATCCCCGACGCGACCTCGTCGCTCATTTGTAACTTGAACGTGTCGGCGCGGCAGCGACCGTCTTCGTCGCTGTTAGCGACGGAGTCGCCTGCGCCGGCGTCATCTGCACCATCGACCGACTTCCGACATGAACAAAACTCAACTCGCGCGCCGCCAGCAGAGCGTTCACGGCCTCCTTCACCCGCGACCGCGCCACAAATTTCCCGAAGAAAGCTTCCAGTTCACTCTGCTCCGCGGCCACCACGCAATCCAAATATTTCGAGAGCAGCGCCGAAAGCGCCTCCGGGACGGACAATCCCACGCCCTCTTTCACCGCCTCCGGCGCCCAGCGATAAAGCAAATCCCAGAACGACCCCTGGCTGGCAGTGTAATCGACGCGCGTGATGCGCAGCCTTGCCAGCAACTCGCCCAAAGCCTTGTCCAGCGCGGGTAATGAAACGCTGCCGCCTAGCGCCTCCTGCAACTTCACCTTCGAAATCGGCCCCTCGCGCTGGATCAACTCAAACGCATCGCAAGCCAGCGACGAATAAAGCGACCGCGATCCGGCGCGCGGCGCCAGCTTCGGATTGCGCTCTCCCACCAGCGCGTAAAAGTAAGGAAACACCGAAGCCGCCACCAGAAACGCATTGTTTTCATCAACCAGATTCGCCTCATAAGCGGACCGCTCGCGCAGCAAACGCACCATCAACTCCGTGGCTTCAGCCGCGCGCGGATCAGAGTAAGAATGTTGCTGCGTCGGCAATCGATCATCCGCACCAACAAACGCTCCAATAAAAGTGGGCAGCGTAACCGCAGGCCGCACCGGATACATCAGGCAGTACCCGACTTCCTCCAGAAATATGCGCGCGTTCTCAATCGTCCGGATGGCCTTGCCATCCAGCCGCCATTTCTCGCGCCGCAGCTGCTGTAGTTCGAGGTCAGTCATAAAAAGCTGCGAGCGATGAGCAACGAGCTATGAGCCAAAACGTAGGCTCGAAGCTCATGGCTCACAGCTCGTGGCCCACAGCTAAATCCTCTTAAACGCCCGCTGAATCTCCTTTACAGAATACCGCAGCACCACCGGCCGCCCATGCGGACAGGCCATCGGATGCTCTGTCTTCGCCAACTCTCCTAGCAGCCACTCCATCTTATTTTGCTCCAGCGGCATGTTGACCTTGATCGCCGCATGGCAGGCAATCGAAGCCGCAATCCGCCCGCGAATTTTTTCCAGATTGAGCGACTGCTCCTCGCGCGAAATCTGATCCAGCAACTCATGCAGCATTTTTTCCACCGCCGCCGCATCCACCCCCGCCGGCGCAACCTTCACCGCCACGCTGCGCGCCCCAAACGGCTCCGCTTCAAACCCGTTGTGCTGCAACTCATCGGCAATCTCGGCAAACACCGCCTGCTGCGCCGGAGACAGCTCCAAAACAATCGGCATCAACAATCGCTGGCTTTCCACTTTCAGCGCCGCCCGCTGCTTCAGCACTCGTTCAAACAACACGCGCTCATGCGCCACATGCTGATCGACAATCCACAACCCATCCTCATTCACCGCAAGAATAAATGAATTGCGAATCTGCCCCAGCGGACGCAAGGTAGACAAAGCCGCCAGCGTAGGCTCGTCTTCTCGCACATCCAGCGGAGGAGCGCAACCGTGATCCGGAATCGCGGGATCGATAATTCCCCGCTCCGCAGTCGCACGCGACTCTAAGCCCCGTGCCACCGGAACCGCAGCATTCGCCTCCACGGCAATTCCGTCCTCAAACTGAAACCGCGTGGAAACCGGCGGCGCAAGAGGAGCTTGTAAAGCGAACCCTACGGGACCGAAATTCTGCGATAGGGGAGATGCCACAGGTGCCCCATTTCCCCCATCTTTGGGGAGACGTGGGGAGTTTGACGTCGGCCCGGCAGCGTCTGGCGCATCCCACTCCGCAGGCGTAATCGCCCCCGGCGTCAGAGCCCCGGAAGTAAGCGCCTGGCCTGCCGTAGCTCGCGCCCGAATCTCCGTAGTGAACTGCGGCGCAGGGCGAGCCTTCATCAATGCCGCTCGCACCGTATCACGAACAAAATCATGCAGTACCGCCGACTGCCGAAACCTCACTTCGGTTTTCGACGGATGAACATTCACATCCACCTCGCCCGCAGGCATCTCTAGAAACAGGAGCACCACCGGATAAACCGTCGGCGGAATAATATTCCGATAAGCCTCGGTTAGCCCATGCTGTACCAAGCGGTCGCGAATCAGCCGCCCGTTCACAAAAACAAAAATCGAATTCCGATTTAGCTTCTGAATCTCCGGCTTGGAGACAAAGCCATGCAACCGCATCTCGCCGGGTTGCGTAGAGCGTGCGCCCCGCCCGCTTTCGTCGGACTCATCAGGCTCTTCCTGCCGTCTCCAAGGCGGAGGCTGCGGCAAGCCCTCGTGTTGCAGCGTTTGCTTGGCCGCCACCGGAATCAACTGGTCCAGCGTTTCCTTCCCGAACACTTGATACACACGCTCCGAATAACCCGCCACCGGAGGCGCAACCAACATCGCATTTGTCATCGAATGCAGTTCAAAATGCTTCTCCGGATGCGCCAGCGCATAATGTGTAACCAACGAAGCAATGTGCGATAACTCAGTAGACTCCGCCTTCAAAAACTTCTTCCTCGCCGGAGTATTAAAAAAAAGATCACGCACAGTAATCGAGGTCCCATCCGGCAAACCAGCCTCCTCCACCCGCGCCATCTTCCCGCCATTGATCTCGATAATCGTCCCAGAAGTTTGTGCTTCCGAAGCACCAGGCGAAAATTTTTCCGTGTCCGCCGCGCGAGTCTCCAACCTCAACCGCGACACCGAAGCAATCGAAGGCAGCGCCTCCCCGCGAAACCCCAACGTGGCTACGATCAACAAATCCTCAGCGTCTTTAATCTTCGAAGTAGCGTGCCGCTCAAACGCCAGCATGGCATCATCTCGCACCATGCCGCACCCGTTATCTGTTATCTGAATCAGTTTTTTCCCGCCTGCCTCTACGTTGATCTTGATCCGCGTGGCTCCAGCATCCAAGGCATTCTCCAGCAGCTCCTTCACCACCGAAGCAGGCCTCTCCACCACCTCGCCCGCGGCGATCTTGTTCGCCACTTGCTCCGAAAGTACGTGGATGCGCCCCATGGATCAGTTCCCAGCCACAACTGGCTAGTTTGTGAGGATAGGCCAGTTTGGCAGATGGAGGCCGATAAGGCAAAATTGCCATCTCACGAAAGGCTCGAGTGGAATTCTGAAGAGGGTGCGCACTGCTGATACTATTTATTTTGCTTCTTGTTGGAGCCCGAATGATCCGATCCTTCAAAGGCATCACCCCAACCATCCCCGCCAGCTGCTACGTAGACGAATCCGCCCAAATCGTCGGCGACGTGGTCCTCGGCGAGCACGCCTCGGTATGGATGAACGCCGTAATCCGCGGCGACGTCTACGCCATCCGCGTCGGCTCCAACTCCAACATTCAGGATTGTTGCGTCCTGCACGGCATGAAAAACACGTACGGAGTTACGGTGGGCGAATATGTAACGGTAGGTCACTCGGTAACGCTGCATGGCTGCGTTGTAGAAGACCGCTGCCTGATCGGCATGGGCTCCGTAATTTTAAACGGCGCAAAAATCGGCACCGGATCGATTATCGCTGCCGGAACCCTGATTCCCGAGCGCACAGTAGTCGAACCCGGCTCGCTCTGGATGGGTTCTCCCGGCAAATTCCGCCGCAAGCTGGAACCAGCCGAAGGCGAAATGATCATGCGCTACACGAATAATTATCTGGGCTACACGCAAGACTATTTGCGCGAACAATCACTGGGCGTCCGTGGACTGCCAACGATGCGTTGAGCGTCCAAGCGTGAGGGTCGTCATGACAAACGGAACTTGCGGTGGCGTAAGTGCTGTCTGGATTTTCGCGAACATCAGCTTCACTGCGATGCGGCCCAAGACAATGGATCGTCATTCTGGAAGGTCGTTACATTCATCTTTGGCTTTCCCGGGACTCTTCTTACTGTCTTGGCTGTGGTGACGGGGAGTGAACGAGCGTATGGGATAGATATGCCCCGAAAAGCTGCAAGACCTCCGGCGTAGCGGTCACAGAACGCTGCCTTCAGGGCAGCGTGGGAGAACGGAAACGGAAGGCTAATGATTAAAGCCGTCAGAGGAACGCGCGACCTGCTCCCGCCCGACACCGCGCTCTGGAATCATGTCGAATCCGTAGCCCGCGACGTCTTCCGCTCCTATAACTTCCAGGAAATCCGCACGCCGATTTTCGAGAGCACGGAACTCTTTGCCCGCGGCGTAGGCGAAGAAACCGACATCGTTTCCAAGGAAATGTTCACTTGGGAAGATCGAGGCCGCGCCGAAAGCGACAAAGGACAATCCCTCACCCTTCGCCCCGAAGCTACCGCGGGAATCGTGCGTGCCTACATCGAACACAAACTTTGGGATCGCGGACTCAACAAACTTTATTGCATGGGCCCGATGTTTCGGCGCGAGCGCCCGCAAAAAGGCCGCTACCGCCAGTTTTTCCAAATCGACGCCGAAGTGATCGGTCCATCTTCGGCTGGAAGCGAATCTCCCGCCCGCGACGCCGAAGTTCTGGAAATGGTGGCCACGCTACTAGACCGCCTCGGCATCAAGAACTGGACGCTCGAACTGAACTCGGTAGGCTCTTCTGCCGAGCGCGTGAAGTTCAACGAGGCCCTCCGCATCGCGCTCGATCCGGTAAAAGATAAAATGTGCGTCGACTGCCAGCGCCGCGCCGTCACGAATCCGCTGCGCGTTCTCGACTGTAAGGTCCCCGAAGACCAGCCCATCATCAACACGCTGCCACGCATCAGCCAGTTCCTCGATGAAGACAGCCGAAAGCATTTCCAATCGGTCCAGGAAATTCTGAAAAAAGTAGGCGTCGAATTTCAGATCAACGACCGCCTGGTCCGCGGCCTCGACTACTACACGCGCACCGCCTTCGAGTTCACCCACGGCGCACTGGGTGCCCAAAACGCAATCCTGGGCGGAGGCCGCTACGACGGCCTTTCCGAGTCTCTAGGCGGACCAGCCGCGCCCGGCATCGGCTTCGCCATCGGCGAAGATCGCCTGGTCATGTCGCTGCAAGAAATCGCGTCAGCAGAAAGCGTTCTGAAGAAACCAGACGTTTACATAGCCCCGCTAGGCGCAGGCATGAACCCCGAAGCCGCAAGCCTGGCACGGGAATTGCGCCGCGAAAGCGCAATTGTCGACCTGGGCGACCAAACTTTTCGCCTGAAAAAATCCTTCGAAGCCGCCACCAAAGCCGGGGCAAAACATATTCTGATCGTCGGCGAGAACGAAGTGAACTCGAACGCCTTCGCCTTGAAAAATCTGGCAACCGGCGAGCAAGTCTCGGTCCCGCGCGCCGACCTGCCGCGACGCATCAAGGAGTAACCATGGGCACAACCCGCACCACCATCGACGACACGACCCGCCGCTTCATCGAAGCGCAACACATCTTCTTCGTAGCCTCCGCTCCGCTCGACGCGACGGGCCACGTCAACGTTTCCCCAAAGGGCCTCGACTCCTTCCGCATCCTCGGCCCCACCACGGTCGCCTACCTCGACTTCACCGGCAGTGGCGTAGAAACCATCGCCCACCTCAAAGAAAACGGCCGCATAGTTCTCATGTTCTGCGCCTTCCAGGGACCGCCCAACATTTTCCGCCTCCACGGTCAAGGCCGCGTAATCGAACACTACCAGACGGAATTCGCCGACCTGTCAAAGAATTTCCCGCCCTACGAACACGCGCGCTCCATGATCGTAGTAGAACTCGACCGCATCACCGACTCCTGCGGCTACGCCGTCCCGCTGTTCGAGTACAAAGGCGATCGCGATCAGCTGCAACGTTGGGCCCACAAGCGTGGAGCAGAAGAACTGAAGGTCTACCGCGAGAGAAAAAACCGCCACAGCATAGACGGATTACCCGGCGTCTCCGAATTCGATCGTCAGGAGGTCGTATGAAGCTTCACTGGCTTTCTCAGGCTCTTATTTTCTGCCTTCTGGGTTCCGGCCCTCTAGTGGCGCAATCTTCAGGGCCAATCAGGATTCCGACCGCCCTCGAACAAACCGCCATGTCCAACGAAAAATCTCTAATCGAAGCCAAGAAGAAAGACGACGCCACATTTTTCAAGCGCAAGTTGGCCGAAGACTTTTCTCTGGTCGGCATCGACGGCCAGCTTCTCCAAGGTGAAGAGGCAACCGGCGGCCTGGGCGACGCCGACCTCGTCGAACTGACCCCCTACAACATGAAAGTCGCTGCACTCGACGACAATGGCGCAGTAGTTACCTACGACGCAATCGTCCGCGAAGCCCCGCAGGAGGATCAAGGTCCCCCGCCGCGCTACCAACACTTCAGTTCCGTATGGATAGAGCAGGGCGGCCAATGGAAGCTAAAGTTCCATCAAACCACAGCCATGCATTGGGGCGACTGGTAGAAACAATCTGAAGGCGTCATTCCGAGCGCAGCGTTCTTCAGCGGAGCGAGGAATCTCCCCTGCAACGGCGCTAACTAGGGCAATTATTTACTTGACTCGCCCACTGCTTTTTGATACATTTTGATTCGTGGAGAACGTTATGAGCCGCGAGCCAAAGAGCCTTCAAGAAGCAATCGTCTATTTCTCGAATCCCGACAACTGCATCGCGTATCTCGCCGCAAAGCGATGGCCGAACGGCGTAGTCTGTCCGATCTGTGGCTCCGAGAGCGTTAGCACCTTCAATCCTCAACGCCGCACTTGGAAATGCTCTAAACATCACTCGAAGCGCGAGTTCTCCGTTAAGGTCGGAAGTCTCGCCGAAGATTCCGCTGTCAGTCTGGATAAATGGCTTACCGCTCTCTGGTTGCTCTCCAACTGCAAGAATGGAATCAGCAGTTGCGAACTGGCCCGCGATCTGGACGTTACCCAGAAAACCGCTTGGTTCATGTTGCACCGCATTCGTCTGGCCTTGCAGGATGAATCGTTCGGCAAACTGAATGGTGAAGTTGAAGTTGATGAGACTTTCATCGGCGGGAAAGCTCGGAACATGCACCTCGATAAGCGTGAACGGCGCATTACTGGTACTGGCGGAAAAGACAAGACCATCGTATTCGGAGCGCTGGAACGTGGCGGGAAGGTTCGCGCTACTGTAGTCGCAGACAGAAAGCGGACTGCTCTCCATGCTTGCGTAAAAGAGCATGTCGAAGCTGGCGCGGCGCTCTACTCCGATGCCCTGCAATCCTATGACGGACTCGCTCAGGAATACGCTCACAAAGTTATCGACCATGCCGAGAAGTACGTTGACGGGCAGATTCACACCAATGGCCTTGAGAACTTCTGGAGTCTTCTCAAGCGCGGCATCGCGGGAAGCTATGTTAGCGTTGAACCATTCCATCTGTTTCGCTACCTTGACGAGCAAGTATTCCGTTACAACAATCGGGGCACCCGAGAACGCAAAGTCACCGACGCCGACCGCTTCGGTATGGCCGTTTCAAAGTTGTTCGGCAAGCGGTTGACTTTCGCCGAACTCACCGGAAAACTTGCAGAAACGAGCGCATTCTAATCCTTACCGTTTGAAGCGCGGGAAGCGGGCGACTTAG
>JBEKBW010000017.1:0-52788 GCA_050015215.1 Candidatus Sulfotelmatobacter sp.
ACATCGTCCCCGATTCCGCCTCAGATTTTGAAGAGCTTGAACCAGTTTCACAAGAGGCGGTAGCCGCTATCGAAAGGATTGAGGCGCGCTGCAAGGCGGCGACATTACCTTTCGAGCGAATGTCTACCCCTTTCGCCGGAGTCAGGATCGGAATGCGGTGTGGACGCGAAGTTCGTTGGTGCTACCTAGCGTCTCCCGAGCGGATTATTGGCTTCTCAGATATTGAGTTCGAGAAGTGGGTATTCCTTTCGGGTTACGAGGCCATCTGCTCCTACGAGGCGGGGGTCATTGAAGCTGGCTTTCAGCAGTCCGACATCGTACCGACCAGTTTCGCGCTGCGTAGGTTGTTCGACACTGCGAGGGCTGGTGCGCCCTTCGACATGTCCGGAGTGAAGCTGATCCTTGGGCCGCCTGAAGATGGGCTTCCCACGGTCGAGGTCAGCCCGCCATCTGAAGTGTTCTCCAAATTGGCGTCTTCGCAGCGTCAGCGTCTTACTCTGAAACTTACAGGCTGCAATGTTGCGCAACATGACAAAGCACTCTCACTATTGCGGCGAGTGGCTGGCCCGATGTTCTTTCAGATTGACCTACTCGCGGATGTTCCCATAGCTCTCGAAAGGGAACGTCGGCGGTTCGTCGGAGCAAGGAAAAGTCGAAAGGCGGTCGATCTCCGCTCGGCCTTGCAGTACCCGAAGACCGAAATGGACGACGCCCCACTGTCGCTTTATTGGTATGGTCGCAGTGCGTCGCGAATGCCGCTGCTTCAGTTTCTCGCGTTTTATCAGGTTCTGGAGTTTTACTTCCCGATCTACTCGCAGACGGAGGCACAGCGGAAGCTAAAGACAATTCTCAAAGATCCGACTTTCCGGGGGGATCGGGATACCGACATTGTGAGGCTGTTGTCGGCAATTCAGGTAAGCCGGGGAGGAGGCTACGGAGACGAGAGATCGCAATTGCGAGCGACCCTGCTGGAGTGCATCGACGCCTCATCTCTACGAGATTTTCTGGAGTCTGACGCAGATCGAAAAGAATTCTATGTCGGGAAGGACAGGGTGATCCAGTGCCATGGTATCCCGCTGGCAAATGCAAGCGCCGACCTCCGCGGCGACGTCGCAGAACGGCTGTACGATATTCGCTGCAAAATCGTGCATACGAAAAGCGATTCTCAAAGCGCCGATGTCGAGCCTATGCTCCCCTTTTCTAAGGAGGCGGAGCATCTCTTATTCGATATCGAACTGGTGCAATATCTGGCCCGGCAGGTGTTAATCGCAGGTAGTCGCCCGTTACGGAGTACCGCTTGAATGCGTCTCAGTGTCCCCCGCCCAGTTCCCGGACAATCGCGCCCACAAACTGCTTGGCGTCGCCAAAGAGCATGAGTGTGTTGTCGAGGTAGTAGAGCGGATTGTCGATGCCGGCGAAGCCTGGGCTCATGCTGCGTTTGATCACCATGACAGTATGGGCTTTATCGACATCGAGAATAGGCATGCCGAAGATGGGGCTGGATTGGTCGGTGCGGGCGGCGGGGTTGGTCACGTCGTTTGCGCCGATTATCAGGGCTACATCGGTTTGGGGGAAGTCGCCGTTGATTTCTTCCATTTCAATCAGGCGGTCGTAGGGAATGTCGGCCTCGGCTAACAGGACGTTCATGTGGCCGGGCATGCGTCCGGCGACGGGATGGATGGCGAAGCGAACTTCGACTCCCTTCTTGGTGAGCATGTCGTAAAGCTCGCGGACTTTGTGCTGGGCTTGCGCTACCGCCATTCCGTAGCCGGGGACGATTACTACTTTGTTCGCTGCGCTTAGGATTGCGGCAGCTTCTTCGGCTGTGGCGCTGTGGACCGGCTTGACATCGGCACCTCCCGCGGCGGCGGCCTGCACCTGGCCGAATGCTCCGAACAAAACGTTGGTGAAGGAGCGGTTCATCGCTTTCGACATGATGATCGAGAGGATTAGGCCGGACGATCCGTCGAGCGCGCCTGCGATTATCAACAGTTTGCTGTCGAGCACGAAGCCCATCGCCGCTGCGGAGAGACCGGCATAGCCGTTCAGCAGGGAAATTACGGTGGGCATGTCTGCGCCGCCGATGGGGATGATCAGGAAAATTCCGAAGATTAGCGATATGCCGACGATCAGAGGAAAGAACTGTTTCGCCTCGGGATGCAGGACGAGATAAACGGCGGTGGCGATGGCGACGGCCAGCAAAAGGAAGTTGACGAGGTTTTGTCCTTTATAGGTAATGGGACGCTGCGGCAATATTTCCTGCAACTTTCCTGCGGCCATCAAGCTGCCGGTGAACGTGAGGCCTCCGAGGATAACTTCCATCGACAGCACGGACATCATGAATTTCGGAACGTTTGGAGTGCGCAGATAAAATTCGGCCGTGCCTACCAGAGTTACACAGAGCGCGCCGAAGGCGTGGCTCAGCGCGGTTCGTTGCGGGACGGCGGTCATGTGCACCATGCCGAGCGGGATGCCGATTCCGCTGCCCAGCACGAGGCCGATGGCGATCCATTTATAGTCGACGATGCCGTGATGCAGCAGAGTCCCCGCGATGGCGAGAACCATGCCGATTTCGCCGGCCCAGATGCCGTGGCGGGCGGTAGCAGGCGAACTCATCCACTTCAGCGAGAGGATGAAGAGAGCGCTGGCGATCAGATAGACGATTTCGATGAGCGTGCTTCCGGCGAAAGAAGCGTTCATTATTTTTTCACCGGGCGGCTAGTCTTAAACATCTTCAACATGCGATCGGTGATGAAGAATCCTCCGACTACGTTGCTGGTGGCGGCGACGATTGCTATCACGCCCAGGATGGTGGCGAATTCGCTCTTGCGCTCGCCGACGAGAACGATGGCGCCAACTACCGCGATGGCGTCGAGGGCATTCGTCAAAGACATGAGCGGCGTGTGCAACAGGGGCGAGACGTGACGGATGACTTCGAAGCCGATGAAGCAGGCCAGCATGAAAATGAAGAGCATGTCGATCAGGTTGGAATTCATTGGCTCGTCCTCAAATTTCAGTTCGGTTATCGGGATCCTCGACTCCGCTCGAGTTCGCTGCGCTCACTCTGGCTCCACTCAGGATGACAATTCACAAAGAACGTCCGCGGCATGGCTGAAGCCATGCCCTGATACGACGCTCTATTGCGCTACTAATGCCGGCAACTTGAAAAAGTCGCGCACGCGAGCGTTCACGACTTCGCCGGCGCGCGTGACGATGGTCTCGCGGATAATTTCATCTTGCATATTCAGTTGCAGCTTGCCTTCTTTCACGATGTAAGCGAGAAACGTGGCCAGGTTGCGGGAATACATTTGGCTGGCATGATAGGGGACGCTGCTGGCCAAATTGATGGCGCCGATTATAGTGACGGCGCCCACCTTCACGGTTTCGCCGGTGCGCGTGAGTTCGCAGTTGCCGCCGCGTTCGGAGGCCAGATCGACAATGACCGAGCCGGGTGCCATCCCCTTCACCATATCGGCAGTGATCAGAACCGGCGACTTTTTCCCCGGAATGACAGCGGCAGTGATGACTACATCACTTTCGGCGACGACTCGAGTCAAAAGCTCGCGTTGGCGCGCGTAGAAAGTTTCGTCTTGCGCGGTGCCGTAGCCGCGTGCGTCTTGTGCGTCTTTGGCCTCGATGGGCAATTCTACGAAGCGGCCGCCGAGGCTTTGGACTTGCTCTTTGGAAGCAGCGCGCATGTCATAGGCCGAGGCCACGGCTCCCAGCCGGCGCGCGGTTGAGATGGCTTGCAATCCGGCAACCCCCGCGCCGATGACGAACACGCGGGCGGGAGTGATGGTACCTGCTGCAGTCGTCATCATGGGAAAAATCCTGATGGAGGTTTCGGCGGCTATGAGTACAGCTTTGTATCCGCAGATCGTTCCCATGGAGGAGAGCGCATCCATGCTTTGGGCGCGCGTGGTGCGCGGCACAAGTTCGACGGAAAAGGCCGTGACACCGGCGGCAGCGATTTGCTGAACAACCTCGGCCGATCCAAAGGGGCGAAGGAAACCGATCAGCAACTGGTTTCGGCGCAGCAGGGGAAGGTCGGCTTTGCCGGTTACGTCGTTGGAGCCGTAGCAAAGCACCTGCACGATAATGTCCGCAGAGGCGAAGACGGCGGCGCGATCGGTGGCGATTTTTCCGCCCTTCTCGATATAGGCGGAATCGGGGTAGCCAGCACCTTCGCCCGCGCCAGGCTCAACGATGACTTCGAGTCCGGCTTTGGCAAGCATGGGGATAACCGCGGGAACGAGCGCAACCCGCCGCTCTCCCGGATAGCTTTCCTTAGGAACTCCGACAATCACGCTATGATCCTTTCCCTCGTGAATACCACTGCGGAGGTGTTGTTGCGAATATTATGGGCAACAGCAGGGATTCGACTGTGATATTCGTCACATGACAAAAACATGGAGAGCTTCCTCCAGCGAGCATCCGGCGGACTCAAAACAGTATCAGAAAGAGAGATGTTCAGGAAAGCAACAACGAAACGACGACAGAGTCCACCTCGAAGTGCTGGGTGGGGAGACCCCTCGGCCCGCTGGAGAAAACGCGGGACCTTCGGGATGACGGCAAGTGCCTATACATCGCTGAATTTGCGAGATATGACGTTCCCTCTGCAAACGTCCTCTGCTGTGAACGCTGTATTGACGCCCTGACGCGGACATTGCCCTAATATAGCTGGGGACATTGTGCAGAGCTCTTCAATTCGTAGGAAACGACGTTGGCCGTGGAAATGGATCGGCATCATCGCCGTCGTGTGTTTGTTTGGATTATTGATCGCCATTCGATCGGTTATTGTCCGCGCCCAGCCGATCTTACGGGCGCGCGTCATCGAGACTTTGTCAACGCGCTTCAAGAGCAAAGTGGAGTTGGCGAGCCTGAGTGTTTCCGTTTTCGACGGGCTTGAGGTCTCCGGAAGGGGGTTGAAAATCTTCGGCGCAACCGATCCGAATCCTTATGAGCCTGGGATTCAGCCTCTCATCAGCCTGCAACAATTCCACTTTCATACTGGAATCAGAAATCTGTTCGGCCCAACCGTTCACATTGACACTGTATATTTGAAAGGCTTGGAACTGAATATTCCTCCAAAAGAAAATCGCGCGGAAATTAAGAACATGGGTTCGCGGACAAAAAAGATGAGCGTCTTTGTCGACGAGTTTGTTTGCGAGGATACAGATCTGCTGATCAACACGTTGAAGCCGGGCAAACCGCCGCTGGAATTCGCGATTCACGATTTGCGGATGAAAGATATTGGCCCGGGCCAGCCGATGCGCTTTGATGCCACGCTGGTGAACCCGAAACCGGTTGGGAACATTCACTCGACTGGGCTGTTCGGGCCGTGGAACGAGTACGATCCTCGCGATACTCCGGTGCAGGGCGAGTATTCATTCAGCGATGCGGATCTGGGAACCATCAAGGGGATTGGCGGGACGCTTTCTTCTACCGGCAAGTACGAGGGCATGTTGAGCAGCATTGTTGTGGATGGAACGACGGACACTCCGGATTTTCAGATCGCCGCCAGCGGGCATCCCGTACCTTTGCATACGGAATTCCACGCTATTGTGGATGGAACTAACGGCGACACTCATCTGGAACCGGTGAAAGCGACGCTGCTGCATTCTTCGTTTACCGCTCAGGGTTCGATCATTCGCGAACAGAATCCGCGTGGACACGACATTGAGCTGGATGTAGTGCTCGATCACGCTCTGATTCAGGATTTGCTCAGGCTCGGGGTGAAGACCAATCCGCCGATTATGACCGGGCCCGTGGAGATGAAAACCAAGCTGAGCCTGAAGCCCGGAAGCGGCGACGTGATCGACCGCCTGGGGCTAGCGGGGAACTTTCACGTACTGCGGGCGCACTTCACCAACGAAAAAGTGCAGGGACGGATTGATTCGCTGAGTCTGCGCACGCAAGGTAAGCCAAAAGAAGCTCGCGAGCAAACGAATGAAAATGAAGATGTGCCGGTGGATTTGCAGGGCATATTCACTCTGGCGAATGGAACCATGTCTTTTTCTCTGGTCCACTTCCTGATTCCAGGCACGCATGTGGATATGGCTGGCGTTTATAGCATGGATGGAAAAACTTTTGATTTTCACGGGACGGCACGGCTGGATGCCAGCCTTTCGCAGATGACTACGGGGTGGAAATCGATTTTGCTGCGGCCTGTGGATCGATTCTTCCGCAAGGATGGTGCGGGCACCGAGGTCCCTATCAAGATTACGGGCACGGAATCGGAGCCGCACTTCGGCCTGGATTTTGGACACAAAGACGAGAAGAACGCTCCGCCGAAGCATTGTGAATCATCGGCAAGCCGATAGTATTGAGGGCGCCGGAGATCCCTCGGCCGCTGGTGAAAACGCGGGCCCGTCGGGATGACGACATTAGACTTAACCTCGACTGAAATCGTATGTACTTACGCTGCTCTATTCTGCGATGCTCAATAAATCTGCACGATTCCGTTTCTCACCGCGTAGAGCGTGAGGTCGGCGACGGAGTGCAGATCAAGCTTGCGCATGAGATTGGTGCGGTGTGTCTCGGCGGTTTTTACACTCAAGTTGAGAGCGGTGGCGATTTCCTTGGTGGTCTTACCTTCGGCCACGAGTTGGATCACTTCCCTTTCCCTTGGCGTTAGAATTTGCTGGCCGGAGTCGTCGCGTTCTTCGTAGGGTCGGAGATAGCCATCAAGCATCATCTGCGCGACTTTAGAAGTGAAAAATGTGCGCCGGTTCTGCAGAGCTTCGACCGCTGCCATGAGATCGCGCCCGGCGTCGGACTTAAGCAGGAAGCCGCGCGCACCGGCTGCCAGCACTTCGCGCACGACCTGTTCGGAGTCGTGAATGGTTAGAATCAGAATGCGCGCGTCGGGATTTAAAGCAAGAATTTGTCGAGCTGCGTCCAAGCCGTTCAGGTTCGGCATTCCAATATCGAGGAGCAAAATATCGGGCTTGAGTTGAGTGGCCTGTTCGACTGCCTCTCGACCATCTTTGGCCTCGCCACAGACTTCCCAACCGGCGTGTTCTTCGAGCAGCGAGCGGACCCCTTTCCTGGCCACTTCGTGGTCGTCTGCAATAAGGATCCGAAGCACGCGCACCTCCATCTCTTAGCGGGCAGCCACACTTGAACCGGAGAATCGCCCGTCTTAGGAGAATTAGTTGCGGCCTTGGCGTAGTTCGATAGCCGAAAATCGCACAAATATGCAACGCCGAGCCGCAAACCAACGCCCTCTCATTAAAGCAATGCGCCTGCCAAATCTGGAGGCCCTTCAATTTCAGACGTTTGGTAATGGCCGAGGAATAGAGTTGTGTAAGATTTTCTCGGGATTTTGGCCAAGAGGCTGGACGAGGACCGGCTCAGAATGCCGGTCTACCAAGACGTGGCCTGTCTCGCGCAGCCCCAAAAGGGGCTCGAATGATTTGGCATTTGCGGTATGCCGGAAGGCATACCCTGATACGCGCGTCACGGCTGCAGTTGCAAATTTGCAGCTGCTTTAATCGCCTGATTCAGTCAACTGGGCCCCGTATTGAATGGGGCCGGGTAACTGAATCTGAATGATGTTGTTTTTGATCGCGTACACCACCAGGTCGCGAATAGAGTGCAAGCTGAGTTTCCGCATGATGTTGCTGCGGTGGGTTTCGACGGTCTTGGTGCTCAGGTTCAGTAGCACAGCCACCTCTTTGGAACTCTTTCCCTCGGCGAGAAGCTGCGTGATCTCGCGTTCGCGAACCGTGAGCGTGGGTAGTTGTGGAGCTTCATTGCGCGGCACGACCTGGCCCTTATCGAGAAATCCGGCCAAGACGAGATCATTCACCCTGGGAGTGAAGAACATCCTCTTGCTTTGCAGGGCTTCAACTGCGGACACGAGGTCGCGTGCGGCATCTGACTTGAGGACAAAGCCACGGGCACCTGCGTAGAGCGCCTCACGAATCACTTGATCGGAGTCGGTGATCGTGAGGACAATGATTTTAAACTGCGGGTCATACTGCATGAGCTGGCGAGTAGTTTCCAGGCCATTGAGGCTGGGCATGCCGATATCGACAATGATGACATCGGGCTTGAGGCGCTTGGCCATTTCAATAGCTTCGCGACCGTCAGCAGCCTCGCCGCAGATTTCCCATCCTTCGTGCTTCTGAAGCAGAGAACACAGGCCTCGACGCACAATTTCATGATCGTCGGCCAACAGGATTCTTAGTTTCATGGCAGATTCCTCCGGTTCAGCCTTTCAGAAATTACAGCAAATCGTTACACGCCTTAGTTCGGCACCTGCGGGTTACGGGTCAGCGCCGTAAAGACCTTGTGCTGGCTTACGGACTCGACCGCTGCGAGCAGATCCCGTGCAGCATTCGACTTCACAACATAACCGCGGGCTCCAGCGTCCAGAGCCTCCCGCATCATCTGCGGAGAGTCGTGTTGAGTGACAAACAGAACCTCCGGACCGCCATCCTTGTGTTTACGTTGAATCATCCGGCAGGCTTCAAGGCCATTCATTCGAGGCATGGTGACGTCGAGGACGACGACATCGGGCCGCAAATCCTCAACCTTCTCTACTGCCTCAAGTCCATCCGAAGCCTCGCCCACAACTTCCCAGTCGCCGCGGCCCTGCAGAAGAGTTCTCAGGCCTTGCCTCACAATGGGATGATCGTCCACTAACAGGATGCGGACTGCCATAAGATTCCTCATAACAACACCGTGCACGCAACCGCACGGTTTACTCCAGTCCGAGTTCGCTCGTCCCCGGTCGCAGAAACTCCATTCGCATCGGGAGCGCATCCCGCTGTGAGCGCTGCAGGTCGAAAGTAGCACGGTATGACGGCAGGCCGTATACAGGGAATCCTGTATCCAGCCCAGCCATGTTTCGATGGTAATTTATTGAGACTTTTCTCTTGCAACAAAATTCCCCGGTTATCTTTCGATATTCACAACATTAGGGGTTGCAAAAGAGAGGGACAATACCGTGAGGCCTGTACAGGCGTAGCGTTGTGCAGCACAGGCAAACTCAGTCCGTGGCGCATTCGTTGAGAACAGCGCTGCTATCCCGCAAAACCGACTCGGAGGGAAGCACTAGTTCGAGAAGAGTTCCGGGTTGCGTGTTTTCCAACCGTAGTTCCCCGCCCAGTTCGCGAGCGCGCTGCTTCATTCCTCCGATGCCGACGCCAATACTATCGGGCCGCAGTTCGACAACCCTCTTACCAATTCCCTTGCCATCGTCGCGAACAGCGATGGATATAGTCTTTTCCGACTGACGCAGCGTGATCCACACCTTCCGAGCCTCGGAGTGGCGGAAAACGTTGGTGAGCGCTTCCTGAACAATGCGAAAGATCGCCGTCTCCACTTCCGTGGTGAGGCGGGGAAAATCGCGGGGCTGGACATCGAGGGAGGCTTCGAGACCACTGCGCTTGGCCAGTCCCTCGACGTACCAGGAGAGAGCTGAAAGCAGTCCAACTTCGTCCAGCAAAGGGGGATGCAGGAGGTGAGACATGGTGCGCACCTGCTGAATGGCGCGATCGATTATGCTGCTCACCTGCGACCAACCGTCGTCGGGAGGCTTGACGGATTTTTGCAGCAACATCTTGTCGACCGCCATTTTTGCCACTGCGAGTTCCTGGCCCAGGCCGTCGTGCAGATCGCGCGCGATGCGGCGCCTTTCCTGGTCTTGCAAGGTCATGAGGCGAACCGAGAGACGCTGTAGTTCGTTGGTCCGGTTGTCGACCATTTTTTCCAGCTCCGCGGCGCTGTCGCGAATCGATTGCTCCAACACCTTACTGTCGTGAATGTCGGAACAAGTTCCGTACCATTTCACGATGTTACCGGCGTCATCACGGATCGGAACGGCGCGAGCGCGAAACCAGTTGTAAGTTTCCTTGACCCCGCGCAAGCGGTATTCGGCTTCGTAATTCTCGCCCGACTCGACGCAGCGCAACCATTGCGTCATGGCCTGGTCTTTGTCGTCGGGATGCACATAATCCAGCCAGCCAAAACCGTTCGCCGATCCCGAAGGGGCTCCGGTGTACTCGTAGAAGCGGTCGCTGATGTAATCCCTGCGGCCGTCTGCCTGGCGGCTGAAAATAATGTCCGGCGCAGTGCGCACGATCGCGTCGAGCTCCTGGTTCTTGCCGACCAATTCGGAGTTGAGATGCAGCAACAATTCTGCCTTGCGAGCCAACTCGTCTGTACGCTCCAGAACGCGCTCCTCGAGTTCGCGATTGAGGGCTTCGAGTTGACGCGTTTTGCGGTGCAGGTCAGCAAATACCCTAACTTTGGCGCGGAGGAGTTCTGGAACCACGGGAACCGAGATGTAGTCGACGGCTCCGTGCTCGTATCCTTTGAGCTGGTCGAGATCGGTGAGGTGAACGGCCGATACGAAGATGATAGCGGTGCGCTGAAAACGCGGGTGCTGGCGGATCATGGAAGCCAGTTGAAAGCCGTCCAAATCAGGCATGCTCACATCCATGAGGACGACCGCCACTTCAGTTTTCAAGAGAATTTCAAGAGCTTCCCGCGCCGAGTTGGCTTTAATGAGATTTTCGCCGAGACCGCCGAGCATTACCTCATAGCTGAGCAGCTTTGCCGGCTGATCGTCGACCATGAGGATGTTGACCATTTTGTCTGTGCTCATCCGTTCTCCCTACCCAAGCCAATCGGTTGCCAGGTCCGGTTACCGGTGCAACCACATGCGCAAGGATGATAGCAGTTGCTCGGTGTTGACGGGTTTCGCCAAATACTCGGAAGCGCCTGCCTCCAGGCACTTCTCGCGATCCCCTTTCATTGCCTTTGCAGTTAAAGCGATGATGGGCAAGCGGCGGAAGTTGGCGTTTTGCCGGATCACCTGCATGGTCTCATATCCATCCATTTCCGGCATCATGATGTCCATCAGAACGATGGCGATGTCGGGAGTCGATTCGAGTTTGGCGATGGCTTCCCTTCCAGTTCCGGCAGTGATGACCGTCATGCCCCTGCGTTCAATAACACTGCTGAGGGCAAAGATGTTGCGCACGTCATCGTCCACCACCAACACCTTCTTGCCCACCAGTGCGTCGTCAGAACGGTGCAGCCGATCGAGCAGGCGCTGCTTTTCCGGTGGAAGATCGGACACCACACGGTGCAGGAAGAGCGCGGTCTCGTCGAGCAGGCGCTCCGGCGATTCCACACCTTTCACTACCACGCTACGAGCGAGCGCGTGCAGGCGGGCATCTTCGTCGGGGGAAAGTTCCTTGCCGGTAAAGACCACCACCGGCAGATCGGCGATCGCTGGATTCTCGCTGAACCGCTCCAGCACGTCGAAACCGGATATATCCGGGAGGCGAAGATCAAGAACCACGCAGTCATATGGCTGTTGCGTGACCGCCTCAATGGCAGCCGCGCCGGTGGAGGCCACTTCTACATCGATGTCGTCGTAACCGAGCAGTTCCTTAATGCTGAGCTGTTCGCCCGGATTATCTTCGACGACGAGCAATCGCTTGCGGCGGGGAGCGGCATATTCCTTGATGCGAGTTAGTGCCGATTCCAGCCCTTCGGCGGTAGTAGGTTTGGTCACGAAGGCAAACGCGCCTCGTGCCAGGCCATGCTGACGATCCTCGTCGAGGGTGAGCATTTGCACCGGTATGTGGCGAGTGGTCGGATCCTGCTTCAGGTGGTTGAGCACGGTCCAGCCGAGCATGTCGGGGAGAAAAACATCCAGCGATACGGCGGTGGGGTGGTATTCGTGAGCCAGCGCGAGCGCTTCGGCTCCGCGGGTGGCCACGAGGACTTTGAAGCCTTTGTCGCGCGAGAGGTCGCACAATACGCGCGCGTAGTGGACATCGTCCTCCACGATGAGCAAGACGGGATCATCGGGCTGCAGATTGTCGCGGTCATCCTCAATCTTCTCGGCGGGCAATTCCGAGATGCTGGCGACGGCCATCTGCACCGGCGAAACTATGGAAGAAGTTCTGCCTTCGAATGCCGCAGCGGAGCCGGCTGTGGCCGGACCCACATAGGTCTGCGGCAAGTAAAGGATGAACGTGCTGCCGCGCCCCGGAGCGCTGCGCAGCTGAATTTCTCCACCGAGCAGGTTTGCCAACTCGCGGCTGATGGCCAAGCCGAGACCGGTTCCGCCGTATTTGCGGCTGGTGCCAGCATCTGCCTGCTGGAAAGCTTCGAAGATGATGCGCTGCTTCTCGAAGGGAATTCCGATTCCAGTATCGGCCACTTCAAACGCCACGACTGATGCGGCTTTGCCGAGAAGCGGATGATCTTCACTCCAGCCGCTTCTGGCGGGCGATACCGACAGCCGGACGCCTCCGACTTCGGTGAATTTGAAGGCATTGGACAACAGGTTCTTCAGCACCTGCTGCAGGCGCTTCGAGTCGGTAACCACGCTGCGGGCGAGATGGGGATCGGCCTGAACCTCGAACGTGAGCCGGCGGTTCTCCGCTTCGTGTTTGAAGGGACGGCTGACCGCATCGAGCATGCTGGCGAAGAAGACTTCTTCTGCTTCGACCGACACGGTTCCGGATTCGATCTTCGAGAGATCGAGAATGTCGGTGATGAGGTTGAGCAAGTCGGTTCCCGCGCCGTGAATGGTGCGCGCAAACTCGACTTGTTTTGGAGTGAGGTTCGCGTCCGGATTGTCGCTGAGTTGCTGGCCGAGAACGAGAATGCTGTTGAGTGGTGTGCGCAACTCGTGCGACATGTTGGCCAGGAACTCTGACTTATACTTCGAAGTAAGGGCGAGTTCCTTGGCTTTGTCTTCGAGAGCGCGGCGGGCCTGCTCGATTTCCTGATTCTTGCGTTCGACTTCGACGTTCTGTTCAGCGAGCTGTTGCGCTTTCTGCGCGAGCTGCTCGTTAGTCTGCTGCAACTCTTTCTGCTGGACCTGCAGTTCGGTCGCCAACTGCTGCGACTGTTTCAGCAAGCCTTCCGTCTGCATCGTGGCTTCAATACTGTTAAGCACGATACCGATGCTGGCTGTGAGCTGCTCCAGGAAGGCTAACTGTGAAGTTGTGAAGTTGCTGAGAGAAGCAAGTTCGATGACGGCTTTGACGCGGTCTTCGAACAGCACCGGGAGCACGATCACGTTCTGCGGCACGGCTTCAAAGAGACCGGAGCGAATGGCAATCGTGTTCGGCGGAAGTTCGGAGATCAGCATGCGGCGTTTTTCTGACGCACACTGGCCGACAAGTCCCTCGCCAAGCTTGAGCCGCCGCAGGTGGCCGTCTTCGCCGTCGCCGGCGAAGGCCGAGAGCAGGACCATCTCGGCTTGCTCTTCGCCGCCCATCTGGTAAATCACGCCTTGTTGCGCGTTCACCAACGGCGCAAGTTCGGAAAGCAACATGCGGCCTACCGTCGCGAGATCGCGCTGGCCTTGCAACATGCCGGTGAAACGAGCGAGGTTTGTCTTGAGCCAGTCCTGCTCGGTGTTCCGATCGGTGGTGAGGCGGAGGTTGTCGATCATCGTGTTGATGTTGTCTTTCAACTCCGCCACTTCGCCGCTGGCTTCCACTTGAATGGAACGCGTTAGATCGCCCTTGGTAACGGCGGTTGCGACTTCGGCAATAGCGCGCACCTGGTTCGTGAGATTGTCCGCGAGCAAATTGACGTTGCCAGTGAGATCTTTCCAGGTACCGGCTGCGCCGGGGACGTTGGCTTGACCGCCGAGGCGGCCTTCGACGCCGACTTCGCGGGCGACGGTCGTGACCTGATCGGCGAATGTCGCCAGCGTGTCCGTCATGTTGTTGATGGTCTCGGCGAGGGCTGCGACTTCGCCTTTGGCGTTCACGGTGAGTTTCTGCGCCAGTTCGCCGCTGGCGACGGCCGTGACGACTTTTACGATGCCGCGCACTTGCTCGGTCAGATTGGCCGCCATCACGTTGACGTTGTCCGTGAGATCCTTCCACGTTCCGGCGACGCCGGGCACCTGGGCCTGCCCGCCGAGTTTGCCTTCAGTACCTACTTCGCGGGCTACGCGCGTGACCTCGGCGGCGAAGGCGTTGAGCTGATCGACCATCGTGTTGATCGTGTTTTTGAGTTCGAGAATTTCGCCTTTCACGTCGACCGTGATTTTGCGCGACAAATCGCCGCGGGCAACAGCAGTTGTGACTTCGGCGATGTTGCGCACCTGGCCGGTCAAGTTTCCGGCCATGGCGTTCACGGAGTCGGTCAAATCCTTCCAGGTTCCGGCCACGCCGGAGACGTTGGCCTGACCACCGAGACGGCCTTCGGAACCTACTTCACGGGCGACGCGCGTTACTTCGGCGGCGAATGAGCGCAACTGCTCGACCATCGTGTTCAGCGTTTCTTTGAGCTGCAGGATTTCGCCGCGCACGTCTACGGTGATCTTCTTCGACAAATCGCCATTCGCAATGGCGGTGGCGACCTCGGCAATGTTCCGCACCTGGCCCGTGAGGTTTGAGGCCATGAAGTTGACGTTGTCGGTGAGATCTTTCCAGGTTCCGGCTACGCCGGGTACTTGCGCCTGTCCGCCGAGTTTGCCGTCGGTACCGACTTCGCGGGCGACGCGGGTAACTTCTCCGGCGAATGCGTTGAGCTGATCCACCATCGTGTTGATGGTGTTCTTGAGTTCGAGAATTTCGCCTTTCACATCGACCGTGATCTTGCGCGACAAGTCGCCACGAGCCACGGCGGTCGTCACTTCAGCGATATTTCGAACTTGACCGGTCAAGTTTCCGGCCATCGAGTTCACGGAGTCGGTGAGATCTTTCCACGTGCCCGCGACGCCGGGAACATTGGCTTGTCCGCCCAGACGGCCTTCAGTGCCGACTTCGCGCGCCACGCGCGTTACTTCTCCAGCAAAAGCGTTGAGCTGGTCCACCATCGTGTTGATGGTTTCTTTGAGCAGCAGAATCTCGCCGCTGACGTTAACGGTGATTTTCTTGGAAAGGTCGCCAGTTGCAATGGCAGTGGAAACTTCGGCGATGTTTCGCACCTGGCCGGTTAAGTTGCTGGCCATTGAGTTGACGGAGTCGGTGAGATCTTTCCACGTACCAGCGACGCCCGGTACTTGCGCCTGGCCACCGAGTTTGCCGTCCGTTCCGACTTCGCGGGCGACGCGCGTTACTTCGGAGGCGAAGGAGCGGAGCTGATCCACCATGGTGTTCAGCGTGTCTTTAAGTTCGAGAATTTCACCGCGTACATCGACGGTGATTTTGCGGGACAAATCTCCGCGAGCTACGGCAGTTGCCACTTCGGCGATGTTTCGCACCTGGCCGGTGAGATTCGAGGCCATGAAGTTCACGTTGTCGGTGAGATCTTTCCAGGTTCCGGCGACGCCCGGCACCTGCGCCTGGCCGCCGAGTTTGCCTTCGGTGCCGACTTCTCGGGCCACGCGGGTCACTTCGCCAGCGAACGCATTGAGTTGGTCCACCATCGTGTTGATGGTGTTCTTCAATTCGAGAATTTCGCCCTTCACGTCTACCGTGATCTTGCGGGACAAATCGCCGCGAGCTACAGCGGTTGTGACTTCAGCGATATTTCGGACTTGACCGGTGAGGTTTCCGGCCATCGAGTTGACCGAGTCAGTAAGATCCTTCCACGTACCTGCTACACCGGGGACGTTTGCCTGACCGCCCAGTCGGCCTTCGGTTCCTACTTCGCGGGCCACGCGAGTTACTTCTCCGGCGAAGCGGTTAAGTTGATCCACCATCGTGTTCAGCGTTTCTTTGAGCTGCAAGATTTCGCCGCGCACATCGACCGTGATCTTGCGCGACAAATCGCCATTCGCGATGGCAGTCGCCACTTCTGCGATGTTTCGCACCTGACCCGTGAGGTTCGAGGCCATGAAGTTGACGTTGTCGGTGAGATCTTTCCACGTTCCGCCGACGCCGGGAACCTGCGCCTGCCCGCCAAGCTTTCCTTCTGTTCCCACTTCGCGGGCCACGCGGGTCACTTCGCCTGCGAATGCGTTCAACTGATCCACCATGGTGTTGATGGTGTCTTTGAGTTCGAGAATTTCGCCTTTCACATCGACGGTGATTTTGCGCGAGAGGTCGCCGCGAGCCACAGCCGTGGTCACTTCGGCGATGTTTCGGACCTGCGCCGTCAGGTTTCCGGCCATTGCGTTTACGGAGTCGGTGAGATCTTTCCAGGTTCCGGCCACGCCGACCACGACAGCCTGTCCACCGAGTTTTCCGTCCGTGCCGACTTCACGGGCCACGCGCGTCACTTCGGAAGCGAAGGAGCGAAGCTGGTCCACCATCGTGTTGATGGCTTCTTTGAGCTGAAGGATTTCCCCGCGCACATCGACCGTAATTTTACGGGAGAGATCGCCGCTGGCGACGGCGGTTGCTACTTCGGCGATGTTGCGGACTTGGCCGGTGAGATTGCTGGCCATGGAGTTGACGGAGTCGGTAAGATCCTTCCACGTTCCGGCCACTCCGGGTACTTGAGCCTGACCGCCCAGCTTTCCGTCCGTACCCACTTCGCGGGCCACGCGCGTCACTTCGGCGGTGAAGATGCCGAGTTGCTGAATCATCGTGTTGACGATGCTGGCTGAGCGGAGGAACTCGCCTTCCAGCGGGCGGCCGTCTACGTCGAGGCGAACGGTCTGAGTCAAATTCCCTTGCGCAACTGCAGCGATTGCGCGGGTCACTTCAGCAGTGGGCCGCAGCAAATCTTCAACCAGAGTATTGATGGAGACCTCCATCTCGCCCCAGGCGCCGCGCGACTCGTGAAAGCGAGTGCGTTCGCGGGTTCTTCCTTCTTTTCCAACCACCTGCCCAACACGCTTTAGTTCCTGCGCCATCTGCTGATTGGCGGCTACGATGGAGTTGAAGGTGTCGGCAATCTTGCCCGGCAATCCTGTCCACGACCCCGGAAGGCGAACCGAGAAATCACCGTTGCGCATGGTTTGCAGGCCGGCCAGAATCAGGCTCAGGTCGCCCGACGACTCCGTCCCATTCGAATGGCCGTTGCGCTTCGCCGCGCCGTTACGCTTGGCGCTCGGTGCGTCCTCGACTGCCCCATTGGCAACCGCAGTGCCAGCAGTCTGGCTGTTCTTCTTCATACGATCTCCTGAGATAAACGGAGTTCCCACCCTGTCCTGCTCTTTTGAAGTGCCGTCATTCGATAGGGACGGCGACTCCCGGCAGAGGGGCGGCTGAGTAATCCGGCGCGACGCATAACTGCCGGACGAGATGTCAGCGGAGTGCGAACGATGCGCTGAGCCTTCCAGACTCGCGCACCTTCGCATCTGGGAGCATTCTCGCCGGACGCTATAGCCGACGGGACGCCGGCGCTACGCTCAACAAGCTGAACCATGTCTTGATGTACAGAGTTACAAGGGGATGTACTTGTCCGACATTGATTGGTATCACGACAAACCGTAAGGTAGCTCTAGGGTTTTTACTGTATGCGGGCAGGCCCTTCACCGATTGGGGGACGCTTCGAAACACCGGCCAGAAACCGCAACCGAGGACTCGTATCGAGCTGATTCCGGACGCTTTTAAGAATTGAGAGCTTCTGTTTTTCATTCGGAAAGCTACTGGGATTCCAGTATGTTGCAAGGCACTTTCTCTTCATTACGATCAAAACCGGGAGGATGCACCTTGCGGCTCTTGAGTCTGCGACTCATTATTTCGCTCATCGTCGGCATGACGTTGGTGTCGCTCGTCTTCTCTTATTTTGAGGTGTTACGCGAGGAGCGGGGGCTGCGAATCGAACTGGAGCGCCGAGCGGAGGTGCTTGGCGAAACCATCGCGGGGAATATTGAAAAGTCCTGGGACAGTTCGCCTCCGCGAGGATTGCAGAAGTTGGTCCAGCGTTATGGAAACCGGGAACACTTGCTGGGCGTCGCGGTCTATGACCGCGAAGGCAAGCCGATCGCAATTACCCCGGAGCTGGCGCAAGTCGTCGGCGGATCGCCTGAGGATGTCTCACGGGCGCTTAATGAAGGGCGCAACGAAAATTCATTCGTGCGCTTGGGGGAAAAGAGAGTAAACATCTTTGCCCTGCCTCTGCGAAATGGAGAAGGGATAGTAGGCGCGCTCGCCTTGGTGCACGATGCGGGTTACATCCACGCCCAGAACCTGCACACCTGGCGTGAAGCGTTTCTCAGAGTGCTCATTCAAGTATTTCTCATCGTTTCGATTACGGTGCTGATTTTGCGCTGGAGCATCGCAGGCCCAATCGCGCGGGCAGCGCAATGGATGCGCGCACTTCGCATGGGTAGATTGACCTCTCGCCAGGAAATGCCGGATTTGGAGCTTTTCCGGCCGCTTGCGTCGGAAGTGGTCACACTCGCGCAAAGTTTGACGGAAGCGCGCAGCGCGGCGGAAAACGAGGCTCGCTTGCGCGAGGCCGGTGAATATCTTTGGACCGCGGACCGGCTCGCGGTGCAGGTGCAGAACCGTTTGCGGGGTGGCCGATTGTTTGTCGTTTCCAATCGCGAACCCTACATTCACCAGCGAAATGGGAAAGAGATAAGTGTGTCGGTACCACCTAGTGGACTGGTCACCGCCTTGGAGCCCGTGCTGAACGCCTGCGATGGAACCTGGATCGCACATGGCAGCGGAGACGCCGATAAGGAAATGGTGGATGCGCATGACCGGCTAAAGGTGCCGCCTGAGGACCCTCGTTACACTCTGCGCAGGCTGTGGCTCAGCAAGGAAGAAGAAGAGGGTTACTACTACGGATTTGCGAACGAAGGATTGTGGCCGCTTTGCCACATCGCGCACACCCGGCCGATTTTCCGCGCGCGCGATTGGGAGCACTATCAGAATGTAAATCGGAAATTCGCTGCGGCGGTGGTGGAGGAAATCGCAGACACGCCAAATCCGGTGGTGCTGGTGCAGGATTATCACTTCGCTTTGCTGCCGCGGATGATCAAACAGAAGAGGCCGGACGCTCGAGTCGCCATCTTCTGGCATATTCCGTGGCCCAATCCGGAGGCGTTCGGAATTTGCCCATGGCAACGCCAGCTGGTGGATGGATTGCTAGGAGCCGATCTGATCGGCTTTCATATTCAGTCGCATTGCAACAATTTCCTGCAGACGGTCGACCGTGTGGTGGAATCACGGGTGGACTGGGACCACTTCTCGGTTTTGCGCCAGAATCACCGGACACTCGTGAAGCCGTTTCCCATCAGCGTTGATCTGGCGGAAGACGAAACGCAGGAAGGCGAGCGCTACAACTCCAATTATGTGGAACGATCGGCGCTCCTGCACAGCCTCGGCGTGGAAACCGCTTTCGTCGGCATTGGCGTGGATCGCATCGATTACACCAAGGGAATCCACGAGAGATTCCAGGCAATCGAGCGGTTTTTGGAAAAATATCCGAAGTACCTGAACCAGTTCACGTTCGTGCAGATCGGCGCACCCAGCCGCACTCATATCAAACGCTATCACGACTTACTTGGCGAGTTGGAAGGGGAGGCGGAACGAATTAACTGGCGCTTTCAATCGGGCAAGTGGAAGCCGATTTTGTTTCTTAAGCGGCAACATAGCCATGAGGAGATCGAGCCTCTTTACCGTGCTGCGGATTTTTGTTTAGTTACCTCGCTGCATGACGGCATGAATCTGGTAGCGAAAGAATTCCTAGCTGCGCGCAGCGATGAGCGCGGGGTGCTCATTCTGAGCCAATTCACCGGAGCGGCGCGGGAGTTGCGCGATGCTTTACTCGTGAATCCCTACGATATCGACCAGACTGCCGAAGCCATAAGGGCCGCGCTGGAAATGGAACCGGAGGAGCGGCAGATGCGAGTCCATCGCATGCGGCGAATTATCCGGGAGCAGAATATTTATAAGTGGGCGGGAAATCTGGTGACGGAACTTTGCGAACTGAGGCTTGACTCCGCTGACAGACCGCAGGCAAGGCTTCGCGGAAGCGCGGCGGCAGTGTGAAGTGTGAATCTTTCATACATATCTGTCCGTAACACGTCGGTAACTTGGCCGGGCGCTGTTTCCCATAGACAATGAGTGCAGAAGGAGCGCTGTCCCTGCGTCCCGCTCACGCAGGCGCTGCTTCCCTTCCTTCCCCGCGCAGGGTTGGTACTCCTGCGACGGAATGAAAGCGTTGCACACTTCAGGTCGCCTGACACGCAGGGCTGACCTGGCCCAACTTACCGTCAGATTCGGCAAACGTGAACATGGTTATGGATGAGCGCAGGGGCGAACGTTTTGGTCGATACGAGATCCTCGCGGAATTAGGGCGGGGCGCCGTGGGCGTGGTCTACAAGGCTCGCGACCCCAAGATCAATCGAGTAGTTGCGATCAAGACTTTTTTGCTGTCCGGGCAGGCCCCGGAAGACGAAGAGGACTTTCGCGCTCGCTTTGTTCGCGAAGCGGAAGCAGCGGGCCGGCTGTCGCACCCCGGGATTGTCACCATCTTCGATGTGGGTGAGGAGCCGGAGACACGGGCTCCGTACATAGTAATGGAGTATGTGGGCGGGCAGTCTCTGGATAAAGTACTCGCCGCGAACGACAACACCTTACCTCTTGAGACGGCTCTGCAACTCGCACATGAGCTAGCTGAGGCTTTGGATTGCGCCCACGGTCAAGGCGTAGTTCACCGTGACTTGAAACCGGCGAATATTTTGATCACGGAAGAAGGCCATGCCAAGATCGCCGATTTTGGCGTAGCAAAGTTGAATCTTGCCAATCAGACTCTGGCGGGAAGAGCGCTTGGCACGCCGGCCTATATGTCTCCCGAGCAACTGAACGGCGAAACCGTAGATGGCCGCTCGGACTTGTTTTCCCTGGGCGTTGTTCTGTACACGGTTCTGACCGGTTATCGGCCATTCCAGGGCAATAGCGCCATGACCGTATCTTACAAGGTGGTGAACCGCGAGCCGGTTCCGGCAACTGTGTTGGACACTGAGCTGCCACCGGGAATCGACTACGTAATCGGGCGAGCTATGGCCAAGGACCCTGCCCAACGGTATCAGCGCGGCATGGAGTTGGCTCTGGACATTCAGGATCTGCGGGCGGGACGGGAACTTTGGAGCCGGGCGAAGCAAGTGGGCGGATCTCCAGCAGTTGGTCTTCAGCCCGCCGTAACGGGCGCAGCAGCAAAACCAGCCGGGCAGTTTAAAGTTCCTGCGGCAGCGGCAAATCGGCCAGCCAGCCAGCCGCACCATCGAAGCGGATTGGCAGCGGTGCTGCTCCGTGAGATGCATCGAAAATCTTTTGCTGCGGTGTTGCTTCTGATTGGGCTGGCAGTTTTTGCATGGCGCGTAGCTCCCCTGGCTCGAACCAAACGACCTTCAAGGGCCAATACTCTAAATAACAGGATTGCAGGACCGTTGGTGGTCACAGGCGACCTCGTGGTTCCGAGAGCTAAAGCCCTATTAACAGAGAGTGTGTCGCCACTACCAGCAGCAACCCCTGTGGAGCAAGCGTCGACTCACCCGGCGCGGACGACAGTTCCGAGCATTAGGAAAGTCCCCAGAGTCGCCGCAATAAGACCTGCCTCCGGCATAAAGGCCCCACCAAGTTCTCCAGCTCCCGTAGTCGAACCGGCCACCCTGGATATCGAGGTCGAGCATAAGTTCCCGGAAGCGACTCTCTCAATTTGGGTGGATTCCCGTCTTAGCTACACGCACACATTAGAAGGCACTGATAAGAAGAGACTGGTGGTTTTTCACAGCGTGCAGGGGCACGAATTCCACGCCATGCAGGTTCCCCCGGGCAATCACGAGCTGCGGGTGGAGGTTACTTCTAGCTCCTCCAGCCCGGCAGAACACTCCGCGACCGTACAGAGTGAATTTCTCAGCGGAAAAGAGAAAACGCTGCGGGTTATTTTTGACAAGCACGGAGAGATGAATCTGAGCCTGGAATAGTGGCTTGATAATTGATCAACCCCGCCTTGTCACGCGCTCCGATCGACAGCACGCCGAGATAAACCCTGCAGCCGCTTTCGGCATCTTCTGTCAGGGCCGTTGCATTCATCTGGGTGAGGCTGTCATACTTCTAGCCAATCTTTTCGGGGCTTCGACCGTCCGGCGATGTATTCCGGCCTGAAGACGGCAACAAGCACGCATGGCGGAACGGCAAAATTTCTTCTCGGGTTGGCAGGAGCGCATCTCCGCGCTCAGGAATGTTCCCGCGGTTCTGAAAATCGTTTGGGATTCCGGCCCAGGCGTGGTGGTTTTCGGCCTGGTTTCGCGGGTAATCGCCTCCCTGGTGCCAGTTGCCCTGCTCTGGATCACGCGGCTGATCATCGATGGAATCGTTAATGCCGCCCGCACTCATCATCCAGTGCAGCGCGGGTTTTGGTGGCTGGTGATCGCGGAATTCTCGCTGGCTGTTCTGAACAGCGTTCTCCTTCGCACCATCGACTACTCGGACGCGCTGCTGGGCGATAAGTACACGCGCTACGTCAGCATCCGCGTGATGAATCACGCGGCATCTCTGGATTTGATCGCATACGAGGATCCGGTTTTCTATGACCGGCTCGAGCGGGCTCGCGTGCAAGCAACAGACCGACTAGTGATGATCCAACAGATTGGACGCCTGATCCAGCAAGCGGTCACGACGGTCACACTCTCTGTGTCGATCATGCTGTTCTCTCCGTGGCTTATGCTACTCCTGATTGCCGGCGTGGTTCCGGCGTTTCTCGGCGAGAGCCACTTCGCATTCCTCGGATATGCGAAGAATTTCCGGCAGACGCCCGCGCGGCGGCGTCTCGATTACCTGCGGATCCTGGGCGGAAGCAAAGAAGCCGCGAAGGAGCTGAAACTTTTTGGCCTAAGGAATTTCCTGTCGGAACGCTTCACGCACCTGTCGGACGAAATTTACGATGAGAACGTCGCCTTGTCGCGGCGCAAGCTGATCGCAGGATCGCTGCTCTCGACCATCGGCACGATGGGCTACTACTCGGCTTATGTGTTCGTGATCTGGCGAACGCTGGCAGGCGCGCTTACCATCGGAATGCTGACGTTTCTAGCCGGAGCCATTCAGCAGGCCAGCAGCAATATCGAGCAGATGTTCTCGACGTTTGCGGGAATCGGCGACCAGGCATTGTTCCTCACCGACCTGCTGGCATTCTTCGAGATGAAGCCAACCATCCAGAGCAAGCCAAACGCGCTGCCGGCGCCGCGGCCGATCACGCGTGGCATCGAATTTCGCGATGTCTCCTTTTCTTATCCGGGGAACGAGCGCCGCGTTATCGACCGCATTAATTTCATGCTGCACACGAACGAGCGTCTGGCCTTAATCGGCGAGAACGGACAGGGCAAGACAACGATCGTCAAGCTGATCACGCGGCTTTACGATCCCACCGAAGGACAGATTCTGCTGGATGGCGTTGATTTGCGCGAATACGACCTCGAAGATCTGCATCGCGAGATTGGCGTGATCTTCCAGGACTTCATGCGCTATGAGATGTCGGCGCGTGACAACATTGCGGTGGGGCACATCGATCACATTAACAATCTCGAATTGTTAACGAATGCGGCCCATAAGAGCCTCGCGGACGATGTGATTTCACGCCTTCCTGGAGGATTCGAGCAGATGCTGGGGCGGCGCTTCGAACAAGGAGTCGATCTCTCCGGCGGCGAATGGCAGAAGGTGGCGCTGGCGCGGGCGTATCTACGCGACGCGCAATTATTAATTCTGGATGAGCCGACTGCCGCTCTGGATGCGCGCAGCGAGTTTGAGGTGTTTCATCGTTTTGCCGAACTCACGGCGGGAAAGATGGCGCTGTTTATTTCGCATCGCTTCTCAACCGTGCGTTCGGCGGACCGCATCCTAGTTCTGGAAAATGGCAAGATCGCGGAGGAAGGCACGCACGATCAGCTTGCCAGTATGGGCGGACGGTACGCCGAGATGTTCGAGATGCAGGCCTCGAGTTATCGCTAGGGATTAATGCAATGACGCCAAAAAGCGAATTCCTGGAACTGACCGGAGCGGAGCCGCCGGGTACACTGCCAGTAGACATGGAGCCTCATCCCAGCACGGCGTCAACTAGAGCGGCAGAGCTTGCGCGTAGCCTTGCATGGATCCCGGGACAGGAGGAGTCGCAACACTTCCGTGATCGTTGTGAAAGGCTGACTCGCGCGTTTCGGCCGCTGCTGGTTTCACTGCAGGCGTTTGGCGAGAAAGATGTGAGCGGCGACTTGCAGGAACTGCGCGCCAACATGTTCCTGGTGGAAGGAGAGTTGCAGGACAGCTGTGCAACCTTCGACGCGTCGCACAAACTGCCTTTGGTCCGCACGCTCGAGGGCGCAGTCGTTCCCAGAATCGCAGCACTGGCGCTCGACTATTTCACTTCAAACTCCTGCCAGTTCGGCAGCGAGAACTTCTCTTCTTACGTTCAGTCCTTCCAGCGGGTCACGGTCCTCAAAATGGATGAGCTGTGGATGCTGATCCCCGTCATGAAATTGGTCCTGCTGGAGCAGATTGCGGAACGCGGGCGTAGATTGCTGGAGGATCGCTCGGGTTCGTACGCGGTCCACAACCCATTCCACAGCTTGCAGGAGATTAAACAGACGGCGTGGAAAGGGGTGATCGAACCTCTCATTCTCTTCGATCACGTATTGCGCGACGACCCCGCCGGCGCTTACGCGCGAATGGATTATGAGACGCGAGAACTTTACCGCAAGCAACTGGTGAAAATCGCGGATCGCTGCGACTGTTCAGAGATACAAGTCGCAACTGAGGCAGTAGCTCTAGCGCGCCGGGCGCAGGAGAGGCCGCATGAGAATCCACGGGTGACGCTGAGAGAGTCGCACGTTGGCTGGTACTTGCTGGCGGAAGGTGCGGCGATCTTGCGGCAGCGCGTGGGCTTTCATCCGACACTCGCGCAGCGAATGCGGATTTTCCTGCTGGGTCACCCGGACGAATTTTATCTTCCGGGGATCGCAGCACTGACACTGGCGATAGTGTGCGGAGTTGTGGTTTTACTTACGCCTCCCACTACTGCTCTTGGGTTGGTCTTGCTCGCAATCCTGGCCGTGCTCTTGCCCAGTTCGCAGAGCGCAGTACAGATCATGAATTACGTTGCCACCCTCCTGCTACCCGCGCAAACTTTACCCAAGCTCGAGTTTGCCGAGGGGATTCCCGACGATTGCATGAGCATGGTGGCTATTCCCACCATGCTCACGAACGAAGCCCAAGTGCGCAGGATGGTCGATCAATTGGAAGTTCGCTATCTCGGCAATCGGGATCGGAATCTTCATTTCGCGCTTTTGACAGACTTGCCCGATTCCGCGTCGCAACCGCGTGAAGATAACGACCCTTTGGTCGATTTGGCGGCGAAACTCATCGGAGATCTCAACGACAAGTACGACGGCGAGGAGATGGGAAGTTTCTTTCTGTTCCATCGCCATCGCGTCTACAACCCTCGCGAGAGGTTGTGGATGGGATGGGAGCGCAAGCGTGGGAAGCTGATGGACCTGAGCAATCTTATTCGCGGAAAGTTCGACAGCTTTCCGGTTAAGGTTGGGGATCTTTCGGTTCTATCCAGGGTGCGTTTTGTTATCACACTTGACTCCGATACCGAACTGCCGCGCGGATCCGCGCAGCGTATGGTCGGAACGCTGGCGCATCCCTTGAATCAGGCGATTATCGATCCGGAAAAAGGCATTGTGGTTGCGGGTTATGGCATTCTGCAGCCGCGCGTTGGGGTGAGCGTGCAAAGTTCGACGCGTTCCCGCCTGGCGAGCATTTATTCGGGACAAACTGGATTCGACATTTACACGCATGCCAGTTCCGATGTTTATCAGGATCTATACGGCGAGGGCATTTTTGTTGGAAAAGGAATTTACGAAGTAGAAACCTTGCATCGCGTTCTCGACCGCCGCTTCCCGCGCAATTCGCTATTGAGTCACGATTTGGTGGAAGGCGCATATGCCCGAGCCGGGCTGGTCAGCGATATTGAAGTGATCGAGGATTATCCTTCGCACTACAGCGCGCACAACAAGCGCAAGCATCGCTGGATGCGCGGCGACTGGCAGATTGCCGGCTGGCTGCTTCCCATGGTTCCCGAGGAATCGGGACACCCGGTGCCGAATCCTCTGTCGGTGGTTTCGCGGTGGAAGATTCTCGATAATCTACGGCGCAGCCTGGTCGAACCGGCGATGTTCATTTTGCTGGTGCTGGGATGGATAAGTTTGCCGGGACATCCGGCAGCGTGGACCACGGCCACCATCTTTATTCTTTTTCTTCCTGCGCTGTGCCAGCTGGGGTATGACTTCGTTCACTCCGCCATCGCCGGC
The DNA here is from genome assembly GCA_050015215.1 of Candidatus Sulfotelmatobacter sp. Lineage (GTDB taxonomy): Bacteria > Acidobacteriota > Terriglobia > Terriglobales > Acidobacteriaceae > Sulfotelmatobacter. Next base: position 26,150 of record JBEKBW010000017.1, read on the forward strand.
AAACGCACGGTTCTGTCGGAGGCTTTCAATAGTTTTTTCAATGCGACTATCGCGAATCTGTTGACGGTCACGTTCCTGGCGCATCAGGCGCTCTTGTCTCTTGATGCCGTAGTGCGGACGATGGTGCGCAGGCTGATTACGCGGCAGCGATTGTTGCAGTGGGAGACGGCGGCGGACGCAGAGCTTGCCAGCGAAAAGCCCAGCACGATTGATATTTATTTAAGCTGGGCCCCGGTCCTCGCGCTCGGGATATTCTTTCTAGTGTGGCTGGTGCGCCCCGCTGCGCTCCTGTCTGCCTTGCCCCTGCTTGTTTTATGGGCTTGCAGTAAGCCGATCTCTGTGTGGATGAACCTTCCACCTCGCGCGCCGCGCAAGCAAGCTTCCGAACGGGACCGATGGCTGCTTCGTATTTCTTCGCTGCGCACATGGCGCTATTTTGCCGAATTCAGCACCGAAGAGCATCACTGGCTGATTCCTGACAATGTGCTGGAGGAGGACACAAAGGTCGCGCCACGTCTATCTCCCACTAACCTGGGCCTGCTTTTGAATGCGCGACAAGTTGCGTGCCGGTTTGGCTACCTCACGGTGCCGGAGTTCGCGGAGCAGACGCTTCGCACTTTCGCTACGGTGTCGCAGTTGCAAAAGTATCGGGGACACCTTTTCAACTGGTATGACACGCGATCATTAGTTCCGTTATCTCCGGCCGTTGTCTCTAGCGTGGACAGCGGGAATCTAGCCGCGTCACTTTGGACTTTGCAGCAGGGGTCTTTGGATCTTCTCGAACGGCCGCTGTTTTCGCGGGAATTGGCGGACGGTTTGCTCGATCACGTTTCTCTTTTAGCAAATACCGGTGCGACCTCGCGCAAAAAATCCGCTCTGATGGAAAAGGCTCTTCGACAGCGCGACTGGCTGCAGTACATTCTCGACGTACCCGACTCAGATCTCAAGGAGATCCACCAGTCGATGGCAGGCGCAGATAGTGAGAACGTGGCGTGGTTCCAGGAGCAGGCGGACGAGAGAATCCGGCAGGTGAGCCGGATGATTCAACTTCATGCGCCGTGGCTGTTGCCGGAATACGCTGTTTTGCGGAAGGAGCTTGCGGCACATCCTCTGCGTGATCGCGATGATTTACCTGCGCTCAAACAATTCCCTCACTACATGGATCGCCTGGCCACGCACCTCCGAGCGGCACTGGATACAGCGTCTTCGGTAGAGTTGAGCAAGCTTTACCGCGAACTGCTTGCTCTCATGCCGGCGGCGCGGGCGCGAGTTGTACGATTGATGGCCGACCTGAATGCGATTTCCGAAGCGGCGGGAGTTCTGGTTGAAGAGATGGATTTTTCATTTCTCCTTAATCGAGGCCGAATGCTGTTCTCGGTCGCGTTCGAGATGGATAAGCAGCAGAACCATCCCGCTTGTTATGATCTGCTGGCGAGCGAGGCGCGCATCGGCTATTTCGTTGCCATTGCCAAAGACGATATTCCGCAGGACAGCTGGTTCCAACTTAGCCGACCCTTAATGCAGCAACGGGGCATGGTTGGCCTGCTTTCGTGGACCGGCACGATGTTCGAATATCTCATGCCCCCGCTGTGGATGCGCCTGTACCCGAATACCCTGCTGGAGCATGCGGCCGAGGTAGCGGTTCGGTGCCAACGTGACTATGCTGCAACAAACGGCGTGCCGTGGGGGATTTCCGAATCATCTTCCAGCAAGAAGGATGCGAGTGGGAATTATTTCTACTTTGCGTTCGGCGTACCCCAATTGGCTATTTTCAAGCCCGAGCAGGATGGCCCGATCATCTCGCCCTACTCCACGTTCCTCGCGCTGGATATCGATCCTGAAGCAGCGCTGAAGAACTTGCGTTATATGCAGCGCAAAGGATGGTTGGGGCCGTATGGATTCTATGAGGCTCTGGATTTCACGCCGGGCACGCGTGGCGGCAAACGCGGGGCTGAAGTGGTGCGCTGCTGGATGGCCCATCATGAGGGTATGAGCCTGTTGGCGATTGCGAATTTTCTCGACGAGAAGATCTTGCAGCGCTGGTTTCATAGCCATCCGCGCGTGCAGGCTACAGAACTGCTGTTGCAGGAAAAACCGGCCGCGCGCGCCGGTTCGCAAAAATCCCGGGCAAAAGTGGCATAGACCGGGGTGAATCCTTCAGGGGCTTAAAGTTCCGTTTTTTGCAGCTCCGAGCGGCTCGGCCAAAGCCGAGCCCTTTCGAATGCATTATGAGATCGCTCTTGGATAATCACAAATCCTTGCGTCGCTGGTTCGTTTTCGTTTTGGTTTGCCTTTCGCTTTGCCCGGGTTTCAGTCGGGTCTCTGCGCAGACCGGCATCAATGCGGACACGATCATCGTCGATGCGAAGGCGCCTTCGCGTCCCTTCCCTCATTTCTGGGAGGAGATGTTCGGGTCCGGCCGGGCCATACTAAGCCTGCGCGTGGATTATCGCAGCGACCTGCGCGCAGTGAAGCAAATTACCGATTTCGACTACGTGCGTTTTCACGCCATTTTCCACGACGAAGTCGGCGTGTACAGCGAGGACAGCCAGGGCAATCCGGTCTACAACTTTTCCTACGTCGATCAGATTTACGATGGCCTGCTTACTGCCGGCGTGCGGCCGTTTGTCGAGATCAGCTTTATGCCCAACCAACTGGCGGCGAGAAGTATGCCGCATCCGTTCTGGTATCACCCCAATGTTTCTCCTCCCAAGAATTGGGGGCGCTGGGATGCGCTGGTTGCCGCATTCGTTCAGCATCTCGTCGAACGTTATGGAATGGATGAGGTTGCCAAGTGGTATTTCGAAGTTTGGAACGAGCCCAACCTCGACTTCTGGGGTGGAGAACCCAAGCAGGAAAGCTATTGGGAGTTATATGACCGTACTGCGACCGCCGTTAAGAAGGTGAGTCCGCGATTGCGCGTCGGCGGTCCTGCGACCGCGCAGGCGGCGTGGGTGGATGCCTTTATTCGGCATTGCGCGGAGAACAAAATCCCCGTGGATTTTGTCTCGACTCACGTCTATGCGAACGATACTGCGCAGGACGTTTTCAAGACGCAGGAAAATATTCCGCGCGATCGCATGGTCTGCCGCGCGGTCGACAACGTTCACGGCCAAATCAAGGCTTCTGCGATGCCTAATCTTCCGCTGATCTGGAGCGAGTTCAACGCAAGCTACAAGAATGAGCCGGACGTCACCGATGCGGCCTACATGGGTCCGTGGATGGCCGATACGATTCGGCAGTGCGACGGCTTGGTCGAGATGATGTCTTACTGGAGCTTTTCCGATGTGTTCGAGGAGCAGGGCGTAGTCAAGACTCCGTTCTACGGAGGCTATGGATTGATGGCGGAGAATGACATTCCCAAGCCTGCTTTCAACGCGTTCAAGCTGCTGCACAGGCTAGGAGATGAACGAATTCAACTCGACTCGGACTCGGCTTTGCTTACGCGACGAAAAGATCGCGCCCTGGTACTGGCGGCATGGAACTATGCTCCGCCGGGGCAGGCGGGATCGCCGAAAAGTTTTCATTTGCGGTTCGAGAATATGAAGGCTCGGGATGTGCTTATCTCGCGGGTAGATGGCGAACACGGCGATATTCATCCCGCGTACGCTGGCATGGGCAGCCCACGTTATCCCACGCAACAGCAGATCTTGCAACTTCAGCGTGCCGCGGAATTGCCTGCGCCGGAAGTTGGTCACGTCAAGAATGGCGAGTTGACAGTCACGCTGCCTAGCTATGGCTTGGCGGTCATCGAAATAAAGTAAGCGTTCAACCACAAAGGTCACAAAGTCGCACTAAGGAACTTCGCGAACTAAACCCTTAGTGATACTTCGTGGCCTTTGTGGTTGATTGTCTTTTACGGCTTATATTTCTGAAAACCCGCGCGCTGCATTCCCCGCTGCGCTTCCTGATTTTTCATAAACGTGTTCCAGACGAAACTCGTGCGCACGTTTTCTGCCATCAGCATCGTGATTCCTACATCGATTCCCAGCGTGTCGGTGTCGTACCAGTTCTTGAGCGGGTTGAAGGCGTTCACGAACCCATAGCGCGACCAGGCTTTTGGGTACTTTTCTTTTATATTTCTTAAAACTCGCATCACCGGCTGCGTCATGAACGGCAGCGAACCGGCTGCGGCGCTGGGCACAACAGTGCCGTCGATTGGACCCATCATCGGCGGGCCACCCCAGATGACATATCCCTGCTGCGAATCGGAGGCCGAGATTCCCCAAAGATCATCGCCGTAATCCGGGAATTGCTTGTGGAGTTCGAGACAGAAACGGCGATGCGCATCTGTCGCAAAGATCGAGTTCTCGAAATAATCGGCGTACTGGTCGCGCTTGTTGCGAAAGTCGAACCAGGCCTGCGAGTACTGGTGAACGAACAATGGCGCGAAGGAGCCAATGTAGCGGATGCCGTCATACTCGAATTTCGTCCGCTTCCAGGCATTCCAGGCCTGCGCGGGCAACGGATGCGGCAGCGAGCCCAGACCGAGTAAATAGATCATCATCATCTCGCTGTAGTAATCCCAGCGATAGGGGAGGAAGCCGAATTCCGGCGTCCAGCCATGCGGCAACAGCGAAGTATCTTCCGACAGCCAGCTCCAATCGACGCGATTGAAAATTTCGTAGGCCAGGAAGCTGACTTCCGAATGCTCCTCAAAATGCCGGCGGCAGGTGAGAAGGCCGCAGAGAAGAATGGAGGTGTCGACGGAGGACACTTCGGAGTCCCACACGCGCTCGCCGGTGTTGATGTCGGCGAAGTGGTAAAAGAATCCGCGATGCGTGGGCATTTTTTTCCATAGAAAGCGCAGTGTGAGGAGCGCTCGGTCGCGAGCATCGGCCGTCGTAATGAACCCGCGCTGCTCCGCGATACACAGAGCAGTCAATCCAAAGCCCGTGGCGGCGATGCTGGCGACGACGGAGTTGTCGTTCTTCGAAACGTTGCATCTGTCCCTTACTAATCCGGTCTGCGGGCCCGCTTGATCCCAAAAATATTGGAAGTTTAGTTTTTCCAACTCGTCAAGGAATGCGTCATCGTCCGCGGAGAGAGCGCCGGCCGGGGTTGCCTGCTGAGCGGACGGAGGCGGTTCGAGTGCCGGAAACAGAGAGAGAATCTTACCGCGATTCATTAGGCTTCCCAGGCCGAGTCCGCCCAGTTGCTGCAGCAGATCGCGACGGGAAATATAACCTTCAAAAGAACGCTTTTCTTTCATGCGCATCGGCTATCTTTTAGATGCTCTTGCTTCAAGGCTGGACCGGTCTGCAGTGTGCTCGCGGAGATCCCTCGCCCCGCGGCTTCGCCGCCACCGGCTAAAGCCGGGGGTCTGCCTGAAAACGCGGGGGCTTCGGGATGACCACAAGCGGAAGAGATGTGTAGGCCTTTCGAACTTCATGATTTCGAAACCGTCAAACTCGTCGTCTGCAAGGTGCGTCTTAAGATATTAAACTCTAAGGAGGGTATGAGCACACGCAAGATCATCGCAGTCGCAGTTGCCGCCGTCATTGTGGCCGGAGCTGCCGCGGCGTTTCTGGGCCGGCGCAAGCCGGTCACGCTCAGGGGTGCGGTCTTGCGGCAGGACCGCGACCCCAACCGGCAACTCCCGTTGGCCGATGTTCAGATTACGGCAACGAATGCGTTGGGACGCGGCGAAGCGAAATCCGATGCATCGGGCTATTTCGCGTTGACGTTGCCGAAGGGCCTGCGAAGGCGGCAGCAAGTGGTTCTCAGATTCCAGCACGAGGGTTACCGGCCCTTGGACGTGGACGATTTTATCGGCGACAAACTGTATGTCGAGCAAATGGTCCCGCTCCATCCCGAGACGAATGTGCCGTCGGCCTCCGCGCAGGCAGTGTCGAACGCACGAATCCGCTACACAGTGAAATCCACCACGGAGGCAAACATCGGGAGCGCGGTGAAAACCTTCCAGGCCGTGAATGTGGGGAACACTCCGTGCAAAAGTAATCCGCCTTGTGGGCCGGGCGGAAAATGGAAGGCAACTGCAGAGTCGCTTTCTCTGGATGCGGGCGAAGGAAACGAATTTCGCAACGCCAGAGTCTCGTGCATTGCCGGGCCGTGCGCTTTTACCAGGATTGAGCACGAGACTTTCTCTCAAGACCGGCGACACATGAATGTTTCCGTTCTTAACTGGTCAGACACGACCACGTTCCTGGTGGAGGCGGAGGTCGTTCATCCGATGAACAGCGATCTGGTTCGCGAAACCTATCCGGTGATTTTTGGGCGGGCTTTGAATTTCAGTTTGCCCGCTTCGGCCGAGGGTCCGAGTATCGAGGCGGAAGTTCAGGGTGATCCCATCGTCTTTCCGCTGGGACCCGACCTCTACTTGCGCTGGGCGGATTGTCAGGTTGTGCTCGATCGGGACCAATCCAAGAATTATCGTTGCGAGCTCAAGCCCGGCTATCAATTCCGGTAAGCAACGGACCGAATAATGCTTGCAATCCGGCCTTCCCTCGATTTTTTCCCGAAATGGAACCAAATTGGCTCATTTGTTTCAGATCCAACATTTTTGCGTGCGGGAGCGGACTGACGGCAAACCGCGTATGAGTTTAGCCTCGCAATGTATTTCGCAACCTCGCCGTGGCGCAGGCGTCTGTCGCGAAGAAAGGATGATTCAAAACGAGGAGTTCCATGGCAAACCAACCAACCGAGCTTCCTATTCCGCCACCCGACTGGCAGAGCGCCTATAAGGCCGCTCTGCGCGAGTCCGATACGCACAATCTGTTCAAGCTGGTGGAAATTGCGGAGGCAGCGTTGCTGACCCGCCGCGATGACCTAGCAGGCGTATTGAATTGTCTCGGCGAACGGGAAGCAGTAGACGACGCTTTAAATAAACTCAGGGTTCTCAAGCAGAAGCGCTTGAGTTTCGTAAATGAACCGGACAGCCTGAATTGCAATTCAACGCATGAGGGCAACGGTCCCGACTGGTAAAGATCACGCCATTGCGATCAGTCCGTAGTGGTGCAGTCTGAATTTAATCGCCTATCATGGTGGCAGGCGGATTGCTTCGAGAACTCGTGATGTGTTTGACATAGCAATCCTCATGGATCGCTTGCCCGTTTTCGTCGGCAGACAGATCGACTGTCAAGTCGACCGCATCGACACAAATTACACAGTGAAAAACTGAGAAGGGATGACCACCCATAATGCCTCCTTTGGACGGTCACAAGTAGATTAGAAGAAACCAAAGCGGCGTACTGAGCAGAATTGACCAGGGCTGGGATGGTCTTCCTATGTTCGGTAGCGTACAATTCCCTATCGGGGCCATAGCCATGTCCTCTGAGGCGGAGACTGCTAAGATTAAGGCTGAGCTTGAACGGTTGGAATCTGCCTTCGAGGAGATGACCGATAGCCGCATCCGGGAGATGATCGAATTCCAGATCAAGGAATGCAGAAAGCGGTTGCGCCGACTTCAAAAGCTTCTTCGAAGAGCTTAAAACTCCGAAACAGCCCGGCAGATTAGGCCCAGCGTTAGTTTCCGCCGGGGAGTCGAAACGCCGATGTCCCGTTGCCAAAATCCAGCCTACGTCCGTCAAATTCCCAAAATGGAACCGGATTCCCGAAATGTATCGCGATAGCGAACTTTTATATGTACGACAAAACACGTTACGGTGTACGCTACGGGCATCTGTCCACAACCCTCCGCCGGGCGTAGACGGTCTCTTGTGATCGGATGAACGTTCCGAGGAGGCTTCCAATGGCACAAGCCGCAGTTGCTACATATTCTCCCGCCCAACCAACGAACTGGCAGAGCGCCTATAAGGCCGTTCAGCGCGAATCCGATTCATGCGCGTTGTTCAAACTGGTGGAGATTGCTGAGTCCGCGATACGGACGCGCCGCGAGGCGCTCCTCGCCAGATCGAATCATGGCGTCGAGCGCCGGGCCATAGAAGACGCGTTGAAGAGCCTCGGGCGGCTGAAGGTAAAGCGATTACACTTCGGGAACAAGACCTCAATAGCCCGAACTGCGGCGCAACTCAGTGCGCGAACGAAAAATTCAGCCCGGTGGTAAAGATCACGTCATTCTGCTTGGTCGCCAGCGGCGGATTCGACACGTAAATGTCGCTGCCCTGATTCTGCCAACCCAGCCACTTGCTGATCTTCGTCACCGTGCCAAAGTCAAACTCGCCGCGATATTGTCCGCTATAGCCGCTCGATAAATCTGGATAGAGGTACAGCTTCTCGGTGATCACGGTGCTCTTGCCTGCCTTGTGCATCAATTCCTCGCCCAGAGTGAGCGCGGCAAAGCGCTGGGTCACGCCGTACGAGGTGTACGTCGGAGGATTCGTAATCGGCGTATTTACCGTGCCATTCGAATAAGTTTCGTGGGTATAGTTCACCCCGGCCAGCAGGTCGAAAGTGGTGTTGTCCGATTTAATGGCGTGATAGCCGAGGCCGCCGCCATAGACGCCGCGCAGATCGAGATCCTGGAGCGCATTGCTCATAAAGTCCGCACCCACGAACCCGAACCATTTCGGCTCGAAGTTGCGGTCATAGCGAATTCCGCCAGTCACCAAATCGGCCACGGTGCTGGGCGTGGCTAATTGATTGTTCGTCTGGAGAGATGTCAGGTAGATACTGATCTTGTCATTCAAAGTCGGATGCACCGCATTAATCCCGATTGCCAGATTGGTCGTCTGGCTGTTGCCCCGAGCCAGGGAGAATCCTACATTCGCGCCTCCGTTCCATCCGCGCGTCAACCCCGGATGCAGCGACTTATCATAGGCCGTCTGCTCGGCATCGTTGCGGATCACGGCGACGTCCGATTGCGGAATCTCTACCGTGCCGCCGGCCTTGGTTGCAACTTCAAGCTTCCCTTCGCTGGTGGTCACGGGGCCAACCACGGTTTTCTTGCCGGAGGTCGTCACGTGGAGCTCTTTGTCGGTCGTGATCTGCGTGATCGCCTTGAATTCGACTGTCACGTCGCCGGCATAATCCGTATGCAGCACCAGCGTCTTGCCATCGGACTTGACCACCGTCCCGGTCAAATGATCACCATTCTTCAACGTAATTTGATCGGCGAACAGAACTGAGGCCAATCCCAGGAACCCAACGAGAACCACCAAGTGAATCTTGCGCAACACGACCTACCTCCAGCTTTCAGAGTTTTACAGCACAGCCTATAGCAATGGGGCCCAGGAACATCCGGAAAAAGAAAGACAGGAAATGGCACAGAACTGCGATGGAATCAAAGAAGGTTACCGCACGCGAAGGGAGATTCGCTTACGCCTTAGTATCTTTGGATTCAGGGTTCTTGTTGTCGGTCGGAGTGGCGGGAGTATCCTTCATGCCTTCTTTCAAAGCACGAATCCCCTCGCCCAATCCTTTTCCCAATTCAGGGAGCTTTTTGGGACCGAAAACCAACAGGGCAATCGCGAAAATGATGATCAGGTGCGTTGGCTGAAACAAACCTTCAAGCATCGAAACCTCCGAGCGACACTACTTCTCTCTATACGGTACCGAAAGGGCAAGGCGGAAGTCAAACCTCGCGCGCAGAAGGGAAAGATCACCTCAGGCCCGAAGCGCTGGCTCACATTCAGAGACTGCGGCACTACTGAACGTCGTGCCCTTTTCGATTTCCTCGAAAGAACGCGACACGGCTTGCATGCCTTACGACGCGTTACCTCCGTGACCTTACTAAGGAGTGCATCCGAAACAATAATGGGAGCGGTTATCCAGGTAAGCCAGCAAGCCAAAACTTGTCCGGAGAGTTCGAGTGAAGCGTAAGGGCATGTCAGTTTTTTTCTTTTTTCTCGGGGTGGTTCTGTCCGCCCAAGCCAGCGAAACGAAACCAGTCACGCCCGTGGAGTTGATGGCATGGCTTACTGCAGGAATGTCCAATAGCCGCCTGGTTCGAATCATGCACGAACGAGGCGTGGCGAACGCGTGCAGCAAGGAACAGATTCATCAGCTCGAGTCCGCCGGCGCGGACGCCGAACTGGTTCAGGCCCTCAACGTTTTAAAGCCGGCCAGCGATTCGGCCACGGCAATGCCTCCGGATCTGTTGAAAGCCGCCGCTGATGCGAAGAATCATCGTTACCACGAAGCCGAACTCGACTTGCGCGCCGCAGTGGCGACCGATTCTCATAATTCTGCCTTGCACTTCACATTGGCAAACATGCTGATGCGGCAGGAATTGTGGGATGAAGCGTTCGATGAGGTTACGCTCGCTGCTCAACTCATGCCGGATCTTCCGGAAAATCACAGCAGCTTCGCCTACATCTTTTATCGCCTCGATGATGGCCCGAATGCGGTTGCTGAGGCACGCACCGCGCTGAGTATGGATCCGCAGAATGCCGAAGCGTATCAGTTCCTGGGTTTAGCGCTTTACTCCAACGGTCGATACCCGGCGGCGATCCACGCCTTTGAAGAATCACTGGCGCGGGAGGCCGCGAATCCCGACACCTATTACGACTTAGGCATCGCGCTGCACGCCGCGGGGAATCAGTCAGCCGCGATCACCGCATATCGCCAGGCCATTCGCCTGAAGCCCGCATTCTGGGAAGCTCATTCGAATATGGGTTTGATTTGGCACGAGCAAAACAAACTTGACGATGCAATCGTCGAATATCGCGAGGCCAAGCGGCTGGCGCCAGACGATGCGTCCGTGCAAAACAATCTGGGAAACACCTATTGCGACAAAGGCGATTTCGACGCCGCGATCCAGGAACTGCAGGAGTTGTATCGCCAGCATCCCGAGTGGCAGCAGGGGCATGGCTGCCTGGCGCGCGCCTACATGTCGAAAAAGAATTACGGCAAGGCCGTGGATCAGCTGAAACTGGCGGTTTTGCAAAATCCCACCAGTTCTTCCGAGCACCGCATGCTAGGAGAAGCATTCGTGCTCGACGATCAACTGGAGGAAGGCGTGCACGAGTTGCGTCTAGCCGTCACGCTCAATCCCGATTCCGACGAGGCGCACCGCTTTCTCGGTACAGCGTTGTTTCAGGAGCAGCAAGCCGTGGCGGCGGAGAAGGAGTTCCGTGAGGCGGTGCGCTTGAACGCCTCGGCGGATAACCATTATTCGCTGGCCGCCTGCCTGATGACGATGGACCGCTACGAGGAAGCTCTAGTGGAGCTGGATGCAGCCGCCCGGCTTGCACCGGAGCGAACCCTCTATCGCGCCCGCCGCGAAGAGCTGGTCAACCTGATCAAGGAAACCAACTCACGGTAACCACGGGACAGTGCCCGCTTGTGTACTGACGGCATTTTCGCCGTCGCCGAAGAGTTACTTACACTGGTAATTCTGGAGTAAATAATTATGGATTTGACGCGATCCGCACAAGCCGCAGCGGCCAAGCCGGCGCAATCCGCTCCGCAAGCCGAAAACGACATGCGAACCGATCTCCGGCATCTGGAGCGGGTTTCAGCCGCGGCTCCGGGCGAAGCGTTACGGAAGCCTATCGGTTATGGCATGCCTTGTGCCAAATGCCATCTCTACTACGCCGCAGATATGGACACGTGCCCGACCTGCAACAGCAAGGAAAGAATTTCTCCCAATGTCGTGCCCGCTCTTCCCAAGCCGCAAGCGGCGGCTGAGGCGGTGCCCGACACCACGGTCGTGGAAAAAGAGAGAGAAGCTTTTCTGGAGGAATTCAAATCGCAGCTTTTTGCAGCGCATGCAGAGGTCGCGGGTTCACCCGTGGTTTGTACCTTGGGAGAACATCATCTGGGCGTTTCCGAGGCGGCCACGATCTGCAAGCCGTGCTACGACCGCTTGCAGGAGCGTGTGGATGTATGCGAAGCAGCGCTCCACATGGACGTGAAAGAAGCGGCGCAGATTGTGTATGACGCGGTCTGGGCTGATCCTTCCGATCCGAGCAAGACCTACACTAACGCCGCGAGTTCCCTGCTCACCGAACTCCGAAAGAGGGCAGGCGTGTCGAGCATGATCGGACCATTCCAGCCACTGGGCAACTGAGCTTGCTTTAGAGTCGGCGCGAATACCGTTGCGCTTAATCAGGCTTCACGCTGACCCACTTCTTCCCGGCGTACAGCTTGTAACCAGAGCCATCTTCCACCAACTTCAATGGCACGGGACGCTTTAGAGAAGCATCGGTCTGATAGGGGATACTCAAGACATCCTCGTTTGCCACATTCATGACCACGAATTTGTCGGTCGTGAAGCCAAAGCCGTATTCGCCTTGCGCCAGGTCCGTGCCGCCGATACTCAATTTGCTCTCTGTGATGAGCAAGCCCTGATACTTCTGTTGAATGGCCGTGGAGTATCCCGAAGCGTCGACGAGAGCGGCAATCGTGATCTTGCCATCGGCCATTTGAAATCCGCTAGAATTGCGCACCTGCGTGGGCGCCTTCTGGCCGCGGAAAAAAAACTCCGAGGGCACTACAGCTTTGAGTTCATCGGCGGTCAATAGGTGTTGCGCGGCTTTTTGCGCAGCCGCGCCGAGAAAAGCGATCACAAGAACTAAAACCGCCGCGACTCGTAGGTTCTTCATAGACGTTGCCTCAATAAGGATCTGAGCAACCAGAGCTTCGGAAAGCCCACAAGACTATTCTTTTCCTTATGCGATGGCAAGCAACAAATTGCTTTTGCCCGCAAGATTCGGATAGTCCGCGATCGTGGCACACGTTAGTCTTTGCCCATGATGACGCTCACTCACATCACTTCCCCGGACGTGGCCGCCAATGCCATACTCGCAAAAGACGCATCCATTACTATGCCTCCAGTGCAATCCAACTCAAGCCGAAGATCGACCGAGCCGGCAACCGCCCAAGAGAGCCTCGAGTCGTCCGCTGACGGGCAATGGAACGCCGTAATCGCGCGCGATTCCACTTACGACGGAAAATTCGTCTTTGCGGTTTCCTCGACCGGAGTCTACTGCCGGCCGTCGTGTGCGGCGCGGCGACCGCGGCGCGAGAATGTCACCTTTTACGCGCGGCCGGAACAGGCGGAGAAGGCCGGTTTTCGTGCCTGCCTGCGTTGCCGGCCGAGATCGTTCAGCGGTCATCCACAATCTGATTTCGCCAAGGAAATCTGCCGCTACATCGAACAGCATCTTGACGAGCCGCTAACGCTCGATCGGCTGGGCAAGGCGTTCCGGCAGAGCCCGTTTCATCTGCAACGCAACTTCAAGGCCGCGCTCGGAATTACTCCGCGCGAATATGCCGACTCCTGCCGCCTTCGCTTGCTCAAACGCAACCTGCAGGCGGGAAACAACGTGACGCGCGCCATGTATGACGCGGGATACGGCTCCAGCAGCCGGCTGTACGAGAAGACCGCGTCGCAACTCGGCATGACGCCTGACAAGTATCGCCGCGGTTCGGTTGCCGCTGTTATCCGCTACGCCTGCGCCGATTCGCCTCTGGGGCGCATGCTGATCGCGGCCACTGATCGTGGCGTCTGTTCTATCCAGTTTGCGCGGACGGATGGTGAGTTGATCGAAGGCCTGAAACACGAGTTCCCGTTTGCCGTTCGTAAGCTTGATGAAGGAGGTCTGCAGTCCTGGGTTGAGGCCCTGCTTTCCAGGATGACCGGCCGCGAGTTGAATGCGGCTCTGCCTCTCGATATTCGTGCTACCGCATTTCAGCGCCGCGTGTGGACTTATCTGCAGTCGATTCCATTCGGCGAAAAGCGCTCTTACGGCGATGTAGCGAAGGCCATCGGCCAACCCAGCGCCAGCCGCGCTGTGGCTCGAGCTTGCGCCACGAACCCGGTGGCAGTGGCGATTCCGTGCCATCGCGTGGTGCGCGAAGATGGCAACATCAGCGGCTACCGCTGGGGCGTGGAGCGAAAGAAAACGCTGCTGGAAATGGAGTCGGCACGAAGCTAGTGGCCGACTGTATCTCGCTGCGGCCTGCGCGCTACCATAATCCAGTTCAAGAAGGCGAGCGCGATCGTCCCTGCCAGGATCAGCGATTGTCCGAAGTCCACGCGCGTGACCAGTACTAAACACAGAACGATCCCGAGAACGGCGAAAAGATTTCCCGCCGGCAGCCGAAACATCGCGCCCTCCGGCTGCTTGCGTCGCAAGATTGGGAGAGCGGCGCAGCCAACTCCGTAGTAGAGCAGTCGTGCGACCGCTGACAACGTCACATTCCACTTAAATTCTCCGATCAGCGCGAACACCCAGACCAGAGCCGCAAAAGCGAGGATCGAAACATAGGGCGTGTGGAAGCGGCGATGGACCGACGCAAATACCTTGGGGAAGTCTCCCTGCTCCGCTAGGGCGAAGGGCACGCGGGGCATGGCGAGGATTTTGGCGCTCAAGTAGCCATAAAACGAGATCAGCGCGCCGATGGCCACCAATGCCGCGCCCAGCGGGCCAACTGCGAACCGTGCCACATCGGCCAGCGGACGAGAGCTATGCAGAACGTCGGGAACGACTCCAACAACCACCCATTGAATAAGCGCGTAGATCGCGGTGCAGAGGAGCAACGCGATGAAAAGAGCGAAAGGTGCGTCGCGTCGCGGATTCTTGGCTTCGCTCATCGGCGCCAGCGCAGTCTCAAACCCGCCATAGGCGAAAACCAGGAGCAAAACGGCTTTCATCCACTGCCCGATGGGGGAAGATGTCGGAGGAGTTGCAATCGACCAGCTATGCTTCGCGAGCACTAACAGGCCGAGAACGATCACCCCAAACAACGGAACCAGCTTGGCAGCGGTGAATAGATTGCTCACCTGTGCTCCTCCGCGTACGCCTCGAATATTGATGACGGCGAGAAAGCCTACGAGCAAGGTGAGAATCACTGCGCGCGGCAGGGCATCCTTCGCATGAGGAAAGAATTCGCCGAGATAGATCACGAAGAGATTCGCATTAGCGGCGGGCGCGGCCACCTGACCCAGCCAGAGCATCCACGCCGTCTGAATTCCCATAAACCGGCCGAAAGCAACGCGAGCATACAAGTAAGGGCCGCCAGCCTGCTGAAAGCGCGAAGCGACCTCGGCGAAGCAGCCCATAATCACAGCCATTCCGCCGCCGGCTGCCACGACCGCCCAAATGCTCGACCTGCCAATCAAGCCCGCTACGGTGGAAGGCAGCCCGAAAACTCCGCTGCCGATGATTGAATTCACGACCAAAGCGACCAGGCTCCAGCGGCCAATGGCGCGGACAAGACCGGCATGCGATGCGACGGAGGAGGAGGATGCCATGCGGTTTTGTATCATAAAAAGGCTCATGCGAGCTGGCTGAGCAACAGCCTTCCCCCGAAACGTGCACGTTCGGCTTGGTGACTTTGGAGCAGATGGTAATGGCACTGTTGAGGCAGTAAAAATCAGGGATCTGCGAGGAGAGTATCGTGACCGTGTCCGGATGGTTTGTGCGCCGCACGCGTGCGAAAAGCCGCGCCAACACTGGCATTTCGCGTGTTTGCAATACTCGTCATCAATTGTTAGACGAAAGTAATTGCAGAATTACCAAAGCGCATGATCGTGGGATATCTATCCGCTCGCGGTTGCCGATGAGATGGTCAAACAACAAGATTCCCGACGAACATGGCCACGGCAATCGACTCTCAAATGGACGACCTGCACAAGCGGATGGTACGCGTAACCGAAGACCTGCGCGTAATTCAACGCGAGCTGAACTGCGCAGCCATGCAAGCGCCAAGCGATCCGGAATTGATGGAAGCGATGAGTACCCTGCCGGAGACGGAGGCCATCCAGGTCCTGTGCAAGTCGCTCGACCAGATGCGGCACTTCCTCTGGTTCTACTCGCAAGTGATGAGCAGCGATCCTGAACTCGGCGATAAGCTCCGACAAAGTCAAGCAAAGATCGACGAAAAGAGCAGGACGGGCGCATCTTTCCTCGATCAGCTCACCCGGGCAGACGAAGCTTTGCTGTTGCGCTATATGGCCGAGGCAAAAGAGCGTAAGCCGAATTAACTCTCACCGATTCTGTCAGCAAAACTTGCATCGCTTAGCAAACTTGGCCGCGGACGATCGTCTTCAATACTTCGCCCTCGGGATTTAGCACCACGAGATTCGCTTCCGCACCTGCAATGAGTTCTCCGTGCGCGGCGAGGCCCGCGGTGCGCGCAGGATTCAAGCTTGCCGCCCGCACGGCATTCTGCAGGCTCCAGCCGGCGAACCCGGAGACGTTGCGTACAGCGCGATCCATCGTCAAAACGCTGCCGGCAAGCCTGCCATTACTTTCGCATCGGCCATTCTTCACTTCGACTTGTATGGGCCCGAGCTGATAGGTGCCGTCGGGCATGCCGGTTGCCGAAATCGCATCGGTGATCAGCACTGAGCGGTCAGCGCCCTTCGCCTGCAGGAAAAGTTTCACCACTTCCGGAGCCACATGAATTCCATCCGCGATAATGTCGGCGCTCAATTGTTCGTTGGTGAGCGTCTCGCCGATGATGCCAGGTTCGCGATGATCGAACGGGCGCATGGCATTGAATGTGTGTGTAGCATGGCGCGCCCCCGCCTGCGCCGCGGCGCGCGAGGTTTTCATGTCGGCGTCGGAGTGGCCGATGCTGACGCATACTTTGCGCCGCGCTGCTTCCGCAATCACCTCAAGCGCTCCCGGCAGTTCGGGGGCAATCGTCATCATGCGAATATGGCCGCCCGCGGCCTGCCACAAACGATCAAAGACTCCCAACGTAGGATTAATCAGGTTCTCCAAAGGATGCACGCCGGGACGCTTGTGACTGAGAAACGGTCCCTCCAGGTGAATGCCCAGCGGCCGAGCGTGGGCTGCATCTTGCGTTTGGGATTCGATTGCATCGGCAATTCGTTCCAGCGCGGAGCAAGTCTGGTCTAAAGACGCCGCCACCGTCGTCGGGAAGTAACCCGTGACACCACGGGTCGCGAGAAACTTGTTGAGCGTCGAGAGTTCGGCAGTCGAGGCACGCATGACGTCGATTCCCGCCCCGCCATGGATGTGAATGTCGAGGAAACCGGGGGCCAGAACGCTCGCGGGAAATTCGTGAGTAAAATCAATCAGCCTCGCGCAACTTGGAATCTCCTGCCGCTCTCGCGAAGAGACGGCAGAAATGATGCCGTCCTCCAGAAAAATCAGGGGATTCAAGATCTCCTGAAGAGGCGTAAACAGCCGATGGGCATGAAGTACGATCATTTCGCGAGTCGCGCCGGCGACCTCAAATCGGAAAGGTTCAAAGACAGGCGCGAAACCAGTGTAGCGCGGAACAAATTCTCAGCGTCAATCCTCGTGAATTATTGTCCGAGTAATAATGGGGTCATAGAAGCCAGTTGGCCGTCGAGTCCAAGCGGTAAGAGAGACTGGCTTCCGAGAACCGGTGCTATAATTTTACTTGCCTCTAAGAAGCAAGCCGTGAGCGCGACTGCTTAGGTTGCGCCTGCAGCGCCGTCGGGGAGTGGCTCAGCCTGGTAGAGCACCTGGTTCGGGACCAGGGGGTCGGAGGTTCAAATCCTCTCTCCCCGACCATTCTTTTCAAATACTTAAACTGCATTTCTGGTTTTCCATCTGCCTCGATGGTTCGAGATCCTACTCCGGTTCCGGGAGGGGTCTTTCTTCGAAGACGATCCGCCAGTCTAGCAACTCGTCCACCATTAATTGCCCTGCCTCGGCAACGGCGGCACTGAGTTCGGCGGACGAGATTGCGCGATCAGGTTTGTTGCTGGTGTTAAGTCTGGCCAGTATCTGTTCGAGCCGCTGATGCATCACTTTGGAGCGCTTCTTGACACGCTCGAATTCGGCTTGGCTGCGGATCCCCGCCAGAGATGCGCCTACGGCGGGAAAGACCGTTGCCACGCCCGCCAATCCGGCCAGAATGCCAGCAGCCAGCCAATCCGTGGGAGACAAAGCCGGTAATGGCAATAAGGCCAGCCAGTTCGCGATCTTGTCGTGACCAAATAGGAGCGCGGCGAGAGCCGCCAGGATGGCAAACCGGAACAACCACTTCGTCCATTTGGTGAACCGTTTATCCATTGCCTCAAGGCGTTCTGCGTTCGCTTTGTGGTAGTTGACCTGTCCGCCGATTCCGTTTTCGCTGCAGATAAATGAGCACAACGACTTGAGATAGGCAGCGTCGAACTTGGCGCGGATCAGTCCCGTGTCCCGGCGCACCGCTCGATAGAGCCAGTGCATCCAGGTGGTTCTGGGGTCGCCGGCGGCCATATGAGTCGGAATGTTGGGCGAAGAGAGCTCTCCCGGACCGATGGGTATTAGAAAAAACAGTTGTCTGACGTACTCGGCAAGCAATCGGTAGTCGATCCAGCGTTGGTGCCAATCCCACTTTCTGCCGAAGTAGTAGAGAAAAGCGACCGACAGCAGCAACACAATTTCGATGATGGTGAACGCCCGGCTCAAGGTTTCATGGCTCTCGCAGGCAAAGTGGAGAAATGCAAACAATACGGCGAAGGCGCTTAGAAGGTAATTGACCACAAAAGCCGAGCGGTAAAGGTTGCCGTAGTATCCGGCGAGTCCATCGGCCCATCCATAGTGCTCGAACAAGTGTCTGGCGTGCATCCGCTCCACAGTTTCCTCGGCAAAAAGCGCCGAGTTTTGCAGGATCGGCTGCCACTGCTGTCGTCCGGAGAGGCTGAACTCTTCAATGGAAAACGTAGGCCGAGTCCATTTGCGCTCTGCACAAAACTTTCTAAATGGCAGCCAGACACACCCCCAGTTTTTTGCAGGCTGAGTTTCGGAGAAGTATCCCTCGGCCGAGGTCGGCACTTCCTCTTCGGTTTTCGGGTTGTCGGGGGGCCGTAGCAGAGCCTCGGTTCCGATGACCAGGGAAGCCGAACCCACGGCCCAAGGGCTCCACTTGCTGTCTGAAGTTCGAATATAAACGTCGTGCGGCGGCTGCGAGTTAATCCAAACGGTGGGGAGATTGCGTTGCCTGGCCTCAATGACGATTTGAGAAGTGCCGCCTTTTTTATTGCGTATCTCTCCATTCCAGACGGCGATCAGAACATTCGACTGGCTCAGGATTATTCGTCCCGCCGCGAGATAGGAATCGGCTTCTCGTTCGCGCGTGCCATCGAGCTCGAGGACCGCGGTAGTGTGCTCGTGATTGAGCAGGTTGTTGAACTCGAGGACAGAACCTTCCGAGGCAAAATCTTTGGCGTATTCGATCCGATCGAATGGCAACGGACACTGCAGCTCGAATCCAACGGCCAGCGCCTGGTGCGCGACGTGACGATCCGCGCCTTCCGCTAATGCGGAAATTACCCGAAGAACAGGATTGCGAGGATTGGTGTAGTAATACTCGATTCCAGCTAGATTGGTAGCAAACTCTTTTATGAACTCGAGCACCTCGCGAATTCTCTCGCGCAGCGTATCCAGATGGGCTTCGGTGAGGTCTTTCGGACGATGCCCGGTGACGCCAACATTCAATGCCAGCTTGGGAAGCGGCGGACCCTCGGCAGTGCTCATTTTGTTCCTTCACTACCTTCGCGTACGACTTGAGTACGGCTTTCGCAGCCACCACTTCAGTGACGCAGAAACAGGAGAAGGTTATTTTGCGTTGGCCGCGGAGAGACATTTATTTAGTTCCGCGTTGTCGATGCCAAGATCATGAGCAATACCAACCATCTCTGGGCGCACATGACCGAGTTTACAAAGTTGTTGAAAATCATCGGTGATGTCAACCGTCAGGGTATGGTCGCCGCGAGGATAATCCTTGATCTTGAGATACAAGTCTCTCGCCTCGCGTGTATTGCCGGTCAAAAGCAGCGCATGCGCCAGGTTCACATTAATCCAGGTCTCGGAAGGATCCTCGGCTAGGCCATTCTTCGCATCTTCGAGAGCCTCCGCAAAGCGGCCCCCCTCAATTTCCGCCCAGGACAACCCACCCTCGGCGCCTGCCAAGTCCTTTTGGACGTCGTCGTAAGCTTGCTTTTGTTTGAGCGCGGTAAGAAGGGCCACCTGCTTCTTGCGATCCTCGATTCCCTTCTGCCAGTCTTTTCTGTCGTCCTCCAGGCGGGCAGCGCCGTTGTACGCCCTTTCCAAGTCTCGGTCTCGCTGAATGCCCTGCGGCTCTTGCGTAAGCAGATCTATGTACTGATCGGAAAGTTGGTGGGCGTCATCGTGATGCTTGTTCGAAAGGAGCGAGGTTACAGCATCCCGGTAGAGAATGCCCTCTGTAGAGCGGTCCTTCATCTCCTCAGCTATGGCAATGCCTGTTCGAGTGTCGGCTACACCCTTGTCGACCTGGCCGGCGTAGATTTCGTCCCAGGAGAGATCACGGTAAGCGATCGCCAGGTCCTTGCGCGCCCCTTCGTATGCATCCGGCTTGAAGGCGGCCAAGACCGCTACCTCGTGAGCCCGGTAGTCGACCGCCTGCGGCCATTGTTTTCTCGATTCCTCTATTTCGGCGGCGCGGGCATAAGCAGTTTTTAGCTTTCTGTCGCGCGGGAGATCCTGAGACTCTTTGCGGAGCACCTCGATGTATTGATCGGCAATCTGGTGAGCCTTATCGTAGCTCTTGTTGGCGATGAGCGAGCTTAGGGCATCGGTGTAGAGAAGGCTCACAGTGGTGGGATCTTTTCCTTGTTCAGCTGACTCGATACCTTTTTGAGTGTCGGCCAAACCTTGTTCCACCTGTCCGGCATAGGTTTCGGCCCGGGCCAGATCACGATAGGCGATTGCCAAATCCTTCAGCGCGCCTTCGTACGCATCCGGCTTGAGGGCGGCCAAGACCGCTAGCCCATGAGCCCGATAGTCGACGGTCTGCGGCCACTGTTGTCTGGCTTCCTCGACCGCCGCAGCCCGACCATACGCACCTGCCAGATCGCGATCACGCTGGACATCTGGCGGTTCTTTTTCCAGCGCCGCAATGTACTGTTCGGAAAGCTGGTGAGCTTGGTCGTACCGCTTGTTTGTAGTGAGAGCTTTGATGGCGTCCGCGTATACATCCACCAAAGAACGGCTTTTGGCTGCCGCCGCTACAGAGACGCCCGTTTGAGTGTCCGCTAAACCTTTCTCGACTTGTCCGCCGTAAATCTCGGCCCACGCCAGATCGCGGTAGGCGAGCGCCAAATTACTTTGCAAGCCTTCGTATGCGTCCGGTTTCAGTGTTGTCAGCGCGGACAGCGAATGAGCCCGGTATTCGATGGCTTGCGGCCATCGTTCTCTGGCTTCCTCCACCTCGGCAGCATCCGCATAGGCCGCCGCCAGGTCGCGTTCGCGCTGTACGTCTTCCGGTACATTCGACAGGGCATGAATTCGCTCCTCCAGAAGGACATGAGCTTCGTCGTATTTCTTTTCGTCAACGAGCAGAGTTCGCATGTCGGTATAGATCGTCGCCATATGGGAGCGGTCACCGCACTCGCGACCAAGCTTGAGGCCGGTCTCGTACCATTGCATGGCCGCGCCATTGTTACGAACGTGCTTCTCATACTCCCCAATCGTGATAGCCCGGTTTAATGCGGAGTCCTCATAATCCTTGTTTTCCGGCTTTCGATGGTGCGCATTGATCAGGTCATGAAATGAGTCCTCGTAGGATTGAATGGCTTCGGGGTCTTTCTTCGAAACCTCAAGAAATTCCCCGTACCATCGATGCACTTGACTGAGACGGTCCCAATCGCGGTCGTCGAAATCGTTGGCGCTGCCAGATCGAAGGTCTGCGAAAATCTTCCTCCCTTGCTCGGCGTTCGCCTTCGCCTTCTCCTCATCAATGGTCGCCAATTCATAAGCGGTAAGAACATAAGTGCGCGCCAAGAGAATCTTCACGCCATGGCGTTCTTTTTCCTTCTGCAGGGTGCCCGCCAAATCGACTGCGGCAGCGGAATACTTTCGTACCGCTTGTTCGTCGCCGCGTCGGCGTGCCGTGTCAGCGGCTTTCAAGGGAATCATGGCCAGAGAGTCGGTTATGTCGATGTTCTCTGGAGCAACCCCGTGAATCTTTTGGGCTGCGCTGAAGCACTCATCCGGACCCATCAGACTGAACTCGTAGATGTGAAAGAACAGGTTTCTGACTTCAGAATCATTCGCACCCATGTCGTAAAAATGCTTCGACGCACCGACGCAATGCTCCAGATATTCTTTGCTGAGCTTCTCCAGTCGCTCCTTGTCCGCTTCATCCTGACGGAGCATTTTCAGCTCATTCCCTTCGTGCTTTATCGTTTCCGCATCCGCCCTTTCTTCTGCCGCTTCCGCTCTCGCGTTCTCCGCCTCCACTCTCGCTTTCTCGGCCTCCACCGCCGCCTTAGCCTGGATCAACTTGACTTGCTCATTCAACGCTTCTTTCTCGCGTTTCTCGTTCGCTTGCGCCACCGACCTCTCATGTATGGCATATATCAGCAGAGCGGCCAGCAAAAGGCTCACGAATGTGACCACCCCGATCACTTTTTGCAGGTACCGTGCGCGACCCAGCGCTTCCTGTTCGGCCCGCCGCGCATGAGCCGTGGCTTCGCGTTCCTGCTCCAACTGCTTTTCGCGCGCTTGCTGCTCTTCCCATTGATCGCGGCTGCGCTTGACCGGATCGGCGAGAACGTCATGGGTAAGTTCCAGGCGGGGAACTCCGCGGTGTTCCTCGACCTGGAGCAGGCGCAGCTTTACCAAATCGTCGATGTAGGAAGACTTCGCGCCGGCTTGTTCGAGATCTGCCTTGGCCTGCGCCAGATCGATGTTGTCGCGGTACCCGGCTTTGGTAAGCAGACGGTCTTCGATGAGACGCCGCACGGCCGAGTGCATTTCGGCGATGCTCTGTTTGTAGAAGTCATCGATAATGGTGACTCCCTGCGCCGAAACCAGCTCGCGGGTGATCTTGGGCAGGTTTTGCTTGAGGCGCTTCTCGTTGAGCTGACGGCAAAAAAGGCTGAGAATGGCGGGAGCGATCTCCAATTGCTCCAGGGGCAGTGGCGCACTTCGTTGTCCGCTACCTCCGTTTCCGTCGAGAGCATCGGCGTGAACGCCGGCCACAAAGCGTACGATGAATTCCGCAACGTCGCTGCCCACCAGATTCGGACTCGGTTCGGCGACCACCGAGAACGCCTGTCGCCCGTTCATTTCGGTGAGCCGCATGCGATTGTCCACGAACACCAGCGAGGGTAACGGCCCGCGTAGATTCTCCAGGTTCGCCAGGTAGTCCTCCCGGAGGGTAATGAGAATGCGGCACCCGGAGGCTTCGAAATCGTATCGTCCGGCTAAATCGCGGTTTTTCGTGAGTTTCTCAGTGAGCGCCTGCGGCGTGCGGTTCTCGATAAGGTCTGTAAGACTGACGAGGAAGTCCCCGGAGAGACGATTCGCAAATTCCTTGCGCGCACCGAGAGTGAACCATTCCTCGAATTGATCGAAGACCAGAATAGGGGTGACAACACCGCCTTCATAATTGATGAGGTTGCCGCCGCGCCGGTGCAGGTACTCCCAAACCGTCTCGCCGGGTTGAGGCGGAGCAACCTCGGCCAGGTCCGCTGAGTTGATGCCAGCTTCCAAAGCTACCTGCACCTGCGCTTCGAGGCTGGGAGCCGAGTCGAGATAGCTTAACCGTATGTACACGGGCAGAAAGGAAGCGGCGCGGAGTTGCGGAAATAATCCAGCCTGGAGCAACGAGGTCTTGCCCAGGCCGGACTTGCCGAAAAGAACGGTTAGCCTTTCCCGCTTCACGCAACGAAATAATTCTTCACTTTCGTCCTGGCGGCCGAAGAAATAATCCTGCTGCTGCTCGGTGAAAGCGGTAAGCCCGGGCCAGGGATTCTGAGAATCCAGGCGCAGTTCATCTGCCAGTACTGGGGGGCTATTTGAACTACTCATCCCTTCAGCTCCCTGTAAGAGATTCTCTCTGCGGGTAAGCTCGCAAAGCAGCGATCAGATCGGACGAGGGCTTACCCAGGGGGCAGTGATACATCTGTACCTCCCGAAAGCGCTTGGGCATTCCCTGGTAGGTTTGAGGCTGCCGGAGGATGCGATCATCCTCGTCGATGACGATTGGGACAATGGCACCCTTCGTACCACCAAAGAAGCTCTCGTCACGCTCGACTGCCTTCTTCCATTCCTTGCGAAAATAACCTTGCTGTCGTGCCAGGGAACCGGTCGAAAGCAAGGGCAGGAACCATGAGCAATTTTCGATGTTGTATTCCAGCTTGGAGTCGAATTGATCTCCCGCCTGCAGGGCAGCGTCATACCATGCGGGAATGCCCACGCGAGTGAATTCCGCGAACAGAGCCCTGGCCGCGGCTGCATCGCTGCGCGAGTAACTGATGAACACCGCTCCAGCGGGCATATTTGGAGATGGTCCTTGATCTTCGGCGCGCACGTGAGGACGCCCAACCTGCTCCGACCAGCGCCGATGCAATTCGTCCACAAAATCTTCGGGCTGGCTTCCCAGGACCGTGGTCGATTGACTAAAGTGCTGCAAAAACAAAACCAGAGGCCGGTCGTGACCGGCTTTGGGATCTGCGAGATATTCTCTTAAGTTTCGCGCCTGGTCGGAGTTGAGATTCTCCCGGTCTCTGGCCAGCCAGAGAAAAAATCGCGCCAGCCAATCGCCGAAGTTTACGCCGAGCAAAAGGAGATTGCTCTCCCGCAAGGCGTCGAAAAGCCTCTTAGGCCGATACTTCGTATCCTGCAGCTTGAGGACAAAGCGCAACAGATCTTCGTCGCAGATGGCGAAGTCCATGGTGCCCGTTTCGGCTCGGCCAAAAATGTAGTAGAGCTGCCGACAACCTTTTCTGGTCCGCGCTTCTTTAGGCAGGTCTTCTTTCTCCCTGTCCCCCCTGCGATAAACTCTGGCCTCTACGTTACCCACGCTGCGCAAAGCGTTTTCGAACAGGTAATCGCAGGATGAGGTTACAAACAGGTCGATGTCGGTGATTTCGGCTAACTGGACCAGTGCCCGGGGAGGCTCGATCGACGAATCGTGAATGATTTGATAAACGTCGTCGTGTAACTCCCACAGACAGCGATCGCCCTTTCTCTTCACCACCACCGAAACTACATCGTTGAGAGCTACTATATTAAGTGAGGTGCCGAGCGGAGCAAGGTCGGCATCCGTAACTTCGCGTCTATTGGCTAACTCCTTCGCGATGACATGGTCGTAAGTTACGTATCGCTCTCCGACCTTCACCCGCATCAGATCGGTTCCCACCATTGGGACAAGATTGCCGTTGCGGACTGCACCGATTAAGGCTCGCCAGTCCGATTCCCGCATTTCCGTGGCAAGTGCCTCACCCGTCGATAATGGTGTATTCATGGGCGAATCTCTGGGAGCGGTTCGGCAGAGACGGGTATATTACACCAGGATTTAGATTCCTTCTACTAATGGTTAAAGCGTTACAAACTGCCTGTCAGGCGGGCGCTTGCGTCGACTCCAAAGGCTGGCCCGGGAAGTTTCTCTTCTCCTGCGAAAGGCTTATGATCGCGTACCTCCTCCGTGAATTAGGGTGAAGCGAAAACGCAGCACTCACAAATTTACAAAGATGCCATCGAGAGTCGTCTGCGCACTCAAGTAGGCTTCATTCGGCCCCGCGATTTCGCGGCCCCGCACGCAGTGGAAGTTTTGAATGCAACACCCTTCTCGCACCAAAGCCCGCTGCGAATCAAAACAATGTCTGCGATATTTTCCTACGCGATCCGACTCGCTTACCTAAGCGGCGCGAATCCCGTCTGCGAAGTGGGACCGAGGGAACGCGCAGCGACCCTGAGTGCCACGCATATACGCTGGATGACGTTGAATTGCTAAAGAAGCTTCCGGAAACGGCGCGTACATTTTGCGTCGAGGCGGCCTTCGCCGGGCTTTGTGAGAGCGAGATACGTGGCTGACAGTGGCAGGGATTACACGGGTGAATTTCTACACGTGCGGCGCGGCGTATAGCGCGCACACTTGGGCGCAACGAGAACTCCCGATTGCTGGTCAAGCGGTTTCCGAAACCGTCCAATCGCCGGCATGGCATTCTTGCTCTAAGGGAGGCGGCGCCAACGGTACGGTTCGATATTCGCCGGGCCGAAGCAACTTTGCGCTACACTTGGGCGACCTGTGCCGACGCTACAGTCAACCCGTGCCAGGTGCGCGATGGCGCGGCCGGCAGGGGTTTAGACCTGAACTGACCACTGATCTATTCGAGCTGGGCGTGCCAGCAGACGTGGCCCAGACGATCCTGCGCCACGCGAATGTATCCACAACGCGCACGCATTACATCGTGCTAGAAT
Organism: Candidatus Sulfotelmatobacter sp.; assembly: GCA_050015215.1. Lineage (GTDB taxonomy): Bacteria > Acidobacteriota > Terriglobia > Terriglobales > Acidobacteriaceae > Sulfotelmatobacter. The sequence continues at coordinate 52,198 of JBEKBW010000017.1, forward strand.
CCCAGCAGGCGGCTGTGCAGCCATGCAGAAGTTAGAAAACGCGGTTCTAAATGCGGGCCAGATAACGGCCCGCCGCACCGCCAAAAAACGCCGGAAGCCGCATAAACACTAGCCAGAAGCCGACGTAGCTCAGTTGGTAGAGCAGCCGATTCGTAATCGGCAGGTCAGCGGTTCAAGTCCGCTCGTCGGCTCCATTTTTTCAATTACTTACCAGCTTTTTCACTGCACCCTCAATTCATTGTGACGTGGTTTGTGACGTAGATTTCTCTGATCGATGGCTTCGCGCACCGGATCCAGCATCGGATGTTGATAGTACATGGCGGTACGCGGATCCGTGTGGCCCATGACTTTCATCACCATCGCGAGATTTCCGGTTGCTCCATATGCTGCCGTGCCAAAGGTGTGACGTGCGCAATAAAGTACCAGTGACTTCGGAAGTCCAGCTTTGCTGCGAGCGTCTCGGAACTGCTTTGCCACTGTGGTAAGGTGCCCGCCTTTTGCCCCGCGTGAAGGAAATAGCCACCCTTCTCGTTTTTCCGAACAGCGAATCATCAGCAGGTCCAGCATTCGTTCGCTGATAGGGACGTGCCG
>JBEKBW010000018.1:0-52557 GCA_050015215.1 Candidatus Sulfotelmatobacter sp.
AATCAGCGGGAAGCCCAGATCTCGTCTGTTAACGGACATGGCTCCGTTGCTAAGTGCAGCGGAGCACTTCCGTCTTACCGCGGCGAGCTCCCGCAAAACTTTAGATCTTCAGCACCAACTTGCCATAATTCTGGCCTTCTTGCAGAAGCCTGTACCCATCGGCGGCTTGCTCTAACGCAAGCACTTTGCCGATCTCCGGCGCGAGCTTTCGTTGTTCGATCCATTCAGAGAGCTGTTTCCAGGCCGGTTCCATGATCTCGCGCTTTTGGGAAAGATAGGTCAGCCAAAGTCCCTGCATGCTGGCGGATTTCGCGTACATCGCTCGAATGTCGAGCTGCGGCGGTTTGCCCGTTGCAGTGCCGTATTGAATCACGCGACCGAAGTCGCGCAGGCACCGTAGACTCTTAGCGGTGTGCTCGCCTCCGAGCATTTCAAAGACGGCGTCTACGCCTTCGCCGCGCGTCAGACTCTTCACGACCTCTTCGTAGTCCTGCCGCTTGTAGTTAATGACGTGCTGCAGGCCCAGCCCTTTTACCTTGGCAAGCTTTTCATCGGAAGAAGATGTGCCATACATTTCCACGCCGAGAATTTTTCCGATTTGCACGGCGGCTGTACCGACGCCTCCGGCTACGGCGTGGATTAGGACACGTCGCGTCGCTTCGCTCCGCTGCACAGCCGAAAGCGGCTGTCCCCACATAGGTTGAGAAGTCATTCCCGCTTGCCAGTAGCCTAGATAAGCTGTGAAGAAGTTAACCGGGAAGGCGGCAGCTTGTTCGTCGGTCCAGTGATCCGGGACGGGCCACAGCATATGGGGGTAGGCGGCAACTTTCTCGGCAAACGCTCCCCACTGGGTATATCCCATGACGCGGCGACCGGTCGCCTCTTCTACACCAGCGAACTCCCGACCGGCAACCAGCGGCGGGGCCGGCGTTCCAGGATAACCGCCCTGGGCCGTCATAAAGTCAGCAAAGTTAAGCCCTCCGGCGGTGACGCGGACTAGCGTTTGGGAAGGTTTCAATTGGGGATCGACCGTGTCCTGAACGGCGATTGCATCCGGACCGGAAAGGCTCGTAATTACCAACGCTTTCATGCCGCGAGTTTAACAGGGATGTCGGAACGGATTTCGAACCTGCCGGAGTCATGGCCAGTGCGGTTTTTCCTCCGCAATTTGCCATCCGGTATATACTTTCTGCGTAGATTACTAAGCCTCCCGGCCACGCCTCCAAGGGCCGGGACGGGGCGTACATTCATCCCCCTTTATTCTTGCGCGCCCCGCATAGTGCAATGCCGTTCCCGTCCGGGGCGGGTTGGAAAGGCACCGGTGCATCGCGCCAGAAGTGTAAGCGGAGCGGCATCGGGGGAGGTTTATTGTGGACCTGATTTTCATTCGCCTTGTTTTTATCGCTGTAGTTTCAATTACTTGTTATGTAATTGATCCTTTTGGCCGTCCTCCAAACATAGACGCCGCCATCGGCGCTATTGTGGGCGCGGCGATTGTTCTCTTCGAGTGGAAGCTGCGCGAGGTCAGCCTGAAGCGGCTGATCGGCGCCGCCATCGGGAGCATTCTCGGCATCTGCGGGGCCTACCTGTTTGCGCTGGTCATTCGCAGCAGTGTGCCTCCCGGACGCACGCAGAGTTTCCTGCAAATCCTGGTGATGCTGCTGATGGCTTACGTCGGCCTGATCGTCGGCGCGAGCAAAGGCGATCTGCTGAACCTGGCAGCGTTGGGCGGAATCTTCGGCGGCGAGAAGCAGAGCAAGAAATCTTACAAGATCCTAGACACCAGCGTCATCATCGACGGCCGCATCGCCGATATTGCCGAGACCGGATTCCTCGACGGGGTCATTGTCACGCCGCAGTTCGTGCTGCGGGAGTTGCAACTCGTGGCCGATTCCGCCGACTCCCTAAAACGCAACCGCGGTCGCCGCGGCCTGGATGTTCTCCAGCGGCTGCAGAAAATGGCCACGCTGCAGATTCAAATAGTCGAAGATGATTTTCCCGCCGTCCGCGAGGTTGACCTCAAATTGATCGAACTGGCGAAAGTCTACGAAGGCAAGATCATCACCAACGACTTCAATCTGAACAAAGTGGCCCAGCTGCAGGGCGTGGAAGTCTTGAACATCAACGAGCTGGCGAACTCGCTCAAGCCCATCGTATTGCCGGGCGAGATCATGAAAGTCTTCATCCTGAAAGAAGGAAAAGAATATAACCAGGGCGTCGCTTATCTCGACGACGGCACCATGGTCGTGGTCGACAACGCGCGCAAGATGATTGGCAAAACGATCGACGTATCGGTCACGTCGGTGTTGCAAACGACGGCTGGCAAGATGATCTTCGGCAAGTGGGACGAACGTGCCGCGCGAATCAGCGGACCCGTTCCGCCGGTTGCCCCCATTCCGGTCTCTCCGCCAACTGCTGCGGTCGGCGCAACTGTGCTTGCCGAGACGAAACCTACTCAGCCCTAGGATTGATTTCGGCCACGGACGCGACCTCGATTGTATTGCCGCTTAACGTGCCTGCAATTTTGACGCGTTCGCCAGCCAGCCGCTTCAAGCGGGCCGATTCGCCTTCGAGCACGTAAGCTTTCTCGCCGTCAATAAGGGCGAAGCGCTCTCCGCTATGCACGCAGGAGCGGGTGCAGTCCGCCGCTGCTAAATCGCCCTTAGCCGAGTGTTTCGCCCCGCAGCGTGTGTCGGTAACGATCCCCTCATACGTTTCGGATGGTACAGCAGGGGCTTGGGCTGTTGCGGTGGCCTGAGATGGTGGAGCTCCAGGACTAGCTATGACGCTGTGAGTCCTGAGCAGGAGTGCCAGCGCTATAGCGAGGACACATGCCGCCACCACGACCTCAGTCCAATGGCGAACCTTCATTTTTCCCATCCCAGTTGGTGCTAGCGATCGGCGACAAGGTTGCTTTGACCCAGATTTAGATGCACGTCCACTTCCAGCCGGCCACACGATTGTGCAGCCGCGCTAAGTCCATGAACAATAAAGATTTGGAATATTACGAAGCTGTCTTAGGGACCACGGGAATCGGCTCAGACAGGGCAAAAATTCCGTGGGCTTTCCCATCCCTCAGTGGCCGACCAAGCGCGTGAACGGCGGCACGTAAGCCTCCAGCATAACCAGCACGCCGACCAGGCACGCCAACGCAACGCTATGCCAGAAGACGTAACGCAGGATATCGCCTTCGTGTCCGTACCATTCTGTCGCCGTGCTGGCCACGACAATGCTTTGTGCATCGATCATCTTGCCCATCACTCCGCCAGCGCTGTTCGCCGAGGCCATCAGAACGGGAGAAACTCCCGTCTGTTGTGCAGAAATTTTTTGCAGGCTACCGAACAGCACATTGGAAGAAGTGTCGGAACCAGTAAGTGCGACACCAAGCCAACCAAGCAAAGTCCCGAAGAAGGGATAAAAATGCCCGGTGCGGGCGAAAGCCAGGCCCATCGTGGCATCGAGGCCTGAGTAACGAGTGACGATGCCGAGCGACAACATGGCCGCAATCGTCATCAGCGAAAATCGCACATGCCAAAGGGTCTTCCACCACATGACAATCATCTTCGGCAAAGACAATCCCATGATGAAGCCGGAGATGATCGCAGCGAAAAGAATTCCCGATCCGGTGGCGGAGATCCAGTTCAATCCAAACACCGCGGGTTCGGCCGTAGGTTTGATCACAACCGGAGGTACGCGCTGCACCAATTTATTCAGTCCCGCGACTGGAATCTGGGGATTCGTAATCTTGCTCGGGGGGGTGCTCCAACTGCTCATCGAGGGGAAGACTTTCTCCGGAGTGTTCATGATCTTCTTGCCCGTGGTCGTGCCCCAGCAGAAAACAATAATGCTGAGCACAAGCCATGGCAGCCACGCCCGCACAACCTCGCTGCGGCTGTACCCGTGAGCCCCGCGCGCGGCACGCTGCTCCCCTTCCACTTGTCCCTCGTGTCCCCAAATATGTTTTGGCTGCCAGAACTTGAGAAACAACACCAGGCAAGTCATCGAACAAAGGGCCGCGATAATGTCCGTGAGCCAAGGCCCGTGATAATTCGAAACCAGATACTGCGGAATGGCAAAGGTCACGCCGGCCACCGCCACGGCGGGCCAAATCTCCTTCATCCCCTTGTATCCGGCATAAGCCCAAACCAGCCAAAATGGCACCAACACCGAGAAGAACGGTAGAATACGCCCGACTTGAGCGCCCAGGGTAACTTCGCTGTAACCCGTAACCGCGGCTAGCGCGATGATGGGAGTAGCCAGCGCCCCATAAGCCACCGGCGCCGTATTCGCGATCAGCGATAGCCCCGAAGCTTGCAGCGGCTTGAATCCCAGTCCAATGAGTATGGCCGCTGTAACCGCGACCGGCGTTCCGAATCCCGATGCGCCCTCAAAGAACGCCCCGAACGAAAAGGCAATAAGCAGCAGTTGCAGGCGGCAATCCTGCGTTATACCGGTCATGCTCTGCTGCAATACCTTGAAGCGGCCTGTCTCGCAGGTCATTCGATACAGGAAAATGACGTTCAGGATGATCCAGCCGATGGGGAATAAGCCGTAACATGCGCCGTAAATAGCGGTGATGCTGGCCATTTTGACCGGCATGTGAAAGAGCACCGTGGCGACCAATAAAGCGGTGACCAACCCCAGCGCCGCCGAGTAATGCGCTTTCATGCGAAAAAGGGCGAGAGTGCCAAGAAGCACGATCACCGGCAGCGATGCGCAAATCGTTGAAAGCAACCAGTGGCCTAAGGGATCGTAGCCCTGCGCCCAAAGCTGCGTGGGTGCGCCCGTCCATGCCAAGACCACGATCGCGACGGCGACAAGCGCCATCAAAATGCCCGGAAGCAGGCCAGTGCGTTCGGGGGCTGGCTTGGCAGGACTGGCTTGGGAAGCGGGCGGACTTGCAATTCCTGGCATGCAGCACCTCGAAAGGCGGGCGTTTGGAAGAGCCACTGCGACGGGACGCTTTCCGGCGCACCTACTTCTCCGCCGACCGGCTACCCCGAAGACCGGCTCCGGGCGGAAGCCTAGCACACACTGCCGCCCTAGACAAGAAAAGACAAGAACAAGTCAAACCGAATCTAAGGGGTGGCGTGTCGATCACCGTCCCGCGCGGCCTCAGGCCGGGGTTCGCAGCTATCAGGCACTGAAGCCTGCTCCGCATGAGGCATGCTCCGCACGCAGGCGGGACCTCCAATCAACAGAGGTTGCGATGCTACTCGCTGCGGTGCAGTCGGTTGGGGCCTGAGATCTGCCACAGCGCAGCCAACGACGTGGCGGCGGCGGCAATTGCGTCCTTCGAAGAATCGATTCCAAATGTGGTCGGTTTGGGGCGGGTGAAAATCGGTTGTTTCGATGCCGGGATCGAGCCCCCGTTAAGCCGAATTAGCGATCCTTCAAAGACTTCCTTCCAGTGCTGTTGGTCCGTAGGTTTTGGAACGGCTAAGCGAGCCATAAATTTCTAGTTGCCTCCTGGTTCAACTATTGCTGATGCAACTATTGGTTTATCGTCATCCCCGCTCGCTCACCATACTGTTATCCCCTGATCGGCCAAGGGTTTTGTTACTATTCGACGGACAGAGTTGTATTAGGTTAGCCCCAAGCTGCGCTCTTCTGCGCCTAGTAAGGGGCCGTAACAACTGCGTCTTCCGGATATCCGACCATCCCGAATTCCGGAGTGTCCAGCCCTTCTTCTTCCACTTCCGGCGCCACTCGCATGCACCTCACCCTGTTGACGCACCAGAACACCACAAAAGTCCCGCCGAACGCCCAGCCAGCATACAGGGTTGCGCCCATTAACTGGCACAAGAACTGGCGCGAATCGCCATGCAACAACCCCGTCACGCCCTGGCCGGCACGACCGAGGTAGCTCGACGCTCCGACCCCGTTCCATCCCGCGCCGTAAGCGCCATCGGCAAAGATGCCCACGCTCACGGCCCCCAGCCAGCCGCAATACCCATGAACAGAAATCGCCCCGCAGGGATCGTCGATCTTCAGCACACGGTCGTTAAACAGAACTCCGAAGCAAACCACGCCCCCCGCCAGCAGTCCAATGATGGTCGCCGCCGTCGGAGATACAAAAGCGCACGGTGCGGTGATCGCGACCAATCCTGCCAACATTCCGTTACAGGCCATGGTTATGTCCGGCTTGCCGAAAAGGAAATACCACAGCAGCATGGCAGCAGCGGAGCCTGCTACCGCAGCCAGGTTCGTATTTACCGCAACCACGGAGATGCGCAAGTCCGTGGCCCCCAGGGTGGAACCCGGGTTGAATCCCATCCAGCCAAACAGCAGGATGAATGTGCCGGTGACCACGTAGACGATGTTGTGCGCCGGAAACACGCGAATTTTTCCTCCCGGCCCATACTTGCCAAGGCGAGGGCCCAAGATAATCGCGAGAGCCATGGCGGCGAAGCCGCCCACAGCGTGGACCACGGTCGATCCAGCGAAATCGACATACCCATGTCCCAGATTCATGGTTGTCCCGATCTGCGAAAGCCAGCCGCCGCCCCACGCCCAGCAGCCGGAGATCGGATAAAGAATCCCGCCGATAAAAAGCTCGCAAAGCAGGAATGCCCAGAAGGTAATCCGCTCGCAAATCGCGCCGACAATAATGTAGCCGGCGGTTTCCATGAAGACGACCTCAAATAGAGTTAGACAATTGCTGGAAGCGTCATAAGCCGGCCCGGTCAAAAAAAATCCTTTGCCTCCGACAAACCCCCACTGTCCGCTGCCCACCAGGAAATGGTTAAGCGTGGCCACGCCACCGAGGTTGGTGGGATTGGCATTGATAGCAACCGCGCCAAACTGGAATGCATATCCGCAGGCGTAATAAGCAAGAAAGGCGAAGACATAAGCCGCGAAATTCAGCATCATTAAATGCGCTGCGTTCTTTTTCCGCACCAGCCCGCAGGTCAGCAAGGCGAAGCCCGCCTGCATGAACAAGACGAGGTATCCGGTATTCAAAGTCCAGGCGAAGTTCGTGGCTACCCGCACGTGGCCGACGCTGTCGGCCAGCTTCACCGCCAGCGGTTCCTTCGCAGCCTGCGCCTGGTAATCATCAAAAGCCTTCTTGTTCGCCGCGTAGTCGGGAGCGCTCTTATCCGTAGGCTCGGCGACCACAAAGGAGTTGCCGGCGGCGTCCACGGCAGTATTTTTGTCGCCGGTAGCTATGCCAGAAGGATCGGGCTTCGCAGCGTCGTCAGCAACGCAGGCTGTCGAGAGTGCCGCCAACAATCCAGCGGCCAGAATCGTTGCGGCGCAGAACGACGCTAACAGGCGCAAACAGTGCCTGCCGGTTCGCTTTGTCATGTGATGTCGCTCCTGTTTTCGAAAGGTGGGGAACTTTGCAATGGTTGCGCCCGCGCAGGCTACCTCACCGGCCCGAACTCACGCAACTGCAAAATCTTTGAGGGAAGGGCTGACCGGGAAAGTGAGTCGACCCCGACGAGCGCCATTTGCGCTCCATCGCAGTCCTCTCCCTAATTCGCAGACGATATCCGCATCGCCCCGCTGAGTCCAATTCAAATTTCTTATGCCCAGGATCAACAGCGCCAATGATTAGTAAGGCCGACTTGTCATCCTGAGCGAAGCGAAGGACCTATGCACTTTGCGTACACCCACGAAACTCCTTGCGCTGTTCTCGGGACGGGACCCGCGACGGGTGGGTCGCTTCTTACAAAATTCTCTCGTGCGCATATCCCGCCGCAAGCAGCGACGAAAGCAGCTCCGCAATATGCGAAGGCCCCCGAGTTTCCATAGTGATGTCGATGGCAGTATCGCCGAGATTGACGCCATGATAAGCCCGGTCGTAGGCAGTCTCGACAATGTTGGCGCGAAGCTCGGCCAAAATTCCGGTGAGGCGATGCAAAGCTCCAGGATAATCGGGCAAGTGAACGCGTAGCCGCACCAGCCTGCCATCTTTAACAAGTCCACGCTCGATAATGCGCGCCAGCAGCGTAACGTCGATATTGCCGCCGCAGACAAGCACCGCAACTTTCTTCCCCTGAAGCGGCAGCTTGTGATTCAACAGTGCCGCGATCGACGCCGCGCCAGCGCCCTCCGCCAAAGTTTTCTCCCGCTCCAAAAGCAGAAGTATTGCGTTCGCGATCTCTTCTTCTTCCACAGTGACAATGCCGTCAACGTATTTCTGCACCATGGGAAATGTGCGCTCGCCGGCGCGGCGCACGGCAATTCCATCGGCTATGGTCACGGCAGGTTTGAGGCTCACCGGACCGCCATTTTCAACCGCAGCCTTCATGGAGGGCAGCTTGGCCGGCTGTACTCCAAACACCTGCACAGACGGATTTTTTTCTTTCACCGCGCAAGCGATGCCGCCAATCAGTCCGCCACCGCCGATGGGAGCGACAACTGCCTCGATGTCAGGCTGTTGCTCGAGAATCTCCAGTCCAAGCGTGCCTTGCCCGGCGATAACGGCATCGTCGTCGAACGCGTGAATCAGAGTCAGATGATCTGTGCGGCTGCGCTCAACCGCCTTCTCATAAGCTTCGTCGTAATTCGCACCGTGCAGAATAACCTCGGCCCCATACCCGCGCGTCGCCGAAACCTTTGTGAGCGGAGTAGGCAACGGCATGTAGATAAGCGCGCGAATCCCCTGCCGTCCCGCATGATAGGCCACGCCTTGCGCGTGATTTCCAGCCGATGCCGCGATCACTCCCTGCGCGCGTTCTTCGGCGGTGAGCGTGAGCAGTTTATTGAGAGCGCCGCGTTCCTTGAAAGCTCCGGTTCGTTGCTGATTGTCGAGCTTGAGAAAAATCGAATTGCCGGTGAGCGCCGAGAATGTTTCCGAGTGACGGCAGGAAGAAACGCGAATGGAATCGCGAATGCGCCCCATCGCCGTTTGAATATCTTGAATTCCGATCATGGGTTTGGCGGGACTGTGCGGTTTCAGGCGCGCTCCCGCAACAGAAGACGCAGCGATCATGAAACGACCTGCTGAACAGTGGAAGCGCCACGGGCAGAATGAGCCGACATCTTGAGATAGGAGTCAACAGCAGCGGCCGCCTTGCGACCCTCGGAAATGGCCCACACCACGAGAGACTGCCCTCGCCGCATGTCGCCCGCCGCAAATATGCCCGGCACCGAAGACATGTAATTCTCATCCGTAGCCACATTGCCGCGCTGATCGAGCACCACGCCGAGTTGCTCAATCATTCCATTCCGCACCGGGCCCAAGAAGCCCATCGCGATGAGCACCAGCTCGGCCTCCATCGTGAACTCGCTGCCCGGAATCGGTTCGAATTTCGGCGGTGCGGCAACCCGCACGGCGTGCAGTTGCTTGACGTGACCTGCCTCCCCCGTGAACTTTGTTGTCGCAATACTCCAGTCGCGAATGCCGCCTTCTTCGTGCGCGCCTTCAGTGCGAAGCTGCATCGGCCAAAGCGGCCACGGAGTCTGCGGAGAGCGCTCGTCTGGCGGCTTGGGCATGATTTCAAACTGATGCACCGAGAGCGGCTTCTGCCGATGGCTCGTGCCCAGACAATCCGCGCCAGTGTCTCCGCCGCCGATGATGACGACTCGCTTTCCGCTGGCCAGAATCTCGGTTTCAGGAGCAAGCGTGTCTCCGTGGCAGCGCCGATTCTGCTGCGGCAGGTACTCCATCGCGAAATGAACCCCCTTCAGCTCGCGCCCGGGAATCGGCAGATCGCGTGGCTGCTCGGCTCCGCCTGCGAGAACAATCGCATCGAAATCGCGGCGCAGGTTTTCTACAGAAACATTCTTTCCGACCTCCGCATCCACAACGAATTTCACACCCTCCGCCGACATCTGCTCCAGGCGACGATCGAGAATGCGCTTCTCCATCTTGAACTCGGGGATCCCGTAGCGCAGCAACCCGCCGATGCGATCGGCCTTCTCATACACGGTCACAGCGTGCCCCGCGCGGCAAAGCTGTTGCGCAGACGCCAGTCCCGCCGGCCCGGAGCCTACAACAGCCACTTTCTTTCCGCTGCGGATCTTCGGCGGCTCGGGCCGAATCCAGCCTTCCGCAAAGCCGCGCTCGACAATATTTTTTTCGTTCTGCTTGATCGTGACCGCGGGCTGATTGATGCTCAGCACGCACGAAGCTTCGCAAGGCGCAGGACAAATGCGTCCGGTAAACTCTGGAAAATTGTTTGTGGCGTGGAGCTGTCGCACCGCTTCTTTCCAGCGTCCGCGATAAACCAAATCGTTCCAGTCGGGAATTAGGTTGTTGACCGGACATCCAGTCTGGCAAAAAGGCACGCCGCAATCCATGCAGCGCGCGCCTTGTTTCTTGAGCGTCTCCTCGGGAAGATCGAGATAGATTTCAAACCAATCATTCACCCGTTGCGTAACCGGGCGGCGCGGAGCAAGTTCGCGCGCGTATTCCAGAAAGCCGGTGGTCTTACCCATTATGCACCTGCAAGTGTGTCGCGCTGTCGTGGTGCGAAAGGGCAGCCAGCGGCTGGCTCGGAATGTAATTTTGTTGACTTCGGCTCACGCCGCGCACGCGCTTGAACTCGTGCGGGAAGACTTTGATGAAGCGCGGTAACGTCTCGGACCAATGTTCGAGAATCCATTTCGCGCGCGGGCTGCCAGTCAGCTCCAGATGGCGAGTGATCAGATTCTTCACCACCTGAATATCCTGCTCTTCAATCAGCGGCTCAAGATCGACCGAGCCGAGATTGCAGCGCTCTTCGGTAAACGTGCGATGCTCGTCAAACACATAGGCAACGCCACCGCTCATACCTGCGGCAAAATTTCTCCCGCAAACGCCAAGCACGAGCACCGTGCCCCTTGTCATGTACTCGCAGCCGTGGTCGCCAACTCCTTCGACAACGGCGGTTGCTCCTGAGTTGCGCACCGCAAAGCGTTCGCCGGCAACACCGTTGAAGAAAGCTTCGCCGCTGGTGGCACCGTAAAGTGCGACGTTGCCGATGAGAATGTTTTCCTCCGGCGCAAAAGTGGAAGCGCGAGGGGGATACAAGGCGAGCTTTCCTCCGGAGAGACCTTTTCCAACGTAATCGTTTGCGTCGCCTTCCAGCGTGATCGTCACACCCTTAGCGAGGAATGCTCCCAGGCTTTGCCCTGCTGAGCCGGATAGATGGATGCGGATAGTGTCGTCGGGGAGCCCGGCAGAGCCGTAGCGGCGAGCGATCTGACCGCTCAGTATCGTCCCGACGGAGCGGTGGGTATTGCGCACGGGCAAATGGATTTCGACCGAACTGAGGCTTAGCAGGGCGTCGAGTGAGCGCTCAACAAGTTGATGGTCGAGTGCCTGCTCGAGTCCGTGATTCTGCGGTTGCACGCAACGCCGCGCCACGCGTGACGGTATCGGCGGGCTGTAGAGAATCGCAGAGAAGTCCAGGCCGCGCGCCTTCCAATGATCGACCGCCGGCTTGAAATCGAGCATGTCCACTCGCCCGACCATATCGTCGACCTTGCGGAAGCCTAACTCCGCCATGTACTGCCGAACCTGCTCGGCCAGGTAGAAAAAGAAATTGATCACGTGCTCCGGCTGGCCTTTGAACTGCTTGCGGAGAACCGGATCCTGCGTAGCAATTCCCACCGAACACGTGTTGAGATGGCACTTGCGCATCATCACGCAGCCCAACGCAATGAGCGGCGTCGTGGCGAAGCCAAATTCTTCGGCTCCGAGCAAAGCTGCAATCGTCACGTCCCGGCCAGTCTGCAACTTGCCATCGGTCTGCACGCGAATGCGGCTGCGCAGGTCGTTCAGCAGCAGGACTTGCTGAGTCTCCGCTAATCCCAACTCCCAGGGAATACCCGCATGCTTGATCGAGCTGAGCGGAGACGCTCCCGTCCCACCGCTGTCTCCGCTGATCAAAACCACATCGGCATGCGCCTTTGCCACGCCCGCGGCGACCGTGCCCACACCCGACTCAGCCACAAGTTTCACCGCAATCCGAGCTTGCGGATTGATATTTTTCAAGTCGTAGATCAGTTGTGCGAGATCTTCGATCGAGTAAATGTCGTGATGCGGCGGCGGCGAAATCAGCCCCACGCCGGGAATCGAATGTCGAATGCGCGCGATCACGTCATCGACCTTGTGTCCCGGAAGCTGCCCTCCTTCGCCGGGTTTCGCGCCCTGCGCCATTTTGATCTGCAACTCCTCCGCATTCACCAGATAATTCGCGGTTACGCCAAAGCGCGCGGACGCCACCTGTTTCACCGCGCTGCGCCGGAAATCGCCGTTCGCATCCGGCTTGAAGCGCTCTTCATCTTCTCCGCCTTCTCCCGTGTTCGACTTGCCGCCGATGCGGTTCATGGCAATCGCCAGCGTCTCATGCGCTTCCTTGCTAATCGATCCGAAGGACATCGCGCCGGTGCTGAAGCGCTTCACAATTTCCTTCGCGGGTTCGACCTCTTCCAGCGGCACCGGCTTGTCGCTCTTCTTCAATTGCATCAAGCCGCGCAGCGTGCACAGGCTGGCGCTCTGTTTGTCGATGAGATCGGTGTATTCCTCGAAGGTCTTGTAGCTCTCCTGCCTCACCGCCTGCTGCAATTTGCCGATGGTGAGCGGATTCAGCAGATGGTATTCGCCATTCGTTCGCTGGTGATAAACGCCGCCAATGGCAAGCTCGGTATCGAACTCGGTCAACGGACGCAGCGAGTGCTCATGCTTCATCTGCGCTTCGCGAGCCAGAACCTCCAGTCCGACCCCTTCGATGCGTGAGGTCGTTCCCGCGAAATACGCCTCGACCAGCTCTTTATTCAGCCCGATCGCTTCAAACACCTGCGCTCCCTGATAACTCTGCAGGGTCGAGATGCCCATCTTCGAAAAAGTTTTCAGCAGTCCCTTCTTCACCGACTTCATGAAATTCTTGACGGCCTGCTCGGGCGTAATGCCATCGGCCAACTCGCCGCGCCAGGCAAGGTTCTCGACCGTCTCCAACGCGAGATAAGGATTGATCGCGCTCGCCCCGTAACCGCTTAACAACGCAAAATGCATGACCTCACGCGGCTCGCCAGACTCGATAATCAGCGCGACCTGCGTGCGAGTTTCTTCCCGCACCAGCAAGTTGTGCACCGCCGCAAGCGCAAGCAGGCTGGGGATGGGCGCGTAATCTTTGTCAACGCCGCGGTCGGAAAGAATCAGTAAACTGTATCCCGCTTTTACCGAGAGCGACGCGCGCTGGCAAAGCTCATCGAGAGCACGTTTCAGCCCGGCTTCGCCTTCGCTCGCGCGGAAAAGCGCAGGCAGCGTGGTGGCGAGAAGGTCGCGGTGCGAGACGCGCCGCAGCTTCTCCAATTCGCGATTGGAAAGCAGCGGATGCTCCAGCTTGAGCATGTGGCAGTTTTCCGGCACTTCCTCAAGAATGTTGCGTTCGCTGCCAATGTAGCTGGTCAGCGACATCACCATCTCTTCGCGAATGGGATCGATCGGCGGATTCGTAACCTGCGCGAACAATTGCTTGAAGTAATTAAAAAGAGACTGCGGCTTGTCGGATAAGCAAGCGAGCGGCGTGTCCGTCCCCATCGAGCCGACCGGTTCTTCCCCCGCCGAAGCCATCGGCACGAGAATCATCTTCAAATCTTCATCCGAATATCCGTAGGCGCGCTGCCGGCGCAGAAGCGTCTCCGGATCGGGCGGATGCGTGCGCGAAGGCTCGGGCAGATGACTCATGGTGATCTGATTTTCTTTGAGCCATTCCGCATACGGTTGCTGCGCAGCCAGTCGGCCTTTAATCTCGCGATCGGAGACGATGCGGCCTTCCACCGTATCCACCAAAAACATTTTTCCCGGTTGCAGCCGGCCTTTTCTCTTAACCTGCTCCGGTGCGATATCGAGCACTCCCGCTTCGGAAGCCATCACGACGAGATCATCGTGCGTGACCACGTAACGCCCCGGGCGTAGGCCGTTGCGGTCGAGCGTGGCTCCGATGACGCGTCCATCGGTGAACGCAATCGCCGCCGGACCATCCCAAGGTTCCATCATGCAAGCGTGATATTCGTAAAACGCGCGCTTCTCCGGCCTGATATGCGGGTTCCCAGCCCACGCTTCCGGAATCAGCATGGCCATCGCATGCGGCAGGCTGCGTCCCGACTGCACCAAGAGTTCAAGCACGTTATCGAAATTCGCCGAGTCACTGCCGTCCGCTTCGATAATCGGGAACAGCTTCTTCATGTCGTCGCCGAACAGTGGCGACGCCAGCAGCGACTGCCGCGCATGCATCCAGTTCACATTGCCGCGCAGCGTATTGATCTCTCCGTTATGCGCGATGTAGCGATACGGATGGGCGCGTTGCCAGCTCGGAAAAGTATTCGTCGAAAACCGCTGGTGCACGAGACACAGCGCACTCATGACATCGGGATCGGAAAGCTCGCGATAGAAACTCGTGAGCTGCGAGGCCAGCACCAGGCCTTTGTAGACGATGGTTCGGCACGAAAGAGAAGGAATATAGAAGGTCGCGGCATCTTCGATGTCCGACTGCCACACCTCATTTTCCGCGCGCTTGCGGACAACATAGAGCTTGCGTTCGAACGCATCCTCGTCCAAGCCCGCGGGCCGCCCGACAAAAATCTTCTGGATGTAAGGTTGCGAAGCCCGTGCCACGCGGCCAATCGCAGACGCGTAGGTCGGCAGATCGCGCCAGCCGAGAACCGTCAAACCTTCTTCGCGCACGATCCGCTCAAGAATTCCTTCGCACTGCAGCCGCGGATGTTTCTCGACCGGGAGGAACGTCATTCCCACGCCGTAGGATCCCGGCAGCGGCAACTCGAACCCGAGCGTCGCGCACTCTCGCGCGTAGAACTTGTGAGGAATCTGAATCAGAATTCCCGCGCCGTCGCCAGTTTCAGCGTCGCAGCCGCAAGCGCCGCGGTGCGCCAGATTCAGAAGAACCTGAACACCTTTAAGAATGATGTCGTGGCTTTTTTCGCCGCGGACGCTGGCGACGAACCCAATCCCGCAGGCATCGTGCTCCTGCGCAGGGTCGTACAGACCTTGCGGGGACGGCATGCCATTGACACCTCTTGCGCGGGACATCGTGGTCTCCCAGGAGCGATTTGATAATCACGGAATCGGTCATTGTTGAAATCAAGCACAAGTCTGCGGACGCAGCCACACCTTGCCCAAGCGACATTCCGTCCATTCTTTGATAAGGCTTTACCGGCGGCAAGTAAAACGCAGAATTTCGATGCAGAGGATAGGAATTTCCACAGGGCTAGAGGGCTGACCGAGACCGAAATCCCGGCACCCGAGTTACTTCGCTTTTGAGAACCATTCTTCAAACCACTCCATAGTACGCAATTGATAATCCCGCCAATCAGCAGGTCTCACAAAAACATGCCCCTCGTTCGGATAAACCACAAACTTGTTCGGCACATGCAGCGTGTCGAGCGCGTGCCACCACTCGATCGATTGCTCCACCGGCACCTCGCCGTCGCGATCGCCGACGAGGATCAGCGTTGGCGTTTTCACATTTTTGACGAAGTGCATGGGATCACTCTTGGCATACACCGCAGGATCGTCATACACGGAAGCGCCAAAAAACGGAATCATCCATTCGTCGATATCGTTCACTCCGTAATAGCTAAGCCAATCGGAGAGGCCCGCACCCGCAACCGCTGCCGCAAACCGGTGCGTTTGCGTCTCCGCCCACATCGTCATATATCCGCCATAACTATGGCCCCGTAAGCCAAGGCGCTTGGTATCGATTGGATATTGTTTCGTGAGCGCATCGACCCCGGCCATAATGTCGCGATAATCGCCGCCGCCAAAATCTTTCACATTGGCTTGCGTGAACGCTTCGCCTTGGCCATAGCTGCCGCGCGGATTCGGACACAAAACGAAGTATCCGGCCGCCGAAAGCGAGCCGGTGAATAGCTCGTCCCAATGCGAGCGGCAGGCGGCCGACGGCCCTCCATGCACGCTCACAATCAACGGATATTTCTGCCCGGCATCGAAATCTTTCGGAAACATTAACCAACCCTGCACGCGCATATCGCCGTTCATCCAATGCACATTGCGCGACTCACCCCAAGCCGGCTGTGCTCCGTTGTTCACTTCGGTAAGCTGTTTCCATTTTCCAATTTCGCCGGCCCAAACTTCGGGCGGCGTGCTCGCAGACTCACGCACCACACCGGTAACAAGCTTCTCCGCTCCCAGCGTGGCCGTCCAACGATCCTCAGTCGGATGAGCAAATTCCTCGCCCGCCCACAATTGCTGAACCGTTCCTTTAGTGCTCACGCTGCCAAAGCCGGAGTTTCCGTCTATGTTTTCGACAAAAATGATGTGATCGAGACCGGCCCACGCTAACGCGGATGGCGATGCTTTGATCCCCGGCGTGAGATTGCGAGCCGCTCCTCCGCTGATCGGGACCACGTAAACATCTCCACCGGTCGAACCCTCATCGCTCATCAGTCCTTCGACGAAAGCAACGTTCTTTCCATCGGGCGAAATGCGCGGCTCCGCGATCTGGAGCTTAGGTTTGTAAACTTCGTGCATCGCCCCGGAGTCCGCGTCCACTCGATAAAGCCGAGCGACATACCAATTCGCATCTCCGGCACCCTGCGCCGCCGTCGCGACCCATCTTTTTCCGTCGGGAGTCCACTCATACTCATACACGTAAATATCTGCAGGAGTGAGTTGCGTTAGATGATCGGTGCTCAAATCGATCGACGCGATGCGCTGCTCGAAGATCTTCTCACTGACTTCGCCCGACAGTGGTGTCATCGGCTGCAGGGGGCCGGCGACGCGTGGCATGCCTTCGATAAACAAAATGCTGAGCTTGGAACCATCCGGCGAAAAGCGAGGTGTTTGAGCGTAGCCTTTCAGATCTGCATGTTTTGCCAAACCGCTTCCATCGGACGCGGCCGTCCACAACTCCGCGGACGGAACATCGCCCGGCAGGTCCGCGACTAAGGCAAGACGCTTGCCATCCGCCGACCAGGCCACATCGCGAAGTTGTAGCCTGCTCTCCAGTGCAATCGTCTGAGCGAGTCCGCCCGCTGTCGGCATCACAAATAATTGCCCGTCGACGATGTAAGCAACCTTGCTTCCGTCCGGCGAGAGCGCAACTTCGCTGATCCTCTTGGCTCGAGGCATCGAGTCGAGAATCTCCGCGGCGCGAGAAGACGCAGCCATGGATTGTTGTGGCAAGACGGGGACAAGAAGTAAGGACAGGGCAGAAGCGTACAGCCTGGTTCGTGAACTCATAGCGATGGGAGTATAGCTGCTTCGGATCGCGGTTGTCAGATCGCCCTCTTATAATCGTGGTATGTCGAATCCTGATTCCTCTGCCATGCTGCAGGTGGCAATCGACGAAGCGCGCAAAGGCCTTGCCGAAGGCGGCATTCCAATTGGCGCGGCGATCTTTAACGCAGACGGCAAACTCATCGGCGCCGGCCATAACCGCCGCGTGCAGAACGGGGACCCGTCCTTGCACGGCGAAACCGACGCCTTCCGCAATGCTGGCCGCCAGCGCAGCTATCGCAACCTCAAAATGGTGACGACGCTTGCGCCCTGCTGGTATTGCAGCGGACTGGTTCGCCAATTCGGCTTCGGAACCGTGATCGTAGGAGAAAGCCGCAACTTCCAGGGAGGCATCGATTGGCTGCGCTCACTAGGCGTGAACGTCATCGACATGGAGTCCGAAGAATGTGCTTCGATGCTGAGCGAATACATCCGCCGAAACCCCGAGATCTGGAACGAAGACATCGGCGAAGACTAAAGCGCTCGTCCTTCACTGCCCTCTCTCGAAGATGGGTCGTCCCAAAAAGTGCACCCGCCCTAACCGAGCACTACCCTGTGCGCCTCTGTGTTTACTGTTTTCCACTCCCCGACATATACTCACTTCTCACGCAACCGCGACGAAAAGTCCATGTAGACTGATCTGCGGATTCGCCTTGGGTTGAACGACAAGCGAAACGGATCGAGCGAACACATGGACAATCCCTTCATGGCGCGCGCCATTCAGCTTTCCATCGACAACGTTCTCTCCGCCCGCGGAGGGCCATTCGGCGCGGTGGTCGTGAAAGAAGGCAAAATTGTCTCCGAGGCTGCAAATCAGGTCACGTCGACCAACGATCCTACCGCCCACGCCGAAGTTTCTGCCATTCGCGAGGCCTGCCAGCGGCTTCAGGCTTTCGACCTGCAGGGCTGCGAAATCTACACATCGTGCGAGCCTTGCCCCATGTGCATGGGCGCAATCTATTGGGCTCGTCTCGACCGCGTTTATTTCGCGAACGTCGCCGCCGATGCGGCTCAGGTCGGCTTCGACGATTCCATGATCTATCGCGAACTCGCGCAGGATCACTCGCAACGCAGGATTCCCATGATCCAAATGATGCGCGAACAGGGCCTCGAGGCGTTCCGGGCGTGGAAGAATAGTTCGAGCAAGATCAAGTACTAAAGAAGATTGCCTTTTCAAATCAGTCCTGCAAATCTCTGTGTGACGGAGGCCGTTTGATCGACCGCTATTTCAAACTGTCTGAGAACCAGACCACGGTGAGGCAGGAAATGTTAGGCGGCCTCACCACATTCGTGACGATGGCCTACATCGTCGTGGTGAATCCGCAAATTCTGGCGCAAGCAGGAATGCCCGCGGATGGCGTGGTTTTTGCGACATGCGTTTCCGCTGCGATCGCAACGCTGG
Organism: Candidatus Sulfotelmatobacter sp.; assembly: GCA_050015215.1. Classification (GTDB taxonomy): domain Bacteria; phylum Acidobacteriota; class Terriglobia; order Terriglobales; family Acidobacteriaceae; genus Sulfotelmatobacter. The sequence continues at coordinate 18,597 of JBEKBW010000018.1, forward strand.
TGATGGGCCTGTACGCGAATTATCCCATCGCGCTCGCGCCAGGAATGTCGCTCAACGCGTACTTCACGTATTCCGTTTGCATCGCGATGCACGTTCCCTGGCAGACCGCGCTCGCGGTCGTTTTTTGTTCCGGTGTCCTCTTTCTAGTACTCAAGGTCACACGCGTGCGCGAACAGATCGTCAACGGCATGCCCGATTGCCTCAAGCACTCAACCGCAGCCGGTATCGGGATGTTCATCGCATTCGTTGGACTACGGAATGCGAAGCTCGTAATAGCGAATCCAGCGACCTATGTAGGTCTCGGCAGTTTCGCAAATAAAGAAGTGCAGACTGCCTGCTTCGGGTTGATCCTGACGTTGATTCTGATGTCACGAAAATTGCACGGCGCAATTCTGATTGGAATCTTCGGCACTGCCGCTCTGGGAATATTTCGCGGGATCGCAAACTGGCCAACGGCAATCTTCGCCATGCCCCATCCCTCTTCGACTTTCCTGCAGCTCGATTTCCATGGTGCGGCTCACCTTGGACTGCTCGAAATCCTGTTCGCATTTTTGTTCGTCGATCTGTTCGACAACGTAGGAACGCTCGTCGGAGTGTGCGAGCAAGGCGGCTTCGTGAAAGATGGCAAAATTCCACGAGTAGGTCGCGTTCTGATCGCCGACGCGGTGGGCACCATTGCGGGCGCTCTCACAGGAACATCGACCGTCACAAGCTACATTGAAAGCGCGGCAGGTGTGGCTGCGGGTGCTCGAACGGGCTTGGCAAATGTCGCGACCGCGGCTCTCTTTCTGCTGGCGACGTTTTGCTCGCCGCTGGCCATCGCAATTCCCGCCTATGCAACAGCCCCAGCCTTAATTCTGGTGGGCGTTCTCATGACCCAATCGATCGCTCAAATCGACTGGCAGGATTTCAGCGAGGCAGTTCCGGCATTCATCACCATGTTGGCCACACCGCTCACATTCAGCATCGCGACCGGCTTGAGCCTCGGATTGATTTCTTATACGGTCGTGAAAATCGCAGCAGGAAAGATTCGTGAAATCAACGCGCTCATTTGGATCCTCACATTGCTATTTATTCTGCGCTACATCTATCTGGCTGCCGCCTAGAGCCAGTGCCCGGTTCAGGGGCTGAGCCGATTGCCGGCCCCAAGCGAACTGTCCGTCCAAAACTTTGTGATCTCTTCAAGCGATCGACCTTTGGTTTCCGGTATCAGCCATCCAACCAGAATGATCGTCAACAGCGCTCCTGCGCTGAAACACCAGAAAGTTCCATCCGAGCCAAGATGCTTTTGCATGATGGGAAAGAGTTGATTCCCCAAATAGCCAACTAGCCACAGCGCCGTAGTGGCAATCGACATCCCCCGCCCGCGAACCTTCGTGGGATAGATTTCCGAAATGATCACCCAGCAGGCAACTCCGTTGCCGAATGCGTGACCAGCAACGAAGCTCATCACAAAAATCAAGACAGCAACGCCGCTGCCGTGAATGTGATAGAACCAGCCGACCAGCGCAAAAGAAATGAACTGCAGAGTTGTGCCAGCAAGGATCAGCGTCTTGCGCCCCGCTCGATCCACCAGCCAAAGCGCGAAAAGCGTAAACAGCAAATTAATCAGGCTCACCAGCACAGATTGGAAAAATGCGCTGCTGGTGGCAGTTCCAGCGGCGCGAAAAATTTCCGGCAGAAAAGAAAACAGCGGCGTGATGCCGCTGATCTGCTGCAAACCCGCCAGCATAATGCCCAACAGCAACGGCCGGCGGAAGGTAGTGAACAACTCCGAAATATGCCCCTCTTCGCTGGCCAGCGAGTCCTCGATCTCGCGCACCTCGCGATCCGCAACTGCACTTCCGTTAATCTTTGCTGAAACGCTGATCGCCTCTTCGCGGCGTCCCATCTTCAAAAGCCAGCGCGGGCTTTCGACAGCCGGCAGAATCATCAGCCCAAACAGAACTGCTGGAACAATCCCGGCAAAAAACATCCAGCGCCATCCCGTGGACACGTTCCACGCTTCATCCCCCATGCGCTGAATCAGCATGTTGACGAACACGGCGGCGAGAATTCCAACCACGATTCCCAACTGGTAGAGCGTCACGCAGCGGCCACGCACACGCGTGGGAGCGATCTCTGCAATGTAATTAGGAGAAATTACAGACGCGGCGCCAATGCCGAGGCCGCCAATGAGCCGCCACAGCACGAACTGATGCAGATTCGCGGCGAACAGCATCCCCATCGACGAAAGCGCGAAACAAAAAGCGCAGATCGCCAAGCCTTTTTTCTTGCCCAGATAATCGGCGACAGTTCCCGCCGCCGCACAGCCAACAATGCATCCGAGCAGCGCGCAGCCAGCGGCCCAGCCCACTCCTGCCGCGTCCAGATGAAAGCGCTGGCTCAGGAATCCGATTGCGCCGCTGATGACAATATTGTCGTACCCAAAAAGCAATCCGCCGAGCGTGGAGACGGTGGCTGCAATAATCAGCGGTGCGCGGGAATGTTTCGAAGTGGAAGGGCTCAGTTTAATTGTCTCCGCGCTGAGCATCCGCACGCTTCATTACGGGATTTTCCGAGGATTCAGACATCGCCTTCGCGGCCAGCAGGAAGCCGATCGTGTGCGCCATCCCCGCGTGCCAGGGCGCGGAGCAGGTCATCTGCGGCGTGTGATCGGGAATGATTACGCCGTCGAATTGGTTGCGATGTAGGATGGCGAGTATGCGAAGCATGTCCACGTCGCCCTCATCGATGAATGTCTCGCGATAATGCGGGACTTTGCCGACGACATTGCGAAGATGAACATAAGCGACGCGTCCCTGCTTGCTATATTCGTCAATCGCCTCGTAAATATTGTCGTCAGTCATCTCCGCCAAAGTTCCCACGCAAAGCTCAAGCGCATTGCTGCGGCTGGGTACCAGATCGATCAGCCGCTGATACATGCGCGGCTGGTAAACCAGACGCGGCTGCCGCCGCATAGTCGGCATGGGGGGATCGTCGGGATGCGCGGCCAGTCGCACTCCTGCCTGCTCGGCGACGGGGATCACATCTTCGAGAAATCGCTGCAGGCGCCGCCACAGCTCTTCATGCGAGATGGATGCCAGCGTTCCTTCCGGCGCGCGGCGATCGTAAACCATGTTCCAGATCGTTCCATTCGGAATCGGAACGTCGTCCGCAGGGCCATCCATGCCAAGCGTGATGGCATTCCCGCGTCCGGCAGGCGTTGTCACGCGCCCGCAAACGCCCGCCAGGCTGAAGTTATAGCCCAGCACAGGAATTCCGGCCTCACCCATGCGCCGGATGATCAGTTTCACTTTTTCGATTTGCGCGGAGCGCTGCGGGCCGTCCAGAAGAATGTCGTGCCAGTGCGCCGGATCGAGATTTTCAATGGCCGCGAGCACCAGCCCCGCATCTTCAATTGAGCCGCGAAGCGTCTTGAGTTCGGCCACTGCCCAAAGCCGCTCAGGATCGCCAGCCACTCCCCACGGTTCGTATTTCGATCCGGTCGGCTGATTATCGCGCGGATTGGAAGATCCCTGGTTGAAGTAATCGACAAGATGAACCACAACGTGCGTGCAGCCCGCCTGGCGCGCGAAGTCGTAGTACTCGCGCGTCAGCATGTGCCGGTAAAGGCCGAGCCCAATCTTCACAGGCGATTTCCAATGCCAGCGCCGTAATCCGGGCTGAGAATTTGTCCGTTGATTTCGGCGGCGAGAGGCGAGCACAAAAAAACAAACGCATCCGCAATCGATTCCGGGCTGTTCCGCCGGCCCAGCGAAACGCGCAATACAAATTCGCGATAGGCCGGATCTTCGTCGAAGACCTTCAACGAGCTTCCCGCCGCGACATTTCCCGGGGAAACCACGTTCACCCGAATTCCAGTGAGTGCATATTCGAGGGCCAGGCTACGCGCGAAATTTTCAAGAGCTGCCTTCGCAGAAGAGTACGCAGGAATCAAGGTATGCGGAATGCGCGCAACGTACGACGATGTGAAAAGCAAGTGGCCTGCAATCTTGTTTCTCGTCCAGTGAGACAATGCAGCCCGCGCCAGATAAGTCTGTGCAAAATAATTGAAGCGAAATATGTGCTCGTAATCCGCCTCTGACGTGGTGGCGAAAGGATGCAACCCGCAGCCACCGGCGTGGCCGATCACCGTATCCATGTTCGGAAACTTTTCGAAAGCCGCTTCTACTACGCGGTTCACCTGGCTGGAGTCTGTAATATCGGCCGAGAAATAAACATAAGAGGACGGCGGAATCTGCCAGCCGTCAAGCATCTTTCGCGCCTGCACATCTTCTCTGATGTCGGTAAGTACAAGAGTTGCGCCAGCGGCATTCAACCTTCGCACCATGTGTTCGGCAATCGCGCCCACAGCGCCAGTAATCAGAATTGTCTTGCCCGAAAGATCGATAGTGATCATGGCGTGCCAATTCCCCCGACCGCAGAAAGCACTTCGTGCCCCGATTTTGTGACCAATACGCAGTCCTCAACCCGCGCTCCCGCGCCGCGTTCCACTACGTAAGCGCCAGGTTCAATCGTGATCACCATGCCAGGCTCCAATTTGTTCGGGACTTCCGGCGCGATCAGAAATCCCGGATCGTGATAGCGGAAGCCGACGTGATGCCCGGTGTGGTGCGTGAAAAAATTCGAGAGCCCGTATGCAGCAATCTTGTCTCGGGCCAGTGAATCGATCTCGCTCGCGGACGCGCCGGGAGCCACGCCTCGAACAGCGCACCGCTGCGCCTCTTCAACGATGGCGAGTATCTCCGCCGCATCGTCTTTGGGCGAACCCACTGCTGCTGTTCGCGTCAGGTCGCTCCAGTAACCATCGACGCACGTAGCCAATTCAATCAACACTAAATCGCCATTTTCCAGACGCCGCCCGGTCGAGCGGTTGAATCGCCCCGCGTAGGCGCTATTCGGTCCGGACTGCACCATCGCCCACCCGCGAGAATGAAAAATGCCATCGCGGCCGATCTGGCAATAGATCGCACTCTCCACCGCTGCCGCGACTTCCGCTTCCGTAAGCCCCGGTTGCAAGTTCTCAGCGAACGCCTTTAGGCCAATGTTCGCGACCCGGTTCGCCCGCCGGATCGCATCGACCTCTGAAGCGCTCTTTCGCAAATAAAGATCCGCAAAGTCCGCTTGATGCCGTGCCTGCGGAGACGACACTGCAGAAAGCCGCACCGCAAAATTCTCCGGCATGGGAATCTGCTCGGCGGCTTGTATCGGCAGAGAAGTTCGCGCGGCATCGCGACTCATTCCCGCTTCTTCGGGCGCAATTCGCAATTTGGCGAATTCGTCGGCAATCGCCAAAGCCAAAGCCGCATAAGGGTCGCGGCACTTCAAATCGCCCCAGGGATATTCTCTAACACGCACGCCGTCTGGGATGTGGTCTCGAGGTTCGATCTGCGGAACAAAAACAATCGGCTCCGCATCCGCGAAATAAATCAGAAGCGACGCTCCCCAGAAGGGAAAATATCCGGACAGCATCAGCAACTCATCAGGCCGCCATGCGATCCAGGCCCGCAGGCGATTCCGCTCTAGAAAACCGCGGACCTGTTGCGCGCGAGAAGGCACGCTCGTCAGCAGGCTCTCTGTTTCCGTTTTTCCATCACATGATTCCATATTTCTCAAACGCCGCTACCGCGCTGCTGCCTTCTTCAATTGCCTTTCTTACCAGCTTTTCGCCGCGAGCCTTTTCCAGCGCCCGCGTAAAGACCTCAGTCTCAGCTTCCGCCGGCACGACCAAAACTCCATCGATATCGCCGAACAAAATATCTCCCGGACGGATGCGCGCAAACCCAATCTCGACAGTAACGCGAAAATCAACGACTTTATAGCGCGGCGCGGAATCCTGCCCATAAGACCCGAAGCCGAAAGTCGGAAAACCCATTTGCAAAATCGCCTTCGTATCGCGCACGTAGCCATTCAGCACCGCGCCCCGGCTTCCCAGGTTGCGCGCGCGTGTGCTCATCAACTCTCCCCACAACGCATTGCGCGGCGAGGATCCGGTGCCGAGATAAACTTCGTTCGCGCGCAAATCGTCAAGCGCTTCCAGCATCAGCCCGAAGGGCTTGTCCATCAACTTGTTCGCGCTGCCGGAAAGTTTTTCCGCGAACACATCGACCGCTAGCGTGGGCATGGCGCGCCCGATCACCACCATCTCGCGAGCCAGCGGCTGAATCTGTGGCGGAAGAAACTGGTGCTGCAGCTCCAGCTTATCCATCACGTCGCCCACCACGCAGGTAAACAACTCGCGCTGCGCGAGCGCGAAAAGTTCATCGTCTGAATTCCATAGCTTCGCCGCGCTCATTTGCCACGCGCCTCTTTGATCTTCTCTACAAACTGTCGAGCCAGACGAGTAATCGAAGCGTAATCGCCGGCTTTTGCGCCCGCCGTGAGATTGCCTCCCACTCCAAGCGCAACCGCGCCCGCTTTTATCCAATCCCCAACGTTCTCAACGCTCACGCCGCCGGTAGGCATCAATTGCGCCTGCGGCAGCGGACCTTTCACGGCTCTGATAAACGTTGGCCCCAAAAGTTCCCCCGGGAAAACTTTCACGATGTCAGCGCCGCACTCCATCCCTTCGATTACGTCGCGAATGCTCCCCGCACCCGGCATGTAGGGAACCTGATATCGATTGCACAGCCGTGCGGTTTCACTATTGAGCGCAGGACTCACAACAAAGTGCGCTCCGGCCAGAATTGCAATACGCGCGGTCTCTGGATCGAGCACCGTTCCCGCCCCCAGCAGAATTCTGTCGGAGAATTCTTTCGCAAGATGCTCGATAGCCGCCGCCGCGCCCGGCACGGTGAAGGTAATTTCGAGCGCCGCCACCCCGCCCGCGGCGCAGGCTTCAGCGATATGCGCTGCCTGGTCGCGGCTCTCCGCGCGGATCACAGCCACAAGGCCGTCATCGATGATCTTCTTTATTACTTCGGACTTTCTCATCTTCAAGACCTTCGAGCACATCGATAACAGCGGGAGCTATTCGAAAAACGGTTCACCCCTGCGCGCATAACGCCGTGCCACATCTTCGTTTAGCGTGACCCCAAGCCCCGGCGTATCGGGCAACGCAATAAATCCATTCTTGATGATCGGCTTCGGCTGCCCTTCCACCAGATCATTCCAGAAAGGAACGTCGGAGGCATGAAACTCCAGCACAAGAAAATTCGGGATCGCCGCGCACAAGTGAGCCGACGCCAGAGTGCCGACCGGACTGCTGATATTGTGCGGCGCCACCGTCATCGAATGCACATCCGCAAATTGCGCAATGGCTTGTGCCACGCTCAATCCTCCAACTTTCTGCACGTCGGGAGTAACAACGCTGAGCGCATGCTGCGCGATGATCTCCTGAAATCCTTCAAAAAGAAAAAGATTTTCTCCGGTAGCAATCGGCACACGCGACTTCGAGCTGACTTCCTTCAGCGCAGCGGTATTACTCGGCGGCACTGGATCCTCCAGCCACAGCAGCCGGAACGGTTCTAGCTCACGCGCCAGCGTCACAATATCGCTAGCGTTGTACCGCCAGTGGCAATCGGCGGCAATATCTGTATCGGCGCCTACGGCTTCGTGAACCGCGCCGATCAACGCGACCATGTGATCGATGGCGCGATTGCTGAGGGCTCGATTGTGAAGATCGCCGCCTTCCGTGCCCGGTACGTCGAGATCGAACTTCAGCGCGGTAAATCCCTCAGCCCTTTTCTTCAGAGCCTGCTTGCGATACTCATCGGGCGAAGCGGCAGGCTCGCCACCTGCCTCACCGTAATAATCTCTTGCAGAATGCCCAGAACTTTTCGGCGTCCACGATGGCGGCCGGTAACGCAGCACCTCATCCAAACTTTCCAGTGCTTCTCCGCCGTGACAATCCGCATAGATGCGAATTCGATCACGAAATTTTCCTCCCAGCAAACGATAGATGGGGACGCCGAGCGACTGGCCGAGCAAATCCCATAGCGCCGCCTCGATACCGCTGATCGCGTTGTAAATGATGCCGGCAACCGATCCCGCGCCGGAAGTCGCCATTTGCAGTTTGCGGAAAAGGCGGTGAATATCGCGCGGATCTTCGCCAATCAGCAGCGGCTCGAGCGAGCGCAAAATCGACGTAAGACCCGGGGCGAAAAAGCATTCCCCCAAGCCGCGTATGCCGTCATCGGTTTCGATGCGGACGAATGTCCAATCGAAATTGCCCTCCACCACCGCGGTTTTTAGCCTGATAATCCTCACATCCGCCAATTTCCAACCGCCGATTATACGCTGCGATGATTGCTGCAGCCGATCCGCCAAGATAGAAATTTAAAAATAGAAATTGAAGAAGATAGAAATTGAACGCACTCTCATTCGAAACAGCTAGAATGCTCTGACTCATGAAAGAAACCTGGCGATGGTTTGGGCCTGACGATCCGATTCCTCTCGACCACATCAGGCAGGCGGGGGCGACGGGAATTGTCTCAGCCTTGCACCATCTCTATCGCGGCGAAGCCTGGCCTCTTCAAGAAGTGTTGAAACGCAAAGACGAAATTCTGGCTGCGGGTTTGGATTGGTCGGTGGTGGAGAGCATCCCGATTCACAACTCAATCAAGCTTCGCACCGGAGCTTACCGTCAATTCGTCGTTGCCTGGAAAGATACTCTCGCCGCCATCGCGAAAGCGGGCGTGCAAATCGTCTGCTATAACTTCATGCCTGTAGTCGATTGGACACGAACAGACCTGCAATGGCGCTTGCCGACCACCGCCCTCGCCCTGCGCTTTGATGCAGTAGATTTCGCGGCCTATGATGTCTTCATTCTCAAGCGCAGGAATGCCGAAGGTGATTACTCCGAGGAGCGAGTACGAGCGGCACAAACGCGCGCAAGTTCGATGCCGGAAGCACGCAAGCAAGATCTCGAGCAGACAATCATCGCCGGACTGCCCGGAGCAGAGGCTTCCTACGATCGCGAAACGATCCGCAACTTGATCGCGGAATATGCGGACGTGAAAGCTGACACATTAAGAAAAAATCTGATCGAGTTTCTCCGGGAAGTTGTCCCGGTCGCGAAGGAACTCGGCGTTCGACTCGCAATTCATCCCGATGATCCGCCGTGGTCGCTATTTGGCCTTCCGCGCGTTGTCTCCACGGCGGACGATGTGCGCATCATCTTCGCCGGATGCGACACGCCTGCAAACGGACTAACATTCTGCGTGGGATCGTTTGGGGCAAGAGCCGATAACGATCTGCTGGCGATGGTCCGCGAGTTCGGCCAACGCATTCACTTTGCGCACCTTCGGCAAGTGGCGCGCGAAGCGGACGGTTCTTTCCATGAGGCCGAACACCTGGACGGAAGCTCTGACATGGTTGGCGTCATCCGCGCTTTATTGGAAGAAGAAGCACATCGCCGGCAATCAAACCGTGCCGACTCTGAAATCCCCATGCGGCCCGACCACGGCCATCTTCTGGCCGGCGACATCGGCCAAAAGGTAAATCCCGGATATTCGTATGTCGGCCGGTTGAAGGGGCTGGCCGAACTGCGCGGAGTTACGCGGGCCCTGAAGCATACAAATCGCGAACTCTCCCCTTAGCCCGCCGGTCTCGCTTCAATCTGTCATTGTCAAATCGAAGGTGAACTTCTCATGGAAGAATTTGCTGGAAAAATGGCTCTGGTAACCGGAACCACAGGCATTGGACGCGCGATTGCGATCCGTTTCGCAACCGGCGGCGCAAAAGTGTTGGCGTGCGGCATCGAAGCCGCTGCAAACGAAGAGTTGTCTCAGGCCGCGGAAAACCAAAACCTTGCTGTGCGAGTCGAAACCTGCGACATCACAGATTCCGACCAGGTCGAATCTGCAGTAGCGAAGATCGTGAACCAGTGTGGCGGCCTGGACATCATAGTGAACGCCGCTGCCATTCATCCCTTCGGCACGGTCTTGCAAACCGACCTCGTCACATGGAATCGCTGCATGATGGTGAACGTGGGCAGCATTTATCTCATCGCGCATTTCGGCATTCCAGAAATGAAAAAGCGCGGCGGCGGATCAATACTCAATCTGGCCTCGGTTCAGGGCTACGCATGCCAGCGCGGCGTTGCCGTGTACGCCGCATCGAAGGGCGCGATTCACAGCCTAACGCGGGCTCTGGCGCTCGATCACGCCGCCGACAATATTCGAGTGAATTCCATCAGCCCGGGATCGATCCGCACTCCCATGCTGGCGCGCTCGGCGGCAAACTTTGCGCCCGATGTCCCGACGGAAGAATCCTTCGCCCGCTTTGGCGCAGCGCATCCCTTGGGACGCATCGGCACACCCGAAGAAGTTGCCGAGTTGGCGGCTTTTCTTGCGTCCGATAAAGCCGGCTTCTGCACTGGCGGCGATTATCTTGTGGATGGAGGGTTGCTGGCCGGCATCGGTGTCCAGTGATTTCAGAAACTCTGAAGCCAGAAAAAATTCCGAGCATTCCGCGCAGGCGATGGCGCATCGCATTCCTGCTCGGAGTCGGAGTTCTCGTAAACTTCTTCGACCGCATTAATCTATCGGTCTCTCGAGATGCGCTGCACGAATCGTTCGGCCTGTCGCTAGTGGCATTCGGATATCTCTCCAGCGCTTTCAGTTGGACCTACGCTCTGATGCAAATGCCCGCGGGAGTGCTCCTGGATCGCTGGGGCGTGCGTCGCGTCGGCCGCATCAGTGCACTTCTTTGGAGCTTCTCCTCGTTTGCAGCGGCCATCGCGCCGTGGCTGAGCTGGTTTTTCGCCGCCCGTTTTTTGTTGGGCATAAGCGAGTCTCCCACTTTCCCGGCCAACGCCAAGGCGCTCGGTTATTGGTTCACTAGAGAAGAAAGAAGTCTCGCGACGGCAATCACGGATGCCGCAGCGAAGTTCTCTACTGCTATCGGCGTGCCCTTGATCGGCCTGCTGCTCCTGCACTTTGGCTGGCGCTGGAGTTTTGCCGCCACGGGCTTCATCAGCTTTCTTTATTTCCTGTTGTTCTATTCGGTTTACCGCAATCCCAGCGAAGATCGTCTTCTGACTCCCCAGGAGCACGAATTTATCGTGCACGGCGGTGCTCAACGGGAAGGCCAGAACAACGCCCATGGCGGAAGCTCGCTCGGTTATCTTTTGCGGCAGCGCAAGGTCTATGGCCTTGCGCTGGGATGGGGCGCATACAACTACACATTCTTCCTTTTGCTGGCGTGGCTGCCCAGCTATCTGTCTGTCTCGCTCCACCTGGATTTATTTCATTCGATTTTCTACACTGCCGTTCCGTGGTTGTTCGCCACGTTCACCGATGTGCTGGTCGGCGGGTGGTTGGTGGACGCTCTAATCCAACGAGGCCACGATGCCAACCGCGTTCGCCAAAGCGTGCTGGTGGTGGGAATGATTTTTGGCCTGGCGATCTTCGGCGCAGCCAGCACGCACAGCGCAACTGCCGCTTTGATTTGGATCAGCCTCGCCCTCGGCGGATTAGCGGCGGCCGCGCCGGTAGCATGGACCGTTCCGTCCCTCATCTCTCCAAAGGAAAACGTTGGCACGTTAGCCGGAGTGGTGAATCTGTGCGGACAGCTCGCCGCTATCTCAGCGCCGATTGTAACCGGCTACATCGTCTCCGCCTCGCACTCGTTCGCGCTCGCCTTCATAACTGCGACAGCGATCCTTATCATCGGCATTATCGGCTACGTTTTCCTGCTGGGACGCATCGAGCCGATCCCCGAGCCCGAATCCATTTCTTAGAGATGAGGTCTCTCGAACCTCGCAGTTCAATGCGACACCGCCGGACTCGGCGGCAGCACATCGTAGAGCGGTTGCACTGGCGTTGCCGCCGGGCCTTCATTCGCAACTGAAATAGCAAGAACGCGAATCCTATGGTTGTCGGGAAGGTTGAGAGTTTTCGCGCCTGCGGGAACGTCAATCGAATACGCGAACAAATAAGAATAACGATAGGGAACATTCTTTCCCGCGGCATTGTGATGATGCGAGCAATACCAAGCCAGGTCGGCGCGTTTGATAAATCCTGGCTTGATGCCGAGCATCTCGCCGTAGTCGTCATGCGAAGTATCTTTCGAACTCCACTGCCGATCGTCCCACTGGCCGATGAAACCACCCCAGCCTTCGATGTCTAAGTCAGCTTTCGTCGAACCGATCTCAAATGTCGCGTTCTGGTCGCCGTCAGCCGAGGCCGCCAGCAGGTACAAGCGATCATACTGACCCGAAGGCAACTCGATCGTCTGGCCTTTGGCGACGACTGCATTGGGCACGCCACTCTTGGCCGGAGCCAGTTGAAAGTTCACATCGTCATATGTGATCTGCTCAGGCAGCATTTCTGCGGGCAGAGAATTACCTTTGCCATCAAAGCCGACTTTTGACGGGGATCCATCGTCACTAGCCGTCGCGAGATCATAATTCAGTGGCACTGGCGTAAAGCGCGTCGGCGGAACCTTGATCTGAGAGGCAGCAAGCTTAACCGCGAAGCTGCGCGGCTGGTAAGCCGAGAATGAAGTGAGCAAAGCGCCATCCGTCACCGTCGCAGGGCCGACAGGTTGCTCCTGCCCATTCACTTCGCGAGCGGAAACGATTGGCGCGCTGAACGATATGCGAACGTCCCGCTGCGGCTTGCCATCGAGTTCCACCAGCCGCACGATCACCTTATCGCCCTGTTGAGCTTTTTTCAGAGCCAGCAATCGAACCCGCGGATTACTCACCTTCAGCAAAGAAAACTCGCGCCCTAATGCCCCCGCATGCTTCGAAGTTTGGAATGCGATCAGTGGATCGTTCAACCGCTGTGCCTGCCAATCAGTCTGCGATTCGCGCCAACCACTAGCGTGCCCCGCGATCCCATACACGAACTCATGATGTCCGACATCCTGCGTAGCCTGATCCGCATATCCCCCGCGAGTTCCCGGAGTGCGAATCAGCGTCAGGCGAATCGTGTGATCGTTCGGCTTATCCGATCCGTTCTTGCAGTCGGTGAGAATCGTCGCGCCGAATTCGCCGCTCGCGTCGGTAAGATCGATCCACTGATGCGATGGAACTTCAAACTTCTTCGGCGTCGCCGTCGGCCGCTCGATCGTGCCGATATCCCAGTTGTAGGTAGCCATCTCATCCGAAGCCGTCAGCGGGAAGGTCGCTTTAAGATTCGATTCCTTCGTATTCCAATCGATTACGTTGTCAAACTCGACGCGCTTTCCCGCATCTCCGGCCGACAAGCGAACGGTTTGAACAAACTTCGATCCTGCGGTTTCGCGCATAACCTCGACTGCCACGCGCACAGGACCACTTTCCACCACGCGAATTGTGGCGGGTCCATGAATATACTCGCGCGGCGCAGCCTGCTCCTGATCCCAATCCATATTCCACGCCGGCCACTGCTGCGGATTGTCGTAAGAAATCGCCAGACGAGCTGGCGCGGAAAGCAGTTCCTTGCTGGCTGACTTGTCAAAAATGCTGACCACATCGCCGTCGGAGCTCAGATGCACGCGATAAAACTTATTCTCAAGCGAGTTCTGCGATGCGTGCAGGGCTCCGCCGGCATCGGCGGAATTCTCGCCAGCCTGCACGTCATAAACCGCATACCCGACCGAAGGTGTCTTCGCCAGAAAGAGGATTGTTCCATTTGAAACCTGCGCCGGAACTTCTTTGCCATCCGGCCCGATCACGCGCACGGATTGCGGCATGCCGTCGGGAAAGTTCACCGCCGCTTCAACCAAATCCTCGCGCGCAATATTCAGCGGATTGAAGACGACAATCGGCACACCTTTTACTTCCGTATCCAGCGCAGCCGCCACGCCTTCGGTGGCGTTCGTAAGCACGCCAGCAAATTGATTCATCGCGATCACATCGTCGTTCCATGCAAATTCGTAAGCCTTGGGGCTCGCCGTTCCCGCCGCGATGTCGTGAAACTGTCCGCCCATCACCAGCGTCCACGCGTCATTCAGGCGTCGCAAAGGATACTGCCGCGCACCAAGCCATTCCGCCGCGATGGAAGCCTTCTCCGCCGCATCAGCCAGCAACTCTTCTTTCCGCAGCCAGCGTTTTTGATAAGCCTGCGAGGTGAGCGATCCCGCAGAATGATTGGTCAGCTCCATTTCGCCGGTATAGCGCGGAAGTCCAGTTGCCTCACCGGGCGTAATGTTGAGAAACATCTGCTCAGCATTTGCGGAAATCACGTGCACCGGCCCGCCCCCAAGCTGCACCGCCGGTCCCTGCTCATGCGAGAAGCGCGAGAAAAGAGAATCGACATCCAGCGGCAATCTAGCCTTCTCGCCCGTGAGGATGGCTTCCAGACGCTTCACCGAATCTTCATCCGGCGTGCCGCCGATGTCACCGGTTCCGTAGTAGTGATAATCGGTGAATACGCCGCTGACCTTGCCGTTCAGTTCCACCCGCGCGGCCCAGTCGTTCTGATGCCGGCTCAACTCCCGATCCGCCTGAGCTTGAGCTTCAGCTTTCTGCTGACTGCGAACAGAAAGATATTCTTCAATCTGCTTCGCACCGAGCGTCGAATTCGTTTGGTCCGCATGCACCACGGCCTGCCGAAGAGTTTGCAGCTTCTTGTTGAGACTCTCCAGAGCCGCATTTGACCGCAGTGGCGGCAGTGGCCGGCTCAGATCGCTATTGATTCCCCCTGCGTAGTCTCCCGGATTCAGCCCAGCCAAGACGCTTTCGCCGTCCGGGCCGACCCACACGCCAACATTGAACGGGGTTCCCTCAGGAGTTTTCTCCGAAGATTCCGGCCCGCCGCCCGGAGCAGAAGATCCCCAGACTAGTTTCTGTGTAGAAAATCCTTTCACTCCAGCGTGCGCAAGAATCGTCGGCAGCGACGCTGGAAATCCAAAGCAGTCGGGCAGCATGTATTCCGCGCTGGCCTGGCCCAACTCCTTGCGAAACCAATTATTTCCGTACAAGACCTGTCGAATGATGGATTCCGCACTAGGCGCATTGACATCGCCCTCTTCCATGGAAGACCCCGCCGGAAACCATCGCCCCTCATCGACATATTTCTTCAAGCGCGCAAAATCCGCGGGATAATATTCCTTCATCAATCGATACCGGTTCGCGCCGCTGAAATTGAAAACGTAGTGCGGATATTTGTCGAACAGCTTGAAATTTTCCTCCATCGTCTTGCGCAGATATTCGTCGATCACCTGCGGATATTCCCACCGCCATTCCGTATCCAAATGAGCGTATCCAACCACGTACAGCGTAGGCTGCTTGCCCAGGTTCGGCCTGTCAGTCGTCTGCGCATCAACCGACAACGAGAAAAAAGTAAGGCAGAGAGATTGGCAGACTATGAATGTCGAAAGAAATCGTCGCATCGTGAATTCTCCAGTTTTTCCACACTAGGAAACCGGGATAAACGATATCAGTTTTCGAGCTGGTGGAAGCGCTACGCGCTGGGAATGGTGTAGGTTAGAGATATGCCGACGCAAATCCACAGCCGCTCGCCGCGCTGGTATGAGGTTCCGGCGCGTGTTGTGCTGTGGACATTTATAGGCACTCTGATTTCCTTTGCCGTGAGCCTGTTTCTAGGAATCGTCGGAGTCGTGATCGTGTCCGCGTTTCGCCACGTTCACCCCAATATGACCACCGCTTATCGCAACGTCGCGTTCCCCGCCGCAATCATCGCGGGGTGCATCATCCTGATGGTCGTTCTTCGCATGGAGATCCGCCAATATCGCCAGACCAAAACGCTGGAAGCGATCGAGAGGGCCAGTTGAATATGCCCGCGTCTTCGCCACCGCGCATCGCTATTCCCATACCGCATTCCGGCGAGCAGGAATACGCCGAGCGAGCGATTCCGCAATATGAGCGCGCCGTCACCATGGCGGGCGGAGAACCAGTGCGCATCCCGCTGGATCGAACCCCCGCCGAAGTGATGAAGCTGGTCGAGCGCTGCGATGGTGTTCTGTTGCCCGGCAGCAGCGCCGACGTCGATCCGGCCAAGTTCGGCGCCGAGCGCTCCCTGCGCACCGCCGCGCCAGACGCTCGCCGCGACACGGTGGATGAATTGCTGCTGCAGGATGCCTACAACATGCGCAAGCCCATCCTCGGCATCTGTTACGGCCTGCAAAGCCTCAACGTTTACCGGTCCGGATCGCTGGTTCAACACATTCCAGATTTCTTGCCGGAAGAATTGCGAACCAAGGTCGATCATGAAGCCGGCAAGAAGGTCGCCGTCGCTCACTCAGTCGAGATCGAGAAAAATTCGAAGCTGTCGGAGATAGTAGGAGATGCGCGAGATCTCTCAAGCGACGCTGTGCCCCGGGAAAACCGGGAAGGGAACGGCAACCGGGAAGGGCACGGCTTCAGCCGTGCCGATCAAGCCCTCGATAAGAGGAGGGCTTTAGCCCCTGAGGTCGCCGAGCTAATACTTCCCGTGAACTCCTCGCATCATCAATCCGCCGATACCGTCGGCGATGGCCTGCGCGTCGTCGCCCGCTGCGTCGAGGACAATATCGTCGAAGCCCTGGAAGGAACCGCCCCAGACCACTTCGTCCTTGCCGTGCAATGGCATCCCGAGCGCTCC
This sequence comes from Candidatus Sulfotelmatobacter sp., assembly GCA_050015215.1. Lineage (GTDB taxonomy): Bacteria > Acidobacteriota > Terriglobia > Terriglobales > Acidobacteriaceae > Sulfotelmatobacter. The sequence continues at coordinate 35,075 of JBEKBW010000018.1, forward strand.
GTTGATGAAGACGCAGCCTCGCGGGAAATTTTTCGTGCACTGATCGAAGCAGCTGAAAGGCGCCACAAGGAACTCCAAGGCGAGTTCGAAAGCGTGAGATTGAAATGAAGACCCGCTGACCTATTTTTTCGTTCGCCCTTTCTTCGCAGTCCCCGATTTTTCCAGCAATACCACCACGTGAGCGATGGCGGCATTCTCCGTGTTCAGTCCCTCCGGTGTCTTTGCCTTCAAACCTACCCGATCAGTGGGGACACCCAACAAACCGGCAACACACTCCCGGATCGTCGCCGCATGTGGACCAATCTTCGGCTTAGCGAGGATCAAGCTGGAATCAAGGTTCGACACTCCATAGCCCGCCTCGTGCACGCGTTTCAACGCCTCTCGCAGGAAAATAACCGAGTCCGAGCCCTTCCACTGCGGATCGGATGGCGGGAACAGCGCGCCAATGTCAGGCGCTGCAACCGCCCCCAACAATGCGTCGGTAATGGCGTGCAGCAGCACATCGCCATCGGAGTGGCCTCCCAGCCCTTTGTGATGCGAAAGTGTGACGCCGCCGATTTTTAACGGAATTCCCGGAAGAAATTCGTGGGAATCGAAGCCGTAGCCGATGCGCGTGGTGGGTCGTTGGTCGTTGGTCGTTGGCATCAGATCCTGTCTGCCTTATCGGAGCAAGGGTTCCGGTTGCAGAAGAGAATCGTGCAATTCAGACTCACTTGCCTAAATAAAATTCTGCTAACTCCATATCTGCAGGGGTCGTGATTTTAATATTTCTGGGCGAGCCCATAACCACCGCCACGTCGTGGCCCGACCTTTCCACTAAAGAGGATTCATCTGTGCCCATAAATCCATCCGCACCAGATTCATCGAACGCTTTCTTGAGCACACCATAGCGAAAGCCCTGCGGAGTCTGCGCCATCACAATCCCTGCGCGCGGGATAGTGGCTTTAATCAGCGCCCCCTCAGACGTGCGCTCAACCTGCTTGACCGTATCAACAGCAGGCACGCCGGCGATCGCTGCTCCATATTTCACTGCCGCATCGATGACTTCTTGAATCACCTCGGTTGTGACAAATGGCCGCACCGCATCGTGCACCAGCACGATGTCGTCCGAGTCCAGTTGCAAAGCATCTAGGGCACTTTGTACCGACTGCTGCCGGTGCTCGCCGCCGACTACGAGTTCAACTTTCGTCTTCAGCATCGCCTCTTTTTCCAGCCGCGCCCGAAATCCGGCAATTTCGTTTTCGCGCAGCGCAACCCAGATTTCACTTACCGCGTCGACGTCGGCGAATTTGCGCAGCGTATGAATCAGAATGGGAGTTCCGCCCAACTCCGTAAACTGTTTCGACGGTGGAGATTTCTTTGGCTTGCCTTTGGCGGCAGCAGCAGGGGCCATGCGGGTGCCAAGTCCCGCAGCCGGAATTATGACAACTACCTTCATCGCGGGGAGTAAGTATACGAGCGGAGTACGCCAAAGTTCAATTCAGTTGGGAACTATTTTGTGAGTTCGCCGATAAACACTCCGTAAGCAGCCAGGGATAGCTCCTTCCCACGGGCTTTCGAACCATCTGTCGTTAGGAGCGGCTTGGCCGCCGCAAAGCTACTGGCATCAAGGCTCAACTTCTGCGGAGCGGCGGACATATTCAAAGCCACTACAACGGTTTGGTTCTTGTAGGTCCGCACGTAGGTGAGCACATTTGTATCGTGCTCGTTGATCGCCGTGTAACTTCCGTCGAGCATCGCCGCGTTCGTATGCCGCAGCTTGAGTAACTGCTTATAGAAGCTCAGGACAGAGTCCGAATCCTTCGATTCCTCCGCCACATTGTGCGTCTTATAGGTTCCAGGAACAGGCAGCCACGGCTTGCCTTTCGTGAACCCCGCATTCGCACTGTCGTTCCATTGCATCGGAGTCCGCTCCCCGTCGCGGCCTTTTTCCTCGGGCCACCCTTTGCGTCCAATCGGATCTTGCACGTCTTCCTGGCGCGTGGGCGGAGTGGTCTTCATGCCGATCTCTTCTCCGTAATACATGATCGGCGTTCCGCGCAATGTCAGATAGAGCGCCGCCATCAGCTTCGCAATCTCGTCGTTATGTTTCCCATCGCCATAGCGGTCGTAGGAGCGCGGAATGTCGTGGTTACTGATCACAAAAGTAGGCCAACCTGCCGCGGCATTCACTTCGGCAATCTGCTTGCGAAACTCCGCCACCGATAATTTGTTCACCGTCGTGAAAAGGAAATCCATGGGCAGTTGCAGCTCGTTTCCCTTGCCGTAATACTGGTTGAGTTCCGCAACATCGGCCGTCCACGTCTCCCCGATCAACACCGCGTTATATTCATCCGCCACGTTCCGCAAGCCGCGCAGCACATCGTGAACTTCCGGCAGTTTGGAGTTGTACTTTTTCTCCTCGAAGGGATCTCCAAAAGCATTCTTGCCAGGCTTAACGATGGGATTGTCCGTGAGATTGGGATCTTCAAACAGCGTATCCACCGCATCCAGCCGGAATCCCGATACGCCGCGGTTGTACCAGAAGCGCGTCACATCGAACATCGCCTCTTTCACCGCAGGATTCCGCCAATTCAAGTCGGGCTGCTGAGGATAAAAAATATGATAGTAGTACTGATTCGTCGCCGGATCGAACTTCCACGCCGGTCCTCCGAAGATTGAAACCCAGTTGTTAGGCGGCTGTCCCGGCCCTTTTCCGTCGCGCCAAATGTACCAATCGCGATGCGCCGAGCTTCGCGACGATTTCGAATCCAGAAACCACGGATGCTGGTCCGAAGTATGGTTGACCACGAAATCAAGAATGATGTGGATGTTCCGCTTGTGCGCCTCATTGGCAAGCCGGTCGAAATCCGCCAGCGTCCCGTACATCGGATCGATGTTTTCGTAATCGGAAACGTCGTAGCCGAAATCGACCTGCGGCGAAGGGAAGCACGGCGAAATCCAGATCGCATCCACGCCGAGATCTTTCAGATAATCCAGCTTCGCCGTGATCCCGTTCAGATCGCCCACGCCGTCATTATTGCTGTCGGCGAAGCTGCGTGGATAAATCTCGTAAAAGACCGCATGCTGCCACCATTGATGTCCCTCCGCATCCACCGCTTTGGCGCGGCTCTGCGCCAGGGTTGCGATCCAAGAACTGCCGAGCACGAGCAACGTTGCCACCGTCCTTATTAGTTTTATGTTCATAGGAGTGTCAATTGAGGAACCACGCCGGGGCGAAATCGGCGATTAACGCCGCCTGCCCTGTGGGCCTCTGATAGGCTTTGAAAGAAAATCGCGTACGCTCTCCGGATTATGACCAGACTTCTGCGGTTTTTCCGCCCGTCCCATCAGCATACCGCGTTTTCCGCCACCATATTGCTGATGGGAACGGTAATGCTGTCGCGCGTGGTCGGCTATGTCCGCGAGGCCTATATCGCCTACGCCTTCGGCGCTGGCGGGCAAACCGACGCCTACGTCGCCGCATTCACGCTGCCGGATTGGCTCAACTACATAGTGGCGGGCGGCGCAGCCTCGATCACATTCATCTCCATCTATACGCGATTTCTTGCAGAGAAGCGCGACGCGGACGCGGAGAAAACTTTTTCCGTGGTCATCACGGTCATGACCGCGGTGATGATCGTCGGCACCATCCTCACAGAAATCTTCACGCCGCAATTCGTCCGCTGGATGTTCCACGGCTTCTCGCCCGCGCAGGTGGAACTGACGGTTCACCTCACACGCATCCTTCTGCCCGCACAAATCTTCTTCTATGTCGGCGGAGTGGTCTCCGCGGTTCTTCTCTCTCATCGCCTGTTTCTCTTTCCCGCATTTGGGCCGTTGCTCTACAACATATTCATCATTCTCGGCGGTGTAGTCGCGGGCCGCCGTCTCGGAATCGCGGCCCTGGCTTATGGCGCGCTGGCCGGCAGTATTGCCGGGCCATTCCTCGCCAGCGTAATCGGGGCCGCGCGCATCGGCACCGGATACAAACCTTCTTTCGACATCATGAATCCGGCATTTCGCGAATGGGTAAAGCTATCCGTTCCGCTGATGCTCGGCGTCTCTCTGGTCACCGCCGACGATTGGATTCTGCGCCATTACGCTGCCAGCGGCGTCGGCGACATAGCGCGTCTCAACTATGCCAAACGTCTCTTCGCGGTTCCCATTGCGGTGCTAGGTCAGGCGACAGGTCAAGCCTCTCTGCCTTTTTTCGCCCGCCTGTTCAATGAGAAGCGCCTCAAAGAATTCGCCACAACAGTAAATGATTCGGTCTACCGCGTCGCCGCCGCATCGTTCCTTACCACCGGATGGATGATGGCCGCCGCCTTCCCGCTCATCGATCTCGTCTACCGCCGCGGCCGCTTCTTGATTTCGGACACGCAAACCACGGCAGTGTATTTCTTCTGGTTCTCGCTTTCGCTGGCGCTGTGGTCCGCGCAAGGACTTTACGCCCGCGCCTTCTACGCTGCTGGCGACACCCTTACTCCAATGCTCGCCGTCACGATCATCACTGCGGCATCGCTACCGATCTACTCGCTGCTATTTCACAAGTTCGGAGTCGTCGGCCTGGCCTTCGCCTCCGATATTGGCATTGGCGCGAATCTACTGGCGCTGGCTTTCCTGCTGCATTATCGGAGGATGGTCTCACTGGCAACCTTGCGCTGGGATGAACTAGGAAAATCCGGGCTAACAGCGATCGTAGCAGGTATTGTCAGCCTCGAAGTCGCAAAGAGCGTACCGATGTCTTCCTACGCCAGCCGCGTCGCCGACATCCTGCAATTAGGATTGATCTCCGTCACCTGGGCTGCCGCCACGGCGGTCGGGTTGTGGCTGCTCAAGTCACAGTTGCCCAACGATCTCCGACGCCGGAAGAAGTCTGCGTATCCGGCTGTCGCGCAGGCACAGGGCAAGGAAATCATGGGCGCCGGAACGGAACCTTAGAAACTGTTATTTGCCCGCGCCGCGCGCCTCCGCTATCATTTCCTCAGCCATGTTTTCCGATTTCACCGCCACCGATCGCTGGACGAAAAAGCAGGTTCATTGCGCCTACCAGGCGCTGATCGTAGCCATTGCCACCCGCCACGCTGACGCGGTCGATATCAAGTTCCTGGTGGATGGCAAAACCGTATGGGTGGCTCTGCCCCATCCGGCGTGGGTGGAATACAAAAAGCGAACAGGCAAGGCCATTACCGACCCTCTCGCCATTGAAATCGCGGGTCATTACCTGAAAACTGCGCTCGACTCCGGCGAAGGCTTAGGCCGCGAGATGTACTCCCTAACCACCGAACAAACGCTAGCCCACCTCGAAGCCGCAGTCGCGGCGATGCAAGCGCCCGTACCCGCCTAGCCTGCAAAAGTTCTCATCTAATGGCTGCGGTCGCGCGAGAGGAGACGATAGAAAGCGGTAACACCTGCTTTGTCCCTCCGCTGGTGGCCGTAACAGTCACGCTATAAGTTCCCGCGCTCACGCTGCTGGCTGCGTTGAACCTGAGGGTGCTGGTGCCTGACCCGGGCGCGGCAATGGTACTCGGCGCGAACGTAGATGTAACTCCGCTCGGCAACCCCGTCACCGAAAAGACCACTGGCGCATTAAAGCCGCCGCTGACCGCAACCGTGAGCGTAATGCTGCTGTTCGATCCCGCCTTCAACGCCACTGAACTCGATGAGGGCGTTACGCGAAAAGCTGGCGAACTGGTAGCGTCATTCCAGTGGCTGACCAGAACGGAAGCGTCCACCGACCCCAGCCCCGTCGTCTGGTCGTATCCCACGCCCGCGCTGAATCCAGTCTGTCCCGGAACGCTGTTGTTGCCGCTCGTGATGTCGTGGAACACGGACGCGCCTCCTGCCCGTTGCTTAGTGGCCAGAGTGTAGAAAATTGTGTTGGCATTCCCCTGCCGCGCCGCTTCACTCTGCACCACCATCGCCATCACCCCGGCGAACGACGGAGTAGCGGCCGAAGTTCCGCCCACCACATACAGTCCGCCATTCTGATAAATGAGGTAACCATCGTGCCCCGCAGCCGTGAGAGCGACATCGGGCACGTCGCGCTTTCCGTCGGCAGGAACGCCGGTCCCGCTCTGCCAGGAAGGTTTCGAATAGATTCCGCTCACGCCACCAGCGCTCGCCCAAAGCCCTCCACCAGCGCTCTCGTTCCAGGTCACTTCCGGGATGTAGCTCAGCGCGGATGCCTGAGTGCCAGCGGCGTTCTTTGAAGACCAGTAAAGAGATGGATGTGCAGTGTCGTTGAATTCGCTTCCCCCCACGCAAATGTTGTAAGGCGTCGAGCACAACCCATTGACCGCACGCCCGTGCGTAGCTTTCGAGGAAGACGCTAAATCGCAATCCGCAGCCCCGCTATCTCCAGACGACACGAAAACCGTAATACCCTCGGCCGCAGCTTGTTGCCACAAGCCGCTGATAAAGGCATTTCCCGAGCTGCCCAGTTGAGCCTCGCACAAACCGAAGCTCATGCTCATAACCGGCGCGACATTGTGGGTGACGATATATTGCGCCGAGAGGTAAGTGCCGTCGGTTGAATTCGTGGATTTCGAAACCACAAACTTGATGGCTGCGCTCTTCGCCACGGCGCCCGACCACTCCACATCAAGATCCGCCTCGGTTTCCTCGCCTGAACTCCAAATGCCCGGGTCCGTTCCATTGACAATGATCTGCGGATCGTTGGCCGGCAGCCCAAACGAGCTGCGGAACTGGCGCACATCGGAGATATTGATGTTCGATCGCGCAACGATAGCGATCGATTGCCCGCTGCCAGTGATCGCCTGCTGGTACGCCGGGGCGAGATCGTAAATCGTCGCGAAGTCCGTCGGCGCCAGGTAGTAATAGCTGCCGCTGGTGAACTCGGTTATCGGAAGGCGTGAGCCGTCGTTCATCGGCTGGGCGCGAAAATCATGCAGTGACACAACTCCGCCTACAACTCCAGCAAAAGCAGCCGGAATCTGCGGTTCGCTGGCATTGGCGTGATGAATTTCACCGCCAACGTTGTAAGTATGTATCTGCGTATGAAACGCACCCTCGACCTGCGCTGCCGTGCCGCTGAAAACAATGGCGCGCCGGCCGCCGGTAATCTCTTCCACATCCATGCCATGCGCTTCCAGCCATTCTGTCACCTGTTCCGAGTCCGTTTCCGAGACTCCAAAGCTTTCGCCATACTGCTCCGGCGTAAGCCAGCGATGGTAGTACGGCGACTCCGGCTTCTGTTGCGCATCGAGCAACTGAGCCAGCGCGTTTTCCTGCGTCGCATCCGGCAGCAATGTCAAGACCATGCGGTCCATGCGAAAATCGGGCGCAACCTTACCAGTATCGTTCTGTGCAATGGCCAGCGGATGCCGGTTGCCGCTCAGGGTTATACGTTGCTCATCGTCAACGTAATTTGTGATGCGGTCCCGCGGCTGCGTAAAAAGAGGATTAGCGGAATCAGATGGAACTTGTGCTCCAGTGGCCGTTCCGTGGAGAACGAACATTAAGAGAATTGTTAGGACTGAGAATGACAATGTAAGGCGGCGCGTGAGAATTACAGCGAACAGAAACATTCGTCCTCCGAGGCGATTTGCTTTCTAACGTTTTATCGGCTAAGGCGTGGCGCACTTGAGAGATCGGCCCATCGTTTGAGGATGCTGGAGTAACACGGCAGAGGGTACTATCGGGCGAAGCAAGTTCCGGTGCTTGCTGCCCATTCGGCATTGTGATAATTCGATTTGCGTCGTCGTTACAGAGAGAATTTATGGAAGAGAAATCGTTCTGGGCGAGCGCGACCTGAAGCAAAGGCCCGGGCCGGATCCCCGGCCCAGGCAAACAGGTGACTTCAGTTCTTGGACTAGCTAAGCGGTAGCGTAGCGTTTTCCTCGCGACGCCACAGCGACAGGCCCTCGTCGCCGCGGGCCAGCAACCCCAGGCCTAAAGGCGTGGATGCGGGTTCAGACAGAATCGGCGAATCGACCGCGCTGGCGGTGGTTTCCTTCCTCTGGCCCGCACGAATGGCATGATTCGGCACAGTCTCGTATGCGTAGCCGGTGAGGGTAGCGGTGCCAGCGTGATTGAAATTCGTGACAGTGAGCCGAGCCCATCCGTAATGGTTCTTGCCGTCAATGAGGAACTTCAATCCGAGGAAACGGTTGGTGGCATTGGCGAACGGTCCCGAGAACCTGGAGATTGAAAGGTAGTAAAAAGCGCGCGCCAATATGGCGCCGCCGTAATTGCCGTTCGTCGTGATGAAGGGCTGCCCGCGTCCGATCAACACGCCCGCAGACAGAGCCGCGTTCACGATGCCGTTTCCGGTAACGTCGATTTCAGCGCGGAATGTGGTTGAGTGCCCGCTTCCACTCACGCACCGGCAGCGATGCAACGTGAAGTCGGCGATGCCGTCGTTGTTCAGATCGAGCAGATAGGAACTTCCCCCGCCAATAGTGACATTCGTCGGGGTGAAGACAACTTCAGCGTCGGCAGGCGGCGCCAGCGCGAGCATGGCCACGCCGGTTGCGCTTGCGGCAGCCGCATAAGCGATGAGACGATGGTCGACTTTCGGGTTGAGCTTGCTGGTTGGTCGAGTTTTGGGCAGTCCCTCCAAATACGATTTGTCTCCAGGCATGGTGAATCCTTTCACAAGGAAAATTCAAATCCAAAGGAGGTTGCGATTGTTGCGCTGGACTGGCTAGAAGTCAATACGAATTGTGCGGGACGCCTCCTTCACCCTGGGCCCGCACCGAATTTTCCTTACGTTGTCGGGACTAACTTTTGTCGCCGAAGATTTCAGCGGTGAAGGCCTTGAGTGTGGCGCCTTTCTTCCAGGCGTCCAAAGGCAATCCAGCCTTGCGGCAGCTCTGTTCGAGAAAAGTATTGCGATCCCAATTATGCTCGACGGCCACCTGTGGGAGCAGCAAACCGCGGTGCCCATGGTGGCTGATCAGCAGACCATGCCGCCCGATTTCAACTCCCTCGGCACGAATCGGTTGCGGCGGCGAGAGAATGCTAAGTTCAACTTGAAGATCAGGCAATTCGTCCGTGGTCACCGGCGCAAATCGGTTGTCGTTGAAAGCCGCGGCGCACGCGGTTTCCGCGACCGCACGATACACTGGACAAGCAGGCATTACATAACCAACGCAGCCCCGTAACTCGCCGCCCTTATGTAGCGAAGTAAATGCGCCACGCAACTCGGCGAAGTGTGCACTCGGTGGGTCAAGACAAAGCTCACGATGCTCCAGCGTCGCGGCAATCGACTCGTGCGCTAAACGGAGCAACACCGCCCGCTCATCCGGCGAAAATTCCTGCCTGGCCGCTTCTGGAGAAGCGAGGCTGGCAATCGAATTATGTGGAGGGTGCGACATCGGCATCAGCCGCTCGCGCCGCCGGCTTGCGCCGCCGGCTCAGAATAAATGCGCGCCGCCGCCGCTTCGAAACCTGGCGGTCGATCTTCGACCAGAAAGCGGCGAAATAATCAATTGCTGAAACCAACGACACGAACACCACAAACCAGATTGCCAAATACGCAATCCAATGCACCGGGAAAATATAGTTGCCATAAACCGGCCACTCTTTCCACCGGTGATCGAGGATCACGGCAACCACGGAAACAATCTGCACCACCATCTTGAACTTGCCCAGTTCACTGGCTTCGATCGTAAATCCGCCGGATGCGGCAATCGAACGAAGGCCGCTCACCAAAAACTCGCGGCCAATAATAATCACGGCAATCCAAGCCGGAACCAGGCTGGGATTGAACTGCACCAGCGTAACGAACGCCGCCGCGATCAAGAGTTTGTCCGCCATGGGATCGAGCAGAATGCCCATGGTCGTAATTTGCCCGCGCTTGCGCGCCAAATACCCATCGATCCCATCGGTCATCGATGCGGCAATGAAGATCGCCGACGCGATCAACTCTTTCGCGCCATGCACGCTGCTGAAATAATTGGATGAGAGAACCCACATCAGCAGAGGAATACTGCAGATGCGAATCAACGTGATGGAATTAGGCAGGTTCACAAACAGCCAAGGGACGTCTCCGGAGGCAGCCGCAGACAATTTTGATTATGCTCCCCGATAGCAGGGAACGCAATCCGGAGAAGCATATAGTTGGGGCAGGCCGAATCGGCCATGAAGCAGGCTCCGCCAACGACTGTCATTCCGACGCGCGAGCGAAGCGAGGCAGGAGGAACCTGCTCTTGGATTGGGCCATCTCATCCCCGGTCACGCGCGGACACGCTCACAGAGTACTTGGTGTTGAAATAAGCAAATGATCGTAGGCACAGGCATCGACATCGCAGAAACTCCCCGCATCCAGCGGTCGATCGCCCGCTTTGGCGACCGTTTCCTCCATCGCATCTACACTCCCGGCGAGATTCGCTATTGTGATTCCAAAGCGAATCGCGCCGAGCGCTATGCCGGCCGCTTCGCCGCCAAAGAAGCTGCCATGAAAGCACTCGGCACCGGCTGGAACCACGGCGTGCGCTGGCGCGACTGCGAAGTAGTACGCCTGCCCGGCAAACGCCCAACCATCACCTTCCACGGAAAAGCCGCCGAGTTTGCCGCCAAACTGGGCGTGACGAATGCAGCTCTCTCCATCTCGCATACCAAAGAGCAAGCCATCGCACAAGTGATCCTGGAAAGCGCGATGTAGAAAGCGTGATCGTAGGAAGCACGATCCTAGAAAGCTAAGTCCCGCCCGAATGCCCCTCTGCTAGACTTTTTTCATCCCAATTATGTCTGCCACGCTACAGGCCCCCGCCCCGCCTCGTTTGCAGGAAGTTTCTCAACCAACGTTGCTGGCCGGCCTGGGCCTGACGAGCTTCGCCACCCTGCTCCTGGAACTGGCCCTTACCCGCCTGTTCTCCGTCGTCCTCTTTTATCACTTCGCCTTCCTCGCCATTTCCATCGCCTTGCTCGGCCTCGGCGCCGGTGGCGTTTTTTCTTACATGCTGAAGCCCCGCCTGAGCCGGCACGGTACCTGCCAGCTCGCGATGTGGCTGTGCATGGCAAATGCCGTGACCATCCTTGTGGTCCTCGAGACAGTTCTGCACGTCCCGGTTGCGCTCGAAGTCACAGGAAGTAATTTTCTTCGCCTCACCGCGATCTACCTTGCCGCTGCCGTCCCGTTCTTCTTAACAGGAGTCCTGTTTTCCGTAGTCTTCGCCCGCGAGTCGCACCGCATCCCGCTGCTCTACGGAGCCGATCTCGGCGGCGGTGCCATGGCTTGCCTCGCCGTGGTCCCGCTTCTCAACTGGATCGGTGGGCCAAATACCATCCTCATGGCCAGCGCCGCGCTGGCGGTCGCAGCGGCAGTCTGGGCGGAGTCGCGCAGCGGACGCCGCATCGCCGCTGCGCTACTTGCTGCATTCCTCATCCTCATCGCCGGCAATCTCTCCGACGGCCTGATTGACGTCGTCTACGCCAAGGGAATGCTCCGCGATCCCGCCTGGGTAGAGTTTGCCCGCTGGAACGCGCTCTCCCGCGTGGAAGTAGATCTGCAAGGCCAAGCCAAAACCGTAGTGATCGACGCCGACGCCTCCACTTTCATCATGAATTGCGATATCGAACACTGGCACGACTCCGGATGGGAGCGTGCCCTCATGTCCGCCCCTCCGGCTCTGGCCAATGTTCTCCGGCCACGCGGAGAGTTCGCCATCATCGGCCCGGGCGGCGGCGTCGACGTTCTCCGCGCCATCGCCAACGGCAGCCCCAGCGTGACGGGAATTGAAATCAATCCCATCATCGCCGACACCATCATGCGCGGCCGTTACGCCACGTATTCGAAGCATCTCTATCAGCGCCCCGACGTGCACATTCATGTCACCGATGGCCGCTCCTACTTGCGTTCAACCCCGCAGCAGTTCGATGTGGTGCAAATGACCCTGGTCGACACGTGGGCCTCCACCGCTGCCGGAGCCTTTGCTCTGAGCGAAAACAATCTCTACACCGTCGAGGCCTTCAGCGAATATTTCAATCACCTGCGTCCCGACGGCATGATCGCCATTACTCGCTGGGAATTCCACGATCCACGCGAAGCCCTGCGCGTAGTCTCCGTCGCCATGGACGCCCTGCACCGGCTAGGCGTAGCCAATCCCGCGCGCCATTTCATAGTGGCCTCGGAAGGCGCGCTCGACGAAGACGGCATCCCGGTAGTAGTGCTCGCCAAGAAATCCCCATTCACGTCCGAGGAGGAAGCCGCAGTAAAAGCGCACTTCGCGCACTACGCCCAACTGCATCCGCTGTATCTTCCCTCCGATCCTCAACCGAATCCCTTCGGCGATCTGATCGCCAGCAACGATCCCTACGCTTTCGCCCGCACCTACGCTTACAACGTCGCGCCAGTAAATGACAACGCGCCATTTTTCTTTTTCACCCTAAAGCCAAGCCAGATTCTGGGTAATGAAACCCTGCAGGCCGGAGTGGACTGGAAGGTAAACCTCGGCGTTCTGGTTCTGCTCATTGTGCTGGTAATTTCCATAATCGCTGTCGCGGCATTTCTGATTCTGCCGCTCCTGCTGCACGGTGGCCGCCGCCAGTCTCCGCTGCCGCTACTGTTTTTCGTTGCCGTAGGATTGGGCTACATTATGGTTGAGATCGCCTTCATCCAGCGCTTCGTACTTTTTCTGGGACATCCCACCTACGCTCTCACCGTCGTAATTTTTCTTCTCATGCTCTCCAGCGGCGCGGGCAGTCTGTTCTCCCGCCGCTGCCTGCCGCGCACCGAACTCGCCTGGATGCCGCTCACCTTAATCGCCGTCGCGCTCTTGATCGACGTATTCCTCCTGCCGCATGTGCTCGCCTCGTGGGTAGGCTTCGCCTTCGGATATCGTCTACTCGCCAGCGCTCTGCTGTTAGCCCCGCTAGGATTTCTGATGGGCATGCCGTTTCCCACCGGCTTGCGCGCCCTAGCCGCCGCCACGCCTGGTGTCGATGCCCCAGGCCTCGATGTTCTGGGGATCGATGCTCCGCCTCAATCCGAAGACAACGCTGTGGAATGGGCCTGGGCCATGAACGCCGCGGCCAGCGTATTAGGCTCCGTGCTGGCGATGGTCATCGCGATTCAGTTTGGTCTGACCATCACCCTAGCTTGCGGCCTGACCGCGTACTTGCTGGCTCTGCTGCTGCTTCCAGCTCTTCATGGGCAGCGCCGCGCTTAAAGCCGTTTCGGTTTGCTATTATGCTCAAGGGGCGTGGGTGCTTCGGATCTTCCCCTTATTGTCAAAACGGCCCCAGTGTTCTGAGGACATCACTTGCCGAGTCAGAAGCAGCTGAAGTGGTCGCAACTTCGCGTTGGCCTCACCGTCATCTTCTCCAGCCTCACGCTGGCGCTGCTCCTGTTTCTCATGTCGGGCACGGGCGGTTACTTTTCGCATCGCATCAAACTGAGATCTTATTTCGACAACGCCGAAGGCCTGCGCGTGGGCGCGCCCGTGCGCCTAAGCGGCGTAGACATCGGGAATGTCACAAAACTTATGATTACGAACGAGAAGGATAAGCGCCTGACTCCCGTCGAAGTCACCATGAAGGTGAGCACGAAATACATCTTCAACCTTCGCCGCGACTCAGTCACCTCTCTCGAGACCGCCGGAGTCCTCGGAGAAACCTATCTCGATATCGATAGCGCCCAGGCCGTCGAATCCACGGTTCAGGACGGGGACATTTTACCCACCGCAATCCATCCCGATTTCAACGCCGTAGTGCGCTCCAGCCAAAGCACCCTGCAGAACATGGATGCGCTGCTTAAGCGCGCCGACCGCATTCTGGCCTTCGCGGAAAGCGGCAAAGGCTCGCTCGGCAAAATGATCTACGATCCTACACTCTATAACCGCTTGTCCGAGACGGTCGCCGATTTTCAAGGAGTCGTCAGCGAGATTGCGAGAGGCGAGGGTAGCCTCGGAAAGTTGATCAAAAGCGACGACGCCTACAACAAATTCGTAGCCACGCTCGACAAGATGAACGGCGTCATCGACGACATCCAGGCCGGGAAAGGCACGGCCGGGAAATTCCTCAAAGATCCTGCTCTTTACAACAACGCCAACGATACGGTTGCGAACCTGAAGAAGGTAAGCGAAGACCTGAATGCGGGCAAAGGCACCGCCGGACATCTCCTGAAGGACGAAGAGCTTGCCAAAAAGATCGACACCACGATGACAAAACTTGCCGCTCTGACCAGCGATCTTGAAGCAGGCAAAGGCACTGCCGGAAAATTCCTGAAAGACGAGACGCTTTACAACAACATGAATCAGGTACTGGTGAGCACGCAGGACTTCCTGAAGGCCTTCCGCGAGAATCCCAAAAAATATCTAACCATCAAGCTGCACGTCTTCTAAGTACCCGACCTGCCATCTAAATATCTACTTGTTATTCCGAATATCTCTTTGCCATTCCGAGCGAAGCGAGGAATCTGCTTTCTGCGTACGCCATCGGCGGACAATTTACGAAGTTGAGCGCAGCGTAGAAGTCGACTCCGCCTGCTCATGCGCATGATAACTGGATCGCACCATCGGGCCAGACTCCACATGCCGGAACCCAAACCGCAAAGCCTCATCCCGTAGCTCGTGAAATTCCTGCGGCGTATAGAAGCGGGCTATAGGCAGATGATCGCGTGAAGGCCGCAGATACTGTCCAACCGTGAGAATATCAACCCCGCGCCCGCCAAGATCGCGAAACACCTCGACCAATTCGTCCGTCGATTCGCCCAGGCCGACCATCACGCCGCTCTTGGTAACCATCCCCTGAGAAAACTTCTTAGCATTCTCGAGTAGCGTAAGCGTGCGCTCATACCGCGCCCCCGAGCGAACCGCGCGATAAAGCCGCGGCACAGTCTCGGTGTTGTGGTTGAGTACGTCAGGTCGAGCCTCCAGTACGATTTTCAGCGGCTCGTCCAAACCCTGAAAATCAGGAATCAAGACCTCAATGCGGCAATCTGAAATGATCTCGCGAATCTCTCGGATCGTTTCGGCAAAAACCTTCGCGCCGCCAACATTATCGTCGTCGCGATTCACGCTGGTAATAACGGCATGCTTCAGGCCGAGAGTCGCAACCGCCTCGGCCACGCGCCGCGGCTCATCCCAGTCAATCGGCTCCGGCCGTCCCTTCGGCACAGCACAAAACCCGCACCGCCGCGTGCAAATATCGCCCAGCAGCATGAAAGTCGCGGTCTTGTGATTCCAGCACTCGCCAATGTTCGGACACTGCGCCGACTCGCACACCGTATGCAGGCCCAGACCACGAGCCAGCTTCTTCAAATTATGAAAGTTATCGCCTACGGGCGCCTTGGCGCGTAGCCAGTCCGGCTTCGGCACGCGCCGCGGCGGGCCGAGCTCAATCTGCACCAATTGGGAAGAAGCGGCCATCACCTGATTTTACCAGTTCGACCTGTCAGTTCGATGACGGCGGGCTGGCCACGCCGTCTGCGTTATAAGCAATCACGCGATACTTTGCATTAAATCCAGCAGGCTTGGGATCAGGCCAGGGAGCATCGGCGTCGGTAGCGCACTTGTCGCATATCGTCTCCCACGCCGCCGACGGGCTGTTCTTGCGCTGCACGCTGTAAGAAACCGCGCCAGCCGACCCGCGCCAGCCGATGAAACCGATTCCCTGCGTTGTAATCACGGGAGCTGCCGGCACGGCATGCGGAGGCACCGGCGTTCCGGCCATCGCGTAAGCATGCGCGCGCAACTGTTCGGCGCGGGCGCGCATATCTTCCGCGGTATTGATCATCGTATTCACGCCGCCGTAGTAAAGTGCCCACCATTGGCCGCTCTCGCCGTACTTCGCATAGGTAGCGTTGCTCACATTCGCGGGAATCGCCTGCCAGCCAAAATTGTCGGCGTGCGCCTGCAGCGCCCAGTAACCGTCGCCCCAAATGTGCGGATCGGTCTCCAGCGTGTGCAGCACGTTTTGAAAATCATCGCGCGTAGCCCAGTCGGTGACGTCCCATCCGAATTCGTTAATGACGTAGACCTTGCCGTGCGCGCTGACCTCGGCCGCATCGTGCGTAAAAGTCTGCGCCGTGGTCTTCTCACCGCCGCCAAACACTGCGTCCCAGTGAGGGTAATACTCGAACGTGATCAGGTCGGGCGTCTGCGTATCGAGAGCGCTCTTGTCGTAGCGGAACAATCCGGTTGTGTCGAGGTACAGATGCCGATTGTCGATTGACTTGGTGAATTTGCCTATCGTGTCGATCCAGGGCAATAACGGCGAAGTATCTTTCGTCGGAGAAAGCAACACCGCGACCAGCCCGCACATGTTGCAATTTTCCCAGGCAAGGATCGTCGGATCGTCTTTGTACTGAATCCCGGTCAGCGCATTCTTGTGCGTCATCACAGCTTCAATGTGCTTTTCGACCGCCGCGACAATCTTGGGGTTGGTAAAAAAGCCCATCGGATTTGGCTCGTGATTCCACTGCAAATATTCGCCCACGGCGCCGAAGCTGCAGGTGGCGCAATCTCCCACCAGAGTAATGATGAGCCGCAGTCCGCGATCATGCGCAGCCTTGATCGCGTAATCGATCGACTCAAACGCCTTGGGATTGAAGACGCCCTGCTCAGGTTCGATGCACAGCTCGCATCCGACGCTGTCGCCCATGGTCTGCGACCGCACCACGCGCGCACCCATCAGTTTTGCAGTGTCCAGCGCATCGTCGATTTCAAACCGCGTGGGATAGCGTGGACCTTCGGGATCGTGCGGCCCATAGGCTTCCAGTCCGAGCCACTCGATATTCGGACCGCTGTAGCGAAAAGGCTTGCCATCAAGCTGAAGAGAATTTCCTGAGCGGGTTACGAAATCGAATCGAGCTTCGGAGTTTTTCGGGGACTGGCCAAGGGCACAGACAGCCAGCGATGAGACGACAAGAAGAAGCAGTGCACGTGGGAACGGGATCGTCATGGGTCCTCGAGTCGAGTGTAACAAGCGGGAACCCAGCTCTCACGCAATCAGGCCATCAGGTGATATTTCTCAAAACCATCGGCGCGTGAGAGTTTCCGACTACCCTACCTCCACCAATCCATAAGTATGCCGCCATCGCATGCGCAACGCCACCAGCGCCCGGCTGATCTCCACCTGCGTGATCTCCTCATTCGGCCCAGCCATCACGGCCGCAGCCTCGCGCTTGGCGAGTTCCAGCAACTGCCGGTCCCGAATCAGATTGGCGACAGAGAAGCTCGGCATCCAAAAAATTCTCCCGGCCCGCGCAATTCCAGATCAAGTTCAGCAATCTGAAACCCGTCGTTCGTTCGCACCATCGCGTCGAGCCGCTTCTCACCTTCTTCGGTCACCTTGCCGCCGGTCATCAATATGCAATAAGACTTCGCCGGGCCCCGCCCAATGCGCCCGCGCAACTGATGAAGCTGCGCCAGGCCAAAGCGCTCCGCATGTTCGATCACCATCACGGTCGCATTCGGCACATCCACGCCAACTTCAATCACGGTAGTCGCAACCAGAATTTGCAATTCGCCTTTCTGGAACAACCGCATCACTTGATCTTTCAAGTCGGCATCCAGCCGCCCGTGCAGCAACCC
>JBEKBW010000019.1:0-72169 GCA_050015215.1 Candidatus Sulfotelmatobacter sp.
TTCGCGTTCCACCACGCGATCAATTAACGCCATCCAGTTTTCGGCTGTTACGTGCCAATCGAACAGCTGACGGCACCGCTCATATCCTGCGAGGGCAAGGCGCTTGCGCTCCGGCGGATTTGCCAGCAGCTCTGAAATTGCGGCCGCAAACTCTTCCACGTTCTCCGGATCAACCAGGCGTCCCGCATCGCCGATCACTTCAGGAATTCCGCCTCTCCTCGACGCCACTACTGCAGTGGCGCAGGCCATGGCCTCCGCGTTGACCAGTCCAAAGGGTTCTTGAAAGAGCGACGGACAGACGAAGATGGTCGCCTTCTGGAACCAGACCGGCAGTTCTTTGTCGTGATCGAGATATTCGGTAAAGAGAATGTGCGCTCCCTGGCTCTGTATCAGCCTCCGGGCCAGTTCTTTTACCTGCTGCACATATGCGGTTTCGCGAGCGCCCGACGAAGAAAATTGTCTTCGGCTGGCGAATTTCCTCCCGCGGGAAAAAAATCTTCAAGTTCGCGGCGTTGAAAACTACACGGGTCTTGGCATCGAGAGCGAGCGAGCGCGAAGCGAAGGTGCGCCGCAAGTAATCGCTGCACACAGCAACTGCATCAAGCTTTCCAGCCAATTCATCCAGCTGCGGGCTGGCCCAATGCCCGAGATGATCGTTGTGCAGATGCAGAACGATCGCTCCCCGATAGCCAAGCGTTCGCAGAGTTGCTACCCACTGAGGACGATTTTGGATGTGAACGATTCGGAAATTAGCCAGCCTTCCGATGAGAGCTCGCAGCCAAAGCGTTTCCTCATAACGGCGAGCCCGCGGAATTTTCGATAGCACAGCGCACACTTGCCAAAGGCGGCTGCTCTCATGTGGAAGCAGATACAAATCTTTTCGCGGTGTGGGAAAACCGAAGACTGTGATTTCCAATTGCTCACGCAGCAGGCTGTAGACTTCGTAAGTCCAGCGCGCCACCGCGCCTCCGAAATAGGGGCTGAACTGCTCGCGTCCCGAAAGCAATACAGCCACCGAGTGCCGCGGAGCGTTCGCACTCACCTACTCGCCCCAAATTGTTCCATCAGCAATTTCCTGCCCAGTACAGCCGTGGCAAGCAGATATGTCACCGCGCCTGCGGCTACGACTAACAGAGGACGAGCGCTGTAGGAGTTCACCAGGCGTATGGTCACAACCATCAACAATCCCGAAAGGCCTGCGACAGCAATCATCGGATTCTTCCAAATGTCCCTCAGGTCGCGGGGAATCAACAGGTAAGCCGCGATCGCCACGGCCAGTTCCGCTAGCACGAATGCAATGCAGACGCCCGGCATGCCGAAGGGGCGAACGAGGGTGAATGAGAGCAGTACTGCGGCTAACGCGCCCACGGCGGCCGATGCCAGGCACGCGCGATGCCGGCCCTGTGCATAAAGAACTGTTCCCGATAACAATGATGCCATGGGGCCGACCAGCAGGAAGGCAGCCAGCAGGCGCACCGGCTGAACCGCTTCCGCATATCCCTTGCCCAACAGCCACGGCACTACAAGATGGGCCGTTGCAATTGTGCCGAGCATGAGCGGAAGACCGATGGCTGCAACCACAGAGAAGGAAGCATGAACCAGTCGCCGCAGTCCGGCTCGGGATTGCGCAGCCAGCGCCATTCGCGGCATCAGCACACCAAAGGCGATGCTTACGAAATTGCGGAGGAGATCGACAAAGCGTATGGCCGCGGCGTAAAGACCGAGCGCGTAATCGCCTAGGAACCACTGCACAACTAGGTTGCCGGTGCGGTGGTAAACGGTTCCCATCATCGTGGTCGCAGCGTAGTGCAGGCTGGGGACGAGGATCATCCGCCAACGTGCGGGATCGACGTTCAGCGAGGGATGGAACCCCTTGCGCCATAGAACGAGCCAACCTCCCAGATTCATTACCAGTGCCGATCCAAGAATGCTGGCGGGAACCCAAAGCAAATCTTTCGGGGCGTGGACGAGAGTTAGAACTCCTACGGCATATAAAACTTGCTGCATCAAAGTGAGAGCGGAGCGTACGTGGAACAGTTCGAGCGAGGTCAGGAAAGAATCCGATCCCGTGAAGCCTACGCACAGAGAGGCGAAGCCGTACCATCGCAGCAGCAAGCGGACGTTGGATCTCGGCTCCAAGTTGGCGATCAGCAGCAGGATAGCGATTGCGGCCAGGATGCTCAATCCGCGCAGCGCAAGGAAATCTGCGACTAAATCCGCCGCCGCGTGCCGGCGCGCCGCTACTTGTTGGGCGATGTAGGTTGTAAGACCGGGATTTGCGACCACTTCGAGAAAAGCACAGAGCGCGACCACGTAGCTCCAAAGTCCATAGGTTGCCACACCCAAGCGCCGCACCAGGATGGGGAACGTCACCGAAGTGATGGCGAGCCCCAGCACGCGGGCGGTTCCCACGGACGCCACGAATCCGCCATAACGCACCAGCGTATTCGACCGTTTTGCAGTTGATGTGTCCATGCCAACTTCGGTGCTTAAGAGGCTTTCTTCTGCAGGCTTGTCCAACGTCTCTCCGCCGCCTCTTCAAATATTGCTGCCCATTGACGGGTGATATCGTCCCACTCAAATTGGCTGGTATGCGCAATTGCAGCGGCAGAAAAAGAACGGCGCATCGCTCTGTTGCTGATCAACTGGTCCAAACTTTGCGCCAGATCGCTGTCGGTTTTGGCCAGGAAACCTGTTTTGCCGTCGATCACATAATCAGAGAGGTAAAGCTCCATGGCAATGGAAGGCAACCCACAAGCGCCCGCTTGCAGCAGTACTTGCGGATTGCCTTCCAGGATGCTGGGGAAGAGGAAAATGTCGGCCTCGCGCATTTCTTTGCCCAGTTTTTCGGAGGAAAGATGCCCCAGAAAAGAAACATTGCGGCAGCCAAGTTGGGTTGCGAGGTCGCGACAGCTCTTTTCGGTTTCTCCCTTGCCTGCTAACCGGAATGGTATGTGTGGAAATCTTGCGGCCTGATGGATGACAATCTCGACACGCTTGCGGGGCTGAAACGAGCCGGCGTAAAGAACAACAGGGACTTCGTTGTCCGCATGTTCACTGGGAAAGTAAAAACGCCGGTCGATTCCATCGTAGATTGTGCTGGCCTGTACTGCAAACCTTCGGCTAATCGTCTCTCCAACGTATTTCGAATTGCCGACCACAACGTCTCCCTCCGCGATCGACCGCCCGATCAATCCCGCACTCGTCTTCGCATCCATCGCCATCACAATATAAGTAACCAGCGCGCTTCTCAGCGCCATGCGGCTCCGGGCGTCGAAGAACAAACGGTCAAGCGGCCCGGTGCGCGGAAAAAAATAAATATCCGGTGGAGGAAAGAGACAATGGTAAAGGAGGCGCAGCGTATTGCCATGCCGAGCCCACTTCACAAGCCGCGTGTTAGCCCGCGTGGCGAGGCGGGGATCGGGCTCGCCCTCGCACAGCATCGTCACGTGAAATCGATCTTCGGGTAAACGCGCGACAACTTCCTTCACCGTCAGATTCTGAGCGTTGGTGTTGCAGGCGCTCGCATCCGAGGGGGTGAATATCTTGATAAGAGGAGATTCGGCGCGAGTCATCGTGGGTTGCAGCTTAGTCTAAACGCTTTTCGATCCATTCGGAATTGCACGCGGCATTTACCGCCCCAGCACTCGCCGCACCGCGGCCTCAACTTTGGGCGATCGTTTCAGCGCGCTGGCTGCCCGGTATCTGATCACTTCGCGCACGTGACGACTCCAGGAGTCGCTTACGCTGACGTGGAGCGTCTGGCGCGCGCTGTTGCCGAAACGTTCCTTGTAGCCTTCCGCGCCCAAGCCCAGGTCGACCACTTCCATTCCTTCGCTCTCGCACGCGTCAATCACGATCCGGGCGAGCAGGCAGTGACCGGGAGAGTTTTCTTCGTAGCGGCCATCAAAGGTTGGTTGATACCAAAACCAGCTCTTATGAAATCGAAAGCCAAGGTTCCAGGCGACCGGACGGTCTTGAATTCTTAACTGGCTTAACGTAACCAGCCCGGCGCCGTCAAACCGTTTTGCCAGCTCTTCCAGAAAACAGCGCCGTTCAGGCGTCTCCAGGCTGCTAGTACGCCCCGTGGCCACAAAGCGCGCCACGTGAGCATTCACGAAATCAGGCATGGCAGCCTCGATCTGCTCCCGCGAACTTAGATGGACGAAGCTTATCGGCCCTTCGCGCTCCATCGCGCGCAAATAGCGGCGAATTTTCTTTTTCGCCACCAGGGCATTTCTTAACGCCAGCCGTTGTTCGCCGGTTCCTAACTGCACCTGCGAACATATATATGCGGGCCGCATGAAAACATGACGCCACTGGTTTTTCGGTGCTCTGCGCAGCGCATCCACCGTGCTTGAATCCGCGGGGAGGTTTGCCAGAGTTATAGAACTCATCGAGTTCCTTTTCAGCTCTGCAAGAATTGCGTTCACGAATTCTTGACGAAGCTGGGGCAAACTCACAAAGTCACAATAGTCTGCTGTGGTCGCGGAGAAAAAAGAGATGGCCTTTTCTGTGGCATCTGTGGCCAGGGATGCCACTCCGACCAATGTTTCTCCTTCGTAGCCCAACATAAGCAACGGTTTTCGCACGTGCCCGTATGCTGCTTGCATGGCAAGAGCCCACTCGCAGGTGTAGAAGACCTCCGGCCGCTCCATTTGCATGGCGATCGCATTCCACTGGCAGCGGAGTTCGTTGTCCTCAGGAATCTCCCGGCACTGAATGATTCGCAAAACTCACTTCTCCATAATGAGAACCTTGACGAATCATAGTACGGGATTGTGAGCGGGAGTTCTTCTATCAGATAGATTCGATCAGATAGAATCGAAGGGTGAAGCTGCAAGACTCTACAAAATGCCAGCACCTTTCAAGATTCTGATCGCAGATGATTCCCAGATCCTTCGGCGAGCGCTGGGGAACTTGATCAAGCAGCACTTCCCGGACTCGCTGGTATGTGGCGAAGCTGTCGACGGGGAAGACGCGATACAAAAAGTTGAAGAGTTGCATCCTGATGTCGTTCTTCTGGATCTCTCCATTCCGCGGCTCAACGGCGTGCAGGTCGCCGAGAACCTGAAGAAGGCTCACCCGTCTTTGAAGATTCTTCTGATGAGCGAGCAGAGCTCCGAGACCATGCAGCATCTCGCGGAGAAGATGGGGGTGCGCGGAATACCTAAATCGCAACTGGCGACGGAGTTGCCATCGATGCTGAGAGTGCTCGCAGAGGAAGATTCCCTGCGCAACCAATATCCGCGCAGTTGAAGTCGGCGCCATCTTAGCGATAACTCAGGCTTGGAAGCCAATCCTTGCTCCGCCCTTCTGGCGTGCAATCCAGTAGGTTCCAGAGGGGCCAGATCATATCGATGTGCCGCTGGTTCTGGCCGGGATCGGGCGGAGTCATTACCATCTCGGAGCACCAGAAGTGATGAATCTTCCCGTCACGGCGGGCAAAAATGTTCAGCGAGGGCTGCTGGCCGCCTTCGGCGTTTTCTCCGAAGTAGTCGCGATTGTAGGTGTTGTTGGCGGAAGAAAGCAGGCGCAGGCGATTCCAGCCGCGCTCGCGTGCGAAGGTTCGCAGTCTCTTGATCGGAGATCGAGCCACCACGGCGAGATTGATGCGCTGCCCCGCGTGATGGGCGTTGCCGTTCAGGCTATCCAACATGCAGCTGCACATAGGGCAAGCGGCCGGCATCTTGGGTCCAAACATGAAGCTGTAAATAGCTGGCGTGTCTTTGCCCGGCTGAAATAGCTGCGACAGCCGCACTTGGCGCACGGTTTGCGAATCACTGAGGTCGGCTGCGCCCTCGTCGAAGATGTAATCCTCCGGAATCTCTCCTCCCAGCGGAAGCGTGCGGCGGAGAGCAGCAACTTGCTCTACGTGACGCCGAAGTTCGACTTCGGCCCGAAGCAGTTCATTTCGCGCCTGGCGGTAGGAATCGCTTTCGTTGGGAAAGTGGAAGGAATGAGAACTTTGCATATTTTCCTCCAAGAGACGATTTCTTTGAGCGCGCCTGCTAAAACTTCCAGCGGGTCGACTTGCCCACGAAGTATTTTTCCCACAACCCGAAGACCACGCGCGGACGGACGGCGAAGACAGGCTCCTTCATCGAAAGAATGTCGCCTTTCATACCTCCCATATCGAACTTGTACTTCCGTTCGTAGACGGGAAGGAATTTGCGGCGAGCGGTCAAGTCTGCGAGCTCGGCTGTACCTTCAACGACGACGGCTTCATTGGCGTGCTCCGTGCAAACGATGCATTTCCGATTATGCGCCAGATTACGCGCTTTGCGGGACTTGCTGCCGGTACTGAACAGAAAGGTTCCGTCCTGCCACAGGCCCCAGACGACCATGGTGTGCGGTGAGCGATCGGGCTTGACGGTGGTGATCCAGTAGTTATGCGTTTTTTTTAGACGCTGCTCGGCCCAACTCCATGCGAGCAAACCTTTGCTGCCATCGGGCAAGCCGTAGCCGGGCATGTACGGACGGCTGGGCCGGGGAGTTTTAGTCTTTTTGGTTTTTTTCGTAGCTGATTTCACTTAGGGCTCCGATTACCTCAGCGCTGAACCCACACTTCCGACGCGTCGAATATAGCGAAAAACCCCGCTCAGGCAAAAACCTGAGCGAGGTTTTCGGGGAGGAGGTAATCAAACTTCAATTGCGCTTATTCTGAATCCCAAGTGACAGTAAAGCTCGTTCCGTCTGACGTGAGGGCCGATGGAACCGCTTCATCCGCGCCGGTGCTGCCGTTGACCATGATCGACTCGAATACATCGGAGCCGAAATCGCTGATCTGCCCGGACACGGAAGAATCGGTGGCGTCGTTCGTGCCGCTCACGCCGGTGTAATCCTGGCCAAAATCGACCGTGCCGAAGTCGGCGAGCGGCAGGATACCGCCGGCATTGGTGCAGCACGGAGCTTCGGCAATCCATTCGGCTGAGGAGCGCTTTGCGCCGGAAACTCTTCCAGCCTTGCTGAACGACTTGCCCGTACTCTCGTTCGTGATGGTAACGGTGAACTCCGTGCCGCTATATGTCACGGAAGCGGACATGTGATTGCCGGGTGACACCGGAACGCTTGAGATCAGAACAGAGCCGGCGGGATAGAACTCATACCACGCGTAATACGAGGGACTGGAGCCGTCGCAGTCGGAATCGGTTCCAGTCTGTTCTACGGTGGTGGAAGTCCATCCGTCGATGCCTACCCAGAACGAGGAATAGGTGTTGGGAGTTTTCGAGCAGGTGACGGTGGGGATGGTCCACGATCCCTTGGCGGAAGTAAACGACGAGCCGGTCACGGCGTAGCCGCTCCAGTTCGTGCTGTCCTCGACTGTGACGTTGCCTTCCACGCGCGGAGGAACGCCGGGATAGACTCTGCGGGGGGCATGCTGGCGCGGGGTGACGATTGCAGCGGGTTGCGCAGTCGCCGGCCCGGGGACTTGCGCCAGGGCGGGCACGATAGCGAGTGCTAGAAGACTTCCGAAGCCTTTCGATAGCATAGGGGACTCCTATCTTGATTTGTTCCGGGATTTGGATCAGGCTATCCCGGAATTCGGGAATCTTAAGCGCAGAAAGGAGTCGATTGACGGGGACGCTGTGAATTGTTCGGGATTCGTAAAATGCCTGTTCCCGTGATTTACGAGCGGAGCACCGACGAAGATCTCGACGCTAGGCAGCTAAAGGTTCTCTTTGGCCCACTGATCGATGCGTTCAAGCGCCTTCTGTAAATTCTCCAGCGAGTTGGCGACGCTAAACCGGAGATAGCCTTCGCCGAAGGCGCCGAAGGCGGTTCCGGAAAGAGCGGCGACGCCTGCCTGCTCCAGTAACGCATCGGCCAGCGGCTTTGACTTCCATCCGGTCTTCGTGATGTTTGGGAAAACATAGAACGCGCCTTTGGGCATGCGGCAGGAAAAGCCTTTGATCTTGTTCAATCCGGCGACGAATACATCGCGGCGACGCTTGAATTCTGAGCACATGTGATCGACTGAACTCTGATCTCCGGTGAGCGCCTCCACGCCTGCGATTTGCGTGAAGCTGGCGGTGCAGGAGTTGGAGTTGGTCATCAGGCGCGTCATGTGGGCAGCCAAATCCGGGCGCATGACGCCGTAGCCCATGCGCCATCCGGTCATGGCATAGGTCTTCGAGAACCCGTCGAGCAATATCGTGCGCTCCTGCATTCCGGGCACGGACATGATGGAGAAATGCTCGCCTTCAAACAGCAGCCGACTGTAGATTTCATCGGACAAAACCAGAATGTTCCGGTCGCCGATCATGCGCGCGACTTCTTCAACATCTCTGCGGGGCATCACACCACCCGTAGGATTTTGGGGTGAGTTCAAAATGATCAGCTTGGTGCGGTCGGTGATGAGGCCGGGAAGTTCGCTTACATCGAGCGAGAAGTCATGGTCTTCGCGCAGTTGGATGGGCACGGCTTTGCCGCCGATGTAGTTCACCATCGACTCATAGATTGGAAAGCCGGGATTGGGGTAGATGACTTCGTCGCCTTCGTCGATCAGAGCCAGAATTGTGAAGAAAATGATGGGCTTGCCTCCGGGAACGACAACGACTTCTTCCGGCGTGACCTTCACGCTGCGCGTGCGGCTTACGTAATCGGCGATGGTTTGGCGCAACTCGGGCAAGCCGGCCGATGGGCCGTAATGCGTCCAGCCCTTGTGGAGGGCGTCAACGGCGGCTTCGACTACATTGCCCGGCGTGTCGAAATCGGGTTCGCCGATTTCCAGATGGATGATGCTTTTGCCCTGGCGCTCGAGCGCCCTTGCTTTGTTCAAAACTTCAAATGCAGTCTCGGTGCCCAGCCGCGACATGCGGCGCGCCAGTTGCAATTCGTGTTGGATGGTCTGTGCCATGTCGGACAGCGGCTCCTTGGTACCCAAACCGCTCATTATACGACGGCTCTCGTATTGTACCGATAACGGCCTTGCTGACAGGCAGAGCCTCGCGTAGCATGTCTGGTTTGCCCTAACTCTTTCCGTGCCAAGCGATCCAAGGTGAATATGCGTAAATACGTTTTTTGCTTCTCCTTTCTGACGATAATTTTTGCGTTCGCGAACGCTCAAGCTCCCAAAGGTCAAACGTCTTCCGAGCCGGTTCTCCCTTACAGCCCGAGCCTCGACGTTTCCTCGATGGATAAAACCGTCGACCCTTGTGTGGACCTCTACCGCTATTCCTGCGGCGGCTGGCAGAAGAAGAATCCCATTCCGCCCGATCAGACTTCGTGGTCGGTCTACGGGAAGCTCTATCAGGACAATCTGGTTTTTCTGCGCGGAATGTTGGAGAAGGCGGCGCAACCGTCCGCTGATCGCAATGCCGTAACTCAGAAGATTGGCGACTTCTACGCAGCCTGCATGGATGAAGGCGCGGTGGAAAAGCGCGGCATCTCTGCGATTCAGCAGGATCTCGTCGCGATCGGCAGCCTGAAATCGGCGAAGGAGATCACTCCGCTGGTCGCGCATCTGCAAATGGCTTCCACTGGTTATTCGAAAACGATGTTCAACGCCGGCTCGACCCAGGACCCGGACAACTCGGAGCAGGTTATCGCCGACTTGGACCAGGGCGGTCTCGGCATGCCGGATCGCGACTACTACACGAAAGACGACGCAAAGTCGAAGGAGACACGCGAGCGTTACTTACAGCATGTGCAGAAGGTGTTCGAGCTTTCCGGCGACAGCGTGGCAGCAGCAAAAACCAATGCTGAAACCGTTATGCGCATAGAAACGGCGCTGGCCAAGGCTTCCCTGACTCGAGTGGAACGGCGCGATCCGCACAAACTGGTTCACAAGATGAAGCTTGCGGACCTGACCCATCTCGCGCCGGATTTCGACTGGGCCGTTTACTATCGCGAAATGCAGTACCCGGAGTTCGCGATCCTCAACGTCGACGCACCTGAGTTCGTGAAAGAGTTGAACAAACTTCTCGCCTCCGAGTCAGTCGATAGCTGGAGGACCTACTTGCGCTTCCACCTCGTCGACTCGTCTTCTCCCTATCTCTCAACGCCATTCGTACAGGAAAACTTCGAGTTCTACCGCAAGTACCTGCGCGGCGCCAAAGAGCAGCAGCCGCGATGGAAGCGGTGCGTGCAGTATGTCGACAAGGATCTGAGCGAGGCTCTCGGCCAAGTGTATGTGGCGAAGGTATTCTCTCCAGAGCTTAAGGCGAGCACGCTCGACATGGTAGAGCGCATCGAAGAGGCTATGGGCCAGCGCATTCGCGCGCTCGATTGGATGAGCCCGGAGACCAAGCAACAGGCGCTCACCAAGCTGGCAGGAATCCGCAACAAGATTGGGTATCCCGACAAGTGGCGCGATTACAGCTCGGTAAAAATCGTTCGCGACGATTTCGCCGGTAATGTGGAACGGACGCATCAATTCGAGACTCGGCGCGACATCAACAAAATCGGCAAGCCCGTCGATCATGGCGAATGGGACATCTCAGCTCCAACCGTGGACGCTTACTACAATCCGCAGATGAACGACATCAACTTTCCTGCGGGCGTGCTGCAGCCTCCTCTGTACGATCCAAAGATGGACGATGCTCCCAACTACGGCAACACGGGAGGCACCATCGGCCATGAACTGACTCACGGCTTTGACGACGAAGGCAGCCAGTTTGATGCCAAGGGAAACCTGAAGGATTGGTGGACCAAGGTAGACCGCGAGAAATTCGACGCACGGACGAAGTGCGTGGACGACCAATACTCAGCGTACATCGCGGTAGAGGACGTTCACGTGAACGGCAAGCTGACTTTGGGCGAGAACGTTGCCGACCTGGGCGGCGAAATTCTTGCCTACATGGCGTGGAAGGATGCGGATAAGAGCAAAGATCTGCACCCGGTCGATGGTCTCACTCCGGAGCAGAGATTTTTTGTCGGCTTCGCCCAGTGGGATTGCGCCAATGAGCGTCCCGAAGACATGCGCATGCGCGCCATGATCGATCCGCACTCGCCCGCGCGCTACCGCATCAATGGCGTGGTGGTGAACATGCCGGAGTTCGCAGAGGCATTTTCGTGCAAGCCCGGGCAGCCGATGGTGAAACCGGCGAAGGATGTGTGCAGAGTCTGGTAGATGTTAGGAGCTGAGTTTTAAGGGCGTCGTCCGCGAATCGCCCAGGCGCGCGCTGGCATGTCGATCGCTCCCTGTGCGTCAATCGGCAATGATGCGTGCACGCGCTCGCGAATCTCACTTTGGATGGCCTTGTCGCGGGACGCGAGATAGTTGGGCGCTGAGCCTTGTCCAGTGAGGAGCGGTTCCCAGTAGTCATCAAAGCTCGCGAAGGGTGTTACTAATTCGATCGCGTGCACAGATGGCTCTTCCAGCTTCGCGTCGTCGAATAGACGGTGCAGCCCTTCTGGGGTGCACATCGGAAAACGGCGGGCTTGGTCAAACTCTGCCGCACTGCGATCGGCTGCGATAGCGGCGTCCCAGAATTCGCGCAGGAACCTTGCGCCCTCGCCATAGTCCCAGACGTAGACAGCGATTGTGCCGCCGGAACGGACAACTCGCCGGAATTCCTCCAATCCGCGGGCAGGGCTCGGTAGGTAGTTCAAGCCCAGGCCGCACACGGCAACGTCGAAGCTGGAATCCGCAAACCGAAGCGCTTGAGCGTTTCCGGTTTCGAATGTGACATTGTGGTGTGCGCGATGCTGGCGGGCGAAGTGTATTTGTTCCGCTGAAACGTCTACTCCCGCGATACTGGCTGCATTGGCATGTTCATCGATGATTTGGGTAACGACGCCGCTTCCGCAGCAGACATCAAGCCAGCGCAGGCCGGCTGGGACGGCAAGCCACTGCAAAAACTCGTGCGCGACGAGGCGGCTCCATCGGCCCATCCATCGGTCGTAGTCGGCGCCTGACGTCCAACGATCGATGGTCGATTCAGCAGTCATGGTTGATCCCTCAGGTTCGCGCTGCTGAAGTGGGATTCGACTTAGACTAGCCAGGACTTGGCCTCACTCCGGGACGCTGTGCTCTTCGTTTTGCGAACGCAGAACGCGATCGACCGAGTAGGGCGCGCGATGGCGAGGTTCGTGGTAATGGCGGACTTGCATCTCGCCCAATAATCCGATCGCCAGCAAATTCAACCCGCCCAGCAATAGGCCCAAGGCCACCATCACCAGCGGGCCGTGCTCACCCATAACTGGGATGTGACGAAGAAATTTCTCCGCACCCAGCCACGCCACAAGCGCGCTGCCGCCCATCAGGCTCACCAAACCAAAAGTTCCAAAAAAGTGTAACGGACGCGAAAGATAGCGCAGCAGGAAACGAATCGTGATCAGGTCGAAGAAGACACGGAAGGTGCGGGAGATACCGTAGTGCGAAGTTCCCCGCTCACGATTCACGTTGCGGATCGGAACCTCGCAAATTGAAGCGCCATACCACGATGCCAGCGCCGGAATAAAGCGGTGCAACTCGCCGTAAAGTGGAACCTGCTCCAGGATTTCGCGGCGATAGGCTTTGAACGTGGTGCCGAAGTCGTGGATATCGACGCCGCTCAGCTTGGCCATCAGCCAATTGGCGATACGCGACGGGATGCGGCGCATCCAGAAATTATCGATGCGAACCTTGCGCCAGCCGCTCACGATGTCGTAACCAGCGGCAATCTTTTCGAGAAAAATTGGAATGTCGGCAGGGTCGTGCTGCAGATCGCCATCCATGGCGATGATGTACTCGCCGCGCGCGTGATCGAAACCTGCGGCCAATCCTGCAGTCTGACCGAAATTGCGGCGCAGCTTCACCACGGTCACGCGGCTGTCGACGGCCGCAATTTCCCGCAGCATCGCGAAGGTGTGATCGCTTGAGCCGTCATCCACCAGCACGATCTCAAAGCTTTCGCCTGCCGTCTCCATTACCACCTTGAGGCGGTCATAAAGATCGGTGACGTTTTCCTGCTCGTTGTGAAGTGGGACGACGATGGAGTACCTGGGCACAGTCTTTTTATTATAGCCGGATGTATCTTAAGCGCACGTTAAAATTCGCACGCAAAATGGAAGCAACTTTGGTCTGTGGGTGAATTTCCCGATCCTAAGAACCGATGCGAGCACCGCTACTCCTTCATTTTTAATCGGGATTTGTTTTCCTCCATGAAGGCTTTTATGTCGTTGGCCGCGCCCAACAGCCGATTCCACTGCTCGTAGTAGAGCGTAACCGGAAAGCGGCCCAGCCCATAAACGCTGACACCGCCCTTTTCTCCGACCTTGAATATCAGGTCGCCACTGCGCTTCTTGGTCTCGACTTCTTTTTCCAACTGCGAAAGCTTTGCTTTTAGTTCTTCGTAGGTCGGTTCTGTCATGCGTTTCCTCGCGGTTGAAGTTCGACTGCTGATTCTACAGGAATTGGACCGTTACGCACCGGGTCGGCAGGCGATTTTCTAGGACGGATTGTGGTGCGAACCGGATTCGCCTTTAAGGGGACTATCGAACCCAGCGCAACTCGAGTGACCGGGGAGGGGGAACGGATTAAGGCGCAACGCTGTGCCGCGTCGCTAAGACGATGTTAGTATTTTCCGTGAAACACCGCTTTATTGATGTCGGGCCAGAACTCTTTTATCACGTTGAACACTCCGTCTAAGCCCACCTGCGTTCCCCAACGTTGGTATGTTTTCACCCACTGGTTGGACTCCGCCGGGTAATAGGCATTGCCGATGCCCGCGGCCGCTCCGGCTCCCACGACCTCAGACAGATTGAAGGTCCTCCCTCCCGAGTCGGTTCTGGTGATGAACAGCCGACTTACCGCATAACCGGTCCGCTTGATAAACCCACCTTTGCCCATCGTGTAGTATCTCGGGTCTTCTTTCGTCGCTGCTGGAACGATCGCTTCCGTCATGTAGTTCTCGATGCCACCGTCGACAAAGACGTGCCAGTAGTATTTGCCGAAGCCTTGAGCACCCTGCCCAAAGGTTGGCTGCGAGCGGCTGGCCATGTCAACGCCCGCGAGCGCCCCCACGAAAATGAAATCAGAGTAGTCGAACGTATCCTGGGTCGCCAGCCAGAGTTCACCTTTGAAATCCAGCGGAGGCAAATGCTCATTGGCGCTGACCGCACGGTAGTTGGGAATAATCCCCAGAATTCTCTTGTTTTGTTTACCGTACTCTTCATTCGGGCTACTTGCTGTTGAAGGCGTCGGAGCATCGGGCACGGATGACTTGCTGTCCGTGGTGGTGGGTGGTCGCGGCGGGTCCTGATTTTGCGCAACATTATTTTGAGAAACATCCTCCGGACCTGACTGTAGAGATCCTTCTCGAGATTGTTCTGGCGCTCTCGCCGGTTCTTGAGCCTGAGCAGACGCAGTTGTTAACATCCCGGTCACGGCCACCGCCACGCAAAAAAATGGAATTGCCTTCAAATCTCCTCCCGCATGCGTAATTCCGCGTTGCGTATCTACTGTGCTTTCAATTATTTCCTGCGACTTACCCACCGTTGGATTGTTCGAACCACCATTTGGATGCACTCGGGGCAATAACGCGGCGAGTGTGGAGTCCGTATTGGGAGGGTTAGTTCGGCGCTTTCTGCTGCTGTTTCTGCAGGTGGCGCTCGTGTCTCCTTTGCAAATAGTGGTGAATATCTGGCCAAAACTCCTTCAGTTCATTGCCGAAGGCGTCGAGACCCATTTGCGTTCCCCAGTCTGACAAACTCGACGAAAAACTGAGATTGGACGTGGGATAGTAGAAATTGGAAATAGCGATCGCTGTTGCGTTGCCGGCAAATTCGGGGAAGTTGAACATGCGAGACCCGGAGTCCATTCGAGCAATGAAAATACGGTCGAGGGCGTAGCTAAAGCGGCGCAGGAACGATCCCCTGCCCAGCTGAAAATAGCGGGGGTCGACTCTCAGGATTGTTGGGAAAACGCCACCCACCATGATATTGCCATCTACCTGATCAGCAAAAGCCGCTCCGTAACGCTTTCCGTACCCCTCTGCCCCCTGTCCGAACGCCGGAGAGGAATTCTCCGCCTGGCGAATGCCCGCCACAATGCCCACAACTGTAAATTCATAGGGGTCGAAGGATCCCTTGGCTGAGATGGCGAACTTCTCTTTCCAGGAGATTGGCGGCACTTGCGATTGACTGTCCACTGTCAGATAGTTCGGCATCACATAAAACATCCGGTCGTCTTTAGCCTTTTCTTTCTGCTTCTCTTTCTCTTTCTTTGTAACGGGTTGGGCCGGGCTGCTTGGATCTTCAGCGCTACTCTGGGCGGACGGCTGATCTGCGAGCTTATCTTTGGAAGAACTGGTTGCCGGCGATTGTGTGGATTGGGCAGGGTCGGACGTTTGAGCCTGCTGGGCACTTTGACCTGCGCAAAAAACCACAGAGGATAAGGTCGACACGATCAGTAGGCCTATACGCGCTAAATAGCTCAGTTTCAAATTGATGATGGCTCCAAGTCCAGTTGATTGAGGCGTCGCCGAGGCGATGCTAGCAGTCGACTCCGGAAGTCCATTCTCACAAACGGAATTCCGCATCTTGCCAATATGCCAGTTTTGGCAAATCCGAAGATTCAACGACTCATCCGCAGAAGCTCCAGGATGATTCCCACGGTCGATCGTGTCGCAAACGAGGACTACTTTCCTCACTTTACCAGTAAGATGCAACTACGGGCGAGCACGTCGGTACGAGGCAGCCTTTCAGGTTGGGCGGAGTATCAACCCGGTAAGGTGGTTTGACGAGCGTTCTGACTACCAGTTTCAGCCGAATCGTCGCGGTTGGCCGGATTACGGCTGGAGTTAACCGGATTGTTAAGTGTGGGTTAGCCTGGTGTCCCTGTTTCTGGTCTGAAGATAATGCCCTGACTCTGTATGCTGTCCATGACTACTCTCAGCGGTCGATCAAAGCGCAGATGGCGAACGCATCCGTCTTCCTCTAGGGACGACTGCTCACTCAGCCACTGCCAATCGACCGAGCCCTCCCCAGCGTCGGGATTCACGGTGAAATACCCGATCTGGAATGCCGTGAGGTTCTGAAAAAAATGGCTGCCCTGGGAAGGGGTCACGCGAAAATCGCGAAATCCAGCTTCGACGATCACACGCGCGCCCGAAATTTCGTCCCACTCCACCGGGATCCCGAGCCAGGGATCGTTCGACCCCCAGCGGCCGACACCGATCAGCAGGTAAGGACGATTCTCCGCGTTTAGCGCGCTGTTGAATTGCGCGACCGCTTTGGCCACTTCATGGCTGCGGCTACGCTCGAAGCGTTGCGAGTCGACCACCACCAAGTCGTGTAGATTTTCGATCCGGCCATTGCCCAGTACCTTGTTGCTCTGGCATAGGAGCTGTTGCGGATCGATTTCACCGACCGTCAAATCCTGATAATCGCGCGAGAGCGTGAGCGGGCGGACTTGCAGGAAACCGAATTCAGCAGGTTCATTCGCCGCTCGCGGCAGGCGAACGGCAAACTCTATTTCCACCGGGATGCCGAGGGCTTGCTCTGCCGCCTTCACCAAGGTTTCCAGAATCGCCGGTAATGGGAACAGGTTATGTTTCAGCATTGGCGCGAAGCTCACGATGCGCACGCCGGGGCGGCTCATGCCGTCGTAGACCGCCTCGTTGGCGTGTGAATAAGTGGAGACCACTGGCGGCAGTGTGCCGTCGGCCTCGGCGGCGTCGAGACCGAAGCGCATTTCGTGCAAATGGCCGGGACGGCCTTCCGGAACGCCATTCAGCGACAGGGCCCAGAACTCGGTCTGCGAGTTCGCGAGAATATCCTCGACCGAAGAGAATTGCACGAGGCTCTGCGGATAGCGCGGACAAAAGGTGAGACACTTTCCGCCATCAACCACGGAGCGGCCGAGCCCCAAGGCTACGGCGGCGATGCCGTCAGAAAAAGTCATCGGCGCAACCGGATAGAAATTGTGCGATCGAGCCACGCCGGAGAAATCGGGATAAAAGCGCTGGCCGTGCGCCGCGCCGACCAGTTGCTGAATGATCACTCCCATCTTCTCTTCTTCCAGGCGGTAGGGCGTGGCGCGCACATACGCTTTGGCGTGGCGGGTGAATGTGGAGGCGTAGACGCGTTTGATCGCATCCTCTAAGTCCGCCAGACGTGTACCATCGGCGGGAGATTGATTGCCGAGCATGAATGTTTCGTAGACTCCGGTGAAAGGCTGGTATTGGGAGTCTTCGAGAAGGCTTGAGGAGCGCACGGCAAGCGGATACGCGACTTCGGTGAGGAAGACCTTTAAATCTTCTCGCAATTTATCCGATAACGGAGCGGCCAGAAACTTTTGTAGAATTTCGGCTTCATCTTCGCATTGCAGGGCGAAGTCGAGCAGGTTGTTTTCCGCCATGAACTGATCGAACGCGTCTGTGGCGAGAACCAGAGCGGGAGGAACCGCGATGCGAATGCC
The DNA here is from genome assembly GCA_050015215.1 of Candidatus Sulfotelmatobacter sp. Lineage (GTDB taxonomy): Bacteria > Acidobacteriota > Terriglobia > Terriglobales > Acidobacteriaceae > Sulfotelmatobacter. The sequence continues at coordinate 17,348 of JBEKBW010000019.1, forward strand.
GGGAAAACGGCGCGTGATGCGGCTCTTGTGCAGAAGATGGCGGATGAATGCGAGTCCGCGAGCTTTGCCGCCTAACGATCCTGAACCAATGCGAAGAAAACCGGACTCCGAGGGCTTGAAGGTTTCGGCATTGAAATCACCGATGAGGAGTTCGCTTTGCTCGCGGCGATAGTCGTTGATCGAATCGATGAGATCGCAGCGCAAGTCTTCCGGAGTGGCAAAATCAGAAACCTTGCGCGGGCGCAGCTTGGCAGCGAGGGCGAATTCGGTGCGTGCCATCAGCCAGTGCGAAAAATGGTTGCGCTGGGCGTGATAGGTGAGGCTTTCGGCAGGAACGGTCTGCAACTGCTCTTCGAGCTCGTTCATGTCCCCGGCGCGGGCGACTTCGGTGGAATCCGGCAGACGAAAAACGAAATCGCCGAAGCCGAAATGGTCGGTGAGAATGCGGCGAAGATCTTTCAACAACGTAGGCGAACGCTTCCGAAGAAACGAATATCCTGCGGCCAGGGCGCGCGGGCGGAACTCTGTGCGACTGGTTTGCAGAACAACCGGCACATCCGGCACCAGGCTATTCATCCGGCGGGCTAGCTCAAAACCTGCTTCGGGGCTGAGCTTTCCATCCCATGGAAACTCCACATCCGAGACGAGCCCGATCAGATAATCACGATACTTTCGCACCAGGTGCGCGGCGTCTTCGAAATTGGAGCTCAGCAAAATTTTGGGCCGCGCCTGCATGCGCACCAGCTTGTGCGCAACGTTGATGCCTTCCTGAATGACGCGGCGCGATTGCTTGATCAGCTCGGTATAAATCACCGGAAGGAATGATGAGTAGTAACGAATGTTATCTTCCACCACCAGCAACACCGGCACGCCCATGGCGCTCGTGTCGTGCAGAACGTTGCGCTTGTCTTCGACGTATTTGACGATGGCGATGAGGATGCGGGCGTTTCCCTGCCAAAGGAAAATGCGCTCGATGTCGGTAACCGGATTGCGACTGATGAAGTTTTTTATCGCGCGGTAGTCGTAGGCGAGCACGACTACGGGGACATCAAGCCCAGCCTGTTTGACCTCGCGGGCAAGTTCCGCAGCGGTCATATCGGCAACCGTGAGGTTCGTGACAATCAAATTAAAGCGTGGCTGCGAACGGGCCAGTTCCAGCGCTTCCGCGCAGCTGGAAACGTGAGTGATGCCCGGTATTTGCTGCAGATTCAGTTCGAGCGATTCGTCGATGAGCAACTCGTTGAGGCGTCCATCTTCGCGGAGGATGAAGGAGTCGTAGAGGCTGGAGACCAGAAGTATGTTCTGGACCTTGAAGGGCATCAGATTGTCGAAGCCTTCGAGCCGGGCTTCGGCGTCGAGGAGGGGCTCGGTGGTGGGTGGGAGAATCATGGCTGCCCGGGAGACCAGAAGCCATCCCATAATTCATGAGACGGCTTTTAATCATACTCGCGTTGCGCGCCGAAGCGAGCTGCGGTCAGTCACCGACCTCAGTGATATGAAGGTCTGGGGTCTCAAGGACAAGGGCCCTCCTGTCCCACAGAACAGGCGGGGACGATCCAGGCACCCGCCCGTCGTTCCTCGCTAAGTAACGATCAGAAGAAGTCCGCCATGGGGATGTCGAGCGTCGCCGCTCCCAGATTCGAAGTCGGCAAGCCGAGGCCCTGCGCCATGGTGCGCAAAATGTTCCCTTCTTCGTAGGAGTCTTTATAGTTGTGGCTGTCGCCGCCCTTGGATTTGTAGGCCTTTTTACTGTACGGGCTGATCACCACCAGTTCCACTTTTCCACCACAGCCCAAGCCGTCGGTCGTCGTTTCGCAGTCGGGGGTGCCGGTGCTGTTGTTTTCATCGAAAACTATGATTAGAAGGCCGTCGCCTCCGGCCTGGAAGTACGAACTCGCCACGAGCGGCGCGATTTCCGTGCTCAGCCAGTTGTCGAACGTTTTCAAGGTGCAGTCGTGCGCATCGTCGCAACCGTTCGGCACCAGCCATGAAAAATTCGGGAGGTTGTGATTCGCCAGATCGGTGGCGAACTGGCTGAAGCACACAAAATTCTCCGTCTCTGTATTGATTGTCGTCATGTACTCGAGCGGATCGTGGCGTACGTAGTAGGTACCGCTCTTCAACCCGCCACAGCCTTTGACGGAGGGAAGGCTCTCGACATAGTCCTTCCAGGTCAACCCGGCATTCTGCGCTTCGAGAGCGATGTTGTTGTCGGAAACCGGCAGCGTCTTCGGAGTCTGGTTGTCATCGTCGGTGATGAGGTACCCCGTGGCCAGGTTCAGGTAATTGCCAATGGAAGGATGCGTGTCGGAGTAATAGTTGGTGCCCAGTCCATAGGCATTCGCCAGCGAAGTGAGATACGGCATGTTCTTCGAGTCGTAACTCGTGCCGTAAGCGGTGTTTTCGCCGACAACAATTACGACGTGCCCGAATTTGGGCAGAGTCTGCGCGTGGGCGGTTTGAGAGAGGATTAGAGCCAGCGTGCCGAATGTTGTTGTCAGGAATCCGGTGAACTTCGTCATGAAGAATTTCCTTTCCGGGGTTCGGGGGTTGGGGTCGAGCGTCGACTCACACGAGAGCAGCCGTGTGTCGCAAAATTGGTTGGTAGCGTTCGGAGCAGGTATGGGCTAGACATCGCCGTTTCGACCTCAGATCGTTTGAGATCACGTCACATACAAGAACACTCGAGTTCGTAAAGTCAAAATCCCCGCCGTGTCCCTGCAAAACGCGCAGAGACAATTGGTTCATGCCTGCCTAGGCCGTTTTCGGCTTCACGTCTGCGACTCGAACGATCAGCCGCTTGCCGAGCGCCCTTGCCGCACGACTCAGAGTATCGAGCGTCACCGACGCGTTCTGAGGATCGAGCAGGCGATCCAATTGCGAGCGGCTGGTGCGAAGTTCTCTGGCCATGGCCTGTTTTGTTTTTTGCTGCCGCTTCATCGCTTGTTCCAGCTGCCAAGCCAATACCCGTTTGATGGCAACGGCCTCAACTTCTTCGCGGATGCCTTCTTCTTCCAGAAAGCTGTCGAAGCTCGATCCGCTATGATCAAATCGCTTGGGATTCCTCTTGACGCTCATTCCAGTCCCCGTTGGTGCTTGCTCCTGTTGCTCCTCGCCAGTGCCAGGTCGTTGTCCGGCGTCTTCTGAGTTTTCTTGACGAAACCGTGCAGCAGAACCATCCGGCTTCTTTCGTCGATGTAGAAAAGCACTCTTGCAGTCCGGTTCCGAGATAACTTTGTTCGCACCTCGTAGATCCCGTCGCCCATAGGCCTGCAGACCGGCATGCCGATCGGCCAACCGAACTCCACGCTCTTGATGTCCTCCCCGATTCGCTTTCGGTCATCCGGAGAGAGCGATCTCAACCATTCGCGAACCGGTTCCCCGCCCGCTTCGGTGCGAAAGAAAATCGCAGGAACTCGCTTGCCCTCTTTCTCCACGGAATTGGAGACTCGACTCGTACGAGGGTCGCCACTTGAGTATTGTACCATAGATGGTACAGCTTGAGGACTTTGGCTCGAAAGTCAAAATCCCCACCCTGTCCCTGCAAAGTGCGCAGGGACGAGGGTGGGGCACCCGCTTTTCTTGTGTAATACGCCGCCCCGGCTGGACAGCCGAGGCGGCTTCCCTACATGGTTCCTCTCTACACCAATCCCTGATCCAGCATCGCATCGGCCACTTTCAAAAACCCGGCGATGTTGGCGCCGTTCACCAGGTTCCCCGGCGTGCCGTATTTCTCGGCGGTTTCGAAGCAGTTGCGGTGGATGGCGATCATGATTTTGTGCAGCTTGTCATCCACTTCTTCGCGGGTCCAGGAGATGCGCGCGCTGTTTTGCGACATTTCGAGGCCGCTCGTGGCCACACCGCCCGCGTTCGCCGCCTTCGCCGGACCATACAGAATCCCGGCATCCAGGAACAGCTTAGTAGCCTCCAGCGTGCTTGGCATATTCGCGCCTTCGGCCACCACCTTGATGCCGTTCTTGATCAGGTTCGCCGCATCCCGCGCGGTGATTTCGTTTTGTGTGGCGCTTGGGAAGGCACAATCCGCTTTGATATTCCACAGCGGGCTGTGCTCGAGCTTCACGTCGGTCGGCATGAAGATCGCTTTCTTGTACTTGTCCGCATAGTCACGAATGCGGCCGCGCTTCACGTTCTTCAGTTCGAGAATGTACGCCAGCTTCTCGCGATCGATGCCGTCGGGATCGTAGATCACGCCATTCGAATCCGACACGGTCAACGGCTTCGCGCCGAGGTCGAGCAGCTTCTCGATGGTGTATTGCGAAACGTTGCCGCTGCCGGAAACCAGGCAGAGCTTGCCTTCCAGCGAGTCTTTCTTACTCTTGAGCATTTCGCTGGCGAAATACACGCAGCCGTAGCCGGTCGCCTCTGGACGAATCAGCGACCCACCCCAGTTCAGGCCCTTGCCCGTTAGCACGCCGGTGAATTCATTGCGCAGGCGCTTGTACTGGCCGAATAGGTAACCGATCTCGCGTCCGCCCACGCCGATGTCGCCGGCGGGAACGTCCGTGTCGGGGCCGATGTGCCGCGAGAGCTCGGTCATGAAGCTCTGGCAGAAACGCATCACTTCGTTGTCGCTCTTCCCCTTCGGATCGAAATCCGATCCGCCCTTGCCGCCGCCCATGGGCAGCGTGGTGAGCGAATTCTTGAACACTTGTTCGAAAGCCAGGAACTTTAAAATTCCGAGATTCACCGAAGGATGGAATCGCAACCCGCCTTTATAAGGACCGATCGCGCTATTCATCTCGATGCGGAAGCCGCGGTTCACCTGCACATTCCCCTGATCGTCAATCCACGGCACGCGGAACATCAACACGCGCTCTGGTTCGACGATGCGGTCGAGAATGCGATTCGATTGATACTCAGGATGCTTCGCCAACACTAACCGGAGAGAATCGAAGACCTCGCGGACGGCCTGATGGAACTCAGGCTCGGCGGGGTTTTTCGCTTTGACGCTGATCATTACATCTTCAATGTAATCGCCGGGAGCCTTGATTCCGGGCGACGTCAGAATGCCAGAAGTCATAGTCCTACCTCCGTAGGTGGAATATATATCCGCTTTGATTGTGCGCCTTCAACAGGGGTCCGCAAGGACTGAGGGCACTTGCCGGGGTGATTATGGTCACGGGTGAAAGGATTTTGGATCATAGAACTACAGCGAGACTGGGCCGGAGCAGATACGTATCAGCTGGGTCAGCCCACGATTGACAAGGATACGCCTTCTTCATTTCCAAGCAAAAGGAATCGCATCTGGTAGTTAGTCAGTGATTTGCAAGCAGCAGTCGCGGAGGGGAGACCCCTCGCCGCTTCAGCAATTTAGATTTCACAGCCGGGCTGCTGCTGGTTCCCGTTGTCGCTCCGTTCGAAACTTTTCCGGCCTTAAGATCGACTGTAAAACTATCGCCTACACCTGTTTTTCCAGAAGTCGGATCAACGGTGATAAATTTGCCGGTAATCTGACTCGCTGAAACCGTCATGCGCATGAATCCGAACGTATTGTCGTTGTACGTCTCCAACCGAAGTGGATTGCCGCTGGCGTCTGTGCCCGAGGCGGGAGTCTTGGGAGGTGGTGTGGGCTTGGGCTTCAACCCGGGCAGATTGTAATATCCGCCCATGCCCGCCACGAGATAGGGAATTTGCTTTCCGCCGACTGTGCGAGTGTATCGCTCGTAAAGGTGGGCGTGGCCGGAGAGGTATAAGTCCGGCTGAATGCCGGCAGCAGTGCAGGCTTGATCGATCATCTGGAGCATGCTCGGGCTTGGCACGTGATTCGGACTGCCCGTGAATGGCGGATGATGCGTGGCAATTACCAATGCGCGGCCTTGCCCATTGTTCCGTTCAGCTTTTGCTGCCGCCAATTGTTGCTGCAGGAAAGTCAATTGGGCATTGCCGATCTTGGCATTGGCAATTACTCCTTCCGTGCCACCTTCTGAAGTGTTGGAATAAAGGCCGATGAATTTTACAAACGGAGCATTCAGGGTAAAGTAGACGCCCGGTTGATCCATGGTAGTCCGGACGGCTCCCTGACTATCCAGGGTATGGGTAGGTTGGCTGGTACAGAAGTTAGCCACAAAAGCGGCCAACGACTTCGCTGTTTCGCCCGTGTAAACGGCTCCATCGTGATTGCCCGGAATCGCGAAGATCGGGGCGTTGTAGTCGCGATAAGGGTCATAAAACTGTTCGAAGTAGTATTGCTCCTGGCCGAAGTAATACACCACGTCACCCAGGTGATACCAGAACGCGGCTCCGCTCGAAGTGTCGTTGGCCATCGCGTCGGCGACCGCAAATTGGAATTGCGGATTATGAATTCCACCCGTATCGCCGACCGTATGAAAGGTAATAAGTCCGCCCTTCGTTATTGCCTGCGTGGCGGCCGAGCCGATTACCGCGCTCAAATCCATTGGAGCGGTGCTCCTGGCCGGGGGCACAGGCTCCAATTGCTCGATTCCCTTAGCCGCGGAATCGGCAGAGATTTCTTGCTTGCTGAACTTGCTGAAATTGTCTGGAGTTAGATCCGGGTCCCCGAAGGCTCGACTTATAGGTGTTGCGACCATGAGTTCCCTCCATTTTTAAGTCGCGACATCCTACCATGGAGGGGCACCTATTTTCTTCTATTTTGTGGATCGCTTAGGGTATAGGTGCGGGGTGCAGTAGGTCGTACATGCCGCATAGTAAATGAGCGAACGAAAAGAATAGGGTTCGACGTTGCCTATGCGAATTCACTAACAAGCGACGCCGGTACGGCCCGGCTTTTTGCCCATTCGCGCAGGCCGTTGATTTCTTCGGCCCTGGTGGTGGAGAGGGGTACGGTTTGTGCGAGGGCACTTAACAGTAATTGCGTTGTCAGTTGCTTTTTTTCGGAGTAAGCGCTGTACAAACCGGTCTGAACTGCCGCGTCAATTTCTGCGCCGGAGTATCCTTTGGCCGCTTCCGCTATCCGATTCAAATCAAAGTCTGCGGCATTGCGTTTTCTCTTTGCCAGTTGGATTGTGAAAACTTGTTCGCGCTCCGCCTGATTGGGGAGATCCACGAAAAACAGTTCGTCGAAGCGTCCTTTGCGGATCAACTCCGGAGGCAATGCCGTGACGTTATTGCATGTGGCGGCCACAAAGACCGGAGCCTTGCGGTCCTGCATCCAGGAAAGGAACGAGGCCAGGAGCCGGGACGAGACTCCCGCGTCGGCGGAGGCGGAATCGGGCCCACTGCCCGCAAATATTTTTTCCAATTCGTCGATCCAGAGAACGCAGGGCGCGAGACCTTCTGCGACTTCGAACACTTTACGAATTCTCTTTTCCGTTTCGCCAATGAACTTGTCGTAGACCGCCGCCGTATCAAACTTGACTAGCGGCAGATTCCACTCTCCCGCAACGGCTCGCGCACACAGGGATTTTCCGCATCCCTGCACTCCCAGGATGATTACGCCATGCGGCGGGTCGAGTCCAAAGGCGCGCGCTGAGTCTTCCCATGCGCCGCGGCGAAGAGCCAGCCAGCGCTTCAAATTCTCCATTCCGCCCAAGTTGGAGAAAGAATCCGTTGCAGCGATGAACTCCAGCATCTCCGAACGCCGCAACAAAGACTTCTTGCTTTCCAGAACGTCGCCTGCAATTTCCGGGCACAAGGCGTAGCGCCCAACCAGCGCCTGAGAGAGGGCGCGCTCCGCTTCCTCTTCGGTCAAGCCGCGCAAGCTTTCCACGATCAAGTCGTAACCTTTCGGATCCAGCCGGCGTTGCAGAGTGTGATCGCGGGAGATTCTCACCACAACTTCGTCGATAATCTGGCGAAGGCGATTCCGGTCGGGCAAAGGAAGATCGAGAAACTCCACCAGCCCGCGCAGTTCGGGAGGAATCTCAATCTTTGGCGAGGTGAGAATGATGGTCCGACGATTCTCGGAGAACTTTTGTCCCACATCGCGCAAGCGGCGAACCACAACTGGTTCGTCCATGTGGCGATGCAGATCTTTCAGGATGAACGCCGCACCGATGGAAATGCTTTGCAGGTTGGCAAGCATCTGGGCGGGCTCCTGGCTGTTATAGATGGCTTTCGAATTCGCTAGCGCCTGTTGAGCTGCCGCGCCATATGCGGAGCTCGAACTTACGCTTTCGGTTATCAACTCTCCCACATCGCTTCCAGAGCGGACCAGGCCGCTGGCAATCGTCCATTCGAACGCTGCGATATTGAGCGTTACGCAAGCGGCACGCACCAGCCGAACCGCGCGCACTTCCTCGATCGTCTCGATCGCAACGATCGGAGTTGAGGACTCAAGCAGCACTTTCAACCGAGCCAGGGGATCTGGATTTGTAGACGATGGCATGCGTTTGAGGGTTTCGATTTAGTGTCCTATAACGCAGCATTGGACATGCATGGAAATGTGCGGGAGGGGCGCACAAAGGTAATGAAGGAAAATGGCAGCGATCAGCGGAGTCTAGGAATTAGAAAGCCCGTGCGGCGGCGATGTTCTTCGAAGTCCGCACCGAAATGATTGGCCAGCATTGCTTCTTCCCTTTTGGCCTTGATCCAAAAGCCTACGATGATGATGCCGACTCCCACCACGCAGCGCAAGCGGCCGATGGCGAGAGCGGAGCCGATCGCGGCGAGGTCCAGCCCGGAATAGATTGGGTGCCGCAGGCGCGCGTAGGGACCGGTGCGGATGAGCTTGTGATCTTCTTTAATGGTGACTCGCCCGCTCCAGTACCGGCCAAGGTGCCAGCGTGCCCAAATGGCTAGCGCGATGCCCAACCAGGTGAGCGCAACGGCGGTAACGCCAACGGCAAGGCTCCGCGGGATTACTCTTCGACCGAGGAAACCGATGTCAGCCGTATGCCGGAAGAGCAAGACGAAGCCGACCACTGCGAGAAACATGATGCCGTAGCGGGCTGCGAATGCTTCCCGTTTTTCGGTTCGATTGGTGTTCAGAGCGCTGATCGCCCAATAGGCGACGAACACCATCCAGGGGATGTCGATGAGGCTGCGCCAGATCATTTAACCACTCGCGGCAAGAACTGGGGAACGCCCAATTTTAAGGCTGAGAGCGCTACACCGACAATGCTCCTGCATCCCATCCCACGGCCTCGATCCTCGGTTCCGTCGCTAGGTCAATACCCAGACGTTCGAGTACCATGCGTTTGCTGACAGGATTGGAACGCAGTGCTAAGTCTACTTCAGAAGGGCACGCTGTGTGGGAATACTGCCGCGCGGTATAAGTCGCGGCTGGGCGCTGTGCTAATGCGATGAAGCAGCCTCCTGGCTCTTGGCTTGTCAACGGTGCCCTGACGGTCGTGTTTTGGCGGGCCGCGGATCGTACTGCGGGGCGACCATTTTGCTCTCGTCTCCCGGAAAAGGACTCCCCTCTTTCCGAAATCGACAATTCCGTTGACTGTGTTGCTCTGAGATTGCCATCCTCTCTACATACCCGACGTTTTCGTAGGGGGACTGGGAACCATGAGACGGACAATCGCGATCCTCATCTTCATTGCAATTCTTGCGCTTGGAGCCCATGCTCAACGGGCAAACGACCTGGAGCCTTACAGCGTGAAGGGCGACAAGCTCGGGGAAACAGCGGCCGAATGGCTGGCCAGCGATCCAGCGCACAAGAATTGGGCCTGCGGTGAGGCTTTGCACCTTGCGGACGGCAAGACGGCGGACTGCACCACCCTGGGGTGGGCGTTCGACAAGGGCACGTACGCTGAAGTGCTTCTCGCTTCGGAGTCTGTCTTCTTTGTGGCGCGCGGCCACAAGCTCATCCTGTACAAAGTTGAAATGAACTTGTGGAATGACATGTATTTGCCACGAATCATGACGGCGTTGAGGGACAAGTTCGGCACGCCCGCAGCGCACGAGGTCACGTCGCTGCAAAATACCGACGGAGCAGCATTGGACAGAAGTATGTGGAGATGGACGAACGGCTTATCCTCCGTGGAACTTGTGTATGCTCTTGGAGCGCCGAATGACGTTCCCGCGCTCACCTTCACGCTTGACAGTCCCTCTGAAGAAGTCGAAAAGCGGGAGGACAAGAAAAAGGACGACGCGGCTCGAAACGATATGTAAGTTCATCAACAGGTAAGGTCGAGGGCTCCGGGTTCACACCGGCAACTGCTCCTGCATCCAGCCTGGGATTTCCTGCTTAGACTCAGTAGTCAAATCCACTACCAGCCGTTCCAGCACCATGCGCTTGCTAACCGGATTGGAACGCAGCGCGAGATCAGCCTTGGCTACCAGGCGGATGGCTCGCGTAACGTCGCGGCGGGACTTGTAGCGGCGGGCCTGCTTGATAATGTCGTCCGCGGCAAAGGGTGGAACGCGGAAACCCTGCCACAGCGCGGCCCACAACATGCGCTGGTCGCGCACGTTTCGTTCGAGAATCACCAGCATCTGGCGAAACGTTTTCGCCAGCATGTAGATGTGGCCGATGGCAGCCTCTTCGCCCTCGCCGGACGACAAGATCGCATCGAGAACTTCCAGAGCGCGCACACGATCTTTGGCCGAGATGGCGTCGGTCAGTTCGTATAATGACCGCTGCTTGGCGGCCAGTACCATGGTCTCCACATCGCCCAGCGTGATACGGTTGCGAGCACCGACGTAGAGCATCAGCTTCTCCAGTTCGTTGGAGATCATCATCATGTCGCCGCCGAGCGCGTCCACCAGTTCACGCGCGCCGTCGGCTTCGATCTTTACGTCGCGGCTGGCGCAATAGTCGGAAACCCAGCGCACCGCTTCGCCTTCCTCCACGCGCGCCAGTTCGACGATGCCACAATACTGCCCCATGGTGTCGCGGATGCGCTGGTAGCGGTCTTTATCCTGCATCTCCATGCGGCGAACGTCGGCGGGGATGCTGATGTGGTCGGCGACGAAAACGATCATTGCGTCGGGATTCGGATTCTTGCAATATTCTTCGATGGCCGCGAGTTTTTCTTCATTCGAGCCACGGCCGAAAAGATTCTTGACGCCTCGCACGAAGAAGACTTGAAACGGCGCCATGAGCGAAGGTGTGCGGGCGCGGTCGAGGACTTCGGCGAGATCGGTTTCTGCGAGATCGAATTCGAAGAAACTGAAATCGCGCAGATCGTGTGGGACCAGGTGCTCGAGAATGGCATCTCGAAAACGCTTGCGGAAGAAAGCTTCGTCACCCACGAACACGTAGGCCGCGCGCAGCTGGCGAGAGGCAAGTTCAGTGACGAATCGATCGGCTTGGGCGAAGGCGCGCATTTAGAAACGGCGTCGGTGGCCGTTCGTCGTTCGCCTTTGGCCCACGACGAACCAACGACCCACGACCTTCTGGAACTCTACCATCAGAACCCTTCCAGGATATTAGACACCAGGGTTCGCGCAAAATCTTGTGACAACCTGCGATAAGCTGGCGAGTCTTCCTCGAAGAAGCTGGCCAGGTCCTGCGAAACCTCATATTGTTCACGGAACAAGTACGACGGATTTTGGTAGAGCACCTTCCCTTGCCGGTCGGTAAGCGAAACCTTCATGCTCACCACCACTAACACGCTGGCCGCCTGTCCGGTAGTCGAGTTGTAAGTGAGCGGCGAAGCAGACGTCGAGAGCACCGTTCCTTGCAGCGTAGCATCTGCAGCTTCGCCGGGTGTATTAAGAATGTGGTAGTGCGTGCGAGTCGTGAACTCGCGCACCACCGATCCTGTCAGCATCTGTTCGATGCGATAGGTTTTGGTGTCGTTGACAAAGGCGGGGATAGCGATGGTCTTGACATTCTCTGGAATCTGCGTCGCATGGCCTGCCGTGTGATATCCGCAGCCCGTAGCCGCGATCAGTGCCACCAGACACGCAGCCATCCAATGCTTCATTGAATTTTTCCCACGGGCCTGGTGGCGATCATGGTTTCCGCGCATTCCACAGCCGCGATGGCAGCGACGCGCAAGTTGTCCGCGGCCGCCCAGAGCCAAATTCCGTTGGGGCGCGACGATTCCGCTTTCAGCGATACGAGAATGTTGCCCTGGCCAGCTGAGTTCACATTGCTGGGCTGGGAATCCTCGCCGACGCCGGCGATGGTCACATGATCGCCGCCGAGAGTCTCCATCAACCGCTCAGCATCGAGCGTCTCGCTCATTTCCAGAAACACTTCCACCGCGCTGCCGTGAAATACGGGAGGTTGAAGCGCGATGAGCGCAGGCTCTGGCGCAGCTGCCCCCGCGACCTTGCGATAATGGCGGCGCACACGGGATTCGAGCGAATCTAGCGAAAGCCGCGAGTTCTGGCCGTAACGGGCGACCATGTTGAAGGCCACCTGGGTGTCGAACACATCTTTCGGCAGGGGCTGGAATGAGAGCAGGTTGACCGTCTGCTGGTGCAACTCGTCCATACCCTTTTGGCCCTGCTCGGAGGCGGGCTCGAACACGGTGGCGACGGCCTGGCGAATCGCAGTGAGCTTGCTCGCGCGAAGCAGCAAAAGAGCGAGCGTCACGGCTGCGGGATGAGCTACCACGCAGGGAGCGGGCTGCAACTCTGGCTGCCACATTTCCCCGCGCTCGCGCTCAATCCAAACCGAGCGAACGATCGCGCCAGGTTCTTCTTCCAACGCTCCGGAAAGATCGATGATCGCACTTCCGCTGTCACGGGCGCGCTTCCAGTTCTTGCGCGTGCATTCGGCGTCGGAGGCGAAGAAGGTGAAGTCCACGCCGGTAAACTGCTCGGTGCGCACACTCTGGATGAAATTGATCTCGTCGCCGGTGGCCTCAAGCTGGCCAATGGATTCGTCGTCGTCGAGCAGGCGCACATCGACGGCGGGAAAATTGCGCTCGTTGAGCATCTCGGCAACTTCTTTGCCTTTGAGCGTGGCCGCGCCGACGATGGCCGCGCGATAGAGTCGTCCGCGCGCAGAAGAAGGCGGCGGCGCGAGTTTAGAGGGACTGTTCACGAGGTCTGCGATGCCTCCTTGTAAGTGGGCGGTGGGGGTTGTGGGCGGCGGCGGAAGATCCACTGCAGCCGCCAGAATACGCCGGAAAACATATAAAGTATGGCGACAGCAAACAGCACAGGCCCGGAGAAAGCCGCCACGGCGGCAACTAGCGCTGCGATGAGAATGATCAAGCGGAAGGGATGGCGCGACCCGAAGTCGATGTCCTTGAAACTATAGAAGCGCCAGGTGCTGACCATTAGATAACCGACCGCCGACACCATCGCGATCCAGGTCAGCGCGGTATACCACGAAGCGATCGGTTCACCCTCCTGAAAATGCACAACTGCAGCGATGACTCCGGCTCCAGCGGGAATCGGCATGCCGACAAAATATTTTTTCCCGGGGCGGCCGGGATTCGACGGTTGAGCATTTGTCGTAATGTTGAAACGCGCCAAACGACTGGCCCCGGCCATCAGAAACAAAAAGCAGGCTATGCCCCCGAGTTGCGTCAGCTTGATGTGCCACTGCGTCAGTGTAGTCGGCGGCACTCCATGAAAACCCCAAGCCCAGGCGAGCATTGCGGGCCCAACACCGAAGGTAATGACGTCGGCCAGCGAGTCGAGTTCCTTGCCAAAATCGCTGCTGGTTCCCGTCATGCGAGCAATGCGGCCATCGAGACCATCGAACAGCACCGCAAATCCGATTGCAATCGCGGCGTGGTCCAGATGCCAATATGCGTTGGTGATCGCGTAATATAAAACCTGCACGATCGCGTAAAAGCCCGCGGCCATATTGCCGGTGGTGAAGAGCGAGGGCAGGATGTACATCCCCTTGCTCATGCGGCGGGGACGCCGTTCGTCCCGCCTGCGTCCTGGAGGGGCAAGATCCATCAACGAGCCTCTTCAGCTACCGAATTGGTTAGCGAAGTGGTTATGGCAGTATGAGACGCACCGGCCAGTTCGGCCGGCTGCAAGTACGCTAGAACGCTCGCGCCTCCGCGCACCCGGTCGCCAATCTTCACCTGCAAGTGCGCCGAAGGATCAAAAAGAATATCCGTTCGCGAACCGAATTTGATCAGTCCCACGCGCTGGCCGCGCTTAACCCGGTCGCCAACTTTGTGGTTAAAAACAATTCTCCGCGCCAGCAATCCGGCGATCTGCTTGAAAACGACTACGTGGCCGTCGCCTTCCACGCGCACCGTATTCTGCTCGTTCTCCCGTGCCGACGCCTCATTCATCGCGTTAAGAAATTTTCCCCGCTGATAACGCACCTCCCGCACCACGCCGGCAATCGGCGAGCGGTTCACGTGCACGTCAAGAACACTTAAGAAGATGCTGACGCGCTTCTGTTTGATTCCATCCGTCGTGATGAGTGAGACATCGGTCACTTTTCCGTCAGCAGGAGAAACTACGGCGCCGGGCGAATCAGGAATCGCGCGCTCGGGATCGCGGAAAAACCACAGGAGGAACAAGGCCAGCAACACGGGGATGAAAGCCCACACCGGTTGGGCGAGCCAGCCGACCAGAATGGCTGCCACGATGAAGCCCAGCGCGTAAAAGTAGCCGTCACGAACCATGAGAGTTTGGAGAATTAATTATAGAGCAGGGCGGGTAAGGTTTCGGGCCGGGCCAAAGTGAAATGAAGAAAGGCGCCCGTAAGCGCCCTCGTGCAGATACAAAACTCCCGCGACGGCAACAGCCGCCCTCTCCGTCGCCAGAAAATAAAATTAAGCTACGTGCGCACCGAACTGCTGCCGATACTGCCGCTCAATGGATTGCATCTGGTCTTTGAGCCGCAGTTTCAGCTTTTTAAGCCGGACTTCCTCCAGCTTTTCGTCTTCGCTGAGATATCGTTTTTGGGTGAGTGAATCAAGACGGGTGGAATATTGTAGGTGCTCCTGAGCCAGCTTGCGAAATTCATCGTGGTCGTTCAGGAGAACCTCATTCGGAGTCAGCATCCAGGCGGACCTCCAACCGGGAATTTATAAGCTCAACGTACCACACCGCCAAACGCGGTTCAATGCCAAATTCTTGGTGCAATCTCGTCATGAGATTTCTAATAGGAAAGCCAATGTTTACAAGGTGATCCGGCAGAAAATTGCATCCTCTGAGGGATTCGAATAGTAACGATTGCGCTTGCCAACTTCCACAAAACCCATTTTGTGATAAAGGCCCCGGGCGGCTTGATTCGACTCGCGGACCTCGAGAAATACGGCGGTGCCGCCGACTCTCTTCGCGTGCTCGATCAATTCTCTCAACAGCTGAAAACCGATACCCCGCCGCCGGGCGTTTTCAGCGACAACAATATTTTCCAACTCCCATTCCTTGTCGACCCCACGCGCAACCAGAAATGCCAAAAACCCGGCTCTGGCGGAGATGGCTATCCCGCTCGGCGGAGCGTCCTCGCCTTCGACGACGAGCACCAAGGATTCAGACCGCTCTGAGTTAGTCGCCGCGATCCGGCTCTCATACTGCTCGCGCGTCCAGTGCGCCGCGCTCGAACTCTGAAGCTCGAGTTCGATCGTGGCTGGAATATCCGTTGAGTTTGCTCGCCGCAGGCGCACGTTAAGATCGGATCTTCTCAAGCATTTCGGCATCGGTGCGCCGGATGTAGTTCGCTTCCAATTCATCGGGCGTCACGGTGGCGCCTTGCTGGATTTTCAGCCAGCCCAGGTGGGCGACACCCGCCGCGGTGAGAGGCGGGATCACTGTAACCGATAGCCCGTCAGCCGACGCGCTCGACGCGAGGCCTCCGTCATGCGTTACCACCGTCCATCCCTTCGCATGAGACAAAAATTCGCTGGCGGTTAACAGATATTCTCGCGCAACGCTGCGGGGCGTTGCCGGAAGCTCGTGTTCCCCCACGTATACATCTCCGCGCCCGGCATCGAGCGCGGCCATCACTTTGCCTTGAGCGCCGCTCACAAACGCGCAAAGCTCCAGCAGAGATACTGCAGCAATCGGCTTGTGCAGAACCTCGGCCAGAGCCTTCACCGCCGCCAGGCCAACCCGCAAACCGGTGAAAGATCCCGGCCCGGAGGTGACGGCAAGAGCGTCGATATTGAACTTGTTCACTACGTGACGGGAAAGCATCTCAGAAATTTGCGGAATCAGCTGGGCGGAAAACGCACCTCCAACCAGCGGGTCTATGTCCACGATCTCGATATGGCCGCTGTCGTCAGTCCGAGCCAGGGCGATGCTACCGTTTTTGCCGGAAGTATCGATGGCGAGAAGAAGCATGAAAGGTTTCGCGATTTATCAGTGAAATTCCGCGCAACTCCGCGGTGAGGAAGTGTTCACGCCTCCACCAGTTCCAGCAGCACGCCGCCGGCGCTTGCTGGATGTACGAAAATATATCGATGTCCGCCCGCGCCAGTCTTGATCACCTCCGACACCAAGCGCACGCCGTCTTTTTTCAGCCGCTCGACGGCAGCCGGCAAATCCGGAACCCGCAGGCAAACGTGATGCAGCCCTTCGCCGCGCTTGACGATGAACTTCGCAATGGTCGAGCTTTCGGACGTTGCCTCCAGCAATTCCAGGCGGCTCTCGCCCACCGGAACCATCACCACCCGCACCTGCTCCTGCTCCACCGTTTCTTCCGAAGAGATGCTCAAGCCTAATCTCTCGTAAATCGACTTCGCCGCGGCCAGCGATTTCACGGCAATCCCGATGTGATCAATGCTCCATTCCATGTTTGCTTCCCCTGCCTGACTGCGCTCCCACAACTCATTTGGAGACGGACGCCTTCGAGAGCCGGCTCTGAGGCGGAGCCGAAGGGCCCCAGCGAGCGCGTGCGAGACGGAACCTGCACATATCTCCAGCCAACGTTAATTCACCCGCCATTCCTCCGCAAAATCTCCTCCACCAGCGTATACGGGTCGCGCTTGTGTTCGGCAACTTCCGCGGCCAGCCGCGCCAGATTGCCGTCGCCAAGCTGTGCCCGCGCTTTCTCGAGCATCCCGTCGCGCAGCATCTCTACAATCCGCTCCTGCCAATTCTCTACGCTCCTTTTCTGCGCCAGATTATTCTCGCGCAAATAATCCTCGTACGAAGCAACGGCTCCCGCCAGTTCCTCGACTCCGGTTCCCTCGCTCGCGACAGTTTTAATCACGGGCGGTGTCCAACCATCGCGCCGCGTCGCCAGCGATTGCAAGGCCTTGATTTCTTTCTCCACATGCTCAGCCCCGTCGCGGTCGCTTTTGTTGATCACAAAAATATCGGCTATCTCCATGATGCCCGCTTTGATCGTCTGCACGTCATCACCCATGCCCGGGACAAGAATCACAATCGTGATATCGGCCAGCCGCACAATATCCACTTCATCCTGTCCCACGCCGACCGTCTCAATCATAATCAAGTCGCGGCCAGAAGCATCAAGCAGCGTCGTAACATCGGCCGTCGTGCGCGCCAGCCCGCCCAGCGACCCGCGCGTCGCCATGCTGCGAATATAAATTCCCGGATCGGAGAAATGCTCCTGCATGCGGATGCGGTCGCCCAGAATCGCTCCGCCGGTGTAGGGACTGGTCGGGTCCACGGCGATAATGCCGACTGTACGATTGTTCTTACGATAGAAGCGGGCAAGCTGATCCACCAAGGTACTCTTGCCCGCGCCCGGCGACCCCGTCAGCCCAAGCACGCGCGCTTTCCCGCTGTGCGGAAACAACGCCTTCAGCAGCTCAGACCATCCCGGCGCGCGGTTCTCCACGGTCGAAATAGCGCGAGCCAGCGCGCGCACGTCGCCGGAGCGTAGCTGGCCAATCGAGAGTTGTTGATCCAAGGCCAAGCAGCCAGTGTAAAGCAGGCCTTCGATAAACCGAAGGATCGCCGCACTGGAATCCCGCAAAACCGCGATTTCGGCTAAAACTGAGGTGACTAATTTGCTGCTTTCGGCAAAGTGATCTGTAAACGCTCTACTTTCGGATCAATTTTAGGGTCGTTTGGTCCCGTCTGACCGCTTTCCGTGAACCACAGGTTCCCATCGGGGCCCACGGCGATTTTCCAGGGATGTCCGCCCGGAGCATTAGGAATCGGAATTTCGGAGATGCTGCCTTCGGTCATGATCCTTCCAATCTTATTCGCGCACGACTCAGCGAACCATAGCGCTCCGTCTGGACCACCCGTTATGCCAGCCGGGCAAGTATCTTTGCCCAGGTTAAACTCACTCAACTTCCCGTCCGTCGTGATGCGGCCAATCTTGCTTGCCCGTTGCTCGGTAAACCACAGGGCGCCGTCGGCTCCGGCGGCGATATCAGTCAAGCCAGGGTTGGGGGTTGGCACGGGAAATTCGACGACCGTCCCCGTCTCTCCGTGGCAACAATCGCTCCAGGTCGATTGCGGCGCTGCCATGCGTCCGATCTTGGTTAAGCCATCAAGAAACCACATGGCATTGTCAGCTCCCTTCGTGATCGCGCCAGGCTGATCGGGGGTTACATACAATCCCCCATACGGATACACATAGATCTTCTTTCTGCGGGTTAAGCTGATCCACAAATGGCCATCCGGCCCAACCGCCAGTCCCGAAGGTGCTTCATCCGCCAATTCAGGTCTATCCGGCGGCAGACCGAGGGGTTGCACGACTCTCTGCTCGGGACGAGTTATCTCCATATATCCCATCCTGTCGGCGCCCCATAGCGTGAAGAACAAACCCGGGCCTGGGAAGCTCGGAATCGGATAGCAGCTGCAGAAAGCCACGTCAATTACGCCTTTTTCTCGCATGAGGTTGTGGGGGTACTCGGTAATCTCGCCGTTCATCGTGATTAGCCCCACTTTCCCTGAGGACATTTCCGCGAACCACATAGCCTTGTCAGGACCGGCGGTAATGCCTCCGATCCCGCCAAAAAACCAACCCGGCGACTGATCTACACGCCAACCGGTAAACCGGCTCGCCGCATTCCACTGGGCGCCGCCGACCATGAAATCCCGGTCCCGTTCGTGCGATAGCGACGGCCCGGAATTCAACTGATACTCGCTGCCCACAGGTATCTTGAGCACCCGGCAGGCGGCATCTCCTGTGCCGACGGCGTCGCACGGATCCATTCCCTGATGGAAATTGCCCCAGTCGCCTTTGAACTGATTGAGCAGGAACTTGTACTTGGGGTCCGCATACGGACCGATCAGCACGATCGCGCGCCATGTCTCCCACGGTTTCTGGCGGCCGGCGTCCCCTTTTTCTGCTTAGTCAGATAATCGATCGCCCGTGGCCAAGGTCATGTAGTTATGCTGGCCTTGCGTCGCCCACAAGCCGTGCGAACCAGCAGCCGAATACGCGACCGGATGGGTTCCCTGCCATTCCAGACCCGTCCAG
This sequence comes from Candidatus Sulfotelmatobacter sp., assembly GCA_050015215.1. Classification (GTDB taxonomy): domain Bacteria; phylum Acidobacteriota; class Terriglobia; order Terriglobales; family Acidobacteriaceae; genus Sulfotelmatobacter. The sequence goes on from JBEKBW010000019.1 coordinate 36,522, forward strand.
TTTGGCGCGTAGTGCGTCGATGCCGTGTCGGGCGGTTCGTTTCCGTGCGCTCCGACGTGTACCACCACCGGCTTGCCATCGATGAATTGAATCGTGGCCATTTCCCAATCGCCCACATGATCGTCAACGATGTAACGCTTTCCGAGGCATTCGTCATTTGGGGCCAGGCCTGGGCACGCCGACTTCCCCTCGTTCCACGGGTAAAAAGTCATGTACTGTGCGGTGAATGTATTCGTACTCTTGATGTCATACGTTCCACATATACGGGCACCGGCCGGTTCGAAGCGGGAGCACGCCCTCCGAAGAAAGGCTGCTTGTCGTAAGGATCCTTCATTGGCACGTTGGTGGTGAAGCGGCATCGGGCGTCGCGATAATTTTCCGAATCGCCGCCCATGTACTGATCCGGCATATCGGCGGCGGTCAAATCCCACACGGACTTCAAGCCAAAGGAGTGACCGTCACATTCCATGTGCACGTAATGGAAGAATTCGTCGATGGACGACGGCAGGTATTGCTCGTCGGGGTGAAGGTAAATCAGCGGAGCGTAAGTCTTGATGACATCAAGACTCACCACTGGCGCGGCTAAGATGTGCAGTGCAAAGGCGATCCTTGCATTGGAATTGGGAACCGAGAAATCGACGCGTCCATCCGTACCGTAGGGATCGCGAATACGGAACGACGGACGCGCAACGCGGGCATAACCTTGTTTGTCGACCTGTACCGATACATGGTCGTGAGAGCCATCCAGCGTACACGACACCAAGGTGGGCGCGGAACACTTGACGTCCACTTTCGTCGTCAGAGCACTCTTGCTCCACAGTCGAACCACCACCTCGCCAGTGAAACCGTTCGGGTCGGACTCAACTCGCTGGCCGTTGCCAGAAACGATCTCAAGGCGCATGTCATTTTGGGCGTAGCTTGCGTTAGGTAAGAACGGGACACACAGGACGAAGGCCACGGCAACCAGAAAGCGACTGCAGTAGAATGTCCGCGGCATCGGTAGCTCTCCTGAAAACGCCGATAAGTGTACCGCAACCTACCGAATGCTGCCCACGCGTTTCACTGTCCTTTCATTCCTCGGCGGCGAGGCGAAGAAGGAAATCGGTAAGTCCGGTGAGGGGATGTCTCAGCTTGCCAGAGATCGGAAATCCTTTGCCGATCGTGCCCAGCTTCACATCGCGATAAAACTTCTCCGCCGTCAGGGCCGCTCAGCAATCCATCGCATACCGGATCTTCTCGATCAGTTCACATATACGATGATTACTGAGACTCCGTAAGCGGTGTCTTGGCTCCTGAAGCCAGCTTTTGGGAAGCACTGTAACGTCTTCCGCTTTCAAGGCGCTCTCTTCAAGGCCCGTCTCGCCCGGAGACAAATAAACGTGTGTGGGCACGTTTTTCGTAATCGAAGTGGTAAGGGGCACCACCAGCACCGTGTCAGCTCGCGGATGCAGATTGCGGTCGTCGGTCGAGACGATGACTACGGGTCTGGCACCCTTTCCTGCCGGATCCGTTGGGAGACTGGCAAACCAGATCTCCCCGCGGCGGAAGGTTTTTGAACGGTAGGCGAAGGCATCACCCTTTCAGGAAATGGGAGCCTGCCAATTCTCCCCAAGCAAGGTTCTCGGCGCGCTCCCGGTCACTAATCGAGTCGTAATAGCCCCGAATGCCGGCTGAGATTCTGGCCTTCTCGGCTAGCTCCTTCTTCTCGCGAATCAGTCGGTCTAAAGCTTCCGAGGTCGATCTGTAGTCTTTGGCAAGGCCATCAAGGTATGCCAACGCCTCTGCCGACAGCGAGAAAGTGCGCTTTAGTTTCCTGCGGGCAGGGCTCCCGGCCTTCGCCTTACGAGAGGTATGACCATTTGCCATACATTATTCATACCATCTGAATAGTTCGAAGTCAAAGAAGCACTCTACTTCCTCACTCCTTTAGCAACTGGCGCGCAATCACCAGCCGCTGAATCTCGCTCGTCCCCTCGCCAATCGTGCACAGCTTCACATCGCGATAAAACTTTTCCGCCGGATAATCCTTGATGAACCCGTACCCGCCGTGAATCTGCACGCCTTCATTGGCGCACTTCACGGCGACTTCGCTGGCGTAAAGCTTGGCCATTGAAGATTCAAGCGTAGTCTTCATCCCTGCGTCTTTCATCGAGGCCGCACGCATCGTCAGCAACCGTGCCGCGTCAATCTCGGTAGCCATGTCGGCTAGCTTCCACTGGATCGCCTGAAACTCGCCGATCGCCTTGCCAAACTGTTTGCGCTCTTTCGAGTAGTTCAGCGCCGCCTCGTACGCGCCCTGCGCCATACCCAGCGACAATGCGGCAATCGAGATGCGGCCGCCATCGAGGACCCGCATCGCGTCAATGAAGCCGTCCCCTTCCTTGCCCAGCAGATTCTCCGCCGGAATCACGCAGTCTTCGAAAATCAACTCCGCCGTGTCGCTGGCGCGCAAGCCGAGTTTATTCTCTTTCTTGCCGGGACGAAATCCCTTCGTATCTTTCTCAACGATGAACGCGGAAAGCCCATGCGTGTTGGCCGCTCGATCGGTCACGGCGATTACCACGACCGCGTCGGCATAGTGGCCATTCGTACAAAAAGTCTTGGTCCCGTTCAACACCCAACTGTTTCCGCGGCGCTTTGCGGTCATGCGCGCGCTGCCCGCGTCCGATCCCGACGACGGCTCAGTCAATCCCCAGGCCCCGATGAATTCGCCTGTGGCCAGCTTACTGACGTATTTCTTCTTCTGCTCCTGGTTGCCCGCCAGAAAAATGTGGTTGGAGCAAAGCGACGTATGCGCGGCCACAATGATGCCCACCGAACCGTCGACGCGCGATAACTCTTCGATCGCGATCACATACTCCACGTAACCCATGCCGGCGCCGCCGTATTCGGCGGGGAAAACTGTTCCCAACAGGCCCAGCTTACCGAGTTCCTTGATCGTAGCCAGCGGAAACTCGCAGGCCTCGTCCCACTTCATGACGTTAGGCCTGATTTCGCGCTCGGCAAACTCGCGAACGCTCTTCTTTAGGTGCTGTTGCTCGTCGTTTAACTGAAAGTCCAAGAATCCTCCACCGGATGCGGTAAATTCTGATTAGAACATGCTCGCGGGAGGGGGGAAAGTTACCTCAGAGAAAAGCTGCGCAGCAGGCTAAAAGGTGTGGCAACATTGGCTGTTGCGAGCATTGAAGCCTACGCCCCAACCGACCGTATGGTTTGCATGGTAACGCGATTCGATCGAATTATGACGACGCTCGCAGAATTAGGACGCGACGGTCCTCCTCCCTAGGAATCGCTCAAATGCCTCGTTGGATAGCAATCGTCCCCGCGATGTGAGCGTGACGAAATCTCCCTGCCGCTGCATCAGACCTTCCAGGATCAACTTGGTGATTTCGGGTTCAACCTGCTCGATCGTTGCCTCACCGAACTTCCCGGCAACTTCGCGCAGATCGACTCCTCGGTTCAACCGCAAGCCGAGGAAGAAGGTTTCCTCCAGAGCGTCCTGGCGGGAAACGATCAAGCGCTGCAAGGGAGCGCCATTCAAATATTTTTCCAGCGCATCGTGGGCTGCGAATCGGACCGCGTCTGCCTCCGCCGCAGGGGAACCCAACATCGAATGCGCGTCCACACCAAAGCCGAAGTAAGGTTGCCGGGTCCAGTACTTCAGATTGTGCCGCGCTTCCGAACCTTCGCAGGCAAAGTTGGAGATCTCATATTGCTCAACTCGTGCGGATTGTAGTTTTTCGCAGGCTGCGACGTAAAAATCCGCAGTCGCATCATCGTCCGGCACAAAGTGTGCGTGATAACGCGTGCCGCCCGCCATTAGCTCACGCCCCAGCCGCGAATCTTCATCGACTTCAAGCATGTAGACGCTCACATGCGGCGCGTCGCTCGCGATGGTTTCCGCCATCGAGAATTCCCAGCTCTCCGCGGTCTGGTCCGGCAGACCTGCTATCAGATCGATGTTGATATTCGTAATCCCGACCGCGCGTAGCCGCTCGATATCGGCGAGGACGCTATCTCGTTTGTGCAACCGGCCAACCGCCGCTGCTTCCTGGTCGACAAATGATTGCACCCCTAGGCTCACACGGTTCACCCCGCATCGGAGCAAGGTTTCAAGCATGGAGCCAGATAATGTGCCGGGAGCGCACTCGACGGTAATCTCCGCGTCGGGACTCACTTCGAATTGACTCCGCACGGCGTCGAAAATTCGCCTTAGTTGCGCGGCCTCAAGCGTCGTTGGCGTGCCTCCACCCAAATAGATGGAATCGACGGCTTGCTCTATCTCCCCGCCCATCTCGGCTGCGGTCTGCCATGCGTTTCCGATGTCCGCGCAAACGCGGTCCACATATTGCCCGAATACCACCCGCGAGAACACGTCGGACGCGAAGTTGCAGTAGCTGCATTTGGTGCGGCAGAACGGCACTGAAATGTAAATTCCGAGCGGCATCGTTCTCATTATCCCACCTGCACGCGAAACGTTTTCCATCCTCCAGCAAATTTCCCCATCTATTTGAGTTACCCTGTTAACAGCGCCGCTGTCGCGGTTTCATCCTCGGGGCGTCACTCGGAGTTCACCAGAAATCGATGTCGCAGGAAGAAGAGGTATTAGGCAAAGCCTATGACAGCCGGCTGATGGCGCGGCTGTTGAAGTATCTGCGCCCCTACCGCTGGCAGGTAGCGATTGCGCTCGTCTCCATTTTTCTGAAGTCTTTCTTCGACGTGCTCGGCCCCTATCTCACCAAGGTTGCGATCGACCGCTACTTGTCTCCTGCCGGGTCGTCGGCGGGCTTTTGGAATTGGCTGAGCCCGCGTCCCATCCTCGGCATCGCGCAGATTGCCGCGATTTATGTCGGCCTGCTCCTGTTCAGTTTTCTGCTCGAGTTCCTGCAGACCTATTTCATGCAGTGGACCGGCCAGAAAGTGATGTTCGATCTGCGCCGCCAGATTTTCCGCCACCTGCAACGTCTTCACATCGCCTTCTACGACAAGAACCCGGTTGGTCGACTCGTGACCCGCGTCACCACTGACGTGGACGCGCTGAACGAAATGTTCACCTCGGGCGTCGTGTCGATCTTCGAGGATCTATTCGTCCTGTTCGGAATTCTCGGCGTAATGCTGTGCATGAACTGGAAGCTGGCCCTGATCACGTTTGCGGTGCTTCCCTTCATCGTATTCGCCACGAAGATTTTTCGCGACCGGGTGCGCGATTCCTATCGCCGCATTCGTATCGCTATCGCGCGCATCAATTCGTATCTGCAGGAGCACATCAGCGGGATGGTGGTGCTGCAGCTGTTCAACCGCGAGCGCAAGGAGTACACGCGTTTTTCGGAAATCAACCGCGCCCACATGGACGCCTACAAAGACGCGATCATGGCCTACTCGGTTTACTATCCCGTGGTCGAAATTCTCTCGGCGATTGCGATCGCCTGCGTCATTTGGTTTGGCGGCGGCGACGTGATGCACGGCATGCATGTTTCCAGCGTGTCGGTGAGTTTCAACTGGAAAACGCTGATCGCGTTTCAGCTCGTGCCCACCGTAGCCACGCTGGGCGTTTTGGTCGCATTCATCCAATACGCGCTGCGGTTTTTCCGTCCAATTCAGGACTTCAGCGAAAAATACAACATTCTGCAGAGCGCCATGGCCGCCAGCGAGCGCATCTTCAAGCTGCTGGACACGCCAGTGCAAGTGGTCTCTCCCGCACTGGTCAATCGCGCGGAAGGCCCGGGCCGCATCGAGTTCGACCACGTCTGGTTCGCCTACCGCGATCTAGAAACCGCCAAGGATCATGGAGGGGCGGACTCCTCGTCCGCCCAGCCGAAGCCGGACTCGAGTAATCACGGCAAGAGAAATTCGTTGCTTGTCGCAGCCGCAGGCGAACAAATCCCTGACTGGGTTCTCCGCGACGTAACCTTCAGCATCGAACCGGGCGAAACCGTTGCAATAGTAGGCCACACCGGCGCGGGCAAGACTACGCTCATCTCGCTCCTGCTCCGCTTCTACGATGTCCAAAAAGGTGCGGTCCGCATCGACGGCGTAGACGTCAGAGAGATGGATCTCGCCGAACTTCGCAGCCGCTTCGGGGTGGTCTTGCAAGATCCGTTTCTGTTCAGCGGCACGATCGGAAGCAATATCCGTCTCGGCACAGCCCGCATCCAGGATGCGCACGTCGAGAAAGCCGCCGAGGACGTGAACCTCGCTGACTTCATCCGCGCACTGCCCAAGGGCTTCAACGAAGAAGTGCGCGAGCGCGGCTCCACGCTTTCCACCGGCCAAAAGCAACTCATCTCCTTCGCTCGCGCCCTGGCCCACGAACCGAAAATCCTGATCCTCGACGAAGCCACTTCCAGCGTGGACACGGAAACCGAATTCCGCGTGCGCGACGCGCTTAGCCGCATGGTCGAAGGCCGCACCTCGCTCATCATCGCCCACCGGCTTTCCACCGTGCAGCGCGCCGATAAAATCATCGTCATGCATAAGGGCCAGGTGCGCGAGATGGGCACGCACCAGCAGCTGCTGGCCCAGCGCGGAATTTATTTCAAGCTTTATCAACTGCAGTATAAGGATCAGGAGATTGGTGTAGAGCGGGCGCCCTCGCCCGCGAATACCGACGGCTTCAGAGAGCCCGAAGTCACCGCCAGCGCGGACGACTAATGTCGCCGTGCCCGGCCCTCATCAGTCGTCATAAGTGCAGTGTGGGCATCTGGGTAGACGTGTGATTCTCGCGGTGCCACCCGATTCAATCTGAACAAGTAGGTCACGGTCGTGCACGTCCGTGTAAGTGACCTTCTTACCGTCGAATACAAGCTTATCCTCCAGCTGTTTTAGAACTCTCTCCTGCACATGCTGTTCGTTTGGAATTAGCAGAATCAATCCAGGAACCCTGCGGCACCCGTCCGTCTTCTTTGTTGATTTTGCTATATGGGCAGGAACGAGTTGCGCGAAGTCGCGTCTATTTGCTGCAATCAGTAGATAGTTTTTAGCGAAGCAACACCAATGACCTCGTCGTCAGGGGTGTCCTGCGGCAGACCTAAGACCGGGGCGTCTCTCATCTCGCCCATTGCTTCCCTGCGAAGCGCGTCGTTACTACCGATTCCCTAGGCTTCTTTGGTTTTTGGCATGGCGACACAATGGTCACCAGGGCCCTGAATCGTGAGAACGCGCTACCTCGTCGACGTTTTCGCTCTGCGGGATGATGTCTTTCCCGTGCGGGACCGCCTCTTGGTGGACTCCGCGCTGACAATCCGACCGTCAAAATCAACTCCGACTAGCGCAAGGATTTTCCGCGCTCTCACTGGCAGAACTCCGAGGCGCTTGGCAGTCTCTCGGAGAGAGAGGGGCTCGAAATCGAGTTTCACGGGGCGTCGCATCGAATTTCTTTCCAGCTGCTTCTCGTTTTATCACGCTCACTCGGGTCGCTTTCACGGAATGATCTTCCATCAAACCATTCGCAGCGTGTTCTGGCCTTACAATGCTCTCTTGCGAATCCTGATCTCAGCCGGCGAAGCTTCGGGAGAAATGTATGGGGCGCAGCTTATTGAGGCGCTGCGGCGGAGCGCTTCCGGAGATGCTGCTCACTTCGCTCGCTTGACGGACCAGGCGTCCGTCGCTCCACCGGTTCTGGAGTTTTTCGGCGTTGGCGGCGAGCGCATGCGGGCAGCCGGATGCGATACCGTCGTCGATGCGAAGGATCTTTCCGTCGTCGGCATCACCGAAATACTTAGCCACCTGCCTGAGATTTATGGTCTCTACAACAAACTGATCAAAGAAGCCGACAAGCGTCGGCCCGACCTCGCTGTCGTGATTGACTCACCCGCCTTCAACTGGCGCGTGGCGCGGCAGATGAAGAGGCGCGGCATTCCGGTGGTTTACTATGTCGCGCCTCAGTTCTGGGCGTGGCGGCAGGGACGTGTGCGCCTGCTGCGCGACTATGTCGACAAGGCGCTGGTGATCTTTCCGTTCGAAGAACAGTTTTATCGCGAGCATGGAGTGGATGCGACATTTGTTGGCCATCCTCTGGCGGATTTGCCGGCACCCACAATTGAGCGCGTCGACTACGCCGCACAGTTTCATCTTGATCCGGCAAAACATTGGATCACGCTGATGCCGGGTAGCCGCGTTAAAGAAGTTCGTATGAACCTGCCGACCATACTCGCGGCGGCGGCACAACTCGGCACCGAGTACGAACTTCTGCTGCCCGTCGCGCCGACGCTCGATCAGGCTTTCGTAAAGGGATTCGTTGGCCAGCACGCCATCACACTGGTTCCAGAATCGTTGCCTGCACTGTGGCATTCGCGCGCAGGCATTATCGCCAGCGGCACGGCAACCGTCGAAGCCGCCATGATGCGAACTCCGTTTGTAATGGTCTACTGCGTTTCTGCGCTCACTTACTTTTTGGGCAAGCCTCGAGTCAAAGTGCCGTTCTTCGCCATGGTCAATTTGATTGCCGGTGAGGAAGTGGTGCCGGAACTTCTTCAGCACGATTTCACAGCGGCCAACGTTGTTGCTCAGTTGCAGGAAATCATTCCCGACGGTGCGCCTCGTGATCGAATGCTGGCCGGGTTCGATCGAGTAAAGGCGAAGCTGCGTGGAACCGAGCGCGCGGCGCAGACGCCAGCGGACCGAGCAGCCGAGATTATTTTGGACTTGCTACGCCGAGCGCCGACAAGCTAAGACTTACGAGATTTTTGTCGTTTCGAGCGAAGCGAGAAACCTGCTTTTCTGCTGGCGCCGGTAGTCAGCGGGTTCCTCGTCGCTCTCGCTCCTCGGAATGACAAGACGGAGGGGTGAGTGTTTGGCAAGGATGGAGACGAGCCAGCGCCGTGTTTGACAAGGCATGTTTGACAGGAAATAAGAAGGGCCCGACCTTCGTAGCTTGTGCTCCCAGCATCTTTTAGGTAAGAATCTTCATCATAGAAATGGTTAGGCCCATTTCCGGAGATTCTCCTTAATGCAGATACAGCTTCGGCGCCCCCAGTGCGTCCTGTCGGGTTTGTCTGCCCTGCTGCTGATTTTCCTTGCAATTCCTTCCCAAGCTGCCGAAAAAACCCGCCTCCGGGTCGACGATTACAAAATCGAAGCCGAACTTACCCCGCATCTGCATCAAATTTCTGCACGAGCGACGGTTAAATTTACAGCGCTGCAGGATCTCAACACTGCGATTTTCGAGTTGCACAACGGCCTGCGCGTCACCAAGGTGCTTGACGAAAAGGGTCAGCCGCTTTCGGCCGAGCGTGTCACGCAGGATTTCACCATACGCGTGCCGCTACCCACCGGACTTTCCAAAGGCTCGTCAACCACTCTTACTTTCGAGTACGAAGGCGAGATTGAGAATGCTGACGACAGCCCGGTACCGGGGCTGAAGCTCGCTTCCATCGGCGATGACACCAGCTATCTTCTCTACGCCGGACGCTGGTTTCCAGTCAGCGGCTACGGCCTGAACCGCTTCACCTCTACGATCGGCGTTACGGTCCCTGCGCACATGCTGGTGATCGGAAGCGGAAAAGTGAAGGTCACAGACAATCCGCCCTCGAAGAAGCCCAACAGCAACGGCCTGCCGACCAAGACATTCACCTTCGTCGATGACAAGGCAAGCTTTCCCGGAACCATCGTCGCCGGCATCTTTCAGCAATATAAAAGCGACGATGCGGGATTGGATCTGCACGTCTTCTTCAAACCGGACCATGAGAAGCTAGCCCCCGAGTACACCACCACCGCAGTGCGGGAGTTCACTTACTTCATCACGCTCTACGGTACGCCTTTGTCGCAGCGGTTGAATGTGGTGGAGCTTCCCGCGGACACGGTTCCCTACGCTTGGGGGCCGGAAATCGCCGGCCTGGCCGGCCCTGCCATCACCGAGAAAACGAACTATCGGCTGCTCGCCAACGCCATCGCTCACCAATGGTGGGGCGTGTCGGTAAGTCCCGCCACGAGGGACGATTGGTGGCTGATCGATGGATTCTCGCGCTATTCCGAAGCCATGTACGTGGAGAACGCTGCCGGCAAAGCCGGACTGGAAGAGGCGATCAAGGACATGTCGGTGGGCGCGCTGGCCTATGACAACATTCCGCTTTCCAGTGCCGGCAAGCTCGATCCGTTCTCTACTGAGTTTCAATCGCTCGTCACCGACAAGGGCGCGATGATTTTGCATATGCTGCGCTGGGTACTCGGCGAAGACAAATATCTCAAGACGATGCGCGAGTTCGCCGAAACCTACTCCGGAAAATCGGCGACCATGGATGACTTCCGCACCATCGCGGAAAAATACTACGGCGACCAGCTCACATGGTTCTTCTCGCAATGGCTGGATTCCACTGGCGCTCCGGAATTCAAAGTGAAGTACACCGTCTATCGGCTGGGAGGAGCGAGAGCCACATCTCCTCCTAAGGATAAAGACAAGAAGTACCCCGGCTTCCGCGTGACCGGGCAGATTGGGCAGGATCTCGATCTCTTCCGCATGCCGGTCGATCTGCGCATCGATACCGATGGCGAAACCGAGGACAAAAAGCTGGAAGTAGTCGGCACCAATTCTCCGTTTACGGTGGAAACGTTCGGGCGGCCACGCCGAATCTCCGTCGATCCCGACCATCATGTTCTCACCAATTCTTCGGATGTGAAGATGCGCTCCTCTATTCTGCGGGGGCAGGCGTTGCAGCAGCAGGGCGACCTTTCCGGCGCACTGGCGGAGTTCAACAAGGCGCTCGATCAGAACAAGAACAGTTCTCTGGCGCATTATCGGATCGCGGAAATTTTCTTCTTGCAGCGGAACTATCAATCGTCGGCGAATTCCTACCGCTCTGCGATCAACGGGAATGGAGAGCCGCGCTGGACTGAAGTCTGGAGTCACATCCAGCTCGGTAAAATTTTTGATATTACCGGGCAGCGCGAGCGTGCCATCAACGAATACCGGCAGGCCGTCCAGACCAATGACGATACATTTGGCGCTTTAGAAGAAGCGCGCAAGTATATGGCGAAGGCATTCGAGCGTCCGAAGAACAAAGAGTAGCGCCACCATCAGCAGATAACGGCCGCCGTCCCGGCGGCCTTATGGCCGGCCGGAGGACGGCGCTACCAGGCGCCGGAAAGGCAGCACTTCAGCTTGCGACATTTCGGCCACATCCTCGGTAAGTAAAGCGATGCGCTGTATCGGCGCAAAACCGCGAAGAATGCGGGACGTTGGCAGGTTCTCTGTCCACCGGTGACTCTGGGGAAGAGCTTCGAACTGCACTCGGGTCCATTCGTTCCTCAAAGGATCGTGCGGGCGGCTCGGACGTAATGAATTGTCTTGCAACAACTGTTGAATACGGTCCGCCGCCTTATCCACAACTCGAACAAACTCCGCTCCTTCCTCGCGTTTTCTTCCCTCCCGCAGTCTCTGTTTCGCGTCGAGGGTAGAAAACCATGTGCGGTTTCTATTGGACTCCTTCGGCTTGCCGAGTCTAAGAACCTGGCAAAGATGGGCGCTCACGCTGGCGGCCTTCGCGCCAGACCGGCGAGGATCGACTTTGCGGCAAGCGTACCGCGCGAACGAAACTTCTTCGATGCGCCCGTGAACGCCCGCTTCCTCGAATGCTTCGATCGCCGCCGCTTGCGCGTGTGTCAAACCCGGCTCTGCGCAGCCCTTGGGAAACGTCCAACGACCGCTGCCGCGGGTTTGCACCAGCAGAAACTCAATCGCTCCGCAACGCACGCGATAGCAGACCGCCGCGACTTGCTCGAACTCGCGCATCTTGCGCAATTGCGATACCCGAACGCGCGCCGCCTGTGGGGGAATCGGAAGAAGGTTCCGCCTGACCGCGACAATCCGCGAAGTTCTCTGATCTCTTCGGCTCGCACTCATTGCCATAGAGTGCATCATGGCTTCTCACGTGCCTAGAGCACAGCTTGGTTCGGGACGACAGCTGGAATCTGCCTACACACTTGCGCACGGCCGCAGTGCAACGACAATAGTGATAAATTCCATCGTTGCTGTCGTTCAGGAGTATCACTTGGACAACATGTATTGTCTGCGCTGTAATCGCCAGCTTGAAGCTGGCAGCAAATCGGTCGCTCTTTACCTGTTCGCGCAGACCGTCGGCATCAAGCCGCGGCAAAAATCGGCAGCCCATCGCGTGTCGTTTTGCCCCCAGTGCTCTGTGTCTTTAGCAATGGGCCCGGCGCCGGAAGGCGCGCTGAATATGGCGGCCTGGCAAATGATCCGCGATCTCGTCGGCTCCGATCCTGCCTTGAACGACGCCGCGTGGCAGCATTTGAACGGCATTCTGGGCCTGCTGCCCGCGACAGGCACGGATGGCGGCGGGCGTTCTGCGCAGGCGGCAGGTTACTTCGAATTCTGAGCTGCCGCTGACGTTCCCTTACGAATTGGATCCTGCCTACCTCGCCCCCGGCTAACCTTTTCGCGGTTAATGTGGTCTAACCAAGGTCAGGGGGAACTTCCCATAGCCCGTTTGCGTATTACTGATCAGATGCTTAGGCGGGATTGAGACCCCTCGCCTAAACGTTATCCGGGGCCCCCATGCTCCACCCCGGGGGCATGGGGGACAACATAATGCGAACCCTCATCGATATCGTACGGCAATCGCTCTCCACACTGTGGGCGCATAAGCTGCGTTCGTTCCTCACCATGTTCGGAATCGCGTGGGGAGTCGGTTCGCTGCTCTTGCTCGTGGGCCTGGGCGAAGGTTTCCGTAGCGGTCAGGACAAGAACCTCGCTCAACTCGGCCAGGACATTATGTTCGTCTTCCCCGGCCGCGTTCCCGCCGTGGCTGGAAGCTATCAATCGGGACAGCCCTACTATCTCAACGATGGTGACTATTTCGCGATCCGCGACCAATCGCATTTTCTGAGGGCCGTTTCTCCGGTGCTCGAGCGTGAAGATATCCGCGCCGTCAGCGACTACGGTTCCACCAACGGCCAGGTGTTCGGCGTGACGCCCGAGTACAGCCAGATTCGCAACACTCCCATCGATCCCGGACGCTGGTTCAACAACGAAGACAATTTGCAGCATCGCCGCGTGGCTGTGGTCGGCTGGGAATTGTTGAAGAATATGTTTCCTGGGCAACCTGCCGTGGGCAGCACCATCCTGCTCAACGACATAGATTTTCAAGTGATCGGCGTGATCCCGAAAATCGGCAAGGAGGGCGAGAACGGCACCAATCACCGCATCTTTGTTCCTTTTTCGATCATGCGCGAGCTTTTTCCGCTGACCAAGCAGAACGCCGAAAACGCGATCTCGTTCATTAATTACCGGCCGCTGACGAAAGAGCAGCATCTTGAAGCGAAGAACGAGCTTCATTCGATCATCGCCAAGCGCCACGGTTTCGATCCCCGCATTGAGGACGCATTCAACGATTGGGACACCATCGACGAAGCGATCAAAGTCGGCAAGATTTTTGACGCCATGGACTGGTTTCTCGGCGTCGTCGGACTGGTCACCTTGGCTCTCGGCGGCATAGGCATTATCAACATCATGCTGGTCTCTGTCACGGAGCGCACTAGAGAGATCGGCCTGCGCAAAGCGCTCGGCGCGACGCACCGCAACATACTCACGCAATTTTTTGTCGAAGGCGCGTTTCTCACCGCGTTTAGCGGAGGGATTGGCCTGGCCATTTCTATCGGTTTCGTAACCGCGCTGGCGCAGTTGCCCTCTCCGGAAGGCTTTGATACGCCACGCATTGTACCTGCTTCCGCGGTTGCGGCAATCGTTTCATTATCGGTAGCGGGAATCGTGGCAGGACTCTATCCCGCGCGCAAAGCTGCGTTGCTGCCTCCGGTGGAAGCGCTGCGGCAGGAATAATTATGTTTGGCGACCTCGGCACACAAGCCTTCAACGCGCTAAAGCACAACCGCCGCCGCTCTGTGCTCACCATGCTGGGCATGGCCTGGGGCATCGCGACGGTGGTTCTGCTGCTCTCCTACGGCTCCGGCTTTCAGGCTGCACTGATGGTCGCCTTTCGCACTTTCGGGGGCAATCTCGTCGGGATTTTTCCCGGCCGCACGTCAATTCAGGCCGGCGGCACAAAAGCGGGCGCACAGATTCGGTTGACCCGCGACGATCTCGACTACCTGCGCGCCGAAGTTCCCATGCTGACGCGCATCTCACCCGAAGTCGATAAGCAAAGCCAGGTTTCGTTCGGAACGCGCAGCTTCAGCTATAACATCCACGGCATTTATTCCAGCTATGAGAAGATTCGCGCCCTCGACGTGGGCCAAGGAGCGTTCTTCGGCGAGCACGACGACTTCACCCACAGCCGCGTTGCGGTCATCGGTTCGACGGTGAAGAAAAAACTCTTCTCCGGAGAAAACGCGCTGGGCGAGGACATCCGTATCGACGGCATTTCTTACCGGGTGATCGCCGTTTTGCGGCACACCATCTCGAATGGCGATGAAGACATCAACTCGCTGGTTTACGTCCCCTACAGCGCCATGCGCGACCTGAAAAATACTTTTTACCTCGACGGCATTTTCATGGATTACGAAGGCGACCATATCAAGGTCACGCAAGCCGTGCGTAATTCCATGGCGTTTCATCACGGTTTCGATCCCAAAGACAATCGCGCTATCTTCATGTTTGACGCGGTAAAGGACCTTGCCGATCTCACCGTCATCACCGTCGGAATTAAGGTTCTGCTGGGCTTCATCGGCCTGCTGACGCTCGGCATCGGCGGCGTCGGCTTGATGAACATCATGCTGGTCTCAGTCACGCAGCGCACGCGCGAAATAGGCGTGGAGAAGGCGCTGGGCGCGCACCGCTGGCACATTCTGTTTCAGTTCCTGGCCGAGGCCCTGGTGATTACGGCTCTGGGCGGGCTGTTGGGCGTGCTGCTGGCCTATGTGATCTCGTGGTCAGTAGGGTCGTTCCCGCTGTGGAGTATGTTCATCGAAGACGCCAACGAGGGCGACATTCACCTCTACATCAATACGTCAATTCTCATCTGGTCGACCGCAATTCTCAGCTTCGTCGGCATCGTGAGCGGCATGTTGCCTGCCATCAAGGCTGCGCGGCTTGATCCGATCGAGGCTCTGCGGTACGAGTAGAACTACGCGGCCGGCGGGTTGTGCCTGAGGAGGTTTCCCCAGTACCCTCCGCGGAGTTTCCCCCGCCTGCGCTCGCCGACGAGTCTCCTCCAATTGCAATCCAGTTACCCGAGGCTTCAGTGCACGAATCGTCGGCGCAATACTCGAAGCTGGTGACCGGATGCAACTCCCAGATCGAATAGCGCCAGCAATGCGCCGTCTTGCCCTCGAGCGCGCAATTGTCGGAAGGCTTGTTGTGCTCGCTATCCGCTAGCAGTTGCCCCACGATGCGCACTTTATGGCCAAGCGCTGCCTTGAGGCTTGTCAACGTCCAATCATCGGGATGAAATTGGGCGCGGTAGTGCGGCGTCATCTCCACGATCACGGCTTGCTGCTCCAGCTGTTTAGCCGGCTTCGAAGGTGTGGACTTGTTGATCTGGCTGGTGAGGCTCTGGTCGAAACCAATCCCGATGTGAAAATCGACGTTCACTCCGTCTGCATCTGTTCCCGGCAACTCGCAGTTGCTGCTCTCGGCTCCTGTCTTCTCGAAGTAGTAGAGGTAGCCGACCAGCCCGAACTGCTTCCCTTCGCCCATTTCGGCCAATTGGCTCTGGTAAGTTGCGTGATTGTTATTCTTACCCAGATCGGCGGGAGTGTTCGTGTTGAGATTATCGAAGGCCGACTGATCGAGGTAATTCACGCCGGTATCTTTGGCCGGCGTCAGATTCTTGAGATAGTTGAGATAGGCATCGTACTTGCCGGCGGCGCTACAGCCGGTAGGATAATTCTCGTGGCATTGCTGGAAACCGGTAATGTTGTCTTCGCATTCCTGGGTCGCGACGTTGATCCCGTTGATCACGACGCTCGGACTCTCACTCGGTGGAGAAGCCGTCGTGTTATTCGACGGTACCGCGTTCATCCCCAAGGCCAGCGCTAAGGGTGCAAACGGCGCTATGTGACGCGTAAATGTGCGGGCACTTGTCGATCTCTGTGTGGGCATTCGGTCTTCCTCCGGAAGATTGTTTATCCCGCTTCGCTAAATCCTAGTGACGCCAGCCCCGCCGCCCGCTGCACCTGCATCACCTCCGGCACCGCCGCCACCACTGTTCCCGTCACCCTTGCTGTCCTTATCCTGCGCGGTGGCTTGTATGCCTTTGCCAACGCCGTAGGTGGTGGCACTCACTCCTAAAAGAGCCAACACATTAGTTGGGATCTGGGGAATGTCGCACTTGCAAAGCACAACCAAGAAAAGGCTCAGGCCAATCACAAACGTGAAGATCAGTAACTGAAAGCGCCCCATGCTGGCCCCGCCATTCGTCCCGTCGGCGCCCTTTTCTTCCAACAATTGGCTTATGTCGATCTTCCCGCTGGCGATGGCCGCCAGAATCAGAAATCCGAAGAGGAACAACATGATCAATCCGGAATACGCTATCGCCAGTTTGACCTTCGTCATGCCGTCGCCATGCACGAAAACCGCAATCACAAACGCGGTTCCAATCGCCAACAGTACGCTCAAAACAAATTC
This sequence comes from Candidatus Sulfotelmatobacter sp., assembly GCA_050015215.1. Taxonomy (GTDB): domain Bacteria; phylum Acidobacteriota; class Terriglobia; order Terriglobales; family Acidobacteriaceae; genus Sulfotelmatobacter. Next base: position 53,059 of record JBEKBW010000019.1, read on the forward strand.
TGGATTTTTCATCACGTTCTCCTATTTGAAAAAATCTCCCATTCGGCCGGGAAGCATGGCTTGCACCTTTTCGCCGAGATATAAAGCATGGCTTCCCCCAAGCGCAACGACCATCCAAGGCGAAACTGCAGGCATTTGTTTCGGATTATGAATGACCTGCAGCAGGTAGTAGCCGGCTACGAACAGCGTAACCAACAGGGATCGCGTGCGGCCCGCGCTTGGACTGGTAGAGAATCCACTCGCACTCCCGGGATCACGAACGTCTCCATCGAGCAAATAGCTAAGGCTGATCTCGCCCCTCAGCAACTTCCACAGCACGATGCAGAAGAAGCCGCCGAACAAGATCACGCCTACTACCGCAGCTAGTTTCACGAAGGGGTTCAAGCTGCCCTCGATGATTTCGATTGTTTACGATTACGCCCAGGGTCTCAAGAGAATTGGGCGAATTGTACACAACTTTTCGTCGCACGCAAGCTCTATTTTTGTTTTGTTACGAAAACCAGAATTTTTGCAGTGCGTATCGGCGACAATGAGGGTGCAATCCAGCCTTGCCCGGCCAGCAGATTAGAATCACTCCCATGCCCCTGAACGTCCGTCTGGAAAGAGTTCTCGATCAACTGCGTCTTTACGAGCACCCGTTGTTGAACTTTTCGGCTCGCGCCAAAGGCGATGGGGTTGAAATCATCATCCAGTTCAAAGACACATCCGTTCCGGTACACACCTACTATTTCGACCTGCACCCACGCGATCTCGACCATCCGCAGTTCGAGTGGAGTTTCCAACGGCAGCTGTATGACGCGTTGCACGACTACTTCGTCGAAATGTTCATTCGCACGCCGCAGGATCGCGAGGCTCGTCGAGGAGAAGACCGTCGCAGAGAAGACCGGCAGCGAAAGGAATTGTGAATCTGCTGCGATCGAAGATCGAACAGGAAATCCGCGAGCGCGGGCCGATTCCGTTTTCGCGCTACATGGAACTCTGCCTCTACGATCCGGAGTTTGGCTACTACTCGCGTGGTGCGGAGCAGTTCGGCAAAGCCGGCGACTTCTACACTTCGAGCGATGTTCACTCCGTTTTCGGCCGGCTTCTGGCGCGCCAGTTCGAGGAAATGTGGCGAGTCCTCGGCTCGCCCGAACAGATTGAAATAGTCGAACTCGGCCCCGGCCGCGGCCTGTTCGCGCAAGATGCGCTTGGCTGGTCAGAGAAAAAATTTCCAGATTTCTTCCGCGCCCTGCGATACGTTCTGGTTGAACGCTCGCCAGCGTTGCGCGGAAGAATCGAGACGACGCTGCGTCGCCATTTGGAATCGGAAAAGGCAGTTGTATGCAATCACCGTTACCCGGCCATTGGAAAAATCGGGAAGGGCACGACTTCAGTCGTGCCGCCAAGAACGACGGACGGAAGGGCTTTAGCCCCTGAGGGCTGCACAGTGATCTTCGCAAACGAATTCTTCGACGCTCTTCCCGTCGAAATCCTGAGCACAAAAGGCTCGTTGCGGATAGACTCCCGCGATAATCGCTTCGTGGAAATCTGGGCACCGGCCGCAGGCGAGGAACTGGAATTCCTCGACCGCTATTCCGTTCATCCCGAGTCGAACGAGCGGGTTGAAGCGCCTCTAGCTGCGCACCAATACATGCAGCACGTTGCAGCAAGCCTCCGCCGCGGATTCCTGATCGCCATCGACTACGGCTACGCCCGCGAGGTGCAATTAGCAGGCCGCCATCGCGGAACCCTGAAAGCAATCCGACAACACTCAATGAGCGCCAACCCCTATGAGGCGCCGGGAGAGCAAGACATCACCGCCGATGTAAATTTCACCGCGCTCGCCGCAGGAGCCCAGTCTCATGGCATGTACACACACAGGTTAATTACGCAATCGCAGTTCCTCATGGGCATCGGCGAAGCCAATCAATTTGCCGACGCTTTCGAAGATTGCCGCCTGCCGCAGGAGCGCGCCAAAGTCGCACTGCAACTTAAGCATCTGGTCACGCCCGCGGGCATGGGGGAAAGTTTTCATGTATTGGTGGCCAACAAGGGAATCGAGGATGAAAAAGTCTCGAAGCTCTCCGGTCTAACGTTTGGCCGTCATATCTAGGCCGTTGCCGCTTCTGGATACTCATACACCCCCCGCCCCGATTTCCTTCCCAGCCGACCCGCCTTCACATACTGCACGAGCAGAGGCGCGGGACGATACTTCTCTCCCAGCGTTTTATGCAGATATTCCAGAATATTCAGCCGTGTGTCCAGTCCCACCAGATCTACCAACTCAAACGGCCCCATGGGATGGTTCAATCCCAGTTTCAAAGCCTTGTCGATGTCCGCCGCGGAAGCGACGCCTTCCTGCAGCATGTAAAAGGCCTCGTTGCCGATCATGGCGTTGATGCGGCTGGTAATAAACCCGGGCGATTCTTTAATGACTACTACTTCCTTGCCCATGCGCTTGCCAACGTCAACCGCAGTCGCCAGCGTATCGCCGTCCGTCTCCAACGCCCGTACCACTTCGAGTAATTTCATCTTGTGTACGGGGTTAAAGAAGTGCATACCCACGCACTTCTTTGCGCGGTAAGTCACGCTGGCAATTTCCGTGATGCTGAGGGAGGAAGTGTTCGAAGCGAGAATGGTAGTCGGCCGGCAGAGTTTATCTAGCAAAGTAAATATCTCAATCTTCGATTCCATCTCTTCGGGAACCGCTTCGATCACGAGATCGGCCTCACGCGCTGCTTCGTCGACTGATCCTGCATACTCCAGCCGCTGAAAAGCGGCGTCGGCATCTGGCGAGGAAACTTTTCCCAACTCCACGGCCTTATCGAGGTTGGCCCGAATTTCACTTTCGGCGCGGCGCAGTGCGGTAGGAAGCAAGTCTTCAAGAATCGTCCGGTAGCCGCCAAGCGCCGCAGCATGGGCGATTCCCCGCCCCATAATGCCGGCGCCAATCACCGCTACGGTTTTGACCTCTGCCACCTACTGGACCGCCTTTTCCAGATCTTTGATCGCGTCATTTAGCGCGCCGCCGGCCGCCCGCAAACTCTCGGCCAACCGCTTGCGCTCTTCCGCGTTCATGGAAGGAATCGAAATACAAATGCGGCGCAGCGTGGTGGTAATGTCTTCCACATAATTCATCGAACGAATCAATTCGCCAGAGGCAAGCATGAAGGCTCCTGTATTGGATTGGGTAATAAAACCTGAAATTTCTCCAGCCGCACTTGTCGCATCGATGCGGACCAAACTTCTATTCTGGACGCACCAACGAATTTAGTAAAGACAGACCATCACCATGCCGCAACATGCTGTTAACAATAGCTCGCGGCACATGCGCATATAATGAAAATCGAATCTTTTAATGGGCCTTCCATTCCGACCGCGAATCTAATCAGCATATGGCAGATAAGCCCTTAAAGCGCTACATCTTCGCGAGCGACTTCGATCAGACGCTCACCTTCAACGACTCCGGCTATGTGTTGGCTGAGCTGGTCGGCATCCCTACCGAAGAGTTCGAACGCAAAGCCAAAGGCATGGCGAAAATTAACCTCGTGCAACAAGGAGCGGAGCTCGCCTATCTCTTACTGCACGATCCGGAATTCCAGGCCAAGGTTCGCAAAGAGCATCTGTATGAAGTCGGTAAGCGAATTCGCCTCAAGAGCGATATTCAACTGCTTTACCAGATTCTGGCAAACGGTGTTGATGGGCATTTCTTCGACTTCTACGTTCTCTCTGCCGCTCCCCGCGAAGTGATCTATTCCGCGCTGGAAGACATCGTGCCGCGCGATCACATCTATGGCACGGAGTTTCGTTACAAGCCTTCCGGTGAGATCGACACAATCATCCGCGCCACTGCAGGTTACGGCAAAGTTGCGGTGCTCAACCAGTTGTTGGCGGAACACGTTATGGCCCCTGATCATGTCGTCTATTCCGGCGACGGCAGCTCCGACATCCACGTGATGCTGCAGCTCAATGCCCGCGACGGTCTCACCATTGCGGTGTCGGAGTCGCCACACGTCTCGCAAATCGCCAAACGCACAGTGTTGAGCACGAGCGCTCTGGCAGTTTTGGCGCCGATTCTCGAAGAAGTTGTCGGCTGGAACCGCGCCCAGATTCGCAGCTTTTTCGAAAGCAACGGCATGTTGATTCAGGAGTGGGAGCGAGTCCGCACCGACTGGCTCACGGTGCGCCCGGCGATTACCGAGCCCGCGGAGTCGGTAAGCCTGACGTAGTCCCACAGCTTTCTGGGAAAGTTCCCCGCAAATCCATGCTGCGCGATAAAAGCCTGATTCCGCTATCTCATCAGCACCAGCGCGCCCTCGCTCTGTGTGTACGCATTGATCGCGCTCAGCCGATCCCGGAGGAAGATTTACAGGCCTGGCAAACAGAGATCGAGCGGCATTTCGAACCGGAAATAAGAATTCATTTCGCGGCCGAGGAAGCCGAGGTTTTTCCCGTTGCGCGAAAGTTTCCGGAGTTGACCTCGCTGGTCGACGAACTGATCTCCGATCATGCTTCGCTGCGGGAAGGTTTTCTACAGGCGCGCCGCATGTCTGTTGAGGCCCTGCCCGTTTTCGCGCAAAAGCTCTCTGCTCATATTCGCAAAGAAGAGCGGCAGCTGTTCGAGCGCATGCAGGAACTGATGGATCCGTCGGATCTTGCAAATTTGGGGAAGCAACTGGAAACCGCTCTCGCAGAAGTGGCACAGTCCTGCCTGTTGCCGACCGACGTTACGAAACTAAGACGGAAAACATAATCACAGCTAGGAGCGGGACCCGTGCTGCTTTCTGAACTTGGCGGCACCTTCTCGTCCCATATATCGCTCCAGCACCGCAGGCTCAGTTGTGCGCAGATCGACCACCATCAGGCCATCGAGCACATTGGAGAACTTGCGATCCACGTTGAAGCCGAGCAGCTTCCCGCCAATCCTGGCGTATTGCCGCAGCAAGATCGGTAGACCTTTGCCGTCCGTTTCAACGTCGGTAATGGGTTGGGAAAGATCCTCGAGATGCCGCAGCGCGTGGCACATGGCGCGGCAATCCCAGGGCCGCAGGACGGCGGGACGAAATGGCCGCCGCGGCTCAATCATTCCGGCCAACTCATCTTCTTTCATGCGCGCTTCAAAAAAGCGGTAGATCATCTCGCGCGAAGCCTTGCTGTAATCGTTGCTGATGCTGACTGCACCGAACAAGACAGCTATATTCGGCCGCATCGCGAGCAACCGGGCAATTCCCTTCCACAACAAAAGCAAAGGAGCGTACTGGCGCTGGTATTCCGCTCTTATGAAAGATCGCCCCAGCTCGAGCGCCGGACCAAGCTTCTCGAATACGCTCACGTCGAATCGAAACAAAGTGCTGATATAAAGTCCACTCACTCCGTGTTCGGCAAGAATTTGACTGGCATCGCCCGCGCGGTAAGCGCCGACAAGTTCCTGCTTTGTCTTGTGCCATAGCAGCAAATGCCAATAATAACGATCAAAGCGGTCAAGATCGCGCGCCTTTCCGGTGCCCTCGCCAGCCAACCGGAATGTAACTTCGCGCAGCCTTCCTAACTCGCGCAGCACGCGCGGTGTCTCATCAGCCTTCGCCAGATAAACGCAAAGCTCCCCGCTCTCCGCCAGGCAACGCTCCGCCGGCAGCGAATCCAATTCCGCCGCCAGGATCGTTGCAGGCTCTGCAACCGCAACTGGCTGCTGCACTCTCTCAGAAATTTTGGAACGCATTGCGAGGGTCCATGATTTCTGCGGCGACTTCTCCGCGCGGTTGCGCTTTGCTAGAAGGTAAGTTCGCCAGCGCAGGTACTCGATGACCTCTCGATCGTCGGCCATGCCGACGACGGAGCCCTGCGGAATTTCACCGCCCACGCGCACTTCGATCGTCCGTCCCTCTTGTTTTAGAAATTCCTGCAGCAGAAACGCAGTGCGTAGGCGTGAATGAATCATTCCGAAGAGGTGAAAGCCAACACTGTTATGTCCGCAAAAATAAACCGGAAGCGCAGCGGCACCAGTTCGGCGAATCAGGCGTGCAGCAGCGTCGTCCCACACCGGATCGGCAATTTCCGCTTGCGGAAATTGCAGGTGTGAAACTTCGCCCGCGGGGAACACCGCCAACATTCCGCCTGCGCACAACCACGCCAGCGCATCGCGGACCGCGCGCCGGTTCACTTCGACACTGCGTACTGTTTGGAAGGGATCCACGAAGATGCAGTGCTGCGCCAACTCCGGCACATCGCGCAGCAGATAATTGGTCATCACCTTTACATCCGGACGAACACGCGTGAGCAGCACCGCCAGCACAGCTCCATCCACCATTCCATACGGATGGTTGGCGACAACCACCACCGGCCCACTCGCCGGAATACGCGCCGCATCCGCCGCGTCTATGCGCAGTTCCACGCGCATCTCCGTCAAAAGCTTTTCCAGCCCAAAACCCGTCGAGGACTGCCGCACGCGGCGATAAAGATCGCGCACCTTATCCACTGGAACAAGCTTGCTCGCGAATGACGTGACGCCCGAAAACTCCTCAGCCTGCACCAAAACTTCAGGCTGGGAATCTTCCGGATGCGCATAGTCGAAAGGCATGTTAATGGAATAGCGCAACAGTTTTGCGGCAGGATGAAGAGGAGGTTAAAAGCAGATGAAATGTGGGCTGTGGCGAAACTGAAGAGTAACTGAAGTAACAAGTCGATCCGAGTTCTGACTCATGTCTCCAGCCGGAATCGCGTCTCCGCCAGGCCGTAAAGTTTGCGCCACACCAGCCGGTTGATCGTCACAACGGTCGCAGCCATCATCATGGTTGCGGCCAGCAATAAGTGAAAATTACCCGAGTCCGTCGCCCGTTGGATGGTCGCACCCAGGCCGGTCGTTGTGTAGATCTGTCCTTTGAAGTGAAAATACTCGGCGACGATGCTGGCATTCCAAGCCCCGCCGGAAGCCGTCACCAATCCGGTTACAAGATAAGGAAAAATTCCCGGCAAGATTAGTTTCTTCCACCGCTCGATCCCACGCACGCGGAATATCGAACAGCATTCCTTCAAATCGGTAGGAATCGCCATCGCACCCGCGATCACATTGAAAAGCACATACCACTGCGTGCCTAGAAGCAGCACGACAATCGACGCTATGCCAAGCCCACCCCCGAGCCGAATCAGCACCAGCAGAATCACCGGCAACAACGCCGTCGCAGGAACCGAAGCCGCAATCTGCGCCAGCGGCTGCGCGATGCGCGCCAGCCGCGGACTAAATCCAATCGCCACTCCTGCCGGCACCGTCCACAGCGTGCCGATCAGCAAAGCAAGATTCACGCGCAGGAACGTCGCGCCCAAACCTCGCGCAGCCTCCTGCAATTCACCCTTCTGCAATCCGCCGAGCGTAACGGCAGCACGCACAACTCCGTAGCCCACGGCTACCAGTGCAAGCACCGCAATCGCGCGCACCAACCACTCCCGCCACGCAGGCGTTGGCTCCTCCACATGCTCTTCGCCATGTTTCCGCGCGAAATACAGAAGAAGACGCTCGCCTACCGGACGCAACGTTTTTTGTCGAAGCCTCGCCAGCCCGCTGGAATGCTCTACCAGGTTAAGCACCCACGACCGCGGAGCATCTGTGCTTTCCACCTGCTCAACCTTGAATTTTTCTGCCCACGCGATCACCGGCCGCCAGATGAACTGATCCAGCAACACGATCACGGCGACCATGGTGGCCACACCCCACGCAATCGAGGCTGTGTCGCCGGCGCTGGCCGCGGTTTGCAGATACGAACCCAGACCGGGCAGCCGAAAATCGCGCTGCCCGAGCACGAACATCTCGCAGACCATCAGCGCAAACCAGCCGCCCGCCACGGACATCATCGAGTTCCAGACCAGCCCGATCGCAGAAAAGGGCAACTCCATTTGCATAAACCGCTGCCACCAACTGTAGCGATAAATGGCGGCTGCCTCGCGCATCTCTTTTGGAATACTCTTCAGCGAAGAATAAAAGCTGAACGCCATGTTCCAAACTTGCCCGGTGAAGATGAGCAGGATCGCGCCGAACTCCACCCCCAACTGCCTGCCTGGAAACAACGCCACCATCGCCAGCATCACGCCGGGAAGAAAACTGAGCACGGGAATCGACTGCAATACGTCAAGCAGCGGAATCATGAAGCGCTCGGCGCGGTGGTTATATGCGGCGACATAGCCGTACACCAGCGTGAACACCAGGCTCAAAAAATATGCGATGGCGATGCGCAGCAACGAATAACCCGCATAAGCCGGTAGCGCCCACAGGCTGCGCGAAATCTCGACTGTCGGAGTGAAAGGGCCAAACCACGAGTGCCCCACCGTCACGACGCCATAAAACAGCGCAATCGCCGCCGCGAACATAACTACGTCGGGCAGGTGCGAGACTTCGAGGCTCGGCAATTGCGCCCACAAACGGTACGCCGAGAATCCCCGCAGATTGATGCTCTTTTTCATGCGCTGTTTTGTCGCCCAGAATTTCTGTCAGGCTTTCGGCGTGGTAGCTGCATCGTGGCTATCAGGGACGTGCTCTACAACGGTTAGCGGCGACGGCTCGGTTTGCACCAACCGCCCACTGTCGCGGTCGTAATCGAATATCTCCGCGTAGCGGCCCCAGTTCATCGCGGTATCGAACTGGCGCTGCACTTCGTCCTCGGAAAAATGCTCGTCGAGAATATCGTGAAAAAATTCGTCCGCAATCGAATGATCCGATTTTTTCTTCAGTATGCTGTCGATCTGCTTCAGGATCATGACGTGGTCGAGCGCCGCCTCGCGGAACAAAATCTTACGCCTCTGAATGTCGGCGTCGGCAAATCTCACGCCCTGCGAGGTCAGTTGAACGTCGCCCTCTTTCAACAACGCAAAGCCGAGGAGAACGCACGCCTCGAGAAGCGGCAACAAATCTTCCACGTCCATTACCAGGTCTTCGCTCAGCCGGAATAAATCCTCGCGCCCACCGCGATCGTGCAACAGTTCCACTAGGCCCGCAATTCCGCCCACACGCGCATGCGGCAGCATCTGATACTTCGCCGCCCGAACCGGAGCCTGCCCTTTCTTCAATCCGCCCGGCGGCAGCGTAATCTCTCCCGTGCTTTCCGGATCGGGCAGCGCATGTTCGACATCCGGTTCGGTCATTATCTTGTAGATATAATCCACCAACTCGACAAAGCGCGCCGACTTCCGGTCGCGCGGCTGCGCCAGCCGCACTCCAAAATCCGAGCGAATACGCGCCGGATTTCGTCCCAGCACCACAATCCGGTCCGCCATCATCACCGCTTCTTCAATGTTGTGCGTGACAATAAAAATGGCGCTGGTGGGCATCTTTTTATTCAGCCAAAGCTCGAGCAGTTCACCCCGCAGGTTTTCCGCGGTAAGCACGTCGAGCGCAGAGAATGGTTCGTCCATAAAAAGCACTTCCGGCTCAACCACCAAAGCCCGCGCGAAGCCCACACGCTGCTTCATTCCGCCGGAAAGCTCCTTGGGATAAGCCGTTTCAAATCCATCCAAGCCCACAGTGTCCAACATGCGCAGCGCGCGTTTGCGTCGCTCCACGGCGGCCACGCCGCGCGCCTGCAGCGGCGCTTCCACGTTTTCCAGAACCGTTAGCCAGGGAAACAGCGCAAAGCTCTGGAAGACAATGGCCACGTTCGGTTCTTGATCGGCAAGCGGCTTGCCGTGCCAGAACAGCGCGCCCGACGAAGGTTTCGCCAGCCCGCTCAAAATCCGCAGCAACGTAGACTTCCCGCACCCTGAAGCTCCCAGCAGCGCGATAATCTTCCCCGGCTCGATAGCGAAATCCGTCAGCCCAACTACTTGAATGCGCGTTCCATCCGGCTGCGGATAGGACTTTTCAATCGCGCGGGCTTCGATGATGGGTTCGCTCACGAAAAAATTCCCCATTCTTTCTATACACGATCTGGAGCAAGGTGCAAAGTCTTGCCCGCGCGGAACGGCGCTGACTTGTCGAACGCCCGTTGTCGATGAGCCTAACGGCCTGTTGGCAACGGTTATTGCACTCCCAGGTTTCGTGCGATGAAAGAGGAACACTCTAGTGTGAAAATTAACATGACGCCCGTGCAGCCGGATGCTAAGATTTCAGGGTTTTAGAGCCAAGGAGACTGCACAGTTATGTCATCATCGGATCGTTCTTTCCACTGTGAGGTTGAGAAGTCGAAGGAGAAAGATGAGCGCGGGAATCAGATGACTTCGGTCAAGTGTCACGGCAGGCTGGTTAGCGATACTGCGGGTACGGTCAAAGAAGTAGTGAAGCCCCTCATCCCCATGGGCGGTCGTATCGTTGTCGACCTAGGCGATGTCAGTCAGTTGGACAGCTCGGGCCTCGGAGCGCTGGTTGGGCTCAAGGCCTCCGCAATCAATCAAGGCTTTTGCATCCTTGAATTCGCCGATATGACGCCGCGCGTGCTGGAACTGCTGCGGCTTACCCATCTGACGCAGATGTTCTCGTCGTAGACCCGCCAGAATTTGACTTGCCCTACGTAGGCCTCACATCGCCAATATACGCATTGGCCGCATTGCTCATCTCAGAAAACCCCGCGCTCGACTGCACGCTTTGCGACACGAGGTTCTTGTTCTGCCGTGAGTTCTGTAATCCAGTCTACTAAGCCGCTAAAATTGGGGCGCTTACATTATTTTAAAATCACGTAACGATTCATCAACAGATTGAAGCGTTTAAGCCTTGTCAGGCCGCGAAATTGTCGGCCGGGGGTGCTGCAATTGGTTTGGGCAGGCGATCGGTGACTTCGGCGAGCTGCGCAAGTTTTGCGGTCACTTCGTCTGTGAATTGCTGCGGTACCAGACGCCAGGCCCAGTTGCCGTTGTTCTGACTTGGGGTATTCATGCGCGCTTCACTGCCCAAGCCAAGGACATCCTGCATCGGAGCCAGCGCCAGGTCGGCGACCGAGGTTTGTGCCGCGCGAATGAAAGACCAATGAATCCCGTCGTCGCTGCGGCCGAAGTAGCACTCCGCGTTTCGGCATTCATGCTCGGCCGCTCCGGAGCTGAACCAGCCAAGAGTTGTATCGTTGTCGTGTGTTCCGGTGTAGATGACTTTTCCCGCCGCGCGATGCGGCAGGTACATGTGCGCGCCCTCATCGCCGAAGCCAAATTGCAGCACAGCCATGCCCGGAATCTGAAGCCGGTCGCGCAATGCATGAACTTCCGGCGTGATCAGCCCCAAGTCTTCGGCAAAAAACGGCAGCCCGCCAAGCGCCTCGCGCAGCTTTTGAAACAAATCGTCGCGCGGACCATCCACCCATCGCCCGTTTACCGCCGTGGGATCCGCGGCAGGAATCTCCCAGAACTGATCGAACCCGCGGAAATGATCCAGGCGAATGTAATCGCAGTTCTGCGTGGCCCAGCGCAGCCGCTGGATCCACCACTGATACCCGCGATCCTTCATCACATCCCAGCGATAAAGAGGATTGCCCCAGCGCTGCCCGGTTTTGCTGAAAAAATCTGGAGGCACGCCGGAGACCACCTCAGGCTCAAGCTTCTCGTTCAGCCGGAAAAGATCGGGATGGGTCCACACATCGGCGCTATCGTAATTTACAAAAATCGCCACGTCGCCCACAATCCGAATCTTCCGCTCCGCGCTATAGCGGCGCAAAGCATTCCATTGTTCGTAAAATGCAAACTGTAGCGCGCTGCGAATCTTCAAGTCGTCTGCCAGTTCTTTGCGCGCCTTCTCCATCGCTCCCGCATCGCGCCGCGCCAGTTCCGCAGGCCATTCATTCCAACTCGCCAGCTTGTACCGCGCCCGCAACGCGTCGAATAAAACGAAATCGTCCAGCCACCATGCGTTTCCCGAACAAAAGCGCTCGAAACGTCCACGCGCGCCATCCGGCATATCCGCGACGAACCCACGTCCAGCTTCGAACAGCAAGGGAAGCTTCGCAGCGAACATCCGGTCGTATTCAACTTTGTTGGAACCGGAAAACTTGCATGAGAATCCCGCGATCTTGGAAAAATCGATCCAGCCGCGGCCAGCCAGCCGTTCCAGGCTGATCAATAAAGGATTGCCCGCAAACGCGGAGGTGGACGAATAAGGAGAATTGCCGTAACCCAGCGGCCCCAGCGGAAGAACCTGCCACAATCCCTGTCGAGCCGCGGCCAGAGAATCGACGAACTGATAGGCTGCGGGACCAAAGTCACCGATGCCGCCGCACGAAGGCAACGACGTAGGATGCAACAAAATTCCTGCGGCACGTGCGAAGGACATGACACTCGATCTATGTTTCGCTTCCCGTCCGGGTCAGCGTCTTCAATTCATCCTGATTGATTTTGATCTTGCCCGACTTTTGCATCTGGTCGCGGAGATTGGTTACAAAAAGCTGGAACAACTCTTGCTCTTTACTCTGGAGAAGCTGATCGCGAATCTGATCTTTCTTGGCGGCAAAGTCCGCTTCGGAGGGCGCTTGTACGTCGGTGATGGCGAGAACCACGCCGTTTGCGCCGCTGATGATCGGTCCGCTGATTTCGCCCGGCTTCATGCTGAAAGCGACCGCTGCCTGGCCGGTCATCGATCCAAGATCGGGAACCTGTCCGTCGGGGCCGACAAATTCGCTGGTTTTCAATTCCGCTCCCAGCTCCTTTGCGGCTTTCTTCAAGTCGTGCCCGGCCTTAGCGTGGTCGGAAAGTTCTTGCGCTCTCTGCGACAGCAGAACATTCGCGCGCTCATTCTCGAATTGCTCCTGCACTTTGGTTCGAACCTCTTCGAAAGTGGGCGTCGATTGCGGCTTCACCGCCAGCAACTCAAACACAGCGAATCCTTGTGAAGTCGCAGCCATCTGCGCCGGAGATTTCTCCGCTGCCGTAAACACCGCGTCCATAAACTGCGTCGACGCTCCCAGCCCCGGCACAACATCCTTGCGCGCAAAAAAGTCGGCGGTCACAACCGGAATGCCCTTCGCAGCCGCGGCCGCATCCAAACCTTTGGTTTTGGCCGCTTGCGCTAAATCCTCCGCCTCCTTCTGCGCGATCTGCTGCGCCTTTTGCTGCTTGAGAATCGGCTCGATCTGATCCTTGACTTCGTCGATTGTCTTCTGGTGCGCAGCCTGCCGGTCATCCACGCGGATGATGTGGAAGCCATAACTCGTCTTCACCAAATCGCTGATCTGCCCTTTCGGCAGCGAGAATGCCGCCTTCTCGAACTCCGGAACCGTCCGCCCCTTTGGAATCCAGCCTAACGATCCGCCCTCTTTGGCGCTGCCCGGGTCTTCCGAAAATTTCCTGGCCAAGTCCTCAAAGTTCGCGCCACCTTTAATCTGCTTCAGCAAATCGGCAGCGCGCGCCTGCGCCTCGGCTACGCCCTTATCGTCTACTTTTCCATCCGGCCCCGGCAACGGAGTCTTGATCAGGATATGACTAACCTTCGCCTGCTCGGCCACGCGATACTGATCGCGATGCTGGTCGTAGTAGGCCTGCAGTTCCTCGCGCGAAACCTGCACTCCGCTCTCGATCTTCGCTAGATCGATGGCCACGTACTTCACCTTGCGTTTTTCGGGAATCGAATTCGCGTAGCTCTTCTGATGGCTGTCGTAGTACGCCTTAAGTTCTTCCGTCGTAGGATGAAGTCCCTTCTTGATTTCATCCTGTTTGAAGACGGCGTACTCGAACTTGATCTTCGTATTCTCTTTGTCAAACTGCTGCCGGATTGCGGCATCGCTCACCGACGCGCTTCCGGTAATTAGCGCCTGCAACTTGCTGATCAAAATACCCTTGCGCACATCTTCTTCAAACATAGTGGGCGTTAGATTGTGCTGCTGCAGAAGGCTCTGATACTCTGCCTGCCCAATGAATGTTCCGTTCGGAAAAAATATCTGCGAATACTGCCCGTGCTGCAGTTCGTCCTTCACTTCCTCGGGAGTGGCTTTGAATCCAAGGTGCCCCGCCTCAGCCACCAGCGCCTGCCGGTCCACCAGTTGGTCAGCCGCGCGCTGCGCGAAAAACGGCAACAGCATCGCCGCATTCGCACCCAGTTGCGCGCCTTGCTGCTGCAACATGCCGCGCGCCGCTTCGCGGACCTCGTCGGTGGAAATGTCTTCGCCATCGACTTTGGCGACAACTCCCTTACCGGGAGTGCCCGCCAAATCGTTCCCCAAGCCACCGGGAATCAGCGTGATCGCCATGGCCGCGCAAATCAGCAGCAACAGCCCGCTGAGCACAATTTTCTTAACCGGTCCTTCAGTTTGCAGAAATCGAATCATTTGCTTGTCACTCCAGAATTACAAGGCGGAACACCAATTATAAACTAGGAGCGTTCTCACGAAGAAAAGCGGCCGCCTGGATTTCAGAATGGCGTCATCCCGAAACGCGACGCACTTCAGCCGCGTGAGGGATCTCCCCATCGCCACTCTCTGCCTGCGTTCGAAGCCGGCTGCGAGAACTCGAGATTTCTCTCGGCAAATCCGCTATTGAAACGTATCAATAGACGTGTTATCCATGTGTGCCGAACCAAATACCTAATACTTTCATCTCCGGCAAGCAGCATACACGAGGTAACAAGATGAGCGTAGAACGGTCCCTTATTTTTCGAAACGTTTTGACTGCATCCTTACTCTTCACACTCTTGATTGCACAACTTCTTTCCGCGCAATCGACGGCAGCCTCCAAAGCGAACCCAGGCACTTCTTCAGAAAAGCTCGTTCTCCACGATCACTGGGCGTTGCAGTCGTCCGCCAAAGTAGAGGCCGGCGCCGAGGCCATCTCCACTCCCACATTCGTTCCCAAAGGCTGGCACGAAGCCGAAGTCCCGACCACCGTTGTCGCAGCTCTAGTCAATGACAAGACTCTACCCGATCCTTTCTTCGCGACGAACCTGCGCCAATTTGTAGGTGTCACTTATCCCATCGGGGCAAATTTCTCCAACATCCCGATGCCGCCGGATAGCCCTTATGCGGTCTCGTGGTGGTATCGTAAGCAATTCTCCGTTCCCGAATCCTACGCAGGAAAAATCGTCTGGCTGAATTTCAAAGGGATCAACTACCGCGCGAATGTGTGGCTGAACGGGAAACAGATTGCCAACTCGAATGAGATCGCCGGCGCATGGCGCACTTACGAACTCAACGTCACCGATGCCTTGAAACCTGGCGCTGAAAATGTTCTGGCGGTTCAGGTCTTCAGCCCAACCGAGAATGATCTAGCGATTACGTTCGTCGACTGGAATCCAGCACCTCCCGACAAGAACATGGGCCTGTGGCGCGAGGTCTCTCTCACCACCAGTGGGCCAGTCGCGTTGCGATATCCCGCGGTCGTATCTAAGCTGAACCTGCCCGCAACCGACTCCGCTCGTCTCACCCTTACTGCACAACTCAAAAATGGCAGCAAGCGTCCTGTGAAAGGCAAAGTAAAAGCCCAAATCGAGGGCATCTCGTTCGAGCAGGAAATCGAACTCTCCGCCAACGAAACAAGAGATATCACGTTCACGCCGGATCAATATCCACAGCTGGCAGTTGCCAGTCCACGCCTCTGGTGGCCCGCGCAAATGGGCAAGCCGAATCTCTATCCGCTCAAGATGGAGTTCGAAATCGACGGCACGATTAGCGACGAGTCGCACACTGAATTCGGGATTCGCGAAGTCACGTCCGAGCTCAATTCCACCGGCGGACGCGCCTTCCACATCAACGGCAAAAACATTCTAATTCGCGGCGGCGGCTGGACGCCCGACATGATGCTGCGCGAAGACTCCCAACGCCTGCATGACGAATTCCGCTACGTGCGCGATATGGGGTTGAACACCGTCCGCCTTGAAGGCAAACTCGAAACTGAAGAGTTCTTCAACCTCGCCGATCGCGAAGGAATTCTGGTCATGGCCGGCTGGTGCTGCTGTGATTTCTGGGAGCGCTGGCCGCGTTGGAAGCCGGCCGATTTTGAAATTGCGCAGCAATCGCTGCGCGATCAAATTTACCGCCTGCGCAGCCATCCCAGCATGATCATGTGGCTGAACGGCAGCGACAACCCTCCCCCGCCCGATGTCGAACAGATGTATCTGAACATCGAAAAACAGTTGCTATGGCCGAATCCGACGGTTTCCTCCGCCACCGGTAAAACTACGAGCGTCACGGGAGATAGCGGCGTGAAGATGACCGGCCCGTATGAATATGTAGCTCCAAGCTATTGGGAAAAAGACACGCCGCAAGGCCAGTCAAACCGCAAGCAGTGCAATCAAGGCGGCTGCGGCGGCGCCTACGGCTTCAACACAGAAACCAGTATGGGGCCGGCCGTTCCGCCGATCGAGAGCCTTGAAGCAATGGTCGGAAGAAATCATCTTTGGCCCATCGACGATGTGTGGAACTACCACGCCGGCGGCGGCGAATTCAAAACCATCAAAGTTTTCCGCGACGCCCTCGCCAACCGTTACGGCAAGTCTGACAACGCCGAAGACTTCGCCGTGAAATCGCAACTGCAAACCTACGAAGGCGTGCGCGCCATGTACGAGGCCTACAGCCGCAACAAATATCAGGCAACCGGCGTAATTCAATGGATGCTCAACAACGCCTGGCCCTCGATGATCTGGCATCTCTACGACTACTACCTGCGCCCCGGCGGCGGCTACTTCGGCGCGAAACAAGCCATGGAAGCGCTGCATCCGCTCTACGGCTACGACGATCGTTCCATCTGGGTAGTGAGTAGCCAATATGAAAACGTGAAGGGCCTGAAGCTTACAACGAAAATCTATAACCTCGACATGACCGAACGATTTTCGCACGAAGATTCGGTCGATGCGCCCGCCGACAGCACAACGAAGATATTCACGCTTCCAGAAATGAAAGGCCTGAGCGGCGTTTATTTCCTGGCATTGCGCCTCAAGGACTCGACCGGCAAACTCGTGGGCTCGAACTTCTACTGGCTCTCCACGAAACCCGAAACCATCGACTGGTCGAAATCCACCTGGTGGATGACCCCAACCGATTCCTTCGCCGATTTCACCGCGCTCTCGCAATTGCCGAAAGTGAAGCTTAAAGTTTCGGAGCATACCGAGCGCAGCGGCGAAAACTCGATCACGCACGTCACGGTAGAAAATCCCAGCAAGAGCCTCGCGTTCTTCGTCAGATTGAAGCTTGATAACGCGACAGGAGGAGAAATCCTTCCCGTCATCTGGCAGGACAATTACATTTCGCTACTGCCCGGAGAGAAACGCGAAGTCACCGCATCCTACCGCACGAGCGAAGCCGCAAAGGACAACACGAACGTAAGCGCGAGCGGCTGGAACACAGAGTAGTCATAAAAAATTACCCAATTACCCATTTACTCAATTTCAAACATGCTGTGAAACAGACAGCACGTTTCCATCCGGGTCCTTGAACCACGCCACCTTGTCCCCGGTCGGCGCCGTCCAAATCCCCAGTTCGTCTTGCTTGAAAAATCCAAAGATTTCGAGATGCACGCCCCGCGCCGCAAGTTGCTTGACGGTCCTTTCAATGTCCGCAACCTCCCACCCCAGAATCGAGAACTGCGCCGGCTTGAAATCCGGCACCTTGGCAATCCGGACTTTGATGCCGTTGGCATCCATCACAATCGCAAAACCGTCATCCTTGATAAATTTCAGTCCAAGCACTCCCTCATAAAAGGCCTTCGCCTTCTCTGAATCCTTAATGGGGACAAAAGCCACAATGTTCTGCGAGCCCAGCATCGTTCCTCCCGTTCGATTCTCGAATCGAACTAGCGAAACAGTATGCTATTGCGGACTATGCGGTCTTTCGATATTATGACAATAAATGTCGAATTCGCGACAGTCCGCAGGCGGACACGATTGCCCCAGGCTGCCCTCGCAAGTCACCGCCCTCTCGTTCGACTTCGTCCACGGGCACGTAATCCCGGAGCATTTTCACCAGGAAGATCAACTCGTCTACGCCTGCCGTGGGGTAATGACCGTCCGCACCAGCGAAGGCTCCTGGGTCGTCCCCGCGCAGCGCGCCGTCTGGATTCCTGCCCGCACACGGCACAGCATCTCCATCGCCGGAGCGGTATCCATGCGCACGCTCTATTTGCGTGCGCGTCTCGTCAAGCATCTTCCGCGAAATTGCTGCGTGGTCAACGTCTCGCCGCTGCTGCAGGAACTCATCCTTCATGCCTGCGGATTTCGCGCGCTAGGCCGTAGGTCGAAATTGCACGCCCATCTCATCGACTTCATCATCGACCAACTGAAAACGGTAAAGACCGTTCCGTTGCAACTACGCAGCCCGTCCGATCCACGCGCGGCGCGCGTGGCCGCCCTTCTGCAAAGCGATCCCAGCGACTCGACCGCACTCGACGAAGTCTGCAAGGAAGTGGGAGCGAGCAAACGAACCATCGAAAGAATTTTCCAACAGGAGACCCACTTGTCGGTGGGAAGATGGCGGCAGCAACTTAGACTAATGCGCTCATTGCAGTTGCTCGCCGCCGGAGAAAAAATCACACACGCCGCTCTGGAAGCCGGCTACAGCACGCCCAGCGCCTTCATCGCCATGTTTCGCAAAGCTCTGGGTACAACGCCGCGCCGCTACTTCGCAAACTCCGCACTCGTGAAGACCTAGTTCTCCGCGTCTTCCGGCGGCAACTCGAAGTCGATCAGGTTGGCCCGGAAACCTTTGGTGCGGATCGCACCGAAAAAAATCCCGGCCGCCATCCAAATCGAGCCCACGATCCAGGCTGCTTTACTGAGGTTGACCCACAAGCCAAGGCAGATCAGGAAACCGAGAATGGGCGGCAGGAAATTGCCGATTTTCTTTTCTTTCGAGCGCACGTAATAATGAAGGAACGCGGCCACGTTGACGCCCATGAATGCGATCAGTGCGCCGAAATTCAACATCTCCGCACCTAGTCCGTACGCCTCGCCGCCATTCATGATCCGTTTAAAAGTCTCCCACGTCAGGGCCGTGTTATTCAACGCATAGGTCTTGAAGCCCGCCACAAATTCCAGCAAGAACGCTCCGAGCAGAGCCACCACGCCCACAAAGATGACACTGTTGCGCGGCACGTGGCTTTTGGCGTCAATCTTGCCGAAAAACGATTTTGGCAGCGCATTGCTGCGCCCCATTCCGAAGAGCAGCCGCGCCGCGCCAATCTGCGCTCCAAATCCGGAGCCGAAATTTGCAAGGAGCAAAGTGAAGCCGACGATCGGGAACAGCGGCTTCCA
>JBEKBW010000020.1:0-57301 GCA_050015215.1 Candidatus Sulfotelmatobacter sp.
CACCGTTCCCGTCGGCCAGACAGAAGCCAGACCCTGGGTCGACGAGCTTCATCAGTGGCTCACCACCGTCGATCACAAAAGACGGGGGATCCTCTACATTGTCTCGTCTCTGTTATTCCTCGCAGTGGGAGGAGTCGAGGCGCTCATCATTCGCATCCAGTTGATGCATTCGCACAACAACTTCGTTTCGCCGCAAGTCTTCAACCAGATGTTCACCATGCATGGGACGACCATGATTTTCTTTGTGGCCATGCCCGTCTTGTTCGGATTCGCAAATTACCTGGTGCCCTTGATGATCGGTGCGCGCGATATGGCTTTTCCGCGCTTGAATGCCTTCAGTTTTTGGCTCTCATTCTTGGGAGGGCTACTTCTTTATTTCAGCTTTCTCGGGGGAAGCGGCTTGTACGGCGCCGGAAGCGCGCCGGACGTAGGTTGGTGGTCCTATGCGCCATTGGGCGCCCGAGCCTTCTCGCCCGGTCATAGTTCCGACTATTGGACTCTCGCGCTACTCGTCTCCGGGTTTGGGAGCATCGGAACGGCCATCAATATTATTGCGACAATTCTATGCCTGCGGTGCCCCGGCATGAAGCTGAGCCGAATGCCGTTGCTGGCGTGGCTGAACCTGGTAATGGCAGGAATGGTTCTGCTTGCGATCACGCCCTTATCGGCCGCGCAAATTATGTTGCTCATCGATCGCTACCTGGGCGGCCACTTCTTCGACACCCAGGCTGGCGGTTCAGCGGTTCTCTGGATGCACTTCTTTTGGATATTTGGCCATCCCGAAGTCTACATTCTGATCATTCCTTGTTTTGCTTTCATGTCGGAAATCATTCCAGTTTTTTCCCGCAAACCAATCTTTGGCTATCCGGTGATGGTTGCCGCAACCGTCTGCATCGCATTCGTGAGCATGAGTGTTTGGGCGCACCACATGTTCACAATTGGAATGAACTCTTACGCCAACAGTTTTTTCACCATAACCACGATGGTGGTAGGCATCCCCACCGGAATCAAGATTTTCAACTGGATCGGCACGATGTGGGGTGGCAGGATTCAGTTCAAAACAGCGATGCTGTTCAGCATCGCGTTTCTATTCCAATTCCTGATTGCGGGCCTGACCGGCATCATGATGGCTGCCTCGCCTTTCGATTGGCAGCTGAGCCTCTCTTATTTTGTCGTGGCGCACTTTCACTATGTGATCGTCGGCGGAATTCTGTTTGCGCTCTTCGCCGCGTTCTATTACTGGTACCCCAAAATGACTGGGCGGATGCTGAGCGAGCCCCTCGGCCAATGGCATTTCTGGCTTTTTCTGATCGGCTTTCACCTGACATTTGACCTCATGCACATTCCGGGCATTCTGGGGATGCCACGGCGAATCTATACTTATGAGCCGGGCCGTGGTTGGGACGCCTTGAACCTGCTGGTCACCATCGGCGCATTTATTCAGGCGATTGCGATTCTCGTGTTTGTTGCAAATCTCATCATTTCGTATTTCAAAGGAGCGGAAGCCGGTAACGACCCGTGGGACGCATGGACCCTGGAGTGGTCCACATCTTCGCCCCCTCCAGCCTATAACTTCGCGACTGTTCCGACAGTGGCCAGCCGACGCCCTTTGTGGGACCTGAAGCATCCGGAAGATCCCGATAGCCGCTATGAGTGAAAGCGAGATCATATGAGCGCAGCGACAACTTCACTTCCGAACCCGGCAATCGCGTGGGAACTGCCATCCCGCGGGAAGGTCGCGATGGCCGGCCTGATCATCGCCGAGTCCGCGATCTTCACGATCTTCGTCGTTGCCTATCTCTTCTATTTGGGCAAGAGCATCACGGGACCCACGCCGCGAGAAGTGCTTGAGACACCGATCTTCTACACAATCTGCTTGTTGTCCAGCAGCCTGACCATTCACCTTGCGGCGAAGTCGCTGGAGCGGGACTACAGACGATTGTTCCTCTGCTTGTGGCTGTTGACCATTGCGCTGGGTGGATTGTTCCTCTACGGCACGGCGCAGGAATGGCACCGGCTGATCTACGAACGCGGGCTGACGATTTCGACCAATTTGTTTGGAACAACCTATTACTCGCTTGTCGGGTTGCACGGGTTTCACGTGACAGCAGGTCTGATCATGCTCTCGTTGGTCGCGATATTCGGATTTATGGGCCGTGTGGGAGTGAGTCAGTCAGACCGAGTCGCGGTACTCGCGATGTACTGGCATTTCGTCGATGCGGTATGGGTTGTGGTTTTCACCGTGGTTTACGTTCTTGGGCGCTGAGGTCTCTATGGCAACACGATCCGCGACAGAGCAATGGAACGACAGTCCTCGGGTTCCGCGCGAGATTGAAGTCCCCGCGCCGACAGCGTGGCCATTTCTTTTGGCTGTTGGGGTGGCACTTCTGTTCGCGGGTTTTGTGACGAGCACGTCGGTAAGTTGTCTTGGCGCCCTGCTATCGCTGGCAGGCTCTGTCGGCTGGTTCCGCGAAGTCCTTCCGCGCGAACATGAAGAAGTTGTACCGGTCCTTCCCGAAGAAATTCGCGTGATGACCGCGCGGCGAGTCGTGGATCGGCTGCCGATTCTGCCCGATCAATTGCGCGCATGGCTCCCGGTCCGCTCGTATCCGATCTCCGCAGGTGTGAAAGGCGGATTGGCGGGCAGCGTCGCAATGGCAGTGTTGGCCTGTGCCTACGGCGTTCTGAAGGCCGGCAGTATCTGGTATCCCATCAATCTTCTTGCCGCAGTCTTTTATCGAGAATCCTCGAGGCTCGGGCCTGCACAGCTGTATTCATTTCATGCCGATGCTTTCGCAATTGCTTTTGTTCTGCACGGCGTTGTTTCCATCTTTGTTGGATTGCTCTACGGCGCGATGTTGCCCATGTTCCCGCGCCGTCCAATTGTGCTTGGAGGACTTATTGCCCCGGTGCTCTGGTCAGGGCTACTGTACACAATCCTGGGACTGTTGAATCCACTGCTCGCGAGTCACATTGATTGGGTCTGGTTTATGGCCTCGCAGGTAGCATTCGGAATCGTCGCCGGACTTGTGGTTGTGCGCCAGCCGAGCTTTCCTACCCGCGAGAATACTTCGTTTGCTTTACGCGCAGGAATCGAGGCCCCCGGAACGATGCCACCACGAGAGGGCGGGGAGAACCGCTGATGAAGACGAAGCGGATCAGTTCTCTCTCTGCGCTCGCGCTCCTCAGCCTGGTGATGCTCGCTGCCTGCAGCGCTCCAGACGGTGCACCCAAAGGCAATTCAGAGCCGATTGCCCCGAGTCAGGTTCTGGATTTCGGCACTCTCTACGCAGAGAACTGTGCTGGCTGCCACGGCGCCGAAGGCCGTGGAGGAGCTTCGATTGCCCTCGCCAATCCTGTGTATTTGGCCATCGTCGACGAAACGACAATGCGCAACATTGTCGGCAAGGGCGTCCGCGGAACATCCATGCCCGCGTTTGCGCAGTCTGCCGGGGGAATGCTGACCGAGCAGCAGGTCGAAGTGATTACGAGCGGGATCTTTTCTCGCTGGGGGCACAAGCAAGTTCTCGACGGAACGAATCCACCCTCCTACGCGGCCAAAGTTGCGGGGAATGTCGATCATGGCCAACTCGTGTTTGGAACCTATTGCGCATCCTGCCATGGTTCTCAAGGCGGGGGAACGCAGAAGGGAAGCGCCATTACCAATGATTCATTCCTGGCGTTGGTCAGCGATCAGGCACTGCGTACGATCGTGATCACCGGCAGGCCGGAATTAGGCGCACCCGACTGGCGCGGCAACGTCCCCGGACATCCAATGACCGATCAGGAAATCACAGACGTAGTTGCCTGGCTGGCATCCCGGCGTGCGCAGAATCCGGGGCAGCCTTATTCCGCTTCAAACTACGCGCAACACCCGGACAGAGAATCGGAGA
Organism: Candidatus Sulfotelmatobacter sp.; assembly: GCA_050015215.1. Lineage (GTDB taxonomy): Bacteria > Acidobacteriota > Terriglobia > Terriglobales > Acidobacteriaceae > Sulfotelmatobacter. The sequence goes on from JBEKBW010000020.1 coordinate 3,894, forward strand.
AATAAGATGTCAACGAATACTGTGACAACCCCGTCCGCCGACGCCAGCCTTTCGCGACGCGGATTTTTTATGAAGCTGGGAATCCTGTTCAACGGATGCGCTGCGATCATATTGGCTCTGCCGATTGCGCGTTTTCTTTTTTCCTCCATCACTCGTGGTCGCGAGAATGGCTATCTTTCGTGGGTGCGACTGGGAGACGTGGGCAACTTTCCTGAGGGGGAGACGCGGATGGCGACTTTCCGCAATCCCCTAGTCTTGCCAACCGATGGAAAGACCGTAGACACGGCCTGCTGGGTGCGCCGCGTCGCAGGCGACCAATTTCAGGTGTTTGCTATCAACTGCGCACATCTCGGCTGCCCCGTCCGCTGGTTCCCGCAATCTGGTCTTTTTATGTGTCCCTGTCACGGCGGAGCATACTATCGCGATGGCTCGCGTGCGTCTGGGCCACCAGAGCGTGGGCTTTTCGTATATCCGTACAAAGTCGAAAACGGTGTGCTGACGATCAACGCCGGGCAGCTGCCAACCCCCGGCGACCCAGTGGCGAGTCTGAACTCGGAGAAGCCGCCATGCGCGTGATCAGGAAAATTGGCGAATGGTTCGACCACCGTTTGCAGCTGGCAGCGCCCATTCGCGAAGCAGCCGGCCATCCCGTGCCGCGCAACGCGTCGAGCTGGTTCTACGTCTTTGGCAGCGCCGCACTCACTATATTTCTTCTGCAAGTGGTTACCGGAATTCTATTGGCGCTTATTTACGTGCCCTCGGCCGGCGAAGCATGGAGCAGCCTGCAGGCCCTGAATCATCAGGTTGCGCTTGGCTGGTTCATCCGCGCCATGCACGGATGGGGCTCCAACTTCATGGTGGCGATCGTTTTGATTCACATGGTGCAGGTTTTTCTCTTTGGAGCTCATAAATTTCCCCGCGAGCTGACTTGGATCATCGGAGTGTTTCTTCTGTTGATGACTCTGGGCATGGCATTTTCCGGTCAAGTCCTGCGCTTCGATCAGGACGCTTACTGGGGATTAGGAATCGGAGCGTCGATTGCCAGCCGCGTTCCCATCGTCGGCCCTTTTGCCGTAAAGCTAATGCTAGGTGGCCCGATCATCGCTGGCGCGACTCTTTCCCGGTTTTTTGCTTTGCACGTATTCGTGATTCCCGGACTGCTCTTCGGGTTTGTCTGCCTCCACGTCTTGATGGTGTTGAAGCTGGGCATCAACGAATGGCCGATGCCGGGACGCATCGTGAAGCGCGCGACCTATGAGGCCGAGTATCACGCGTTGACGAAGAAAGATGGTGAGGCGTTCGTTCCGTACGCGATTTGGAAGGACATGTTCTTTGCCGGGTTCATTGTTCTTGCCATCGCCGCATGCGCTCTCTATTTCGGTCCTTTTGGGCCCACGGGGTACCCTGACCCGACAATCATCCAGACTGCGCCCAAGCCGGATTACTTTTTCCTGTGGCTCTATGCGCTACTTTCACTTCTCCCTCCATCGCTTGAGACGCCGTTCCTTCTAATCTGCCCGCCGTTAGTAATACTTGGCTTGATTCTTCTGCCATTTCTTTCGGGCGAAGGAGAAAAAAGCTGGAAGCGACGGCCGATTGCAGTTGTTACCGTGCTGCTGATCGCAATCACGCTCGGCACGTTTACTCGCATGGCCCAGTTCACGCCCTGGAGTCCGCACATGAATGCGTGGAGCGGCGATCCAATACCCGATCGCTACATTCATGGCGCGACTGCACTGGAGCGGCAGGGCGCGCTCGTGTTTCAGGTCAAGCAGTGCCGCAACTGCCACTCTCTTGGCAACACAGGTGGACAAAGGGGGCCAACTCTGGACAGCGTTGCCGTGCGGCTGACGCAGGATCAACTCATTCGGCAGGTGATTCAAGGCGGCGGCAACATGCCTGCGTACGGGAACAACCTGAGTCCAGCAGAGACGACGGCGCTCGTAGCTTTCCTCGAAACCTTGCACCCAACAACCCAAGGACCAGCTCGCGATGCGTCACGCGAACTGGTACTCAACAACGGCCAAACGCAACCGTCCGGGACTCAACCGTAGGCCATTGATGATGTCACACATTCAGCACGGTGGGATCGAGTCCTTCTGGATCGCTGGTGCCTTGATCTTTATTGTGCTCACGTATCTGCGCGTATGGCTGCGCCTTCGCACGCGCGAGCACGATGGCATTGAGGGCTGGCGCGCGGGTAGTTTTGTGCTAGGTCTGGTGTTCATCTGGATTGCGACGACCTCGCCCCTGGCTATGCTCGATCATGAGCTGCTGACGGCGCACATGGTACAACACATTCTTCTGATGACGCTCGCGCCTCCGTTGATCTGGCTTGGCATGCCTGGAAAGCCAATGTTGCATGGCTTGTTACAAGTCGTAGCTCACCCGGCACTGTGCTGGTTTGCAGCGGCGGCCACGTTGGTTGTGTGGCATATTCCTTCCGCGTTTATGCTCGGGATGCGATCGCAAATCTGGCACGGGATTGAGCAAGCATCCTTCCTTGCAGCCGGGCTTTTGTTCTGGTGGCCGGTTGTCCGGCCGCAAAACAGCTTGAAGTGGCCAGAGTGGTCCATACTCTTGTATCTGTTTCTGGCCACCTTGCCGTGCGATATTCTTTCGGGATTTCTGGTGTTTTGCGATCGTGTGGTCTACCCGGTGTTCTTATCTTCCCCTCGCTCCTTTGGCCTCTCTCCTCTTGAAGACCAGCAATGCGCCGGCGCGTTGATGTGGACTTGCGTCACCATCATCTACTTAATCGCGGGGACAGTCTTCACCGCGCGTTTACTCTCGCCCCATCGATCGGATGAGCTGGCGATTCTGGAATTTGACTCGCGACCTAGTGCGTTAGGGCACACGGATCCGCAGAGGATCGGAGCGGCCTGATAATGGCACTTCCGCCCGCAGTTACCGAGTCGTCTTCCACTGCACTGGAAGAATGCCATTTTTCGAGATCCACGCGGCTCTCAGACTATTGGGCACTCACAAAGCCGGAAGTGAACCTCCTGATCCTGATCACAACTTTCGCAGGCTTTTATCTGGGTTCTGCAAACGGAGGGCGGACGCTTTCATTCTCAGGGCTGTTCAACACTTTGCTAGGGACGTTGCTGGTAGCAAGTGGGACCGGGTCGCTAAACCAATACCTCGAACGAAAGTTCGACGCGCAAATGCGCCGAACCGCGCGGCGTCCAGCCGCTGCCGGCCGTCTCGCCCCGTCCGCCGTCTTGGCTTTCGGAACAGCATTGGCAGCGATCGGCGCCATCTATCTCGCGATGGCGGTCAACCTGCTCGCCAGTGTACTGGCGACCTCGACGTTGCTGGCCTATCTTTTTGTGTACACCCCGCTGAAGCGAAAAACACCCTTGTGCGTTCTCGTCGGAGCTTTTCCCGGTGCCATGCCGCCGCTGATCGGTTGGGCCGCAGCCTCTGGCGGATTGAATGTCGAGGCCGGAATCCTGTACGCCATCCTCTTTCTCTGGCAATTCCCACATTTCATGGCAATTGCATGGATGTATCGCGAAGACTACGACCGAGCAGGTTATTTGGTTCTGCCCAAGGGCAGTGTGAGAGTTCCTTTCGTGATCTTGGAGACAATATTGCCGCTCTTTGCTCTCGTGGCTGTCAGCATCATGCAATCTCCGGCACGGCACGCGGCGATCTTTCAATGTGCAGTGGTTTTTCTGGGAGCAGGATTCACGTACTTCGGATGGCAATTCGTCTTCGAGCGTTCGAGAATTGCCGCCCGACGGCTGCTGACGGCCTCGATTGTCTATCTTCCACTGCTGTACGGGTTAAGTGCGACGCTATGCAATCAGACCAGATGATCCAGTTGCCCGAACTTCCTGTTTTACTGACGCCCCTCCATTCGGAAGCGACTCGTCTCAGGAACCTCCTGAACGAGGTTCTCGGTCAAATACCTGTCGCACGGCTCGGAAATTCACCGTGATCAGGCTCGACTGTGAAGGCTGGGAGACAATTCCCAAGTTGGGAGCGGTGGCTTTCGCAAAATCCACCAGCACCAACCTCCGCTCTGCAACCGCATCTTTCAGTTGCTTCATATAGAGCGGTAGGTGGTGCAGGGGAGACATCACGAGCAGAGCGCTCATGATCATGAACGCGGAACTAAGCTGAACTTTGCTCGGGACCGGACCGTGCGCCCACCACAGTATGTAGCTTGCCACAATGCCTGAGAGCAGACTGGAACAGGCGAACAGCGGCATACAAAACGTGTTCTCGCGGCGATCCAGATAGACGAAGGACAAAAAGATCCCCAGGGCAGCGTAAAAGAATCCGACCGCCCAGCCAAACGGAGCAAAGGGCCACGCGAAGAGGTTGGCAAATCCAACCCGCACTTGGCTGGCGATCGCGCCATGCCCAAGCAAAGCAATAATGGCCGGGACCAAAACCAGGGCGGGCATGGCCACAATCTGCTCTTCGACAAAATACGCGTAAGCAACCCCTCGTTCTCCGGTCTTTGCGATCCGGGTCATGCTGGGAATGCGCAGAGCATGGCCGGCAAGGTAAGCGGCGAGATTCAGCAACGCTGAAATGCTCAATTGATATTCACGGGTGCTGCTGAAAGAGACCGCGAGGGCGATCAGGCTCAACGCGAATCCTGTCCAGGAAAACCACCGAACGCGCCGCTGAAAGACGCGATCAATCACCGGAGACATGATGAGCACGCCCGCGCGCATCAATACCAGCGCCAGAATGATGGATACACCGGCAAAACTATAGGCCAACGTTGTGGTGATGATGATGGTCGCGAAACCGAGCCCGGAAATCATTGTCTGGCGTCTCGGAAAGGGCACGAGACCGGAGGTGATGGCCTTACTCAACGCGCTGTATGGGATGTAGGAAATAAAATATCCGAGGGTAAGAGCCCAAATGCCCAAAGAATATTGGCGCTTTGTATCTGCCATAACCCTCTCCAGTTCAAATGGTCAATTGCGCACTCCGGGGTTCACTCCAGTTCATGGCTTGTAAAAAGATGGGTCGTGCTTCTCGCCCAGCAGGGATTTCCCGACAGTCGCGAGAATATGATCGTCATTGTCATGGCGCACATAAAAAGAGAGGTCGCGATAAATGCGTTCCAGAGGACTCGGGCGGTTCAGGCTGCGGGCGCCGCAGGCACGAATGCATCGTTTCACGGTGTCTTCCGCCATGTGTTCAACCATGTGGCGCGCCCGGCTGCCGGCAAGCCGGGCTTCAGAATGTCTTCCCGTGTCCCACATATTCGCAACATGCTGCAGCCACAGATATGAAGTTTCGATATTGATTGCGCTTTGCCCAATGTGGTGCTGAATGTAGGGGTCTCCAACTTTTCCCTGAGAAGACACATACTCAAAGGCGAAGTCATACGCGGCTTCCGCCGCTCCCAGAAAAGTCGCCGCATAGTGAGGAATGAAGCAGGTCTGCCACCCCTCGATGAGATATTGTCCGGGTCTTCCGATCAAATTTTCTTCCGGAATGAATGTGCGATTGAACTGCACCACGTGACTGCCCGAGGCCCGCATCCCGAGCGGATCCCACCAGGAATGATCGACAGAAATGGAAGGATCGGAAAGATCGCAGGCCAGCAAGAGTTGAGATTCCAAACTGCCGGTGCTGTGTCTTGCGCCTCCCGGCCCGGCCGTGCTCACCAGTAGGATCGCCCAGTTTGCTCCGTCGGCACTGGTAGCGAAGGCCTTCTTGCCGTCCACGATGTAACCGCCGTCGGCTTTCGTGGTTGTAGTTCCGAAGGAGTGGGTTTCCGAAGCGGCTCGCGCCTGGGGCTCGCCGCTCCAGGCAACCCATATTTCTCCAGATTCCATGACACGGCTGAACCATCGTTGCTTTTGTTCAAGGCTGGCGATGCCATCGAGCAGAACAAGAGAGTTGACATGTCCTTCCCAGCAGCGGGCAAGCGAAAGATCTGCTTTCGCGATTTCTTTCGTGATCAGCCAAAGCGTAAACACGTTCCCACGATGGGGCCCCAGTCCCAAGCCACCAAATTCCTCCGGCAGAACCGCGCAGAGAAGGCCCGCTTCAAACAAATCCTTGAAATCCTCTTCCGGAAAACTGGCATCCCGATCGTATTCAGCAGCACGGGCGCTAAACTTCGAGCGTGTAAGGCCGCGCACCCGCTCCATGAGTTCTTGCTGCAGCGGGCTCAATTCGATCGGCGCGAAACTGTTCATCGTAGTTTTGTGCCCTGTGGCGCTCACGGTTGGTAGCATGGCTTTAATCCGTATGGGGCGAGTCGCTGGGTGCGCGAAGCTGATAGAGATTCACGAACCAAGTGTCCGAACGCGGGCGAGAGCAAGGTGTCTCTGCTAACAGCGGCGGGCATTTCCCGTCCGGTCATCATGCGAAATTGCGTGCGAACTTGGTTTAGCAAAACGTCATACCCGTCAATTACAGCGCCGCCCCGAGCCACAACCGCTGCCACCAGAGGCGTCGGCTGCGCACCGTACACCAGATCGACAACTGTTGCCCCGGGGCCGATATTATCCACCTCAAAAGGCGTTGAGCCACCGTCGCGCCCGACCGGGGTGGCATTGATCACAAGGGAGAAATTTGTAGCGCGGAACTCAGAAAGAGGCACAAAAGGCAGACGGAGAAGTCGGACCGCCAGTTCACCGCGTTCTTTGCCGCGATTAACTAAAGTCACCTCCACTCCGGCCTGCTGTAAGACAGCCGCGATTGCTCGACCAGCACCGCCGCATCCAATGACGGCCGCTTTTACCTTTCGACCGTTCATGGGAACCCCAGCAATGCTTTCCGGATCGGTTGTGTGAGCCTCCCATGAACCATTCTTGTTGACGAAAATGTTACAGGCGGCAGCGCTGCAAGCTATCGAGCTGCGCTTGGGAGCAAGGGCGAATGCAGACTCTTTGTGAGGTGAAACAATCGTGAGTCCTTTGATCGCCAGTCCCAACGGTTCAAACGCGGCAGTATCGATCACCTCCCGCCAAAAATCTTCGAAGCTCTCTACGTAGAAGGGAAGAAACCAAGCCGGATGATGGAGCGAACGGTATGCCGCATTATGCAAGCGTGGCGAAAGCGACTGGAAGACCCGATTTCCAACAATGCCGTAGAGTTCACCGATTGGGAACAGCCGCGGAAATCCATAATCCTCGATGAGCTGTTGAATGGACGGTTCGCCCGAATCGCCAACCGGATCGCTCTCCAGTTTTCCAAACACCAAGGGAGCGCCGAAATGCGGTGCAAGGATGCGGCTGCAAAATCCGGCTTTCCCTTCACAAATCGCGGAGACGTCTTTCCGTCCCAGCCCGTTCAAAAAGAGTAAGGGCGTTACAGCATCACTTACGCTGGAGCCTTGAAGGATCATCGAATAGAAGCGCGCCGGAACAGTTCTGATCCGCTCGAATACCGACCGCAGACTATCCGCACCGCTGCAGGTTCCTCGCCAGGAAATCAACCTCTGCGGGGTAGGAATTGCTTGCAGCAATCGAGGAGACAAATCGTAATCCGCATGCAGTTCCACCAGATCGTATTCCAGCGCTGCGTGAATCAGGGACTCATGCCGAGCGGTGGCGGAGCCGACAGAGTTGTGGCACGGCAGACTGTACAGCAACTCTCCAGAAAAACGACTGCGGAGCGATCGTGCGGAAATGCCCTCAGTCAGATCCCCCTGAACTCGCAGCATCTTCACCGCATCAGGAATGGGGGCTTCGTGCGAAAGGGTTCCCGCGAGGGTAGCGACAAGTGTCGTCAAACCGGCCATACGAAATTAATTCACCTCGTCTGAGCCTGGGGAAATGCAACAGATGTTATAAGTCCCTACTATCAGGTGCTTTGAGGGTGCTACCCGGAAATGACGGTGAGGCTATCTCTAACCCAGGGAGGTGTCAAGCAAATTCCGGCATTCCAACAAAATATTCGACAATTTATATTTATCTACCTACGACCGCACTACGTTAATCTAACTGGCGCAAGCGATTTACTCGCCGTTGCGATGTCTTTCTTTTTCTGAGTTACGAATGCCTCGGTAAACCACAGCAGCTCTTCAAAGTAGGATCGAGCGCGTTTTGCTAAAGCCGGGTCAGATAACTTCCCCTCGGGATCAAAGGATTCTTGCACTCGTGGAAATAACAAAGAACCGGGGATTGGAACTCCGCCTAAGTGAAGGATCACTTGGCGCAACGCGACTAGGCATAATATTCCGCCGGTCTCCACTGCCGAGACTGTAATAATTCCGAAGGGCTTGCGTCGGTATTCATCCTTAAGATAATCAAGGGCGTTCTTTAATACGCCGGGGTACCCTCCGCTGTATTCCGGAGTCACGATAACAATCGCGTCCGCTTGTTTGATCTTTGTGCTGAAGGCGGACACGCTGGGTGGCGGATCATCCCGAAACCGGAGCCTCTCCTCCATGACGGGTAAATTCATTTCTTTCAGGTCAAGGAGTTCCGTCTCCGCACGTGCAGACTCTTTCAGGCAAGCTGCGGCAAATCGGGCGACTTTGATGCTTTCGTTATTTCTTCGGGCAGTGCCCAGGATGACCGGTATGTAAAAATCTACCCTCATTTTCAGGAATCTCGCCTGGAACTAGGGCGTCGGCAAAGATCGCTGTCACGCCGTTTTCATCGCGGTTAAGCCGAGTGTCTCTTCCTCTTTTTCTCTCTGGCGAACCAGCGGCAGCACATGCTCGCCGAAAAAGATCATCTCCTCCAGCTTCGGCCATCCGGAAAGTATGAACTGAGATATACCGATTGCCTTGTATTTCATGAGCGCATTAGCCACCTCTGCTGGAGAACCCACAAGGCAAACCGTTCCCGGGCCATGGGTACGAATGGCTCCCCTCCATAGGTAAGGCGTTGGCCATTCGACAATCGAAGCCGCTTCGTAATTGGCTTTGATGGAAACGGAGTCGCTCTTTCTTACAAAGTTCTGCTCTTTTTGCTTCTCGTCGAGGGATGGATCAAGAGCTCTCACCAGTTCGCTGGCAGCTCGAATTGCTTCTTCGTGAGTAGGACGCGTAATCACGGCCATTCGCAACCCCGCCTCCCGTCCGGCCGCAAGCACAGGTTGAATGGCGGCGCGCAGGTTTTCTGGAGCATCTCCGAACTGCATCCAGAGTGTGCCGCATTTTATGGCGAGTGCTTTCGCGTCCTCCGAGCCGCCAGCAATAAAAATCTCCGGGAACGTGCGCTTTTCCGAAACAAAAGGAGTGTTCAGCTGCGCATCCTCGATTTGATAATAACGGCCACGATAAGTGACAGGCCTGTCGCACCGCCACAGCGCAAGACAAACTTCCAGAAACTCGGATGTGCGCGCGTAGCGCTCGCCGTGAGAAAGCAGATCGCCGTAATACCCCTGTTCCTCCCGAGAATATCCAGCCACGATGTTCAGGCTAAGGCGTCCGTGGATCAGCGCCGAAAGAGTATTAAGTTGCTGGACAAAGGCAGTAGGTGTGATCAACCCCGAGCGATAGGCAATGATGAATTCGATTTTGCTAGTCGATAAGCCAATTGCCGTCGACAGCAGTATTGAATCCGGCTTGGAAGCTCCACAATCGGTCAGGACCCCATGGATTCCCAATTCCTCGGCTCTCCGGCAAAAATTTATTTGCGCTTCCAGGTCAGGAAGGCCGGTCGCCTTCCGCGAGGCTCCGGTGCTGCGGGTTTCGGCCGAGCGTTCTCCACCTTGGAGAAGCCGCCAATGAAATTTCAGTTGCACGCGGCCTCTTGAACTCGGGTTTCTGATTCCCGCTGTCGAATCCGGGGTAAGACTTCGCGGCTGAACAATCTCATCTCTTCCAAGTCAGGCCATCCCATAAACAAAAATTGTGCAATTCCAGCCTGTTTGTACTCCCAGAGCGCGCCCGCAATCTCCTCGAAGGATCCCACGAGGGCAACCGACGGAGCTCCCAGATAAGGAACGGCTCCGGTCCACAGACAGTTTGTAAGCCACTCTGGTTCGCTTTCCGCCATGGCAAGCGTCGAACCAAATGCCACCGAATCGGACCGTCGGGAAAATTCTTTATGGGTCTTTTTAGGAGAACTTCCCAGCTCTGCCAACATCGACTCGGCCGCACCGACCGCTTCGCGCCGCGTCGAGCGCCCAAGCAGGGAAACCAAGAGTCCAACTTCAACTCCCGCCTGAAGGACGTGTTGAATACGCGGAAATAATTTCTCAGGCGATGCGGGAAGCGTCCAGAAACATGAGGCATGCTTCGCAGCAAGCTCCACGGCCTTCGGGGACGCTCCGCCAACGTAAATCTCCGGGCCTTGGCCATATAGGAAAGGCGTATTCAACCTGGCTTTTTCAATGTGGAAATACTTGCCTTGAAAATTTACCTCCGTCGCCCCGCTCCAAAAGCTTCGGCAAATGGTCAGAAATTCGTCGGTGCGTTCATAACGATCATCGTGTGTTAGAAAGTCCCCGTAGTAGCGTTGCTCTTCGGGCGTATGTCCGCCTACGACATTCAGGCAAATGCGTCCCCCCGTGAGCACCGATACGGTGTTGACCTGCTGTACAAAAAGCGTGGGCGAAAGCAGGCCGGAACGGCACGCCACCATGAACTTGATTTTGTTGGTCAAAACCCCAAGAGCGGCCGCCAACGCAATCGGATCGGGCCGATGAAAACCCACTGCCGTCAGCAGGCTCTCAATGTTGCAATCTTCCGCCGCACGGCAAAACTCGAGATGAGCATTCAAGTCCGGAACGCCCGATTGCGCGGACCGTGCTTTTGCGCCCCGCCATTTTTCTCCTGCCGAGGACATGCTCCAGTGAAACCGCAGCATTTTGCCGGATGTTCGAGAGTCCTGGGAGGACGGAAGCACGCTGCCGTTCACCATCATTTTTCCTTGTAATAGAATTCGCGCGAGAAGTAATTCGAGCGTCCGCTGCCGTCGGCAAACTCCGTGAAGTATGCAATCACAAGCACGCCTTGTTTTACGTTAGCTTGAAAGTGGTAGCGGATTCCGGGCAGAGCGAAGGCGGCGCGGAATGCCATGGCATCGCTCGAGTAGCAGTCCTTCGCATAGACTGAGCCCGGAACCTCTCCCCAATCCAAGGGGCCGGATTTCCCGGATGCATAAGCATGGATCCCGACCCCTTCGCCGCGCTCGGTGATTTCGACAGTCGTGACGCCAGAAGAAGCCTTGTTTGTATTGCGCCACAATCCCAAGAGCGCGGAGGTGTCCATCCGCCTCGTGTTGACCACCGGACTGGGAGCACTTGAAGTGGTTAATTCTGCCGGCTCGCTTTCTGCGGAATAAAAAAATTCCCGGGAAAAATAATTGAAATGGGCTCCGGCGTCCTTGAAATCGTGAAAGCCAGCGACTACAAGTAGTCCAAGGTTTACGTTGCCCTGAAAACGAGAAACCATGTGGCCGAAATCATATTCGGCAAAAAACGACATGGCCTCGCGCGATCCGGGGTTCGCCGCAAAAATCGAACTCGCCCGAACTTCAGGGAAGCTTACGGGAACGAGCGGGCCGGTCCCAAAACACTCGATCGATAGCGCGTTGGACGTTCCTTGGATGCGAAACTCGCGGATGCCGTGCGGACTAGGATCGGTGTGCTTCCACGTCTTAGTCAGCAAGCTCACTCCCATTTGATCTTGCTCCGGGGACGCACTAACGCTGTCTTGATGGCGCATATACTTCGGTTGAGTTGCCATGTTCGCCAGACTCTCCTTCTAAATCGCCCGATTGCTTAGGTCGGCCCCGCTTGATATCCATCTTTGGTGATGCGTAAGTAAATCTGGCCCAGAATCCTATCACGACGCTGGTAACCAGCGCAGGAGACTTACGCTTAATGACGACACCTGGTTCGACACGGGCATTATCGACCCAAAATCGCGGCATATCGTCTCCGCGTGAGCTACGCCGTAGGGCCTGTATCCTGTGATACTCTGATGCGCCGTAATCTACGCCGATACGAGATTGGGCAGGGCACTTCATGATGAGGGTCTATCCGCTTACACTCTCTGTACATGCGGGTGAAGAGCTGAAGCTGTGTGTCGAGCCAGGGCATCGGTTCCGGGTTGCTTTTTATCGCTATTGGCTTTCGGACGAGGCCCAGCTAACAGCCGCGCCGGAGTTTTCCCAAACCTGCGGAGTGGAGCAGGGCAACGACATCTTCCAGTCTCCGTCCCGTCCGTGGTATGGAAAACCGGATCGTGAGTGGGAGTGGCCCTGGATCAGTTACCGGCTGAACTCTTCAGATTGGCCGAGCGGCGTCTACGCCGCGTTGGTTTACGAAGTGGACGACCTGGGAATACCGACCGACGAAATCGGAAGGAGTGCTGTGGCAGGAAGCACGCTGGGATTTTTGAGTTCGAATGCTGCGATGTTTGTGGTCACGCCGCGCTCACCTACGGCTTCAATTGCCTATATCGTTCCGATCGCAACCTACCACGCTTACAACTTTACTGGCGGCGGTTGCTTTTACGAATACCGCGAGCCGCCGGCAGCGCCTTGCCGCACGGTCACTTTGCGACGCCCGGGCTGCGGCATTGGAGGGGTGTCGCGGGAGGCACTCGATCCCTATGACAAAGCGTCACCACGCCAGGCATTTACGCATTGGGACGCCAAGATGATCGGCTGGATGCGCCGTGAGGGCTTTGCAGTTGACTGTTTCACCGATCTCGATCTCGACCAGAAAAAGTTCCTGGTCGACATTTCTGCGAATACGCCGTTGTACCGGCTTGTGATCAGTGCCGGCCATCACGAATATTGGTCTGAGACGATGCGGGATCGCATTCAAGGCCTGCTGAATGTTGGGGGCAATTTCGCCACTTTCAGCGGAAATACTTGCTACCGCAAGATTTCCTTCGACGCCGCAGGAATGAGCGTTACCAAAGAGAACGAATGCTGGCCGGACAGCAACGAGGCCAGATTGCTTGGGGTCAGTTATTCCCAGGGCGGCGGATGGTGGGGTGTGCGGGATGGCGGCCAATGGCGACAAACCGAGCGCCCAGCTATTGGTTACACGGTGGCTGCGCCACAACATTGGGTCTTCGCAGATGTGAAGCTGCCGCAAGATGGCATCTTTGGCGCCGCCGAACGATTGATCGGATATGAGTGCGACGGCATAGTGCCCAACGTCTCGCCCGAGAACGTAATCGTCCTCGCAAAGGCACTCTTGCAGGGTGGATGGAACAACGGCGATGGACATACCTCTTCGATGGTGACATTCGGTTCTGGGCAAGGTACCGTCTTCAACGCTGCAACTACGGATTGGGCGCGGGTGTTAGCCGATCCAGCGACCGAATCATACGATGCCGTCTCCCAAATCACCCGCAACATACTTGAGAAACTGTCCGGCCTGAAGGGAGGCGGAAATCGAGGAACACATGTCGCCGAATGACGCATTAACGCGGCCACCAATCCAAGGACTATGGGTGGGCGATTCGCTTTCTATCATGGAACGCGTCTGCATTCTTTCCTATCTTCGCCATGGTCACCCATTTCGCCTTTACACTTACGGGCCAGTCAGGAACGTCCCTTCCGGTGCGGAAATTTGCGACGGAAATGAAATCCTTCCCCGCTCGGCCGTCTTTCAATATTCCAACGGATCCTTTGCGGGCTTCGCAAATTTTTTTCGTTACAAACTACTTTTAGAGAAGGGAGGTTTCTGGGTTGACCTCGACACCATCTGTCTCAAGCCTTTCGATTTTCCCCAGGTTTATGTGTTTTCAGCGGAGATGCATCACGGCACTCCAGTAGTCAACTGCGCGGTAATCAAGGCACCCAAAGGATCGGAATTTTGTAAATACGCATGGGAGGTTTGCCATGGCAAGAACATCAAAAAGTTGATCTGGGGAGAAACCGGGCCCCGTCTCGTAGGCGAAGGCGTTGAATTGCTGGGGTTGCAAAAATATGTAGTGGGACCGGAAGTCTTCTGTCCCATCGACCCTGATACCTGGGAAGAAATTTTCAACCCTAAAGGGCGCACAGAGTTCCATCCGCAGACCCGCGCGGTTCATTTGTGGAATGAATTGTGGAGGCGCGAAGGGTTGGACAAAAATGCGGGCTATGATCCCGGCTGTATCTACGAGCGGCTGAAGGTGGCTTACTCGGGCTTGTAGAGAAACGCATAGCGTTTAAGTCTGTGCGCATTGCGCCTGACCGTGTCAAAAAAGTAATCGAGAGATTCCTCAGCGTAGAGGGTGAAAGGCATTCGCGCCTTCACCTCCGCTTTCCAGCGCTCAACCCCGGCGTCCGAACCCCGGTTGCATAGATAGGACCAGATCAATTGGTCACGAACGGTCAAACTGTCCACATATTTCTGATCAAATAATTCATGCACCGAGCCAGAGTGCCGCATCGCCTCGCGCGTAGTTGCGTAGGCGTAGGAAACCTTGGTTCGAAACAGCTCTTCGCCTTGAACTTCCGTTGGGGCTGAAACGCGGTAGATTTCCCGCAGGCATGCAAACTCTCCGCGCGCGCTGCGATCTTCGCAAATCCAGTCGCTATCCTTGCGCATGCCTTCAATCGACCATGCTGCGTTCGGGGTCACATCGGGGGCGCCCAGCCCGGACATGCAGTCATGATCCATAAAACAAATCCGTGTGCGCCATTGTCCGCCCTGCCAGCGACTTTTCAGGCCGACGTTCCGGCAGACAAAAGACTCGCCCTCCGTCCAGCCCCCGATCCCCAGCAGAGTTCCCCAGTAAAGCCCGATGTCCGCCACGCAGTCGAGGTAAGTTTTGTCGGCCAAGGCTCGATTACAAGGCATAGAAAGTGCTGCTTCGATGTAGTCCCCATAAGCGACGCTACCGCAGTCAGGTGGGCGATAGACTCCGAGCACTTCTTGCAAAATCTCATCCGCGAGCCGACGTGCATCCTCCACCGTAAAGGCGCGTTTGAGCCCTTCGACAAAATAAATCTCCGCGCCGCGGTCGGAGAGAAGGTTTGCGGTGCGGTCCAGGCGAAATGAACTGGTCCCTGCCATCCATGCCTGATTCGGCACCGTGGCAATGATGAAGCGAGTAGTGAGACCAATGGGGCCAACGAGATTGTCGCGCCGGTCTTCGCCTTCAAATGCTTCCACACAACGTTGCATTTCGGCGCGCATGGCATCGAAGCCTGTACCGAAAGCCCGGTGATCCGACAGATACTCGACCAGATGCGCAGCGCCGCGCTCGTTTGGAACGGATGAGATCGCAGTGACTCCGAGACAGCAGCTCATCGGTGGCTCTACTCCGTGGACGCGACGATAGATCTCGGAAAAACGCGCGCTCGCGAAATATTCGTAATCCGCCATATGTCCATAGCTCGCACCCTGGAGGCGGTGAGACGCGGGCACTGGCTTACCATTTCTTTCGTAGACGATATCCAGAAGGTGGTCGCCTCTCAGTCCTGCGCGCTTGGCCTCGAATTCCATATCGCTTCCAGGCGGCTTGATGACCAGCGCGACTGTGCCAATCGGATACCCCACCAGCGAGTTCAATTCGGAGGAGGTTTGCTCTGCTACCCACAGAACCTGGTTGTCGCTGCGTAAGCTTGCGATCAGCTCACGATCGAACTCACTAAGTCCTGATGTCAATGGCGGTCGAACCTGATCGCCACCAAACGTTGCCGCGTTGCGCGGCAGGCCGTTCGAAGCGCGCACTTCAGCCAATATCCATTCGGCAACCTTTGCAGGATCGAGTAGGTAGCGGGCAAAGGACAACTTGCACAGACGGCGCGATGTGTAAATGAAATCGAGCAGCCTTTGCGGCTCGGTCTCGATTCCCCGAATGCCGGCATGAATGTAATTCAATCGCGATAATCGACTCCTCAGCTCTGCTGCGAAAGCTCCAGGGGCAGTAGTAGAAAAACCATCCTTCAGCACCGCCTCGCGGATGACTCCACCGGAAAGTAAGCCGAGAGATTCCAGCAAGCATTGCGATTCAGGAGTAGTAGCGCCTTCCTTTTCCCACAACATCAGAGCGCCATGCTCAAGCATGAGAATTACTGCGCTGCGTAAGTTCCAGGAGTTTCCGGCGTCGCGCGCAACATCAATGCATTCGCGGGCAACACCTTTGTCGTAAGCGCTGCAGGAAAGAAATGAAAAAAAGAGTTTTTGTGCGCGCGCCTCCCCGGCGAACTCCGCCGCGATTATCTCTGCCAGCGCTGGCGATAGTTGTCGCTGCTGCTTTCTTTGCGTCTTCAATGGAACCACCTAATCATGCTAACTTGGGACGGTGGTCGCTATGCGCATGAAAGTCATCGCAAATTCTAAGATCAAATAATTTTCTTTGCATAGTAGAGCAAATCTGCTACAGTTCACCTGATTTTTTTCTGAGATAGCTGTCACTTAAATGGCTTCTCGATCCTTGCGTAGTTTCGAGCACTCCACATAATAGTCGGCGGAAGGCTTCATCAAGAAGTCATTTACCGTCCCGGTCTAGCGCGTAGCCGCAGTTGGGTCCCCAAGTAACGGCCTATTGAATTTGTATATAGATGTCATCAAGGATCGGAGGAAAGCGCTATGGGTGCTACCAAATCTAAGGGTAAAGGCCCGGGAGTTCCATCGGGGGCCAGCGTTACTTTCTGCGTTAACAACGTCAGCTTTTGCATGACTATGAGTTTGACCGATGCTAACAACCTGCTTGTGGCCCTCGCGAATGCCATCAACAATGCAGCCACGAAGAAGTCGAAGACTGGCGGAGGCAAGGGTGGCAAAGGTGGAGGCGGCAAGAAGTAAGGCCGATGCGCTCTTTCGGCGAACCCGCACGGGGATCATCCTCGTGCGGGAGTAGTTCAAGCGGTGCGCCGCGATGCAACGCACTCTGAAAATCTGTCTTAGGGCCCTGATCATTCCACTGAGTTAATCCGAGGTGTCGGATGAAGAAGATGCGGCCGTTTGGCACGGGTCTTACCCTTTTGTTGTTCTGCGCTCTGTTGCAGGCGCAGTCCTCGATGTCGCAGCCAGCTAGTTGCGGACGGACTTTATTTGCCAACGTCGTTGCGCTGGATCAGCCCATCATGCTCAACCGGCTCGGTTCCTATATCCCCGGTGGGATGATCTACGCTTTGGCGCGCGACACCGTGGATGCCAGCGGATCTTCGCAGGCGTCCTGTGCTGGCGGCGCATGCAAGCCGGGTCAGGTTGCACTTCGCGATGGCAAGCGGCCGCGGCCCATTGTCTTGCGCATGAATATGGGTGATTGCCTGGTCGTTAAATTTACCAATCTGGTGGAACCAAGCCTGCCTCCAACCGATCAGGGCTGGTCGTCTCCTCCTCAAGATGATCTGCAACTGTACGAACCGGGGCCTCCCGTCATCGGTAAGTTGTGGGGACAGAGCGCAACCCGGGCTATCGGCTTCCATCCTGCGGGGCTGGAACTGGTGACGCCTCCTTCACCGTCGGGCACATCCAGCAACTGCCTTCCGAACCTGGGCAGCGATGCCAGTTGGGTGGGACAGAACTGTAGCTCCCTGGCAAACCCCGGTCAGACGCTTTTTTACAAGTTCTACGCGCGCGAAGAGGGGAATTACCTCGTCTACAGCAACGATGACGCTCAAGGGGCTGCGGGCAGTAACAATGCCGGTCAGCAGCAGGCCGGCCTTTTTGGTTCAATCAATGTTGAGCCTCAGAACGCCGAATACTATCGCAGCCAGGTTACGCACAACGATTTGATGATGGCGACTCTTGTCGCCTGCGGTCCCTTTTCCAGCAGGCGAACGGACTGTGTATCCGATCACTTTTCCAACGGCCCACTAGGCAACATGGCTTTGGGTCCGGTCTTGGATCGTCAGAGCGGGAGACAAAGCGAAACGCGCGCTGTTGAGTTGAAAGGTTGCAAGGGTGACCGCTCGCACTTTTTGCTCTTGTACCTGACTACCTTGAATACCTTGGAAAAGGAAAAGACTCGGCGGTCATCTCCGGTGGTTGCATGTGACGGCGGCCTGTTATACACGCCAGACGGACATCCGGTAATCGATTATCAGGCGAGCTATCTCTCCCCCAGCGATGAGCAACCGGCTGGAACACCAATTCTCAACATGCTGCAAGTGGTTGCGCCGGGCGCAGGAAACGGGCAGGCTACACAGGAAATCGTCCACAGCGATCTGACCGCAATCATCACGGGACCGCAGGCGGGACGTTTCCCCGACTATCAGGACTCGCCACTTTTCAACCAGAACCCGGCCTTGCCGGACCGCCGCGAGCCGTTCCGCGAATTTACCATTCACTATCACGTCAGCAACACGGTGGTGCAACCATTTAAGGCATTCACCGAGGGACCGCTGCAAGATGTGTTGGCTGCCGGAGGCGATGGTTTTGGAATTAACTATGGCATGGCCGCAATCGGGCCGGAAGTTCTCGCCAACCGGCTCGGCGTGGGACCCGAGGCGAGTTGCGTTGAGTGCAAGTTCGAAGAATTTTTCTTGTCCTCGTGGGCGGTCGGCGATCCGGCGATGCTGGTGGACAATCCTGCTGGCGCGAGCCAGCAGCAATCGAAAACCGCTCAGTCGCAGTCGGCTTCTGGAGAAAAACAAGCTTACTTGCCCGCGGCCTCCGGACAAAACAAAATGGTGCTGCAAGGAACGCACTCGCCGGACAGCTCGACTTCGCCTCTCGTCCCCGGAGAAAACAAAGCTGCGATTCCGGGCGCGGCTTTAGCCGGAATTCTCGAGATATTCAGGAATTCAGTAGTAGTGCCGCTCCTTGAAGAACTGCGCCCTCCCGCGCCTCCCAAGGCGACGATCGCCTATTACCCGGACGATCCTTCCAACGTTTATCACAGCTATACGCGGGAGCACGTGAAGTTTCGCATCAACAATGTCAGCATCGGGCAGCCTCACGTTCATCATCAACATGCGCATCAATGGCTGCAGAGCCCGAACAGCGATGACAGCGCCTATCTGGATAGCCAGATGATCGTTCCGGGATCGACCTATACGCTGGAAATGGTTTACGGCGGCAGCGGAAACCGAAATCAGACGGTGGGCGATTCTATCTTCCACTGCCACTTTTATCCGCATTTTGCGGCCGGAATGTGGAGTCTGTGGCGCGTGCATGACGTCTTCGAGGCAGGAACGCTTTTGGACAGAAGTGGCAAAGTCGTGTCTGGACCCATGGTCTGGAACCGTGCCTTGCCGGATGCAGAAATCGAAACTGGCACGCCGATTCCTGCCCTTGTGCCCGTGCCAACGCTCGGCATGGCACCAGTTCCGCCGCGGGTAAGGCTCGTGGACAAAGGCACGCGCGTCGTCGTCGAAGCCGACAGCATGCCTTCTTCCGCAACGCCGACCTACCGCAATCCCGGCTATCCGTTTTTCGTTCCCGGCGTCGCTGGCCATCGTGCGCCGCATCCCCCGCTGGATTTTGCCTGGGAAGAGAATGCGAATGGCGATCCAATCACCGACTCGTCCGGCAGAAAAACGCTGCTTGATGGCGGCCTGCCTCGACACATGATTATCGGCGGAGAAGTTCCACGCGAGATTCACACGCGCTGGGACTTTACCAAGGACAACATTGTGCGCGATAAAAATGGCGACTATCTCGCGGGCGCATTGACTGCCTATGCCTTGCCCGAGGATGGTACCGCCGTGGAGCGGGCTGCGATGGCTGCCAATGCAAGGCGCGCAGTATTCACCTCAGAGCCAGATGGTAAGCCGGGAAATTTCATCAGCAACGGTTTGCCGCCCGCACACGGCGGACCCTATGCGCGTCCGGATGTAGACGACAACGGAAATGCCGTCACCAATACACGCCGCTACAAGGCGGCTGTGATCCAGAACGATGTGGTCCTCAACAAAGTCGGGTGGCATTATCCGCAACAGCGCTTTCTTACGTTGTGGAATGATGTTGCCCCAACGCTCAGTGGTGAACGTCCGCCAGAGCCACTCTTCTTCCGCGCTAATAGCGGAGACAGCATTGAATACTGGCACACCAATCTGGTGCCCGGCTATTACGAGTTAGATGACTTCCAGGTAAGGACACCCACCGATATCATCGGCCAGCACATTCACCTGGTGAAATTCGATGTTCTGGCGTCCGATGGCGCAGCCAACGGGTTCAACTACGAAGACGGGACCTTCAGTCCAGACGAAGTGCGCGACCGAATTGATGCCATCGACCACGCCAAGAGCCCGGTCGGTGGCGGACTCCACGAAGGACATATCGGCGATTACCCACAAATTGAACATTGCCTGGCTTCGCCTTCGCCGCTTCTGCCGTGCATTCTGAGCGTGCCCACGCGCACCCTTAAGGCCAAGCCTGCGCCTAGTGTTTTCGGCAACCCGCCGCCGGGCCAGAATTTCACCGGCGCCCAGACAACTATCCAACTCTGGATGGCCGATCCGCTGCTGAATAATGCTGGCCATGATCGCACTTTGCGCACTGTATTCACCCATGACCACTTCGGCCCGTCCACGCACCAGAATGTGGGGTTATATGCCGGACTGCTCGTGGAACCGCCCGGCTCAACCTGGCTGGATTCACAGAGCGGAAGCCCCATGTACACGAGGCCGGATGGCGGCCCAACCAGTTGGCAAGCCAACATCATCACCAAGAATCAGGATGAGAGCTATCGCGAGTTTGCCCTCGAATTTCAGGACTTGCAGTTAGCTTATACGGCCCAAAGCAAGAGCAAGCCAGCGACTCCGGGCGCGCCCCTGTTCGTGCAGGCAGTGGCGAACCAAACCCAGTTCCAGCAGGATATCGCCGCACTCAACGGTGGCACCGTCCCAGCAGATCTGTCAGCCATGATTACTGCCAGCGGCGTGATTCTTGATCATCATGCGAAGTCAACGCCGTGCTCTGGACCGAACTGCTGGTCCATCACCGATCCCAAGCTTCCGGGATACTCACTGAAAGTCGAAACGGCCGACCCTCCCTCGCTGATCAGCTTTCAGGGGTTCACTCCGGACATGGCCGCGGGCTGGTCCGATCCTTCCAACGCGCTGAGTCCGCCTCCGGCCGATCCCTATCCCGCTAATGCCAGTGCGCCGTATCCGCTGTTGATCGATACCAGCCCGGGTGTGGGGACGTTTTCGTCGAACTATCGGAATGAGCCGGTTGCTTTGCGGGTGCAACCCGGATCAAGTTCCGGAACCGCGACTGATTTGTCCTGGGCCTTCTCTTCGTTGTCGAACCGCAACATTCCCGCGCTGAACAATCAGCCGGAAGCCTGCACTCCCAAGCCCGGTTGCTTAGCTATTGCTCCTTCCAGTTCCTTCAAGTACCCCGGCTCACCGCTCACCGCCGGAATGACCGGGCCTGATCCATACATGCCTCTTCTGCGCGCCTACGAAAATGACCGGGTGCAGATCAGGACGCTGGTGGGTGCGCACGTCACCACCCATCCATTTATGCTGCACGGGCTAAATTGGCTCTACGAACCCGAACACGGCGACTCCGGCTACAAATCTTTGCAAGGCATGGGGCTTTCAGAACACTTTGAGATGCTCTTCCAATTACCGTCACCCGTGAAGCTGCCGAACACGGAGTTTGCCGATTATCTCTATGCGCCCAGCTCGGGAGTGTCGGGCATGCAACAGGGACTGTGGGGTCTTCTCCGCGCTTATGACGCCACGGTGAAGAAGCAACCCGATCTGGCACCGCTTCCTAACAATCCCGGTGGCCGGGCCAAGAATGCGACGATCGGCACTTGCCCATCTGATGCAAAGCCGCGTCCGTACACGGTAGTAGCCAGAACCGCTCAGCAAGTCGGCTTGACCAACGGCGTGGTTTACAACTCGCGCGGCGTGTCGTCTCTGGTTGATGCCAACGCATTGCTCTACGTCAACGCCGACGACCTCGATCCGCAGACCCACTTCCTGAAGCCGGGACTACGCGTTGAGCCGCTTATTTTGCGCGCGAACGCCGGAGAATGCGTGCAGGTAACTCTGGTCAATCAACTGGCCAACGCGAGCCCAGGCGCAGCTGGGCTCAGCGCGACTTTCGCGTCCCACACGCTGTTCCGATTCACAATCACGGATGATCAGGTGCAGACTCTCGACAACAGTCCGTCCTCTGCGCTTCCGTTTCTGACGACGCAATTCTCCCTGAACCAGATTCAACTCACCAGCCCGACAGTTCAGGTTGTCGCTCCGGCGAGTTCCTGGAGTGTAGTTTCCGGCAAAATTACTTACACGCTTGCTCTCGCGGGCGATACTGTAACTGTGAGCGCGGCTGCGTTCTCCGCGTCCGCTCCCAGTCCATCCCTAACGGTTGGCCTGCATGCCCCGGAGGTTTCCTACAACATCCGCATGGCCGATGGCGTCAACGTCGGCTATAACAATATCGCGTCGAGCGCCACGCCGATTCCGTCACCCGGGACGGCCACTCCCGGAAGCTCCATCGAGATGAGTTGGTATGCAGGTAACATCTCGGAAACTCCGGATGGTAAGGTTCAGGCGACTCCGATCGAGTTCGGGGCTCTTCCCCTGATTCCAGCCGATCCCCTCAACCATGCGGGCGACGGCCTGATCGGCGCGCTCATCGTCGAGCCGCCCGACGCGACTTGGACAAGCGACAAAGGCACTCGCGCCTCCGCCACGGTTAGCACGCCGCGAGGCGAGACGTTCCGCGAATTCGTGGTGTTGTTGCAGAGCGGGTTGCTCGGTCCGAACGGAACGCCCGGCCTCGCAGGGTCAGTTGGTGCAGGGCCCAACACTGTTCCCATCTCTGCGGCCGACGGAATTAACTACCGATCTGAACCGAATGGATATATTCCCCCGCAAGCGGGCGGATTTATGATTCTGCCCACGCAAAATGCCAACAGCCTGATCGCTTCGTACGTGACCTCCCTCGATCAGTGCGTCGTTGGCAGCGTGGCTGGTTGCCTGGCCGGTAATGCCTCTTTGCAGAAAGCGTTTCAGACTCCGGCGCAGAATCCCAAGTATGGTTTTACGCTGGTGCCGCAGGCTACCTCCGCGGTCGTCAATGGTAACTGGCAAATCTCCGATGGGTCGAACACGTACACAGTCACTTTTACGGGCGGACGTTTGAACCTCTTCAAATCAACCGCGCCAACGACGCTGATCGCAAGCGCCAATGCAACGGTGAGCCTGCTGTTGGCTCTCGACGGAGTAGGCACGGGTTCCGCTGGCACGGCGCTGCACGCCGCTTTCAGCACCCTATCGACCTCCGCGACCGCTTCTATTGTCGCGCCGCGCAGCTGGCAAATCACGAACGGCGTTTATACACTTGACGTGACTGCCTCCAACATCGTGGGCGGCAGGGTCAGCACCAATTTGCAGGTGACTTACCCGATTAACAACGCTTCCGGTGGCAGCAACTCGCTGTTGATTGACTACGCGAACTTCCTGTCTGCTCCGACCAACGTCAACAATGCCCCGCAAACTCCAATCTTCTGTGCTCAGGCGGGACAGAAGGTTCGCTTCCGCGTCGTCCAGCCGGGGACAGACACCGACCAGATGATGGAGATTCATGGCCACAGTTGGGAGCAGGAGCCCTACACTGAAGATGGTGCGCGCATCGGTCACAATCCCGATTCGCAGCAGTTGGGCACACAGGTGATCAGTCCTAATGACAAGCTCGATCTGGTGCTGGACAGCGCGGGCGGCGCTTTTGCTCAACCCGGCGACTACCTTTACCACGCATTTATGTCACAACAACTCGGTACGTGGGGCGTGATGCGAGTCAGCAAAGACCCGCCGCAACACTGTCCCGACCCGCAGAGGACAGGGAGCGACTGATATCGATATTGATACCGATCTCCGCGTTCAGCAGAAGACCTTTCTGGGCGAGTTGCAGAAGATGCGGGACCTGCTGCGGGATCGCGTCCCGTTTGCCCTGTCACGCTTCGGCCACGCGGAGTTGGAAATGCTTCGCGGCCAGCTTCTGCATGAGCGGGGAGTATCCGGCGGCCACGAGTACCGCTATGCCCCTTCCGATCCCGACAACGACGAGCCGCGGCGTCGGCTCTGGAACGCGTTTACCTTCAGGTCGCCTCGCTACTTTGTCGGCATCAACTGTCCCCATTGCAATATCACCGACGAGCAATTCGAATGGATGAGGGAGAACTCCGGCCAGCCCGAGGCGCAACTTACCTTCGCCACCATTTATTTCTACTCAAACTATCATCCGTACCTCACAGAGGTGGTGCCGCTCTACCGCCAGTACAGCAGCATACTGGTCTGCCATGACTTAGGAGTAGTGGAAAATCTCCCGTTCCAGCCGATGCGAGTATTCCGGAATCAATACGATGCATGGCGCAAGAATTTGTCCCTGGTGGATGAGATCAAGAGATACACTTCGGAGCAGAATGTTCGTGGCGGGCTTTTTCTATTCTGCTCCGGTGCACTGGGAAGCATTCTGGCGCATGAACTCTACGAATTCTGTCCTGAGAATACCTGCCTCGATATCGGGTCTTCCCTTGATCCTTACATTTTTGCCGGGACCACGCTGGCCCGCAATCGCCGCTATTTGAAGCAGGATCCGGAAACCCAGGCCCGCGAGTCTTGTGACTGGAAGCCGCGTGTCGGCCTTGTCGATGCCGTCGGTAGCTCGATGTGACGGCTAGGGTGCCCCACCTAGCCTCCCATCCTCGCGCCATGCAGCCCGCGCCGGCTGACGTATTCCTCGTGTGCACGAATGGCCTCTGCTGTCGGGAGGTCCGGCGGACCCTGCACCAGTTCGAATTCATGATCATTGGAAGTCCCGCGCGCCCGGATCACCGGCATGTGCGACCGCCGCACTTCCGGCGTGATATAGGACACCGCAAAGCCGATGCGTTTCCTATCTGAGCGGTTGGAGTTAGAACCGTGAATCAAGTCGACGTGGTGAAGCGACATTTGCCCAGGTTTTAAAACAAGATCACGCACGGTGCTCTCATCTACCTGTACCGAAATTTCCTCGCCATGGTTGAGCAGATTATCGGCTGCGTAAGTTTCGACGTGCGGGTGTTTTCCAACCCGGTGTGAACCGGGTACCACGCGCAAACATCCGTTCTCCTGATTGCTGTCTGAGAGCGCGATCCACGCCGAAGGAGCGGGCTTGGTATTGAGCCTGGAGTAAATTCCGTCCTGGTGCCAGGAGACATACGAAGGGTCGTGAGGATGTTTATAAAAAATCCGCGTCGAATGTACGAACAAGTCAGGGCCGAGAACGTCCTCCAGGACATCCAGGACTCCGGGATGCATCGACAATTCGTAGGCCCACCGGAAAAACAGGTGACAGTTGTCCATGCGCTTCAAATATCCGCCCATGCAAAGCTCTTGCTGTTCAAGCGCCTCGCGGTATCTCTGCGCCTCGGCGGGGGACAGCACTGTTACCGGACACAAGCAGCCCTCACGTTCGAAGTCGCTAATCTGTATCTCGGAAAGTACTCTACCCATTCCGCGCCTCCTGTGGCTGGGCTGTCGGCGCGCAAGCCGCTCCGAACGCGCCCGCCTCGATTTCGTATTCCCGAACGTACCCGCGCGCCATTGCCATGTAGTGGTATTCGCGCAACGCCTTCGCACGGCAATCTCCCGGACGGATAGAAGAAATGTTCTGAACCGCAGAAGCGAATTCGGCCATATTACGGCACACGAAGCCCACCTCTGGTGTGACGATCTCCGGACAAGGACCAAAATCGCTGGCGATAACCGGTGTACCCGACATCATTGCCTCGATCAGGACCAGAGGAAGACCCTCATGCATTTGTGTGGGAAAGAGAAGTGCTCGCGCTCCGGCGATCAATTCCGCTTTCTTCCACCCCCGCACATCTCCCAAAAACGTCGCGTCCGCCTGCCTGCACATGTCAGTGACGATCTGGAAAATCTCTTCATCCCGGGCAGTGCCGGCAACCAGCAATTTCACTCCCAGTTCGGCGCAAAGATCGAGCGCGACGTGCAAGCCCTTGGCCCGATACTTGTGGCGTGTGGCATTGCCCTGCATGCTGGCCAGGAACAACAGGTAATCCTCTTTGGTTTCCGAATAGATGTAGCTCGCTGGGTCCAGTCCATTGCTGACAAACCGCGTGCTGGCGCTGAGGGAGGCCAGAGATTTGGATACGTAAATCCAATTGTGCGGCGGCACGGCCACGTCACGCGTACGGTGCTGCGTCAGCACCCAAGGCAAGCCATTGACTTCGATATTATGCGTGATATCGACATCCTCTTTGGCCCCATCAGCAAGCGAAACTCCGGGCGGCAGCGGATGCTCAGCGCCATTGCCTAGAAAGTAGAAAACCTGGTGTCCCAGTTGAGCCAGTCCTTTGGCCAGCAAGTCGTGGATGTGCTGCGGCGCTCCCGATGGCTCCTCACGCAAATACCGGCCCGTGCCGTGGCCATTGTCACTGGGATAGCGATGATCGGAATAGAGCAAAATACGCATTGCCAGTCGAATTTCACCCTTTCCAATTCGTAGCCTGTCGCCGCGCGACCAGATTTGCGGAAAATTGGCGCATGGCAACTACCGACTGCTCGAAATCGTCCCCCGGAGGATCATTTTGCAACTCAAAGTGACCGTAGCGATCCTTTCCAAGGACTAGCAAAACAGGATAGTGTGGCCGGTTCTGCGCAACATGCGGGGCGACATAGCGGATGGCAAACCCAGCCCGTTTTTTCCCAGATCGGTTTGGATTCGAACCATGGACAATGTTTACGTGATGCAATGACATCTCCCCCGGCCGTAGAGTCACATCCGTGGCCTCGGATTCCTGCACCGTCACCGCAATTTCTAGACCGCTCGTAAGGAGGTTTTGCTCACACAGAGCCGAATTCGCGTGTGGGAAATTGCCGCCCAAATGCGATCCCCGGACCACCCTCATGCAGCCATTCTCCGAGTCGCTTTCCGTCAACGCCACCCAGGCCGAGACAAAATCAGGCCGGTCAAGCCCTAGGTAATATCCGTCCTGGTGCCAGGAGACGAAGGTGGCGTCGTAAGGCCGCTTCTGAAAAATGCTGGTCGCATGCACTACGATGTCAGGACCGATTATGTCTTCCACGGCGTCCAGAATACGGGGATGGCTGACCAGGCGGTATGCCCAGCCGAAATGCAAATGACATTGGCTGAGTTCATGCGACCTGGGCGATCCGCCAAGACGATCCTCCAACCGCTCAAGGCTGGAACAAAAACCCGCGACCTCATCCTGATCCAGCGCCGAGAGTGGGAAAAGTACACCCTCCCGGCGGTAGGAATCCAATTCGGAAGCTGTGAGCCGCTTGCCCAATCAATCCTCCAACCTACTCGTGTCTTGCCACCGTTGAGCCTGCCAGATAACCGGCTGCTATATAGCCTCGCAGCCGCCTGACTTTTGCCGGGCAATCATCCTATCACGCAAAAATAAAATGACAAGACCTCGAATCGGGCCAGAGACGGGACGAAATATATATCTGTCTACAGGTCAAAATGTGGTCTTATAATTCCGCATGCGCCAAACCAGGTCGAACAGAGTCATAACTGTGCTAACGACAGTTTGTGTTCTGCTTCCAGCCCTTTCGCTTTTTAGCGCGAACTCGCAGGACGTCGAAGTGATCGACCAAGATGGCAATACGGTCCACTTTTACGGCGAGTTGATTAAGGATCGAGTTGTAGCGATCAACTTCATATTTACCAATTGCCAGACTATCTGTACTGTGCTCGGGGCCAAATTTGCCAAGGTCGACAAGCTTCTTAGTGACCGCCATGTATCCGGAGTGCGTCTCATCTCCATCAGCGTAGATCCAGTAAATGACCGGCCGGAGCAACTGCGCCGTTTTGCTGCGCGCTACGGAGTCACGCACCAATGGAAATTGGTAACTGGAGACAAGGGCAATATAGAACAGCTATTGCGCTCCCTGGGCGAATATAGCCCAGAGAAGACGGCCCATACGGGCCTCACGCTGATTGGCCGTGGAGGTGGGAATTGGGTACGCGTCGATGGCCTCGGCCCAGCCGAAAGAATTGCCGATTTCTTAACCGTCGATGCTGCCCAGCGATCGGCACGAAATGGTCAGTAGTCCGGCGTCGGGTGACATGTCCGATATCTCCTCAAACCAGATTTCGATCGCGCCTTTTTCGTTCCTACAACGCGTCCGATCAGGCATGTCTCCGTTCTCGCGTGTGCGCAGGAAAAGCGGACTAATCGGCCTGTTTCTGATCCTGGCAACCGGCGTAAGCGGGGCACAACTGGCTGCTCCTTCGCCATCCCCGGCCCGGGATATGGTGGCAGTTGATTTTTCCATGAATCCTGCGGACTCCACATCACCACCCTCCTCCCATTTTCGACCGGGAGAAAATGTCATCGTCCGTTTCAGCATTCGCGACAAAGTGTCAGGCACTCCGCTAGAGGGGATTCATCCCGCCGCATGGCTGGATCTGCACGGCGAAAAGGATCCGCCCGCTTCCGTTTCATGTAAAGAACGCGTACGGAAGTTGCTCAACGCAAGTTTCCTCTCTCGTCCGGAGATTGACCTCAACAGCTATTACGTAATTGTCATGAATGACGACGCGACCCTTAGCGTGGTCGATCCTCAATCATGGCTAGGATCTTCCCGGGCAATTGCGACTGTGCGGCTACCAAGTTCTGCAGCAGATTGGGTGTTCGGCAACGATCAGAAACTGCTTTTCGTGAGTATGCCCGCCACCGGGCAAATCGCCGTCATTGACACTACAAGCTGGCAGGTAATTCGGATCATTAATTCATGGTCGGGAATTCGGCGTATTTCATTGAAGCCGGATGGTCGCTATATCTGGGCTGCATATGACGATGGGGCTAGTTCGGGTGCAGCCGCCATTGATATTTCTAGCTTTCAAACCGTTGGCAGGATCCAGACGGGCGCTGGTCCTCACGAAATTACTTTCAGCACAGATAGCCGACAGGCATTCGTTACCAACGGCGCAGCCGGAACTATTTCAGTGATAGACACCACGAAGATGACGAAGATGCTCGACATGGGCGTCGGCCGGCCCGACCAAATCGCCTTTTCGGATAAGAGTGGATTTGCCTATGTTGCCGACACCGAACAGGGGACGATCACAGTCCTTGATGGCACGCGCGGCGTGATTGTAACCGTCATTCATCTCGAACCCGGCTTGAGCACGATCCGGTTCGCGCGAGATGGCCGATTCGGGATCGTTCTCAATACGTCGCGAAAGCGAATCTATGTTCTCGATTCATCCTCGAACCGCATCGTCCAGACGGGTGGCGCAGAAGGACAACCCGATCAAGTAACATTTTCTGGAACGCTGGCATATGTCCGCCAACGCGGCAGTCAAACCGTGATCATGATTCCGCTGGACTCGCTCGGCGGTGAACTCAAAGAGCTTCCCGAAGCCGAATTTCCGGCAGGCCAACACGCCCTCGATCAAGGATCTGTAGCCAGTCCGGCGGACAGCATTGTGCAAGCTCCCGGCGAAAATGCGGTGTTTGTGGCCAACCCGCGTGATCACTCGGTTTATTACTACGAGGAGGGAATGGCTGCGCCCATGGGATTTTTTACCGACGGTCCTAGAGAGCCCCGAGCGCTATTGGCGCTGGACCGCAGTTTGAGGGAAGTTGCAAAAGGTGTCTATCAAACCACCACACACTTTGAGCGTCCGGGCCTTTACACCGTGGCTCTGCTGCTGGACTCACCTCCTTCAGTAGAGTGCTGGGACATCACGGTGGATTCGGAGTCTAACCAACCAAAATCCGCGTCCTCCCCCCTGACGGTGCAGAGTTTGCTCGGCGACACAGTAAAAGCTGACGTTCCGGTAACGTTCCACTTTCGGATACTAGATTCTCAGGCGAAAATTAAATCCGGCGTGCAAGACGTTAAGGTACTCATATTTCGTGCGCCCGGCGCCTGGCATGAATCTAAGCCAGCTAGAGCCCTGGACGAAGGCGTATATGAAGTAACGCTTCCTCCACTGCAACCCGGAGTCTATTACCTGAATATGCAGAGTTCCGACCTCGGTTTATCTCTAGACAGCACGCCCATCATCCTGCATGCCGTGGCCCAGTAAGACTATTTACCGGTGTCGTCGACCACTGACTTGACAACGCCGATGATCTTTTCGGAATCCCCGACTCCCAGAGACTTTTTCCACAGCCCAGTACGATCGTTGCCAACCAGAAACAGATTTAGGTGATCTTGCTTGTTGTCGACGTATAGCCCCAGCTTACGCAGAACGAGATCGACATTTTCCTTTTTTCCGGTAAGAAAATACCATCCGGGTCTGGCGTCAAAGCGCGCACAATACTGTTTGAGAACGGAGGGCGTGTCAGTCTCCGGGTCCACGGAAATCGAGATCAGATTCACATCGACTCCCAACCTTGGGCCCAGCCATTGTTGTATGCGCGCGATGTTAGCCTCCATCATGGGGCAACTCTCTTTGCAGCTGGCGAATACGGCATTGATGACTACTATCTTGTCCTTCACCAGGTCCGTGTAGAACCGTTGTTCTTTGCCATCCTGGTCAAGCAACACAGTATCAGTGAAATATCGTTGTGAGGCGCTCGGGGCCGAAGCAGACCCCTGAACGCTGTTACTTACCTGGCTTTCTGAAAATCCAGCCAGGAGAACAAACATCGCTAGCGTCATCCAAGGTCTCATTTATCTGTAGTCTCTCTTGATGTAAAGTCTTCTGTTAGACGCAGTGGGTTTGTAACCACAGGATTATGCAGCACCCGCATCACTCCAGTTAGATACCATCAACGTTTCCTAGTTGCAACAGGTGAATCGAGTTTGAAGATTGCAGATACGGTCAGGGCGGCTGCGCTGGCAAGCAGTGCAGTGGCCTTACTTTTAGCAGCGGGTCTGGGCAACGCGGCCGAAGAGGCCGGCCTATCTCCCTCGGAAATTCGCGGTCGCTCAATCTACCGCCAGGGTGAGAGTGTATCCGCCCGGCCGATCATGGCCGCGGTCGGCGCGGACACAGAGATTGAAGCCAAACTTGTACCTTGCAGCAGTTGCCACGGCTCGGACGGCCGTGGCCGCCCGGAAGGCACGGTGCTCCCTCCCAATATCCGTTGGGAAGGCTTAACAAACCCAAGCCCCGTCGCCATCGCTGGGCGTGAGCGCGCCGCTTACGACGAAGCGCTGCTCGTCAGGGCCATCACCATGGGCTTCGACTCCAAAGGTAACCGCTTGAATGCCAACATGCCGCGGTACGCTCTGACTCGTTCGGATGCCGCGGACCTAGTTGCCTATCTCAAGAAACTTTCTGCAGACCACGATCCCGGACTTAGCGACGACTCCATCCGAATCGGCGCTCTTCTCCCTCCGCCTAGTAAATATCCGGACCTGTCGTCTGCGATCCAAAGCGCGTTGACGGCATATTTTACGGAGTTGAACCAAAGTGGCGGCCTGTATGGTCGCCACGTCGAGTTGTTGTGTCGTGAATTACCCGCGGATCCGGAGAAAGTCGCTCCCGCTGTCCGGCAATTCCTGGAGTACGAAGACATTTTCGCCCTCGTAGCCAGCTTTCTTGCGGGGGAGGAAAAACCATCCACCGCAGTTCTCGAAGATCTTAGGGTGCCTCTGGTCGGCGCGTGGACGCTTATTCCCGACAACCAACGCTCCGTCAACTCGCCCATCTTTTATCTGGATCCTGGGCTGCCAGGTCAGTCGGAGTCTTTGGCGGCATTCGCCATCCAGAAGTATGCGTGGACTTCCGCGTCATTGGTAATTGTGGTTTCAGACGACGAACTCTCCCATGTGGCCGGGGAGGCCGTGCGCTCCAAACTGAAAGGGTCCTTGTGGCCGAATGCGGAGGAAGTACCGGGTCCGGAAGAGGCGTCCAACGCCGATGCATTGGCCGAAAAGTTGGCTGCCGCGAAGGTGAAGGTTCTGTTTCTGGCCCTCCGTGAACCGCAGCTTGTGGCGCTGATCGGCGCCCTCCAACGCAGGGCCTGGAGTCCCGTCTTGCTGATTCCCGGCGCGTTCTACACTGACGCGAGCGAGTTACGGTCCTTTCCGGGACAGGTATTTGTCGCTGTCTCTTCCTTGCCTTCGGATGCGAACTCAGAAGCCTCAGCTGAATACAAAAGACTAGCGTCTATATACGGGCTGCCCGCGCGTCGCGTGTCCGCGCAGTACACCGCTCTTTCCGAAGCCAGCATACTCACAGAAGGTATGAAACGTGCAGGCCGCGAGCTCAGCCGGGAAAACCTAGTCGAGTCCCTGGAAGGTCTGTACGATTTTCCTACCGGCTTCGGTCCCCCCGTGAGTTTTAGTCAGGCTCGGCACATCGGCATTACGCAGCTTCACATCATGAGGGTGGATCCTATGACCGGCAGTTTAATTGAAGTGAATCGAAAGCAGTAACGCTTGCCTCTGCGCCCTACATCCTCCAGGTTAGCCCGGTATGATCAGACTTCTGTATTTGTACCTTTCACGTTGGTGGAAATCGTAATGGGCCGTTTCTCAACGTACTGCTCCTTTTTCCTGATTGTTTTCTGCTTTCGCACGAGCTCCGCCCAACCGGCGCAGATTGCCGGCGGCAGTTCGCCGCCGGCAATCATCAAGAGTGTGGATGTTTTGCTGCAACCTCACAGCATCGCAATTTCAATCGCCGTCAGCGCTCCATTTGTCCCGCAAGGAGTGCGATTGACGGCGCCGGATCGCCTCGTCTTCGACTTTCCGGGCTATGAGCTTTCCGGCGCGAGTCGTCGCATCGAGGTCAACCGCGGGTCAGTGAAAGCCGCGCGACTGTCTCTATTCCAAGTTCGCCCGCCGGTCACGCGCATTGTGGTTGATCTGAACCAGCCAGCAGAGTTCGAGATAAAGACTGAAGGAAACCAAACCGTAATCGATATTCCATTCGCTCAAACGGGTTCCATTCCGACCAATTCCACTCATCCGGCTTCCGCAGCGAAGGAACACGCGGGGGTGAACGCTGCTCCACAGAATCAGCCACTTCCTAAGGATGGACCGCGTCCTGCGAACTCGCGAACCAGCGCATACGCACTGCAAGCCAAGGCCCGAGCACTGAGACTAGAGGATCTCCAGTCTTTGGAGCAACAGGCGGCGGCCGGCGATCCGGAGGCGCAAACTATGCTCGGGCTCGCGTATCACGATGCTGTCCTGCTGAAAAGGGACGACGGTGAAGCGCTCCGTTGGCTGCACAAGGCTGCAGATCAAAATTTTATGGCGGCGCAAGAGTCGCTCGGTATCTTTTACCAGACCGGAATTGGCATGTCTCAGCCCAACTCTGCGGAAGCTCTGGATTGGTATAAGAAGGCCGTGCAACAGGGATCGCTCGATGCCGCGACCAACATCGCCCTGATGTACGCCGGCGGAATTGGTGTCGCGAAGGATCCCGCGCAAGCCATGATTTGGTTTCGTCGCGCGGCGGAGGGCGGCGACGCAACCGCGCAATACAATCTGGCGCTGATTTATGGCGAGGGCAAGGGCGTAGAGAAAGACTATAAGGAGTGCGTGCTCTGGCTCGCCGCAGCTGCCGATCAGAACGTTCTTCCAGCGATGTTGGATCTTGCGAGCTTCTATATGCACCCGCCCGACGGAGCGAGTGCAGACCTTGAGCAGGCCATCCACTACTACGAGAAAGCCGCCAATCTCGGCAGCGACCGAGCACAGGCGATTCTGGGCAGTATTTTTGCCACCGGCGCGCAAGGCAAGCCCGACTATGAGCAGGCGGTGACGTGGTATCGCAAGGCCGCTGACCAGGGGCAACGAGATGGCCAGTTCGGATTGGGAGTGCGGTACGAACTGGGCCAGGGCGTGCCGATGGACCTGCAAGAGGCGCGTCGCTTGTTCACCGCCGCGGCAGATCAGGGGCAAGCCGGCGCGCAATACCAATTGGCAACGATGTGGGAAGAAGGCAAGGGAGATGCGGCGGATCCGGCCATGGCGCAGCACTATTATCAGTTGGCCGCCGAGCAGGGAATGGCTAAAGCACAATTCCGGCTCGGACGGCTCCTCAAAAATAAGAAAGAATCCCGATCCGAACGGGTGTCCGCATACAAATGGCTGATGCTCGCGCAATCTTCCATGCCAGAAAGCGCGCCTGTGCTAAGTGATCTGCGCAACTTGATGAACCCCGACGAAATTGCGGAAGGCGAACGCGCGGTGGACGATTGGCGGATCGCGCACCGCAAAGTTGCCAAGTAAGCTAAAGACATCACGCATCGCTTGTCTACACCATCCTTGTTCGTTCCTCTGGGGCAATCAGTAGGGTAGGTTTGGCACTTGCCTACGGGTTTCGGTCGATTGTCTGCGTCGATATGCCCTGTAACGATAGAAGAGGAGGTTCAAAAATGAAGCATCCAGCGATTCTTATCGGGCGTTTGCTACTCGGGTCGGCAGTCGCCTTGGTTCCCGTTATTTCTGTGGCCCAATCGTCCGGCTCAGCCGGCTCCATGATCCAATCGGGCGCGACGAACCAATCAGGAACGAACCAGGACAAGCAGAACGCAGGCACAACCATGTCCGCCGACAAGAAATTCATGCGTGATGCAGCGCAGGGCGGAATGGCTGAAGTCGAATTGGGCAAGTTAGCCACGGAGAAGGCGTCCAGTGACGACGTGAAGAGATTCGGCCAGCGCATGGTGGACGATCACAGCAAGGCCAACGATGAATTGAAGCAGATTGCCAGCAGCGAAGGAGTTACCTTACCCGATACCCTGAATGCGAAAGATAAAGCGCTGAAGGTGAGGCTCTCCAAGTTGAGCGGCGAGAACTTCGATCGCGCATATATGGAAAGCATGGTGAAGGACCATAAAAAAGACGTCGCCGATTTTCAGAAGGAGAGCGCGAGCGGCAGCGATCCTCAGGTGAAGCAGTTTGCCTCAAAGACACTGCCGACGTTGCAGGATCATCTGCAGGAAGCGCAATCCATCGCGCCCAATACAAAGATGTCCGGCAACATGGGATCACAAAGCATGCAGTAATAGTCGCAGCGACCAAAGATTCATCCCCAGCGCCGAGCGCAGCCAGACTGCCTTGGCGCTGTTTTTTTCAACGATTTCAGAGGATGCCGTGTAGCGTCGCAGTGCGATGCTAACGACTCGCTCTGGTACCATCAAACTCGGACTGCAATTGAAACTCGTAGTTAGGATTCGAAACCTTCGTGCCCGAAACAAAATCCAACGCCCTCGGCAATTCCGCAGTAGGAGCCCTCCATGAACGGCTGATATTTAGCCGCAGAGTCAAGGTTCTAGCTGGTTGGTTTGCGACGATGCTGCCTTCTGAAGTGCGTGTGCTGGATGTGGGTTGCGGAGACGGTCTGATCTCCGCCTTGTTACGGCAGCAGCGGCCGGATATCACCGTGCGCGGCATCGATGTGCTTCCTCGAAACCAAACTCACATTTCCGTTGACATCTTCGACGGCACCCATTTTCCCTTTGACGACGGATGCTTTGACGTTGTGCTTTTCTCGGATGTATTGCATCACACCGTCGATCCCATCGTCTTATTACGTGAGGCGCGGCGGGTAGCGGCGCGCAATGTCCTCATCAAAGATCATTACCGCGCCGGTTTCATGGCCGCGGAGCGATTGCGCTTTATGGATTGGGTAGGGAATGCCAGATTCGGCGTCGCCCTGCCGTACAACTACTGGCGCGAACAACAATGGCTCGATGCGTGGCGGGTAGTTGGGTTGGAACCTGAAAGCGAAGTGAGGCAGCTCGGTCTCTATCCGGCTCCTGCCGACTGGGTCTTCGGAGCGAAGCTCCACTTCATCGCATTGCTTCGTAAAGCCTAAAGCGCGGCAGTCAATCCGCTTTGCGCCACGAGGCATTGCGGTCATATCGCGTGAGCTTCTTAGCGCTTTCAGAAGTGTGCGGGCCGAGATCTTTTTCGTAAACAATGCCGTCCTGATCGACGACGAAGCTCATAACTCCGGACACGCGATATTCAGCGGGATAAGCTAGAAAAGCAAATCCGCCAGTCATTTTGCCGTCCACTACAAAGTTATGCACGCCCCCGGCCCCTTTCTCTGCGGTGAGAATTCGAAAATAGTAGCCCATAAACGGCTGCGGCTCGTGATCCCCAGCAGAACGATCAACCGCGGCTGACGCCACGAGAGGGCCAATTGGACTGTCCCCTCCATTCGCGCTCGCCTGCCAATAAAGCCCGTTGTGCTTGCCGGCATCGCTGGTAAATTTCTGCGCGTATTGCTGGCCGGAGTCGCCGTCGTGCGGCTGCCCGTAATACTCCTTCTCGGCGTCAACCAATTCCCTGCACACTTGAATGGCGGACAACTCGTTGCGCCCGATTCTCCGATAGAGAATCTGCTGCTTTCCAGCGCCCGTGTCGAAATACCAAGCTCCGTTTTTCTGTTCAAGAGGAATCGGAGTCGGCCAGTTTTCCGCACCGATGTAAAGCGTGGTAGTGCCATCAGGTTCGTTCACAAGGCGATGCATTCGCTGATATTTTTGGACGAACTGTTCACGGTGTTCCTTGTCTTCCGCGGCATCGCCCGAGGAAATGATGTCCTTCGCGGCAGGGCCGAGAATCTTCAACAATGACGCTTCGTCGCCGCCTTGCAGGGCCGACACCAAAGCTTTACTCGCTTCCGCAGCCGATGAAAATGTTTGCTGGCCGGACTGTTGAGCAGCCGAAGCTAGGGCAAATGCGGCGACGAGCGTCGCGGTGGCCGCAAACCTGCCGGCAATATTCAGGCGGAGTTTTTCGATACTGCGTCGATTGTCAAACATGCTCCAAATCTCCTTCAGCGTTTGAGGTCATTACCCGATTCACCGAATCACCCGCCAGCAGCCCGCTACCGACGGCCACCACCGCCGCCCCCGTGAAATCCCCCACCTCCACCGCCATGGAAACCTCCACCACCAAAGCTCGATCTTCCTCGCGACTCAAATCCTCGTGTATCCCCTCCACGGGCGGCACCACCGAAGGCCCCCATGTGTTCACCTCCATGCGCCTCCGGTGCAAATGACCGCCCTCCACCCCCATAGCCGCGGAAGCCACGATCACCGTGGCCGAACGGCGCTTCTCCATGAAAGCCGCCGCCGTGGAAATACGCGTTCCGGTCATAAAAAGAGTGACTGTGCCACGCATACGGATGGCCGCCATACCATAATCCGCCGCCGAATCCCCAATGGAAGCCCCACGCTGGCCAGCCCCAGCCGAAGCCAAAGAATGGGCCAATTCCGAATCCGACTCCCCAGGAAATGTAAGGCCCACCCACTCCCCACCACGGATAAAATCCCGGCCAAACTCCCACGGGATAGCCGTAAATCAAATCGGGATCGTACTCCGGCACGTAAACCACCTGAGGATTCGCAGGAGCAATATCGATGTCGTCGCCTTCGGTGGTAACGGTTTGTTGCGGAGTGCTGTCAAGGTGTCCGGCGTCTTTTGCCTTTTTCCGCATGTACTGGATCGCGCTCATCACATCGGCCTGCTGGTTATAGTTGGCATCGCCGAGTTCGGAGGTCCACGAAAGATCTTTATCCATGTTCGCGAGCACAGTTGGGAATTGCGTGAGCGCTTTCACGCTCGGATCCCAATCCTGCTGGTCGACCGCGTTTCCCAGATCTTTTCCCTTGAGGTCGGGACTCTGTTGGAGAAAGCGCTCGGCCTCCACAATCTGCGTGGGATAAGCCGATGCCGCCAGAATCTGCGCCACCAGCGCGTCCGGATACAGCGCGATCGGCGCAACCAACTGTTGCAGTTGCTCCGGAGTCAGATGAGAAGGTGCCGGTTTGTCGGGGGGAGGCGCTGGAGGCGCGGTTTGCGGGGGAGCGTCTTGCACAAGCGGCAGAGCACGCAGAGTCCCCGGACAGATGCACATTGCAACGGCGCACAAAATGATACCTAGCACCTTGGCTTTTGAAGTGTTAATCATTCTTTACCCTCCACAATGCGCATTTCTGCCTTCCAGAGAATTTCCCTCGAACTGGTACTCCACCTGTATTTTTTGATGCCCGCAGTCGAGAATAGGTGCACAATCTCGATGCACGGTGTATCGTTCTCGGTCCGCAGTGCCAACCTCGACCATTCAAAGGCCAAAGATCCCAACCGGCCCAAGACTTGCCCTGAGATGAAGCCGTGTTTGCTTCGCTGACGCCAGTTGTCGAACATCTACCCTAACCCTATAGTGGATGATGATCGTACCGCTCTCCGGGTTGCGGTTGTTTTTCGTCGTCACTGCTCGTGGAATCATGACCATTCTCGAATTTAGCCTGCTCGTATGCTTATGTTCGCTTATTGCCGGCCTCATCGGGGCGTTGACAGGTTTGGGCGGCGGGGTCGTGCTGGTACCGCTGCTCACTCTTCTATTCAAGGTCGACATCCGCTACGCCATTGGAGCTTCTCTGGTCGCAGTGATTGCAACCTCTTCCGGTGCGGCGGCTGCGTTTGTGAAAGAAGGTTTCTCAAATATACGCATCGGCATGTTTCTTGAAATTGCCACCACACTGGGCGCGCTCTGCGGGGCATTCCTCGCGGCGAGCGTTTCCACCCACTCGATCGCGATCGTGTTCGGGCTCGTCCTGTTGTCTTCCGCATATTTTGCACGCAAACCTCGACCGAAAGCTGAGCAGGCAAGGCCGCCAGATCCCACGGCCACCAGGCTGCGCCTGAACGGCAGTTTCCCCGACGTCGATGGCCACCGGAAATACAATGTGCAACACGTGCCTGCAGGATGGTCTCTCATGTTCGGCGCAGGCGCGTTGTCCGGCCTTCTCGGGATTGGCTCCGGCGCCATGAAAGTCGTTGCCATGGATCAGGCGATGAGAATTCCTTTTAAAGTTTCCACCACCACCAGCAACTTCATGATCGGCGTAACCGCGGCGGCCAGTGCAGGGGTGTACCTGCGCCGCGGCTACATCGATCCCGGACTCGCCATGCCCGTCATGCTGGGAGTATTGGCTGGCTCTTCACTCGGAGCCAAAATTCTCGTCAAAGTGCACACCAAATGGCTCAGGCTCGGATTTAGCCTCGTGATCGCGCTCTTAGCCATCGAAATGCTCTACAACGGACTCGCGGGGAGAATCTGAGTGGCAACCTGGAACGACGAACGGATCGAGGTGGTAGTTGGAAATCTGCTGCGTGCGGGCGTGCTCCTCTCGGCCTTTGTAGTCGCGGTCGGCGGCGCGATTTATCTTTGGCGCCACGGCCAGTCGCTTATGGATTTTACCGTCTTCCGTGGCGAGCCTGCAGACTTGCGCAGCATCCACGGCGTCATCAACGACGCGGTAGCCATGCAAGGGCGGGGGATAATTCAGCTAGGCCTGCTATTGCTGATCGCAACCCCCGTGGCTCGCGTAGCCTTTTCCATCTTCGGTTTCGCCAAAGAAAAAGACCACATGTACGTGGCCTTCACCACGGTAGTTTTCGCAATCCTGCTGTACAGCATCTTCGGAAACCACTAAGTAGAGCAGGCGTTCCTCCCACTCACGCACCATAATCCAGCCTCTCAGCCTCTCAGCCTTTCAGCCCTACCGCCTCTGCCTCCAGCTGATCATGCACTTCCGCCGCGCGCCGAATCGCCGTCTGTATGTTGTCGCAGATATTTTCCGCGCCCACCACTTCTTCGAACTCGGCCTGGTTAATCAGGCTGGCAGGCTGTTCGCGCGCGCCGCACAGGATCAACGTGCGATTCGTCGCGTGCAGTTCGCGGGCCACTTCTTCGATCGCAAACAGTCCGGTGGCATCAAGAGCGGTCATGTTACGCAGGCGGAGAATAACGACGGGCGGCAAGGTGTGAAGGTCCTTGGTAACTATCGCGATTTTGTCGGTGGCGCCGAACAGAAATGGTCCATGAATGCGGAAGATCGTGGCGTAATAAGGAATGTCTTTGTCTTGCAGGATGTGGATGCGTCCGTCTTCGACGTAATCATCGGTCACCTGAGTGACAGTGGTGGTTGATGCAATGCGGCCAATGAAAAGCAGCGCGGCCAGCATCATTCCCGCTTCCACGGCGACCGTGAGATCGGCGAAAACCGTTAAGGCAAACGTCACCAGCCAAATGCTGATGTCCGTTTTGGTGAGCTTGAGCAACTGGGGTATCTCGCGCCATTCGCCCATGTTGTAGGAAACAACCATAAGAATTCCTGCCAGCACCGCTAGCGGCACATGGCTCACCAACCGCGACGCAAACAGCAGAATGCAGAGCAAAGTGAGAGCGTGAATCATGCCCGCAACCGGCGATTGAGCGCCGGCCCGTATATTGGTCGCGGTGCGCGCAATAGCGCCGGTGGCGGGAAGTCCGCCAAACATCGGCGAAATCACGTTAGCCACCCCCTGGCCAATAAGTTCGACGTTGGGATTGTGATGATCGTTGCTCATGCGGTCGGAGACGACGGCTGACATGAGCGATTCGATGGCTCCGAGCATCGCGACCGTAAGAGCGGGACCAAGCAATCCGTGAATCAGATCGGCGCGAAACCGGGGAATTATAAAGTGCGGCAGACCCGCGGGAATTCCGCCAAACCGTGAGCCGATAGTTTCCACTGGCAGTTTGAACACGACCACGGCGATCGTGCCGAGAACGAACGCCACGATTGCCCCAGGAATGCGGTTCGAAACAGTACGGCATAACAGAATCACGCCCACAGTCCCAGCGGCCAAAGCCGTCGCCGTATAAGAGATCGTGTGGAAACTTCCCGCCAGCGCCTGGACGCGATGCCAGAAAACTCCCGGCACTTTCGCCAGTTGCAGACCGAAGAAATCCTTCACCTGCGTGCTCGCGATCAGGATGGCAATTCCGTTGGTGAATCCGATGACGACCGGACGCGGAATGAACTTCAC
Organism: Candidatus Sulfotelmatobacter sp.; assembly: GCA_050015215.1. GTDB lineage: Bacteria > Acidobacteriota > Terriglobia > Terriglobales > Acidobacteriaceae > Sulfotelmatobacter. The sequence continues at coordinate 44,435 of JBEKBW010000020.1, forward strand.
GGCTGTGCCCAAGCCGGCAACGCCCATGACGACCAGCAGCACTCCGGCCATCACGGTGCACATGAACAGGCCGTCGGTGCCGTGCACCGCGACGATTCCCGCAACCACGACGACAAACGCGCCGGTCGGACCGCCGATTTGGGTTTTCGATCCGCCGAGAGCAGAAATCAGAAAACCAGTGACGATGGCGCAGTAGATTCCAGCCTGCGGTGTGAGCCCCGAGGCAATTGAAAATGCCATTGCCAGAGGTAACGCGACCAATCCCACGGTGATACCCGCGATCAGGTCGTGGATAAACTTGTTTGCGTTGTAATCCCGCAAACAAAGCACTGACTTCGGAAGCCAGCGTTCTTCGATGAGAATACGCCCCATTGTCCTATTATGCAGAAACCTGGAAGCAGAGTGAGAAAATTGGGCGGTCGTGAATACACCAAGGAACATGTCCACCGAACCATGAATGCTGCTGCGCGGCGTGGGAGCCTCCGCCTTGGTACTCGCCAGGGGTTTACCCAGGCGGTGCGGATTCTAGGAAGGCGAAGCCATTCCGCGATAAACTGCACTCACATGCGCGTTCTTGGTATCGACTGCGGCGGAGAGTACACCGGCTACGGAATAGTCGAGATGAATCTTCGTGGCACACTGGTGTGCCTCACGTGTGGAGCGATCAAGCTTTCCCCGCGAGATCCGCTGGCGCGCCGGCTTGCTCGTATTTACCAGTCTCTGGGTGAGCTGATTCTCGAACACCGTCCGGATGAGGTGGCGATTGAAGAAATCTTCTACGCGCTGAACGTGAAATCTGCGCTGAAGCTGGGGCAGGTACGGGGAGTCGCGATGCTGGCCGCGGCCTCCGCTGGACTGGAGGTGGCTGAGTATTCGCCGCTGACCATCAAATCGTCCGTAGTGGGTTACGGCCGGGCGGAAAAGCAACAGGTCCAACACATGGTCACGCAATTGTTGAATCTCTCTCAGCCTCCGGAGCCGCTGGATGCGTCCGATGCGCTGGCGATCGCGATCTGTCACTTGCACACAGCCGGCACCCTAGCCCGGCAGCGGGCTGTATCCCTCTGATGATTCGCGCTTCCTGGCTTCGAACGTTGAGAATGGCTTTGCCAGTCGTGCTATTGGCTGGCTATCTCACTGCGCAAACTGCGCCAGTTGCGGGCGCTTCCGCGGTGCCGGTTATAACCTTCACCTTTGATTTTCCCGCGTCCGATCCTTCCCGCTACTCCATTGCGGTGGATTCCAACGGTCACACGGTTTATGAGTCGACGGTGAAGTCCGAAGATAATTCCGATCCGGAGAACTACCGGGTGGAATTTGCCATGACGCCCACAAATCGCAATCGTATCTTCGAATGGGCCCGCCAGGCTAAATATTTCGAAGGGAAGGTCGATTCCGGCAATCGCAAATTAGCGTTTACCGGGGACAAAATTCTCAGCTATCAGGACGGCGAGCGCTCGCTTACGGCACGTTACAACTACTCCAATATAGAGCCTGTGCGGCAGGTGACCATGCTCTTTCAAAAGATGGCAGGCACGCTGGATTATGGCCGGCGCCTCACCTACGACCACCGTTATCAGAAACTGGCGCTCGATGATGTGTTGAAGCGCATGGAGGCGCAGGCCAAGAGCGACGAACTGACCGAGATTCAAAGCCTGACGCCGCTATTGCAGGAAATTGTCGAGGACAACTCTGTGATTAACCAAGTCAGGGCCCGGGCAAAAGAGTTGATTGAGATTGGCGGTAGTGCGGTTGCAGGACGCTGAGGTCTAGGCAAAAAATTACCTGACACGGTTGTCCTGAAATCGTGTTCTAATTGGCAGCAGAGTTCGATGTCGGCACTTCGGGGGTATCCCATGCACAAGATACGATTCCATTCGATAGCAGTTATGGCCTTGACCTGCGCGCTTTGCGCGCTGCCCGCCTGGGCCGATTCGCAAGTCCGCATTGTTCGCTTAAGCGACGTCCAAGGCGGAGTACAGATCGACAAAAACACCGGACTGGGCTTCGAAAACGCGTTCTTGAATCTCCCCATTACGCAGGGCGTGCAGCTTCGCACCCGGGACAATGGCCGCGCGGAAATCGAGTTTGAAGATGGCAGCACGCTAAGGATCACCTCCAATTCCAGCGTGGAGTTCACCACGCTCGGCCTGAATGATGCTGGAAATCGAATATCCGCGGTGAACCTGGTCGACGGCAGAGGCTACGTGAACTGGCTCGGCAAAGGCGGTGACAGGTTCACGCTGAATTTCGCCCGGGAAAAAATAGAACTCGCCTTACCCGCTCATTTTCGCGTAAACGCCTCTCGGGACACAGCCGAAGTGGCCAGCTTCAAGAACGAGTTGGAAGTGGTGGCTCCGTCGGGGACAGTGAAGGTCGATAAGAAGAAGATGGTCGCCTTCGACGCCGATGATCATCCCTTAGCAGCCAAGAATTTTGAGCCGGATTCCTATGACGAGTGGGACCAGCAGGCCGTCTCCTATCACGACCAGTACGCAAAAAATAACAACACGCCCTACGGTTACGGATACAGCGATCTGAGCTATTACGGCAGCTTCAACAACTATCCCGGCTACGGACTGTTGTGGCAGCCGTACTTTGCCGGGGCGGGTTGGAATCCGTTCATGGACGGAGCATGGTCCTGGTATCCGGGGCAGGGTTACCTGTGGGCCTCGGCCTATCCGTGGGGTTGGATGCCTTACTACTATGGCAACTGGGTCAACGTTCCCGGGTCCGGCTGGGGCTGGCAACCGGGCGGATGGAGCACCTGGCACGGCGGCCTTCACTACGTAGGCGCAGCAGCCACGTTTCACGCTCCCACCGTGCCTGACGGCAACGTCAACACGATTATTGTAGGCAAAGGCGGGCCGATTCTTTCGCAATCGCCGGTCGCTCGCACAATGCTAACCAACGGTTCAGCCGGGATAGGAATCGCCCGTGGCTCGCTGGAGAATCTCCATCACTTGAACTCGCAGGTCGCCAAGGGCGGATCTGTAGAACTTCATCCCGCTCCGCAGTTCGCAGCGAGTTCCCCGCGGTTTGGCGGTTATGGCTTTGAAGGCGGTGGCCGTGCCGAGGCGCTCTCCGGCGGAGTGGCCCACTCAAGCGCTGCGTCAGGAGCCAGTCACTCCGGCGGCACTGCCGGTCATCATTGAGAATGTTTCGCCAGTGTTAAGAAGGCGGCCCTTGCGGCCGCCTTAATTTTTTGCCGATGCGGTAGGGAAACCGTGCGGTATCTAAGACCGGTGCCTACAGAATCCCCCTGATACGGATTTCTTCTATTGGCCGTCAATCTTATCAACGACGGGCAGTAGAACGTTCGATAGGAGAATCGCAATGCCTGCAGCAAATGAGGACATTGTGGCCGTACGGCACGAGATGTGGAACCTGCTCCAGCAACAGATGGACACTTTGAACACGCCATCCGGACTCACCGACAATCAGCTCATTGAATGTCTGGAGAGACAATCTCGGGTGCAGGAATTGAGAGAAAGGCTCGAAGCGCTTAACGGTTTAACCAAGGCGGATCAGACTCCCGACGGAATACCAGTCGAGACCGCTTTCGAATCTCAAACGCTTCGCTTTCCCGATTCGCTCCCAGCCGCCGCTTAGCGATTACGGGATGTCTCAAAAGCCAACTCTCCCGGCCTCAGTAGGAAGACAACTCTTAAGTCTGTGGCTACGTGAAGCGCAATCGGGAGCCACAAATTTCCGCTCACCACGAAAACCAAAGCCAGCACTCCTCCGATAATCGCCGTCCCGATGATGCCGGAAAGTCCCTGGTATCCGTGTGCCATTCCAAATGCGAAACTCGCGATCGCTAAGGCGATCCACAACTGAAGGTGCCACGGGTTATCGGCCAAATATCTCATCAAGAATCCGCGATACAAAATCTCCTCACAAATCCCCGCGGTGATCGATACCATGAGGAACCATGTCCGCTCTTGGCGCGTAACCGGCAGGATGAAGGCCAGGCGTTGGAACGCTTTTAAAACCTTCTCTTGGGTCTTGGAACTGCGGCGAGTGAGAACGATTTGTAGCGCGAAGCCGAAGGTCATCGCCGCCACAACGCCGATCACAAAAGATGTTCCAATCCTCTGCATTGAATCTCTTTGGGCGGAAGGCCAAATGAAAAACAGCCGCGTTCGCAAAGCCATCCAGGCCAGGAGCGAGGCCGCCCATTCAATTGCCAGAATTCTCTGATAGGTCACGATTTTCCTACGGGGATTGGAACTGGTTTTAAGGCGGCGAGTTTCGTACACGTCCCAGACGGGAAAGCCGACGAAAAGAATCAGTGCGAGGAGGTGTTCGAAATTGGTCACGAAAGCAATCTAATGCATCGACGGCAACCGTGAGAAATAATTCCTGAACTCGATCAGAAGATGGCAATGCCGGCGTATCCAACCACCAGATCGCGGTCGCCGGAAACGTCGCCCGAGGTCGCGTACTTCACCAGTTGGGCGGAAGTGGCGCCGAGCTTTTTTGCCGCTGTCAGCATAGCCACCGCCGGACCAAAACCGCACATGCTCACATTCTGCCGCGTGACTACTTCGTACAAAGCTCGCGCGTCGAGACGAAGGATCGGGTCGATCGCACTCTGATCTTTCACGCGCGTAATGGCGTCAGATTCGTAGTGATTCATGTCGCTCGAGGCAATGATCAGAACAGGTTCCGAATGGGCAGCGATGGCATCGGCCAACGCATCACCCAGTTGCTCCAGGACTTCAAGGTCTCTAGTTCCAAGCGCAATGGGAACAATTTTCAGCTTTCCTTGCCGGACCTGCAGAAACGGTAATTCGACTTCGGCGGCATGTTCAGAGCGGTGAGCCGCAGAATCTTCCTGCAACAACGGGCAACGCGACTTGAGATCCGCGGCGAACGCCTCATCAATGGGAACGTCGCCCAACGGAGTCTCCCACGCGCCTTCGCTCATTACGGCAAGCGCGCGGCCCATGCCGGTGTGGTTAGGACACATCACAATACATAGTTCTGGAATCTGCAATTCACCGAACACCGCGCCCGCCACATGACCGGAATACATGTAGCCCGCGTGGGGAACAATGCAACCCAAAGCGCAAACCGGTTTACCCGATGAAGCTTGAGATAAGTAGATATCAAGATCCCTACGCAGAACGTCGGGATTGCGAGGATAGAATCGTCCGGCAACTGCGGGATGGCGTACGGTAGTCGCAGTCATAGATTCCTTCAATCCCGGCAAAAATCCGCCGTCTATGACAATGCTACGAGCCTTGTTGGCTCTGCCGCAAGGCACGAAACAGCGCAGCGCTCTCTTCCAGGCTCAGAGTTTCGGCGCGGGCTGCCGGCTTAACGCGAGCCTGTGAAAGAGCGGCCCGCAGATTCGGTTCCGGATACGCAAGCTTCAGATTGTTCCATAAGGTTTTGCGTTTTTGGCCGAACGAAAGCTTGAGAAAGTCGATGAAGCCGTCCTGCAGTTTGCCGTTTCCATCCAGTCCCAGCTCATGCTGTCGCGGAGCGATCGTAAGTCTTAACAGCGAAGAATGAACTTTGGGCGGAGGGGCAAACACGCCGGGCGGAAGCGTGATGAGCTTCTCCACGCGAGCGAACATTTGCGCAGTTGCGGAAAGCAATCCGTAGTCGCGGCTGCCGGGCTGGGCCGCCATGCGATCGGCGACCTCGCGCTGCACCAGGATCAAAAGCGTCTGGAAATATTTCGAATAGTCAAACAGGCGCAAAAGAATGTCGGAAGTAATGTAGTAAGGCAGATTGCCGATCACTTTCGCGGGAGTCGGTTTGAATTCGATACCGGGGCGGCCCAGCCCTGGCTTTGGGCCGAAGAGCGAATCAAAATCGATGGCAAGAATATCCCCCTCGATCACTTCAACATTGGGAAACATTCCGAAACGCAAGCGAAGTTGCGCGGCCAGCACGCGGTCGAGCTCCACGGCAATGAGTCGTCGCGCCTGTTTCGCCAGCAGGGCCGTGAGGATGCCGCGTCCGGGGCCGATTTCGAGCACCGTGTTTTGCGATATTTCGCCTAGAGCATCGACGATTTGCAAGGCGTAGCTGTCGCTGGCGAGGAAATGCTGTCCCAACTTGGGCTTGAGTTTTGGACGGCGTGTGGAGACGACCTTCGGCACGTTGACCCCTCTTTTCCTTGGGCTTAGACTGGCAAGTCGGCCCGCATACATCCGATCCGCGGGAGGTGGGTCCCGCAACACATATTCATCATCCATCATCATAACGTGCGCCCGCGAAAAACGGTTTCTTGCCAGGAGGGATTCATGCACATCGCGTTCGTAGCTTCGGAAGGCGTTCCATTTTCGAAAACCGGAGGGTTGGCGGATGTAGTTGGCGCTTTGCCGCGGGCTCTGGCTGCGCTGGGGCATCAGGTCAGCGTATATCTTCCGCGTTACAAACAGACCAAATTGACCGATCCCGCTACGGTCGTGCGCAGCATCACCGTGCCTTTCGATGACAAGTATCGTTTTTCCGCGGTGGTCACGGCGGGCACCCAGTCCGGCGTGAGATTTTATTTCGTCGAATATCCGGAGTTCTTCGAACGCGATGCGTTGTACGGCACGCCCGCGGGCGACTACCCCGACAACGCCGAGCGCTTCGCTCTGTTCTGCCGCACCGTTCTTGAAGCCTCCAAAATTCTAGGAGTTCCGCACATTTTCCACTGTCACGATTGGCAATCGGCGCTGGTGCCGGTTCTATTGCGAACTCTTTATGCCGACGACCCGGCTTTTCGCGAAGTAGGCACAGTTTTCACCATCCACAACATCGGCTATCAAGGCTTGTTTCCCTCGGACACCTTGCCACTTCTTATGTTGCCATGGGATCTCTTCACCATGTCGAAGATGGAGTTTTTCGGGCAGGTAAATTTCTTAAAGGGGGCGCTTACCTATGCAGATTTCGTCACAACCGTGAGCAAGAAATACAGCCAGGAAATCCAAACCGCCGAATACGGCTTTGGACTGGAAGGCGTGTTGCGCGACCGCGCGGCCACGGTCGCTGGCATTTTGAACGGCGTCGACTACGACGAGTGGAGCCCTCAAGCCGATAAGTTCACCGCAGCAAAGTACTCCATTCAGGATCTTTCGGGCAAAACGAAATGCAAGCAGGATCTTCTGGCGACGTTCGGAGTGAACAGCGGCGATCTGAAGCTGCCCGTGATCGGCATTGTGTCGCGCTTCGCTGCGCAAAAAGGATTTGACCTGATCGCGCAGATCATGGACCGGCTGGCCCGCGAAGAGATGATCGTGGTGGCACTGGGCGCGGGCGATAAGGCGTATGAGGATATGTTTGTGCGCCTCAATAAACAGTTCCCCAACAAGATCGCCGTAAAGGTGGCTTACGACAATGCCCTCGCGCACAAAATTGAAGCCGGTGCAGATATGTTCCTGATGCCCTCGAAGTACGAGCCTTGCGGCCTGAACCAAATCTACAGCCTCAAATACGGCACTGTGCCGATCGTCCGGGCAACTGGCGGCCTCGACGACACGATCGAGCCGTGGGATGCACGCTCCGGCAAAGGCACAGGCTTCAAGTTCACGGAATACACTGGCGAAGCTTTGCTGCTGACCATCAAGCAGGCGCTGCAGGCGTTTCGCGATCAGACTTCATGGCAGGCGCTGATGCGCAACGGCATGAACAAAGACTTCTCCTGGGCGGCTTCGGCGCGCGAGTACGGAAAAATTTACGAGCGTGTCAAGCAGATGCGGGGCGCGGCGTCGGCCCCGGTCGACAAGGTGCTGGCGCACCAGGTGTAGGAAGAGTACAGCAAATTGCTGCGTTCGAACGATGACTGGCAAACGGCGACCGGCGATAGCCCGGCTCTATCTCGGGCCGTCACGCCATCACATCGATTAAGTTCCCGGTTTCCTTCGTCGTCGCCCCACCTGCGGATCCATCATCGCTATTCGGTTCTTCGCTCGGGCTCGGCAGTGCAGTCACTGGCTGATGGCCCGGTTGGGCCTGCAGGGCCTGCTGTGCGCTGGCAATTTGTTGATTGTCCTGGATGAGCTTGACCAGCGACTGCTGTGCCGCCGTGACGTCGCCGGAATCCAGAGAGTTCTGGAGCGCGAGCATATCGGCGCGCAGGGTTGATTGCGGATCGTCCGAGGCGGCTGCTCTGATTCCGCTGGTGGGCAGCTGATGCTGCTGCGCCTGAAGCTGCGTCATCGCGTTCTGTGCCGCTGCGAGGTTTCCAGAGGACAAAGCGTTACGCAGAGCATTCATGGTCTGTGGCGTGCCGCCTTGCTGATCAGACTGGCCTTGTCCCAGAGAATAAATTCCGCTAACTGCTGTGACTGACATCGCTGTTCCTCCTTGATCGCGTCCCTAGCCGGTCGTTCTTGAAGGTGTTACGCTTTGGGTACTTTGGCTTACTAAAGTTCATGTCTGGTTTCCTATTCCTCCCACTACTTTAGTAAGCGGCAATGCCGAGGATCTCTTTAGCGATTTAGGCAAAATTCTCCTCCAGGCGTTATCTGACGCAGGTTACCGGCGGCAGTGCTGCGGAAGTCGTACTGGTTCGTTAACACCCGCAATCGTCCCTTCGCGGGGCGATGCGCTTTCAAACAGTCGGAGAATGAAGCGCCGCGTGTGCCGCGCTCTGCTTGTTCGAAGGGCAAATATGCTTTTTCATTTGGGGGAAAAAGAAGGCCCGGGCGTTCCGTCGCGAGCGGGGCGTAGTCGGGGGCGGAGCGCAGAGGAAACCGGTGACACTGAAATGAGAGCGTTGCAGGCTACGAAGCGCCGGCTCCGCCCCGCATCTCCGCCGTTTCCAGACCTTGAGCGGAACGTTGGCTTTCAGCAAACTCCCGCTTGAGTTCGTGCCGAAAGCATGCTTTCCACACTAGCTTGAGGATTACTCGGCGATTCTGCGCGATCATTTTCAGCCAGGCCATGCGGCCCATCATGGGGAAATATATGCCGCGGAAGCAAAGGCGGGCGAGCAGGATGCTGATGCGGTAGGCGATCCGCTGATCGTCGATTGCGTCTACAGCATGGGCTAGCGCTTCTGCGCTGTAACTATGCGTCCAGCCGTACTTCACTTCGGCATGTGCTTCGGCGATCGTCATCTTCAGCGGAGTGTGGGCCATTTGGAAAGGAACGAATTCCTGCCAGTGCTTGGGCCGGGTAAGGCGTCCGGCAGTTTCGAGGCGTTTGTAGAGCGGGGTTGCAGGCAGTGGAGTGAGCAGTCCGAAGATCGGCAAACCCGGCGGCCATGTACGCACTTCCTGCAGGGTGCGCTCGGCCACGCCGGGAGTGTCGTTGTCCATGCCAAAAATAAAAGAGGTGATGGCATAGACATTTCGTTTGGCAAGCCGTTCCAGCACGGCTCCATATTCTCCGGGCTTGTTAAATCCCTTATTCATATCCTTAAGGTTCGCGGGATCGATGGACTCCATGCCGATGAAGATCCACTTGCCTCCTGAGGCGGCAATGAGGTCGACGAGTTCCTCGTCACGCAACAAGTTGGCGCTGATCTGCGCCACCCAGTGAACCTGTGCTCCTGCCGCGATAATGTCGCGCAGTAGCGACTTGGTTCGTTTCACGTTGATGGCAAAATTGTCGTCAATGAAAAATACTGCCATCTGGCCTTTTTCGCTGCGGGCGCGCTTCTTCAGGCAAAGCAGTTCGTTCACCACGCTCTCATTGGTGCGAAAGCGGATCGAATCGCCGAAAAATCCCGTCACCGTACAAAACTCGCAGCCGTAAGGACAGCCGCGTCCGGACTCGACCGGGATGATCCGAAAGGTTCCCCACCCCGCGCCCACTTTCTGCAGCATAGCCTTCGCGGCGTGAGGCACCAGATTGAACTGGTCAAGATCGATCGACTGCCAGGGAATCGCGGGATAGTTCTTCAAAGACGGTTTGCTGTCCTTCCCGGCTGCATTCATCGGCGTGTAAATCTCTTTGAGTTTGCCTTGCACCGCGTCGTTCACAATCAGCGGCCAGGTTTCATCTGCCTCGCCGAGAGCCACAGCGTCGGCATGGCGCGAGCCACCGTCGCGCCCGAGGGCTTCGTCAGGCAATTCCGTGACATGAGGTCCGCCCATCACGACCGGCACGCCAGTAGCGCGGATGGCATCGGCAATGCGATAGGCTTTGGCGACCATTCGAGTCATGGCGCCGATGCCGACCAACCCAATCTTCTGGTCGCGAACGAATTGCGCGATCTCAGACTCGTTCATGGGTTGAGCGTTGCCGTCGATCAGCAGCACTTCATGCCCCGGAGGAGTCAGCGCCTGCAAAAGGAACATCCACAGGTGCGGCATAAAATTGCGGGTCACACCGTTGTCGGGGTTATAGAGCAGGATTTTCATGGTTGCCTCGCGCTCTGGAGAGTGCGCGGGCATCTTCACCCGTAACAGGCGATGCCGAGGGAATGGCATCTCTGCTAGGTTGCGCGATGGTTACTGATCGTTAGAACCCCAGACAATCAATTGTACGCTATCGCACAGATGGTTAGAGAAGGTAAGGGAACGCGGCAGCAAAGTTATTTCCTGAATTGGCGCGCTTCCCGAAAAGCTGATCCTGCATACGCTGATAAAATCTGCTCAGCATGGCGGTCCTTTCTCCCATTGGCGTTACCTCACGCATCATCTTTCACGTCGACATGGACGCCTTCTTTGTATCTGTGGAGGAACTGTACGATCCCTCGCTGAAAGGCAAACCTGTCGTGGTTGGAGGCCAGCGCAACGAGCGTGGAGTAGTTTCGGCCGCATCCTATGCCGCACGTAAATTCGGTGTGCATTCGGCCATGCCGTTGCGAACCGCTGCAAAGCTATGCCCGCAGGCAATTTTTGTCGACGGACATCCCGAGCGCTACCGGGGGTGCTCGGAAAAAGCCTACAAAGTGCTGCAGGAATTTTCGCCGCAGGTCGAAATGGCCTCGATCGATGAAGCCTATCTGGACATGACTGGAACGGAGCGGCTGCATGGGCCTCCGCTTAAGGCGGCGCATAAACTGCACCGGCGCATGAAAGACCAAACGCTCCTCAATTGCTCGATTGGCATCGGATCGTCGCGGCTGATCGCGAAAGTGTCTTCCGCGCAGGCGAAGCCCAACGGCGTTCTCTGGATCGTGCCCGGAGAAGAAGCGAAATTCCTCGCCCCGCTGGATGTGCGGGAAATTCCAGGCGTCGGCAAAGTGATGGAGAGCCACCTCCGTGCGCTGGGAATCAAGAAAGTCGGAGACCTAGCGAGATTGGAAGAATCCGAACTTGAAGAGAGATTTGGCAAGTGGGGACTGGCCCTTGCAGGGAAGGCCCGTGGAGAAGACGCTGGCGGCTGGTTCGATACCGAAGTAGGCGCACACGAATCTGCAAAGTCGATCAGCCATGAGCACACTTACAACGAAGACACCGCAGATGCGAACCAGTTGGAAGCCACGCTTATGCGGCTCTCCGAGTTGGTCGGCAGGCGTTTACGCGAGGCGAATTTTTATGCCCGCACGGTGCAACTGAAACTTCGTTATAAGGACTTCACGACCATCACGCGTGCACACACATTGTCCGCGGCCACCCAACTGGATGGCGAAATCTTCAATCAGGTGCGTACTCTATTTCGCAAGAACTGGAAGCAGGGAAGTGAGGTGCGGCTGCTGGGAGTGCAGACATCCTCGTTCGAAACGCAGCCCGAGCAGATCAACTTGCTGGAGAGCGGCCAGCAGAAGCGCTGGAAAGATGCACTGGCAGCGGCTGACAAATTGCGCGATAAGTTCGGAGAATCGAGTGTGTCACTGGCTGCCGGAATGCGCGGCAGCTTCCGCGAGCGAACGCACGAGAACCCGGCAGGCTTGCCGGGAAAAGCCAAGAACGAATCGTAGTTCTGGTTCTCTGTCGTTATGCGACGCTCCGCGCTTCTGATAGTTTTCTGCTGCATTATGATCGGACTGAACATCAACAGCGATGTGCGGCTATACTGTGTCACTCTGGATTGATAGATTGCTGCGCGCCATTTGAGGGTTGCAGCATCCGCGATTTGAAACGATGACCACTCTTCAGGAATTCCGATGCGAAATCTGCGGCACCATCACCAACCAGCCCATGCATTGGTTCGTGATTCAATGTGGCGATGTTCAGCTCACGGTTTTCAGGTGGGAAGAGAAAACCGCCAATGCCAACGGAGCACGTCACTTCTGCGGGGAGGCGCATGCACAGGTGTACATCAGCCGATGGTTCGACTCGATCTGTTCGCCGCCCAAACCGGATTTCCACTAGATCTGCTGTCTTCTCTCCCTGAATCCCCTCCGTGATGTCATCCCGGCGGCGGCGACAGTGGGACCGTACGTCGGACTGCAGATCCGAGTCGCCAACGGAACGACGCACTCCCTGAAACGTGTCTGCAAGCCCGCACAATTCCTCTCTGCGATCTTAAGGTCCCTCCGAGAACTATCGCTCTCGTCGGATGACATCGCAAGCGTGGGTTAGAGCGTAAAGACGAAGGCCGGGCATCCCGGAAGATAATTCCGGATCCCGGCCTGCGCTTATCGCAACTTGTGAGTTGGGCTTCAGTTGCCCGAGGGCACGTTCGCAGAAGCAGTTGTTGGCGCGGCGGCAGGAGCATTCTGCGCACCCCAGCGTGCCAGCCGCGGATAGAACGGAGTGACTTCAAACGGCATTTTGTCGCGCGCGGAAGTGATCGCGACTGGAGCCGTCTTAACCATCTCTGCCTTGTCGTCCCAGGGATTGATCTTCACGCGTCCACCGAGCGGCAGAGCCGCGACCTGATCAAGTTTATTGTTGTCGAGCGCCGGACCTTTGCTCGAAAGAGCCGATAGGCGGTTAATCGTTCCATTCTCGGCCAGCGGATTTCCCAGATGCGTGGTGAGCAATGCATTCAACTGTGGAGCGCGCGACTGCAATGCTTTCA
>JBEKBW010000021.1:0-48137 GCA_050015215.1 Candidatus Sulfotelmatobacter sp.
GCCTTCCACGACTCCGGCAACAAGTCGCAGCGCAACAAATGCGCCAGCGTTTCCGAATCCACCCGATCATTCTTCAGCTTGGCCGAGGCAATCGCCTTCACCAGCCGCTCCACCTCCGGCTCCCCCACCTCGCGAAACGCCGGCCAGAAAAGCCGCACGCTTCCACCGCCACCTGCACTTCTTTCCCGCGAAACTGCCGGAAATACCGGCGTTGCGCCTGCTTCTCGTTCGTCACCGGCCCGCTCCGTACGATTTTCCCTCTTGCTTCCAACGTCGTCATGGAACAAAATCGATGGTGAATATCTACTCCAATGTGGATCATTTCGTGCCTCCTTCAGGGCTTGTGCTTCGAGCACGTACTCTACCCTTGGAGGCACGCCTTTTTTCGTCGTCATTACATCTGAGCGCAGCATGATCGTCGAAGGACGATCATGCGAAGTCGAAGAATCCCTTGCATCTAGTCGAGCTTTAACGACCTAGCGGGGAGTTCGGCGACAATTGGCAGTGCGCAGAAAAAATTATTCCAAGGAGTTCCATGCTAAGTGACCGCCGGATTCGCAAGATGGCCCGCGAACACGACATGATCAACCCGTTCTCTGAGAAGCAAGTCCGCGAAGGCGCGATTTCTTATGGCCTGTCTTCTTACGGATACGACCTGCGCGTGGACGAGTTCAAGATTTTCACCAACGTAAACAGCACCATCGTCGATCCCAAACACTTCGACGAAAAATCCTTCGTCACCATTCAGACCAACATATGCATTGTCCCGCCGAACTCGTTCGCGTTAGCCCGCTCGGTAGAGCATTTCAAGATTCCCGCGACATCCTGACGATCTGCGTCGGCAAAAGCACCTATGCCCGCTGCGGCATCATCGTCAACGTCACGCCGTTCGAGCCCGAGTGGGAAGGTTTCGTCACGCTCGAGATTTCAAACACCACGCCGCTGCCAGCGCGCATCTATGCGGACGAAGGCCTGTGCCAGATTCTATTCTTCCAGTCGGACGAAGTTTGCGAAACCAGCCATGCCGACCGCAAGGGGAAATACCAATCACAGCAGGGGATTGTGTTGCCAAAGCTCTAGAGAGGAGCCAAGCTCTGACCACTTCGTCGGATGATGGAAAGCTATGATGGGCGCGACCGAGGATGAGATCCGAAGCTCAATCGCCGCTCACGAAGAACTGAGATGCGACGGGAAAAGACTTTACCTTACTGACACGCAAATACCTTCCATCACGATCAATCTGCGAGCCGATGAGGCTCATCAATTAGTCTATCTAGCGCGGCTTGTTGCACACATCGGGTACGAGGAAATTGACTTCAGAGGCGCCTACCTTTGGATAACAACTTGGGGCGTGTGGAATACCCAGGAAGAAGCTGTTGCCTTCAAAACGATGGAGCAATTCCGGCGTAGTTACGGGGAGAATCGATCTCTAGAGGCAGCTCCTGGCACCTATTTTCGTGACGACGAGTTCGTAGAGTCTATTTGCTGCCTACTTCAGCCGATGATGGTGGGCTGGGACGCCTACTATGTTCCGCGCTGGATGTCCGGGAATCTCGATTACTTTGTATCGGTCAGCCACGATGGCTTCATCGACATCGAAGCGAGGACTCAGGAAATGCGCGACAAGGCTCTGGAGATTCTTCGAGGCCACGCGTGGATGAGTCCCCTGCTGAAATACTGAACCTAAGGCCACGGGCAGCTAGCGCCGCCGTTCCTCTTCCTTAAACATATACTTAATAGCCGGCTTGTAAATCATCAAATTCGGTTCGCCATCTTCGCGCACGATCTTGATGCAGGTCTTGTCATACCACTCGATGATCCCGTGCACTTCCTCGCCATCCTGCAGCACGATCACCATCGGCGTCCGTGTTTGCATCTGCTTCTGGTAATAAAAATTCTCGGCGTTCGTCTGCTCCGGCGGCGCCGACTTGCGCCCGCCACCACCAGCGCCTATCGGCCGCTCAGCCCGTTCAAACCCGCCGCGCTCCCCGCGGTCATGCCGCTCCCGCCGCTCGCCACCTTGCATGTGGCCCGAACTGTGGTTCGAGTTATGGTTGGAGTTGTGATTGCCGTGATTGTCCACGCGCGGCAACGCCGGACGGATCAACTTGCGGTTGGCAAAGTTATCCTGTTCATCGGACGGTCTGGTGGGAGTCGGTTCCATGGTGTCCTTCATAGTGGCGCTTACTCCTGCACACGCGCTCGCGCAATTACAGAGTATTAAAGGGCCCTGAAAATGTATTTACGAAGGCGTGAAATTTAACTTACCGTACCACAGGAGCCTGCCCAAGACAATGCTACTCTCGTGCCAGTACCGCGCTTTTCAATAGCACGACTGTGCCAAAACTTGCATGCCAGTCGGTGTTTAGTTCGTATTCGACATATCAACGCCTCGCCGCTCATGCCCGAGCCATGTGACAACTGCCACCAACGTCGCAATAATAAGAACGGTCCATGCCAGCACCGGCGCGAACAATCCGCCATAACGCTGTTCGCTCAGCTTGGCCTGAATCACAACATTGCGGGACGAAAGTAAGTTACCAATCTGATAAGCGAAGCCTGGAAAAGTTCCTCGTACCGCCGCCGGTGAAAGTTCGTTCAAGTGCGCCGGAATTACTCCCCATGCCCCCTGCACCATAAACTGCATCACAAAACCACCCAGCGCGAGCATCGGCACCGTATGCGAATATGCCCACAGCCGAGTGACCGGAATCGCCAGCAGAGCCGCGATCACAATTGCGCGACGCCGGCCAATTTTTTCCGACCAGGTTCCAAAAAAAATCCCCCCCAACAGCGCTCCAACATTCGCGATGATCGCGATCAATCCGACAGTCTGCGGAGTGAAGTGGTGGTCCTTCTGCAAGAACGTCGGATAAAGATCCTGCGTGCCATGGCTGAACGAGTTGAATGCGAACATGAGCACGATCAGGAAGATGAATGTGCCCACGTAAGTCTTGATGTCCTTCCCCAAACGGCCTCCGGTGTTTCTTGCGACTTGCCCCTGTATCCACGCTGGCGATTCGTCCACTTTCGTCCGGATGTAAATCACAAGAAACGCCGGCAGCGCTCCAACAATAAACATCCCGCGCCAGCCAACCAGCGGGAAGACGGTGCGATAAATCAGGGCCGCGAACAGGTAGCCTACGGCGTACCCCTCCTGCAGCAAACCGGAAAAGAATCCTCGGCCCTCCGCCGGAAGAGTTTCAAACGCCAGCGCCGCGCCCACACCCCACTCCCCGCCCATGGCGATTCCGAATAAGGCGCGCGTGATGAGCAATATCTTCAACGAAGGCGCAAACGCCGAAGCCAGTTCGAACACCGAGTAAGCGATGATATCGATCATCAGCGTCACCCGCCGTCCATAGCGGTCGGCCATCACCCCGAACAGGAAAGCGCCAACCGGCCGCATCGCCAGCGTAAGAAAAATCGCTTCCGCAACCGCCGATACCTTCGCCTGAAACTGCGTTGCGATCGCGCTTACACAAAAAGTCAGAATAAAAAAATCGAAAGCATCGAGCGACCAGCCGAGAAAGCACGCCACAAACGTATTCCGCTGGACCGGAGTAAGGCGGCGAAAATGACCGATGAACTCCATGGGGGCTCCTCCACGAATTCGGTACGGCGCAAAGTCCAGCGAATGCTAGCATATGGAGTTCAATCGGCAACAAAAATCAGCAATCCGCCATGCCCGAACTCGACTCCCCGCAACGACAGGCGACCGATGCGCTCATGCTCACCGGTTTCTGGTACCGCGCCCTGCCCGCCGACCAGGTGCATCGCAATCACCTTCACAAGGCGCTATTGCTGGAGATCCCGTTAGTTATTGGACGCGACCGCGCCGGCCAACCCTTCGCCCTGCGCGACGCCTGCCCGCATCGCGGCATGCCGCTGAACGGCGGCCATTTCGACGGAGAGAATCTCGAATGCCCCTACCACGGTTGGCAATTTGACGTTCACAACGGACAGTGCCAGCTCATCCCATCGCTTACCGTCGATCAGACTCTGAAAGTCGGACGCATCTACGCCGGAAGCTATCCCTGCGAAGAGGAAGATGATTTCATCTGGGTGTACATTTCGGATCCAGGCCCGATTAGCGCGGGATTCACCAAACCCGAAGAAGCCCCGGAACCCGCGCCGGTTATCGAAAAATTCAGCGACAAATACAAACTCGCCTACCTAACGGCAGACATGCCAGTCAACATCGACCACGGTATCATTGGACTGATGGACCCTGCCCACGGGCCGTTCGTTCACCAAGCCTGGTGGTGGCGCAGCCGCCACAGCATCCACGAGAAAAAGAAAAACTTCGAGCCGATCCCCAACGGCTTCCGCATGAGCGCCCACACGCCCAGCTCAAACTCCGCGCCATACAAACTGCTTCGCCTATACGCCGACGCCGACTCCATCACCACCACAATCGACTTCACCCTCCCCAACCTGCGCCGCGAAGTAATCCGTGCGGGGAAGTACTGGTTCTCTTCGCTAACGACTGTAACGCCGACCACCCGCAGTCAATGCCGCATCGACGTAGTCGCCGCCTGGAACATCTTCCGCTGGTTCCCGTTCGGTCCCGAACTTTTGAAGTTCGTCTTCGCCAAATTTGTAGAACAGGACCGCCGTACCATGGAACTGCAAGCCGAAGGCCTAAAACACAGCCCGCATCTAATGCTGATCGACGACGCTGACCGTCCCGCGAAGTGGTATTTCCAACTGAAAGCGGCACACTTGGAAGCCAAGCGCTCGGGCGATTTCAAACATCCGATGACCGGGCCGGTAACACTCAAGTGGAAAAGTTGACCATGGAACCGCGGACGCCTTCGTCCGCGAATATCCGCCCAAAAATAACTTTCCACAGGAACTCCCCGCATCCCCCTACATACTTGAGCATCAAACTTAATTCTTACTCAGCTGTAGGGATTGATCCCGGAGAGAAAAAACGAACTATGCCCGAGCAAGAAGTCGAAATCCCCACTCAGGACGGCAGCAGCGACAGCGTACTCCTCTATCCCGACGGCGAAGGCACAGGGCCGGGCATCCTCTATTTCACCGACATCGCAGGCATTCGCCCAACCAACCGCGAGTCTGCTGCGAGAGTGTCAAAACAGGGCTACGTAGTTCTAATGCCGAACGTTTTTTATCGCACCGGGCGCGCCCCAATGAGGCCGCCGTTTCGCGACCTGGATGCAGATGCGCGCGGCAAGCGCATTGCCGAACTAAGTGGCCCCCTTACGCCAGAAACAATGGAGCGCGACGCCTCTACCTACATCGACTTTCTGGCGTCACAGCCCCGCACCCGCAAAGGCATGCTTGCGGTAGTCGGCCACTGCTTTAGCGGCAAAATGGCCATGTATGCCGCTGCTGCCCGCGCCGACAGAGTCGCGGCGGTAGCATCCTTCCATGGCGGCGGCCTTTACACCGACGCACCCACCAGCCCGCATCTAATTTTGCCACGCATCAAAGCGCAACTTTATTTTGGCCATGCGACAGGAGATCGCAGCATGCCCGCCGAAGGGATCACGAAGTTCGAGGACGCCCTGAAGCGATGGGGAGGGAAGTACGAAAGCGAAACCTACAAGGACGCCCAACACGGCTGGACCTCGGCCGACAGTCCGGTCTTCAATCAGATCCAGGCCGAGCGCGCCTACGGAAAGCTTTTGGAATTACTACAGGAGACTCTATCCTGATTTCGCAACCGCGCCGAGAACACCGAATGTGGGGCAGCCGCCTCGGCGGTCCAGTCGAGCGAAGCGACACGACACTTTATCCTACTCACTAACCAGCCACTCCATAGCCTCTTCCCGCGTGCCGAAAGTAGGCAACTCGCGCTGAGAAAAATTCTTGAAATGCTCGTAGAAGACATGCGGCAAGCTCTCCGTCCCCACAAAAGCCGCCCGCTTCACAAACGGACGATCCAGCACCAGCACTTCCTTGATGCGCGTGGCGACGGTCTTATCGACTTCGGCGTCGGTGAAATCCGTAAGCGTAAGCATGGAGCCGGGCGCGTGCCGCGCAATATCCGCGCGAATCAGGTCGAGCAGGACCAACAACTCTTTTGCCACGCAGTGCGACACGTCGATCAGATAAATGGCATGACCTTTATGCTTGATGAATCGCAGCCGCTCGTGGGAATCGGGAGGAGAGTTCATGATAGTAACGACTCCACCACGCCGTAAGCCCCGTCCAAAGCGGAATCGAGAGCAGAAGCGTCTTTTCCGCCGGCCTCGGCGAGATCAGGACGGCCTCCGCCCTTGCCGCCAACTTTCTGAGCCACCGGACCGATCACTTTGCCCGCCTGAACTTTATTTACAAGGTCTTTAGTGACGCCGACGATGAGCGAAACGTTCCCATTCGAAGCTGAGCCGAGCACAACCACGCCCGAGCCGATCTTGTCGCGCAGTTGATCGATCAGAGTCCGCATCTGCGCCCGTTCCAGATTATCCACGCGATATGCCAGCACCTTCACACCTTTTACGTCTTTCACCTTGTCGCCGATGTTCGCGGTCGAAGACGAAGCCGACTTCATCCGCACCGAATCCAGTTCCCGCGCCAACCGTTTGATCTCAGCGTCTTTCTTTTCAAGCTCAGCTCGCAAAGCGTCAGCAGGACTCACGGGGGCGCCCCACCCTTCCCCCTCAGGGGAGGGTGGGATTTTTGACTTCGCATCCCTCTTAACAAGCGTAGAAACAACGGAATGAACGACCTTCTCCAACTCGTGATCCTTGCGAAAATGAGCAAGCGCACCCGTGCCCGTGACCGCCTCGACTCGCCGCACGCCCGACGACACGCTGCCTTCCTTCAAAATCTTAATCAATCCAATCTCGCCGGTTGCACCCGTGTGCGTGCCTCCGCAAAGCTCGGTAGAAAAATCGCCGATGCGCACCACGCGCACCTTGTCGCCATACTTTTCACCGAACAGCGCCATCGCATGATATTTGTTGATGGCTTCTTCGATGGGAACGTCGGTAATGGTCTCGACGATCTGGTTGCGCAGCACTTCCTTGTTGATGATGTCCTCGATGTCCTGCAACTCTTCGTCTTCGACCGCGGTGAAGTGCGAAAAGTCGAAGCGCAGGTGATCCGGCGCAACTAGTGATCCCGCCTGCTTCACATGATTCCCCAAAACCTCACGCAGCCCGGCGTGAAGCAAATGCGTGGCCGTGTGATTGCGCATGGTCGATTCACGGATGTCCGCGTTGACTACGGCGTCGAGGTGATCTCCTACACGAATCGCAGACTTCGCGATGACCTGATGCGCGCGCACGCCCTGAATCGGCGCGTAGCACCCCGTTACTTCGGCGACAACGGTATTGTGATCGTCGGAGTAGAACCATCCTTGGTCGCCGACTTGGCCGCCGGAATCGGCGTAGAACGGCGTGTGATCAAGAATGACCTCGCCGGATTCGCCGGCCTTGAGTTCTTGCGCGCCTTGGCCATTCTTGATGATGGCCAGCACTTCGCGGCCATCAGAGCGGGTTTGCCGGTAGCCTTCGAAGACTGACTTCGGAAGCTGCTGATACGCGGGGTTGGCGGTCTGCTTGGCCGCGCCTTTCCACGAGGCACGGGCACGGGACTTCTGCTCGACCATCGCAGACTCAAAACCGCCTTGATCAAGAGAGATTGCCTGATCGCGACAAGCATCCTCTATAAAATCCAGCGGTAGCCCGTAGGTGTCGTAAAGCTTAAACGCCTTGCGACCGTCATAGACAGGCGAGAGTGCAAGGTCAACAGTCTTCCAGTCCCTCTTTTCCAGCGGGACAGCAGGTTGAGTTCTTCTCTCCGCCCGCGCTTTTTCCCTGGCGGCTATCAGCGGCGCAAGATCCTCTTCGAGCTTCGCCAAGCCGACCTCCATTGTGTTGCTGAACCGTTTCTCTTCCGTCAGCACCACCCTCGACACGTTATCCGCTGACTCCCTGAGTTCCGGATATGCATCCTGCATCAAATCGCGCACGGAGGGCACCATCCGATAAAGAATCGGCTTTGTCTGCCCGAGCAATCGTCCATGTGTAATCGCTCGCCGAATAATCTTCCGCAGGACATAGCCGCGTCCTTCGTTCGACGGCAGCACGCCATCCGAGATCAAAAACGTCGCTGCGCGCGAGTGGTCAGCGATTACACGGAGAGATGCTGCTCCATGCTGGATAACCTTGCCATCGAAGACCTTTTCCACGGCCTCAACAGCTATCAGTTCTTTGGCCCTCCTAATCAGCGGCGTAAACAAATCCGTCTCATAATTTGAAATCACGCCCTGCAGCACCGCCGCTACGCGCTCCAGCCCCATGCCCGTATCAATTGACGGCTTGGGCAACGGGTTCAACTTCCCCGAAGCATCGCGGTCAAACTGCATGAACACCAGATTCCAAATCTCGACATAGCGCCCACAGTCACAAGTAAAGGCACAATCCGTATGCCCCGCATCGGAAGCGGCCGGACCCATGTCGTAATGAATCTCGCTGCACGGACCGCAGGGGCCGGTATCGCCCATCTGCCAGAAATTATCTTTCACCCCCAGCTCAAAGATTCGATCTTTAGGCACACCCTGGCCAACCCACAGGTCGTAAGCTTCAATGTCGCGCGGCACTCCGCCTTCGCCGTTGAAGATGGTGACGTAAAGCTTATCCTTCGCAATCCCGTACCAGTCCGGCGAAGTGATCAGCTCCCACGCATAAGCAATGGCGTCCTTCTTGAAATAATCGCCGAAGGAAAAATTCCCCAGCATCTCGAAGAACGTGTGATGCCGGTTGGTGAATCCCACGTTCTCCAGATCGTTGTGCTTGCCGCCAGCGCGCACACATTTTTGCGAGGTAGTCGCGCGCGAGTAATCGCGCCTCTCAAGGCCCAAGAAAACGTCTTTGAACTGGTTCATCCCGGCGTTGGTGAACAGCAGCGTGGGATCGTTCGCCGGCACCAGCGACGACGAATGCACCTCCCTGTGCCCCTTCTGCACAAAGAAGTCCAGAAATTTGCGGCGGATTTCAGAACCGGTCGGCATGGTTTAGGGAAAGTCTGATTTTAGCATTCAGAAAACACAAACACAGAGGGCACGGGGGATCACAGGGTACGGCAAAATCCTCTGTGCCCTCTGTGCCCTCTGTGGTTGATTCTTGAACGCCGATCGAAAAGCTACTTCACAGCATCTTCTGTCTTCTCTCCAGCCTTCTTTATTCCATGTCCGGTGGCTTCGGTGCCTTTCTTTATGCCGCTGCCGGTTTTCTTGGCAACTTTCTCGGTACCCTTCGCAGTGTCTTTGGCCACAACTTTTGTTTCGTGTCCGGTTTTGTCGGCGGCCTTTTCCGTGCCTTTGGCGGTATCCTTGGCCGCAACTTTGGTATCGTGCCCGGTTGTGTCGGCGGCTTTCTTCACATCGGAGCTGGCGTCCTGAGCAATGGCTGCCGGAACTGCAACGAGCAGCGCTGTTGAAAGGACAAGATTCAAGCAATTTCTCATGAGGTTCTCCTCGGAGCGGATTTGTTGGGAACGCATTGGAGTATGCATGATTGAGATGATGCTTGCCAAGAGTAGGCTGCATTGAATGCAGGATCAGCGAAAACTTAGCTGCACTCGCCTTCCAGCACGCTCAACATCTCATCATCCACATCCCATTTTTTGAGGATAGCAAAGATAGTCTTGCTGCCGAAACCCGCGCGAGCCAGTTGTCGAAAAATCCGCGCCGCCGCCTTCTGATCGCCTTTGGCCGGCTTTGCCATTCGCTTCTTGCGCAAATATTCGCGCGCCTGCCTCTCCTCGCTCACGCCTTCAAAAGCCGCGTCCACAGCCTTGTTGATCACATCGCCATGCACGCCTTTGATTTTGAGTTCCGTGACTACGCGCCTGCGCCCAAGTTTCTGATTATCTCGCCGAAGGGAAGAGAAGTAGGCGGCATACTGCGAGTCGTTGAGATAACCGTTGTCTTTGAGGCGACGAATGATCAACTCGATCAAGGTTTGGCCGTATCCACCGTCAGCTTCTTCTACCCGCGCCCGCAGCAGGCGCTTCAATTCCGCAACCGTGCGCATGCGCCGCGCCAGCGCGCCTACGGCGTATTCGTATAACTCATCTTCGGAATAGTGTTTTTTCTTGGGGCGAGAAAACGCCATTGGGTAACGATAGCGCAATTTAGGGGACGGCGCGAAAACAGATTAACCACTAAGGGCACCAAGGAACACAAAGGAAGAGCCTTAGTGTTCCTTGGCCTGGCAGTGGAAGCCTTATCGTCCGCCAAACCCCGCCGACTGCATCGACTGCCGCGAAATATCTGAAGTCGAAGCGATACCCTGCATGCGCAGCTTGAAGTCGTCGGCGTTCGAGGCGTTTTCCAGCGCGGTTTCGTAAGCGACCAGCCCCGCCTGAAAGAGATCCCACAGCGATTGATCGAAGGTCTGCATGCCGTACTGCGACGTGCCGGCCGCAATCGCGTCGCGAATCGACCGCGTCTTTTCCGGGACCAATACACACTCGCGAATGAACGCGGTATTGATCATGACTTCAACTGCCGGCACGCGCCCTTCCGCGTCGCAACGGCGAACCAAGCGTTGGCTCACGATAGCCCGCAGCACTGCCGCCAGCTGCAAGCGAATCTGCTTCTGTTCCGGTGGTGGGAAGATCGAAATAATACGGTTCACAGTTTCGACTGCATCCAGCGTGTGCAAAGTCGAGAAAACCATGTGGCCAGTTTCTGCCGCGTGCAGCGCGGTTGAAATTGTTTCCAGGTCACGCATTTCGCCAACCAGAATCACGTCCGGGTCCTGACGCAAGCTGGCGCGCAAAGCCGCGCTGAACGACGGCGTATCCACGCCAATCTCGCGCTGGTTGACGTAGCCCTTTTTATCGCGATGCAGAAATTCGATCGGGTCTTCGATCGTAATAATGTGTTCGGCGCGGCTCGAGTTCACGCGATCGACCATTGCGGCCAGCGTGGTCGACTTTCCCGAACCGGTCACACCCGTTACGAGTACCAATCCACGCGGCATCTCGCAGATCTGCTCCACTACCTTGGGTAAAAACAATTCATCGAGCGCGCGAATCTTGGTCGGAATCACGCGCAGCACCAATCCCACATTGCCGCGCTGCTGAAAAATGTTCACACGGAATCGTCCGAGCCCGGCTACGCCGTAGGCCATATCGATTTCCGTCGTTTCTTTGAATTTCTGTTTCTGCCGCGCCGACATCATGCTGAACGCCATGGTCAGCATGTCTTCGGCACTCACGCGCGGCTGGTCGGTTAAAGGCACCAACTCGCCATCAATCCGCAGGTGCGGATAGTTTCCCACCTTCAAATGCAAGTCGCTGGATTTCCGTTCGGTAGCAATCCGCAGCAGATCGTCAATATTCATACGAAGGGTTTTCCTGGAGAGCTAGGCCTGGAAAGCTCACAGCCTCGCAAGGTCTATCTATGATGAACCGAATCGTCACCTTCCCCAAGATGACCTTGGTAATGCCGCGTCGGGCCTAGGTTTGCGGGCAGCGATCGATGTCGAGTAACTATTACTGAAGTGCCCCCTGGCCGCCGCTTCCGGGCCATTCCATCGGCATCGTCGCCGGAATAGGATCAATTTGAGAAGGATGTCGGGCAAGCTTGATCGGTGCATGTCGGCCTAAAGCCGTTCGACACCCTTTGCGCGATCCATCGGCAACTTTAGATGGGCACGCCATTACGTCTGAGACCAAGGGAGTTGTCGTGGAATACATCGCAGTTGTAACGCGGCCAAATCAACAACACACCATCATCAAACCCGATCCGCGCCCGTACCGGCCAATTGCCGATCAGCACCCTTCGTCGGTGCCCGATGGCGGCGCAGGATGGGCATTTGTACTCGCTGCGGTCATCACTATTGGATTGGCAGCGCTCAAGCGTCGTAGCGACAGGAATTCGTGGAAGGCTGCCTAGCCGGAGCGAGGCTCTAAGAACAATGAGGCTCTAAGAAACAAAGAGTTGCGACCTGGCAGCCTGCGCCGCGCCGACTCTTTGAGGGCAGCGCTGGATGCCAGCCATGTTCTTGATCGGTCTTTCAGCCCCTACGGCCAGCGTTGAATCTTTCGGCGATCTGGTGGGCCGCAGCGAGCTGCTAGATCGCTGCCCAGGGGCGATTGCGGATTGTTTAGAAAGCAATCAATTCTCCTAGGCGCTCGCATTCTCCCGTGCGTGGGGCGCACGACTCCTAATCACCGGCGTCCCCTCGCCCTGCCACTTCCGCGCCAGGCACTCGATCTGCACGAAAACCTTCTCCATATCCTTCATCCGCTCCGTAATGCCGTAAGTCACCGCGGGAGGGATAGTCTGCTCATAATGGCGAAAGATGAACCGCGCATCTTCCAAAGTGCGCAGCCGTTCCGTCAGCACGCGCGACGAAATCCCTTCCACCTGCCTCTTCAAAATCCCAAAGCGCATCGGCCCGTTGTGGCTGAGCGCCCAGAGGATGTGCATCGTCCATGGCCGCGTAAGCAACTCCAGCAAACCGCCAATGGCGCAAGGGGACTGCACCTGTTTAAACTTTCTGGGAGACATAATATTACTAAGTTACTCCAAAGTATCTGATGTGTAAAGACTCTCTAGTTATTTATAGTAACCAACTCCGATCCGCGCCATCTAAGCCTTCTGAAAGTCGAGGACATGTATGAAACTGCTTCGCATCGATTCCAGCGCTCGCCGTAGCTCAGTCTCTCGCCAGCTCACCGCCAAGTTCGTAGAAACCTGGCAAAAGCAAAATCCCACTGGGCAGGTAATCGAGCGCGACCTCGCGACCACCCCGCTTCCCTTCGTGACCGACGAATGGACGCAAGCCGCATATTCCGACCCATCCAAGCTAACTGCTGAGCAGCAGCAGGTGCTCGCTGTCTCCAACACCCTCGTCGATGAACTGCTGGCTGCTGACGTCATCGTCATCGGCGCGCCCATGTACAATCTCACCGTGTCAGCCCCGCTGAAAGCGTGGATTGACCAGATCGTCCGTGCCGGCCGCACCTTTTCGGTTGGACCGAACGGGTACGAAGGTCTTCTGAAGGGGAAAAAAGTGATTGTGCTCACCTCGCGCGGCGGCTCGTTCCGCCCCGGCTCGCCGACGGCTGCATACGACCATCAGGAGCCCTATCTGCGCCACATTCTCGCATTCATCGGCCTGACGGACGTTACCTTTATCCACGCGGAGAATCAGAAACCGGGAGAGCTGGCTGAGCCTTCGCGCATCGCTGCTATGGACCAGCTTCAACAAGCGGCGGCAGCAACGAACTAAGGCTTTCCAAAGAGTCAGTTTGAATTCGGTCAGCTCGGCTTCCATGTTGCACGGTTCATCGAATTTCGTTAAATCACTCTCAAGGAGAAACAAAATGTCAGCCAACGCTTCCGCCATTTCCCGATCCTATCCAGCGGCGGTGTCCGCTTCCGGCCCGGTTACGCTGTTAGCACGATTCCTGTTTGTTCTGATTTTCCTGTTGTCCGGTCCGCGCCACTTCCTCAGCCAGACCATCGCCTACGCTGCCTCGCAAGGCGTGCCCATGGCTTCGATCGCCGTACCTCTGTCCGGCCTGATGGCCTTCGTCGGAGGTTTGTCCATCCTGCTCGGCTATCGCGCAAAAATCGGGGCCTGGCTGATCGTGCTGTTCCTGGTCTGTATCACTCCCATGATGCATAAGTTCTGGGGAGTGACCGATGCTATGATGTACCAGATTCAGTTCGTCATGTTCATGAAGAATCTCTCCATGCTTGGCGGCGCGCTGCTGATCTCGCAGTTGGGTTCGGGCCCGTGGAGCCTGGACGCGCGGAGGTAACGCAGCCAAGTGTTGTCGACCAGGGTGATGTTGACTTAGTCCCTAAGTCTACATTGGCCTCATGGAAGTGAACATCCACGAGGCCAAAACCCATCTCTCCCGCCTGCTGCAGCGAGTCGCTGCCGGCGAAGAGATCACCATCGCAAAATCCGGCGTCCCAATAGCACGGTTAGTGGCCGTCGAGCCCTCACAAGCCATCCGTCCGCTCGGAATGGATCGCGGACAAATCTGGATCGCCGATGACTTCGATGCTCCTCTGCCCGATGATCTGTTGAAGTTGTTTTATGGCGGCGAACTTCCACCGCTCGAAACCGCGCCAGTCCGCCCTAGGAAATCGGCGAAGAAGCCGCGATGAGATATCTGCTCGATACCGTCGTCTGGTTGTGGAGCGTTGGACCAACGGAGAAGATCGGTAAGGATGCCTCGAAATTCTGCGCACTGGTGGCCACGAGATTTATCTCTCAGCCGCCAGCGTTTGGGAAATCTCGATCAAGGCACGCAGCGGGAAATATAAGTTGCCCGACGAACCAGCGCGCTACATCCCCAATCGCCTTGGCACGCAAGGCATTCGCGGCCTACCCATCAGCCAGACCCATGCCCTTAAGGCGAATGACCTCGATCTCCATCACAACGACCCTTTCGATCGGCTGATCATTGCGCAGGCGCTCGTCGAAAACCTAACTGTTCTCACCCCGGATCAACTGTTCGGGAAATATCCGATTGAGGTAGTTTGGTGTGGCAAGTGAAAAAGCCGCCCTCGCGAGCGGCTTCCAATCGCAAAACGTCCACTTCTTACGCGGCCGTCTCAGCCGGTACCGGCGGCTGGAGCGGCTCATCGTAGCTGCCACCATAAATCGAAGGCACCTTCGATCCCATGGGCCGCAGGTAAGTCGCGAGTTCGCCGCGATGGTGAATGCTGTGGTTGTTCAAGAAGCCGAGATACAACACTACCGGGAAATTGAACGCCCCCATAAAGTCAACCGGGGTCAACAACTGCTCGGGCGTCATCGCTGCCACCCGCGCCGCACCCTGTTTCATGCGCTCGTCATACCACGCCACCACTTCGGCGGAAGTCTGAGGCTTGTCTTCGGGATTCTTCATCTCGAACTTCAGGCTGCCGATTCCGTCCAGAAACTGAACGTCAGTGTTGGCGAGGTGCCAAGCCAGATCCTTCGCCGTGCGCGCGCACGGGTCAGGCCGGTAGCCGGAGGCCGCATCCGGCACGGCCGCGATCACTTTCTTCGTAACTTCCGCTTCGCGCATGATCCCATCAAGCATGATTGCGCAATAGCCTTTGGCAAACTCAGGCGTAAAACCTTGTTCGGACATTTGTTTCCTCCTGGGATGAAGTGAAAATGCCAGCGAAATGTCGAGTTGCTGTCTTGCGCACGAATTCAAAAGGGGCGCATCAGCGCCCCTGTCGAATTGTAGAGGATGGAATTATACCCCGACCGGCTGCTTGCTGTTCACAGGTACCGGAGTCAGCCAGCTATGGCGGTCAGACTTCTCGCCACGAACGATGGCGTAGAACTCTTTCTGAATCGCCTTGGTAATCGAGCCGATTCCCCCTTTGCCAACTTTGATCTTGTCGACCGAGCGGATCGGCGTAACTTCTGCGGCCGTGCCCGTAAAGAAAGCTTCGTCGCAGATGTAGAGCATCTCGCGCGGAATCATCTGCTCGACGATGGTTATGTTCAGGTCGCGCGCGATCTGCAACACCGAATCGCGGGTGATGCCGGGCAGCACGGAGTTGCCGAGCGGCGCGGTGATCAGCTTGTCGCGATGTACGATGAACACGTTCTCACCCGAACCTTCGCTCACGAACCCGTTGACATCGAGCGCAATGCCTTCCGCAAAACCATTGACGATCGCTTCCATCTTGATGAGCTGCGAGTTCATATAATTCGCGCCCGACTTCGCCATGGCAGGCAGCGTGTTGGGAGCGATGCGCGTCCACGACGAAACACAGGCGTCGCAGCCATCGTTCTCGCCGCCTAGATATTTTCCCCACGGATAATTGATGATGTAAACCTCGGTCGGCGAGTTGAACGGATTCACCCCTGCCTCGCCGTAACCGCGCAGAATAATCGGACGCACGTAGCACGGCCACGCTCCGTTCGTGCCAACGGTTTCGCACATGGCTTTAACGAGTTCGTCGCGCGTGTAATCGACATCGATGCGGTAAACCTTCGCGGAATCGAGCAGGCGCTGAATGTGCTCGTTGGCGCGGAAGATCGCGGGTTTGCCTTGCGGCGCGTAGCAGCGAATGCCCTCGAATACCGAGGAGCCGTAGTGGACCACGTGCGACATCACGTGAATGGTGGCGTCATCCCAGGGAATGAGCTTGCCGTTGTGCCAGATAAATTCGGACTTCTCGATAGCCATGCGGACTCCTTCAGCGGCGGTGTTTTCCAACAAAAGCAACGAGGCTGAAATCGTTCCTCCGGCACTGCAGGGGACGAGGCGCGAAAACCCAACCAGCGTTACAGGTCATTATAGCTGAGGGTGGTAGCGTGCTTGGATACTGCTTTCGCTGTAATTGCTTGCCCTGTGCAGACCTCGGAACTGCTTACCAGACTGTTTCCAAAACCTTCGACTGTCGAATGCGCGAATCCGCAGTTACCAGAACAGATCCCTCGACCATTGCCGTGGCGGCAATCAGCCGGTCAGCCGGGTCTCTAGGAAACGGTTCAGGCAGGCGCACGCCCAACGCGGCGATTTCGGGCGTCATCGGCCTTAGAATCACGCGGACAACAGTCTCGCGGACAAACGACTCCACTCCGGTTGTCACAACGACTCTTCCGTTCTGGGCCAGCCAGGCAACCTCCCAAAGGGTAATGGTCGCGATGGCAATTTCGGCTTCTTCTCGCCCCTTGCGGATAACCTCGCGCGCCCGCTTTGACAGCCGATCCGGATCGCTCGCCGTCCAGAGCAGGACGTGCGTGTCGAGCACGATCACTTGCTCTCCCAATCTTCGAGGGGAGTGATTGGACCGACGATATCGCCAACGATCTTCACCTTGCCGGCCATGTAGCCGAAGATGTCGTTGGCGCCCTTCTTAGCCGGCACCAGCTTTACCACGGGTTTGCCGTGCTTCGTGATCACTACCGCCTCTCCGCTGTGCGAGACCTGGTCCATCACCGCGAGGCACTGCGCTTTGAATTTTCCGGCGGCCATATATTTCATAGTATGGTCATATTATTATGACTATTGGAAGAATGCAAGATAAAAGGGGCGGAAGCTATGGCCAATCTTCGGTCGGATTGCTCACGGCGCCCGGCTGTACTTCTATCGTCTAGTCGTCGTCTGGGTCTTCTGGTTTGCCGGTGTAGTTGATGAAGTAATCGGCGTTGTATGGAGTCGTGATCGGCGTGAAGGCTGCCGGGGCCAAGGCAAAGTTGAAGAAGTCGGACAAGCTATAGGGGCAGATGTTCGGCTTGCACGTCGAGTTGTTGGGGCCATCCAGGGCGTAGTAGTCGGCGTAGTGGTAGGCGGGATAAATTTCGCCCAGCGATTTGCCGCCCGTACCGAAAACGTATTCGACGAAGTTCAGGATGCTGCCAAAGTCGTGACAGTAGCGCGAACTTGGGGTAATGGGACAGGCGGCGACGCCATTGTTTGCGGCCGGTCCCGAGACATAGCCCTTGTGGGGAGAGTAAGCGGAGACGACCAGCAGCGGAACCCGAAATCCGTAGAGATTTTGCGCACCGATGCCACCGGTATTGATGTAGCCGATGCTGGGCGGCGTAACGTGATCGTACCAGCCACCCCAGTCGTCCCAGGTAACGAGTATGACGGTGTTCGCCCAGTAGGCGGGCGCGTTCAGCGGATTGCAGGTGCTGCCGGCCATGCCTTGACCGATGGCGTTTACAATACTGCCAATCCAGGATGGGCCGAGCGCAGGGGATGGGTTATTGGGATCGGCGTTACCGGCATGATCGGACCATGCGCCATTGGGAATGACCCAACTCACCTGCGCAAGATTGCAGGACTGGATGTCCTCGAGAATCTGCGCGGGGTTTGGCGGATTGTTGGCGCTGCTTTCGTCCACCACGTTGTTCCAGTCAGGATTTTCCAGGGTAGCTACGCAGCCGTCACCGGCGACGGTGGAATTGCAGATGGTTTGAAAGGCATTGGGTGCGGTCCAATAGTCTGTCGAATTGTCGGTGTAGTAGCGCCATGTAACCCCGGCGGGATCGAGAACGTTGGCGATGGTGTTGTGGTTATAGCAGGGATAGCCAGGGGTGGCGCCGGGAAGGTTGAGATTGGTCCAGCCGAGGGATTCTTTGGTCTGGCCGGGACCCAGTTCCTCGGCGGTGTTGGTGACTGCGCCAAAGCACCCGCTCGGTTTCTCAATGTTCGTATTCTCCACGGTGAACCATTCGTAATAAGGGATTTTCTCGCCGTCATCGTAAACCGGGGCGGAGCTCCCAGAGAAAAGGAATTGATGCGCGGGAAAGCTGGGACCCTGATTGGTCTGGAACATGTAGTTGGCGAAGCCGAATTGCGTGGCCATGTCAAAGTACGGCTGGATTTCGTTGGGAGGGTCGGAAGTGCCGCTGTTGTCGGCGAAGCCATACATCGGGTTGGTTGGCACGGGGCAATCCTGCGCGGCGGTAACCACAATCTGGTAGGCGCCATCCATCGCGCCGTTGTCGTAGCTTTGCGTGAAAGCGGTGTGGGTGTGGCCCAAGCCATAGCAGGTGATGATGGGCCCGGCCACGAGTGGGATGTTGGCTTGGCCCTTAATTTTGCCGGTGGTCGCGAGATTCACGCCCGGCTCAAATTTTGGATTGCTGCCGAACAGATTGTCGATGGTGCGATTTTCCTGGACGAGAATGATTACGTGCTGGATCTTACCCTGAGGGCTGGCGGGAGATTGGGCTTGGACGAAAATGGAGGCGAAAATGGCGAACAATGGCAGGGATCTCGTGAGGCTCAATGTAAGTTCTCCACAATTCGTATTGTTTTTTACCGACTTGGGTGGAGGAGGAAGGGCTGCGGTCAGATGACGGACCGATGGGGAGCTTATGACGGGTAGAGTGGGAAGTCAAGAGCTTCGTTAGCCGCTGTTTGGACTAATCCGATTGGGTAATAAGGAGGATACGGGATTAAGGGTGCCAATCTCTCAGATAACAGCGCACAAGTTGAGGTTCCATTATGCCGATATAAGTTATATCGGCGAATGTCGAACAGTGTATTCATCGTCGGCCTGGGAGGGCCATCCGGCAGTGGCAAAACGACGGTGGCCCGGCGCGTAGCGGCCCGCCTCAACGGGCAGGTCATCTCCATGGAGGTTTACAGCGCGGAGTCGAACCATCTCCCGTTCGAGGAGCGGGCCAAGCGGAACTACGATGAGCCTGAGGCGATTGATGTGGAATTGTTGGAGAGCCACATACGGAGCTTCGCGGCCGGCCGTTCGATTGGGGCTCCGGTTTACGACTTTGCGCAGCATCTGCGAACGGAGCGGCGGGAGCATGTTCCGGCGAAGCCGCTAGCTATAGTCG
Organism: Candidatus Sulfotelmatobacter sp.; assembly: GCA_050015215.1. Taxonomy (GTDB): domain Bacteria; phylum Acidobacteriota; class Terriglobia; order Terriglobales; family Acidobacteriaceae; genus Sulfotelmatobacter. Next base: position 19,269 of record JBEKBW010000021.1, read on the forward strand.
AAGGTATCCTGGCGCTTCATTTTGCGCAGCTGCCGTACTATTTTGATCTGTCGGTTTACCTCGATGCTCCGGAAGATGTGTGCTTTCATCGGCGAAAAGTCAGGGACATTACTGAGCGGCAACGGCCGCTAGAACTGGTCAAATGGCAATACGAAAATACCGTGCTGCCGGCAGCACGACGCTATCTGCCCCACTGCAAGAGCTGCGCGAACCTGGTATTGGATGCCAAGCCCGATCTTGATACGGTGGGGAACAGTTTGTACAACGCAATTGTCCAAAGGTATGCGGCGGCAGCGCGATCAGGCAGCTAGTTCGCCGGAGCCAATGCCGCCCTTACTGTTACACCCGGCAACTCGTCGCCACGGAAGTATTTCGGTTCCTTCGATCCTGCCTTTTGGTCGGCGGCCTTCATCTCAGGCATCGCGGTGTATGGCTTGGAGTAGTCGTTAGCCGCGTTCCAGAATAAAAATCCGATGCCGCCTTTTTCGCGGGCTGTGGCGACTTGAATCTTTATATATTCGGGCGAGTAGGTCTTGGTGCGCCAGTGGAAGGCTTGTAGCCAGGGGCGGATGACCACGCCGCTGTTTTTGGTAATTAGTTCGAAGCGTTCCATGGATTCGCCGATGAAGTGTTCGGGCGCGTCTCCGGGATGCTCGATGTTATCCATGCCGAAGAAGTGCGAGGGGTAGATCATGGGCGAGAGCACGTCGCAATACTTCGCCATGCCCACGATGTCCTGGCCGGTGTGGGAGAGGTCGACCGAGCGCTGCCACGCCATTACGCCGAAGACATCGAGAGATAAGAGGACGCCGGTGGGGTGCAACTCGGCGTAAGCCTTCTTCAAGAACGCAGTGATCACGTCAGACCGCTGCATGGAGCGAGTCTGTGCTGGTTGCGGGTGCTGAAGTGAGCTCGCGGGCCATGCGGATTCTACTGGCTGTCGTGCGGTCCCTCCGAGACCTGTCGCTCTAATCGGGATCACGTCAGTGGTGGTTCCGTCAGCTTGGTCTTTTTGGTAGACAAAGCTGGCATCTTTCTGGTCGCCCTCAGCCGGGAATCGAACATAGTCGAACTGAATTTCATCCGCGCCCGATTGCGCCACGAATTTGGCCAAAGCGATGTTGTAGTCCTGCACTTTCGGGTTCGAGGAATCGGTCCACACCAGCTTGCCGTTCTCCCGCCATGGCGCATGATTCTTTCTCGACTGGACGGCTAACTCCGGATGCTCGACGACCATGCGCTCGTCGCGGAAGATGGCGATGCGGGCGATAGCGTGCATGTTTTCGGAGTGCAGAAAATGAACGAACTTCGGCAGGTCGTGGATATAAACTTTATGCGCCCCGAGCAGCGGATGCTCATAGGGAATAGTGACGCTGCCGTCGGAGTCCTTGATATCGAAGACGACGGCGTTGCCGCCGACTTCGCGCCAGTGGCGGATGATGCGCAGTCCGTGATCGCTTGCCGCCATTATGCCCGTCAGATAGATGGCGCGGACTTCGAAATCCTTGGGGACTGGAACCGTGTGCTCTACGATGGGGGCTGGCAGAATGCCCGGAATCGTGATTTGCTCACCGGCCCTTAACATGTTTCCGGTGCGATTGCCGTTGGTGGCGCGGATGGCGTCGCCTAGTTCGGTAGAAGTGAGATAAGCCGTGTTATGAAGTTGGGCGTGCGCAACGCCGGGGATCGTGTCTCCACGCTTCGCCAGATAGACCGCGCTTCCGGGCGCGCTCGACGGCTGAGGAAGGTCAGCAGGCTTCAACGATGCCGTCGAAGTCGCGCTCACCGCTTTGAGTTGACCCGGCGCCGCAGAAGCCACAACGGGCGCGGATTGTGCGGCCTGCGGCTGAGCTGCCTCGGCGGAGAAGAAGCGGGGGTTGAGCCGTACAGCGGCTATGCCAAAAAGTACACACGAAATCGCAGAGACGGTCAGAATAGAAGAGCGACGCAAGCAATCCTCCGAAGGAACGCCTGATCGCGATGCTAATGTTCAACTTGTTGATTGGCTAGTTACTAGCGGTCATCTCCCCGTTGGATGGAAATTACAGATGCTTCTTAATCGAAACCTCAAACACAGGCTACACAGGGGAACACAGAGGAAGGCATCGGGCCGACTCGTGCATGACGCGGTCTAACAATATTTCGGACAGTCCCTTCCCTCATGCGCAAAGAATTTCTCTCATACTTCTTTAACTTTCCTCGGAGTGGTGGTTTAATGTCTGCCTTGCGGATATAACTCCTGCCGATAGAGAGCTTTCGCATTGATAATCAAAACGGTGCGCCGTGGCTAGCAGCTTGCTTATTTCAAGTGCACCAGGACGCGCCACTGGGTAGCAGCTTTCGAGTGACAGAATTTGGCACTCAGTGAAGCTGAGGAAAGCGGAACCTAAGAAACACGGCGAGTCCTGGGTGAACGCAGGCAAAAGGCCGAAGATACGAACACAACGGCCTGGAAAAGGGATGAAATACTCGCAAGCCGGAAAATTCTTATGAGAACAAACCTCGCTACCGTACTCGATCCAAGCCGCCGCAGCAGTGATGCCGGAGAGTTTGAAACCGCCCTGCGCCGCAAGATTGTCGGCCAGGATCAGGCCATCGAAAAGGTCGCAGAAATTTATCAGATGTTTCTGGCCGGCTTGAATGCTCCCGGGCGTCCTGTTGGCAACCTGCTTTTCCTAGGGCCTACCGGCTCGGGCAAGACTCGCGTGGTCGAGGCTGTGGCCGAGTCTCTGTTCGGCGATGCGCGCGCCTGCATCAAGATCGATTGCGCCGAGTTCCAGCACTCGCACGAAATCGCCAAGCTGATCGGTTCGCCTCCGGGATACCTTGGACATCGCGAGACTCACCCTCTGCTTACGCAGGAAGCCATCAATCAATGGTTCACCGAGAAGTTAAAGCTCTCGATTCTACTGTTCGACGAAATTGAAAAGGCGAGCGATTCGCTGTGGCAGTTGCTGCTCGGCATCCTCGACAAAGCTACGCTAACGCTCGGCGACAATCGCCGCGTCGATCTTTCGCAATGCATCATCATCCTGACCTCGAACCTGGGCGCCAGCGAGATGACGGATCTGGTGGATGGCGGATTTGGCTTCGCGCCGAAGGCGGTGGAAGTCGACAACAACTTCGACGACAAGATTCAGCGCACCGCGGTGGAAGCAGCGCGCCGCAAGTTCACCCCGGAGTTCATGAACCGCATCGACAAGACGGTGGTGTTCAAGACCTTGCGCGACGAACACCTGGCCCAGATTCTGGAGATCGAACTGGGCATGGTGCAGCAGCGCGTGCTCATGGCCGCCGGCGCGAATCAGTTTGTCTTCAATTGCACGAGCGGCGTGAAGCAGTTTCTGCTGAAGGAAGGCACCGACCCGCGTTACGGAGCGCGCCACTTGAAGCGCGCCATCGAGCGCCACCTGGTTTTCCCGCTGGCCAATCTGGTGGCTACAGCACAGGTGAAGCTCGGTGATTTCATCCGCGTCGATATGGCTTCAGAGAACAAGATGATCTTCGTCAAGGAAGCCGAAAACACGATGGCGCCGGTACTGCTCGAGCGCTACGGAGCCGCAGCGGCGAACATGCCGAATGCTCGCGCCGCCCGCACCGCAGCCAACCCGCGCCGCGACTTCGGGGCGAGTCCTACTCCGATCGCAGAGAGCAAATAATTTTGATTGGTGGGTAGCAAACCTCGCTTGACCGCATCTCGCGAGTGTTCTCGGCGCCGGAAGACCCTCCGGCGCCCTTTTTATTTACCTTTATCGATACGAAATAACAATTGAATTGCTTTTCCCATTCGGATTGGAGACAAAAACCTCGAATGCGGGGAAGTGAGGCAAGAGAGTAGGACCTGACGGGGCCGGCGCCTTGAAAACGAGTATCTTGCCATCCGCAGACGGGACATTCTCCACAACCGCCGACCCGACCTCTACGTTGTTTCCGGTCGGCCTGAAACCCTTGCCCCGCACGGTGATTGGCTGACCCGGACTGATTAGAGAATCGGGGTACAACAGTGAAACCGAGACCGAGCCTGCCGCTGAAGGCGTTATAGTCAGGGGTACTTCGTCTGTATATAAGGATCCGTAGGCCAGAGCCACCGACAGATGATAGGTGTTAGGTGGCACCGGAACGCCGCAAAAATTTGTCGAGCCATCGACCTTAGGCGGGCAGTCGTTGATGTCGACGTGATTCTCGGGGATCGGAACACACCATCCGTTCACGTCAACTTTCCCGCTCGGGCAGCTGATTGTCTGTAGCGAAACTGGAATCTTGAACGTCAGGGACTTTCCGCCTTCCGCTGCCGCCGGCGGTTGCAACAGGGCCTCCGTAAGCTCTTTGAGTGCTACGCCAACCGGAAATTTCGGCACATTGAACCCTGCTCCGTAGACGGTTACGGTCGCGCCAGGCGCTACACTTTGGGGGCTTATTTTCGAAATAAGGAGGAATTTGTTGAAGCGGACGGTGTTCAGCATAGTCTCCACCGCGCTGAGAACGTCCTGAATTTCGCGGCTGTCCTTCTTAGGTAAGGCGTTCACGTTGTCGGTGTCATAGTCCAGCGTGATCGTGCACTCACCCTCGTTGGCGCATGGGGCGGTCGCGCCAAACCATGCGGACTTGCCGTCGTCGGGGAACGTGCATCCGTTGCCGGTTTTCGAGCTATCCGTATAGAGACTATTTAGCTTCGTTTCCGCACTAGTTGTGCGCGGGGAGGAGGAAGCTTCCGAGCACTCGAATCCTCCAGCTGGTTGATCAACCTCTCGCATCACCGCGCCGATGCCAGCCATGCCGTCTGTGATTTCCGAGAATCTGCCGCCTTCAACCCCACTCGCATGCATAAATATTGGATTGATCCTTAGCACGTATTTCTCATGACTGACAACCAATACCTGATCGCGCGACGCAGCGACCCAGCCTGGCGAAATCGTCATCGTCACGAACTGGTTGTCGACTTGCCGGTTCTGGTCGGTCCCGGCTACAGCAGCAAGAGCTGCCGCGAACAACACTATGCTCATAAGGACTCGCGCGCGCATAATGCTAGGAATCATAATCGGCAAAGCGCCTTCCAGATGGGGACTGTTAGGGGCAGCAATCCGCCGCAGTGTACCACCGAAAATTGTGCTTGCACCAAGGCGTGAGTTAATCGCCACTCATAAGTCACCGCATACCCTCCGCACCACCGACTGCCAGTCTCCACAGCTAGGCTGGCGAAAGAGTCGCAGCGTGGGATACCAGGGGCTGTCTTCCCGCCCTTGCAGCCAGCGCCAGTCGGAGGCGAAGGGCAGTAGCACGCAAGTTGGAATGCCGAGAGCGCCGGCCAGATGCGCGGTGGAATTATCGATGGTTATGACCAAGTCCATGGCAGCAATCTGCGCCGCGAAGAGGTCGATGTCTGCGAGCTGATTTACGGAGCGGTCGATGATGAGCGGCGCGCCGGCGACTTCAGCTTGATTCTGCAACGCCTGGTGATCGCCATATTGTAAACTGAACCAGCGCGTGTCCGCTCGCGCAAATAAGGGGGCGAACAACGAGAGGTTGATTGAACGCATCCGGCCAGTGAGCCGGTTATTCGTATACCAAGCGAGCCCCACCAGCCTTCTACCATCGGCATAACGGTCCAGAAAGCGTTGCCGCTCATCTGCATCGGCAATAAGGTAGGGCGACGTTGTGGCAGCAAAAGCGCCGAGGCTTTCGCGGAACAACCGCGGCAAACTTCCGATCGGCAACTGAGCAACGATGCCCAACTCCGGATTCTGCGCCGGATCATCGTCGGCAAGATCACCAGAAGCACGGCTCGAAATTACCTCCACGTCTGGAAAAGACCGTGCGAAGAGTGTCTTGAGGCGCACATCGCAATCGAGCACGCAACGGATGCCAGCTCGCATCGCATCTGGAATCAGTCCAGCGAACATGATTTCGTCTCCGATGCCCTGCTCACCCCAGATCAGCAGAGGTCCGGACGCCAGAGTTTCGCCGGTCCATAGAGGTTGCGTATAGATTCGCATCGGCGGCGTGTGCTCTTTGGTTTGCCAACGCGATTCATAGTTGCGCCAGCCGGGCGTGAACTCCCCCTGCAGCAGTTGGGCCAGCGATTCGGCAAACGCGGCTTCGGCAAGGTCGGGCTGCAAGCCCCGAGCCTTTGCGTACCAGGCCAATGCGTCACCTAAATTGCCCATCGCGTGGAACGCAGCACCCACGCTGTAATAAGCTTTAGCGTAGCCGGGATGAAGCGCCAATACCTGCTGATAACACTCCATCGCTTCTTCGAATTTGTCCAGAGCTTGTAGGGCGTTACCTAGGTTGTGGCGGGCCTCGTATTTCCCGGGCTCAAGGGTGAGGGCGCGCTCATAACAGGTTATGGCGTCCTCCAGTTTGCCCTGCGCCTGCAGCGTATTGCCTAGGTTATAGTGGGCTTCGGCAAGTTGCGGTTGTAGAGCCAGCGCATGTTCATAACACGCCGCAGCTTCATCTAGCTTGAGTTGCGCGTGGCGGACGTTTCCCAGGTTGTAGTGTGCTTCCGGGAGTTCCGGCTGCAGATCCACCGCACGCTCATAAGATGCCGCCGCTTCGTCGAGCTTGCCTTGTGATTGGAGAATGGTTCCCAGGTTGGAGTGATACGCAGCCACGGTTTGGTTGATCGCGATGGCCTCGCCGATCATCCCGAGGGCGTCCTCAGGACGTCCCTGCTGATATGCGATCATCCCGAGCAGGTGCAGGCTATCGGCGTGATAGGAATCGACGGCAAGGATTTGCTGATAGATTTGTCCAGCCTCGACTAGTTGCGCAGCGCGGTGACGTCGCAGAGCTTCCCGCAACATGCCTTGAATGACGCTGCGTCGGCGACTCTTATTGTCAGCCATTGGGTCCGGCATCACTTGCTCCAAAAATAAACGTTAGCACTAGCCAGACTGCATTTCGCCAGTGTTCTCAGACGCGGAGGACCCGTCCGGACGCGTCTATTTGCGCAGATAGCCATGGCCGGAAATGACCTTGGGAACCTAGTAGGGCCTGCCGGAGTCTGTCACCATCACAGTCGCCGTGCTAATGTGCGAGGTCAAGTTGCAGACGACAATTGCGGCCGCAATCGGTTCCCGGCGTCTATGCGCTTGCTTCATAGGATTGTGCCTGACGCCTGGCGCAGCATTCCAAGCACACGGGCAGGATCCCGCAATCGTCCCAGACTCGAGCGTCGAATCCAAACCGGCAGACGACACACTCTCTCTTACCGGGACGGTCGTTAACTCCCTGACCGGAGAGCCGATTCGAGGTGCAGTTGTTACCATTTTCAGCACACAAACCAATTTCTCGGTCCTGAGCGACAGCTCAGGCCACTTCCAGCTCGACGGCCTAACCGAAGGACGTGCTTTCATCACCGCGACAAAACCCGGCTTCGGAAATCCGCTCCGCGCGCCATTTCAGAGAACTACCGTACAGGTATCCCGCGGCGTTTCCCCAGTCCTCCTGAAAATGAATCCCACCGGAGCGATTGTCGGACGATTGACGAGCCGCGATGACCTGCCGCTGGAAAACTTTCAACTTCGTTTGATCTCCAAACAGAGCGTCGGGGGAAAACAACGCTGGGCTTATTGTCCGTTCCAGGCGGCTACCGACGACAACGGGAACTTCCGCATCGCCGGCCTACCTGCAGATACCTACTACCTGCAGGTCGCGCAGAGTCAGGAAACCACTCTAAGCCAACGCGGTATTCCGAATGCGCGGGAACAAAGCTATGCCGAAGCTTTCTATCCTGGCGTTTCCGACTTGACTGCAGCGACGCCGATTGAACTCACTGGCGGACGCGAAGTGGACGCAAACTTTTCCATTACCGCCGAGCCGTTGCATGAAGTGTCCGGCATTGTGAGCACACAGGAAAATCTGGCGTTTCCGATTGTGTTTTCGAGAAAGGCCGGAGAGGGCTACGACTTCGTTCAGAACGTAATCGCCCAAGAAGGCAGATTTCAGATCAAACTCCCCGCAGGCTCCTACAACGTGACTGGATCGGTGGGGACTGGAATACAGGCGACGGCTTTTGGCGTGGTCGTCAGCTCCGACAGTCCGAACCTGAATATAGCCTTGAGCGCCGCAGCCCCGATTCGGGTGGAAGTGCAAAAGGAAAGCGTTTCCGGAACCGTCCAGCCAGACGTTCCCGAACAGCCCGGAACAATCGGACTCAACCTTCAATTGGTGCCGACGTCGGGACTGCAACAGGCTACCTACTGGTGGTCTCCGGGTCCATGGAACGGGCTCCAGAATGTCGAACCCGGCGTATATGCCGTTCAGGTCAATATCGCACCCGGGACGTGGTACTTAAAATCACTGCGCAGTGGAGGCGTCGACTTGCTAAGCGACGACCTTACGGTGGCAGACGGAACACAGCCGCAACCCATCGAGATTACGCTTCGGGACGACGCGGCAATCGTTCGCGGAACTGTGAGACCTGCGGATGCCATGACTCCTGCAACGGTGTTGTTGGTGCAGCCACATGGCAAGAGAAACTTGATCAAAGTGGGCGCGGCATTTCAGGGCAAATTTGAGATCGATAGCGTCGCTCCGGGTGATTATTCGGTTCTTGCCTTTGACGCTGCGGATCGCCTGGAGTACGAAAATCCCGATGTTATGAATCCTTATCTTTCGCGGGCGGAGCATGTCAGTCTCCAACCGCATGGGACAGCGAACGTCAACCTTAGCCTCTCCTCCACAGGAAGGTAGAGATGTTTCGTCGGACTATTTTATTTCTCCTGCTTCTCGCCGGTGCGGGTCGGTTGCCGGCCCAAAATCTCCCCGGCAAATTCCGCATCAGCGGAAAAGCGGTGAATGCCGTAACCGGTCAAGCGCTGCCCGGAACTGAAGTTTCCATCAGCAAAGCCGAACAACTGGACACGGTCCTGCAAAAGATGCTGACGACAGACGACGGGGCATTTTCGTTCGCGGGTTTAGAGCCGGGAAAGTATTTGCTGTCTGGCCAAAGAACCGGTTTCAGCAGGCAGGGTTTTGAACAGCACGGCGCGTACGTGAGTGCAGTGGTAGTCGGTCCAGGCCTTGCCTCCGAGAATCTGGTTTTCCGGCTTCGTCCCGACGGTCGAATCGTCGGCGCCATCGTCGAGGAAAACGGCGAACCGGTGCCGAATGCGCAAATCTACCTCTTTCGCAGCGATGCCAGCGCAGGATTCAAACACATCTATCAGAGGGCGGTAACTTCCACGGATGATCGCGGTCGCTATCATTTTGCGCATGTCGAGGCTGGCAGGTATTATCTGGTTGTTTCTGCACAACCGTGGTTCGGTCCATACGTTCAGGCAGGCGCCGTCGATCGATCCGCACCCCAGAAAACGGAATTCGACGTAGCTTTCCCCATCACTTTCTATCCGGGAGTTACCGATGCCGGATCGGCATCGCCCATTGGGTTGGACGAAGGCCAGGAATTTACAGCCGACTTCACGCTAACCGCGGTTCCTGCTCTTCATCTCCGTCTCCGTAACTTCAGCAGCACACCGGAGCAGCCAAAGAACGCGAATTTGGTTGCCAAAGCGTTTGGAGCGGAAATTAATCTGCTCGGCGAGAGACCGTCGCAAGCGGACGAAACCGACTACGAGATAGGTGGCGTGGCCGCGGGCAAATACATGCTGAAAGTTGATTCCTACGGCTCGGTTCGAGAGACGCACTCGAAAATCGTCAATCTTACTGGTGATATGGAGTTCGACCCGGACGCGGCCTCTGCCGCACCGCCCATCCGCGGTGTTGTGCAGATGAATGGTGGTTTGAACCTGCCACCACAAGCATTCGTGCTGCTCTGGAACACCCGTACGAACGACGCGGTACAGGCCCAAATTGATGACAAGGGACAATTCGAATTCGCTCCCGATCTTTTCGAAGCGGGACGTTATTCTGTCTTCGTGGTGAATGGGCTGAATTCGATCATTGGCAGCTTATCAGCGGTTGGCGCACAGGTCGAAGGGCAGACCATTCGGGTCTCCGGTTCCGGTCCTATCCAATTGAAGATCGAATTGTCCAAGAGTTTGTCTACGATCAACGGAATAGCGCGCCGTAACGATGCGCCATTCGACGGAGCCATGATTGTTTTAGTTCCTCAAAATCCAGAAAACAACTTGCCGCTGTTCCGGCGCGACCAAAGCGATAGCGATGGCACATTCTCCCTGCGCGACGTGCTGCCGGGCCGATACAAGATTCTGGCGATCGAAGACGGCTGGGATGTGGAATGGGCGAATACGTCTCTCTTCAAAAGCCGCCTCGAACACGCGCCGAGCCTGGACATTCAGCCGACTAAGACCTACCAGACATCAGTAAGCGTTGAGTAGGAAAAAGCTTTCGGAATCGACTTTTCCAGCAGAGCTGTTTGATCGCCACGCTAAGTTCGACATCCATTCCTTCGCATATGATACTTTCAATAACTCGCGTACTCGGTTATCGATCTAACGGGCCGGTAGCGGGTTCGTTAAACGGAAACTATGAGCAAGAAATTCCGCGTCTTTGCCACCTGCGATATTGGAGAAGCTCTCGAGCTGCTGCGCAACCGTGGCTACGAAGTCGAGGTCTACCCCGACCCGCAAGCCCCACCCAAAAGCCTAATCGTCGAAAAAGTAGAATCCGGCATCGACGGCCTGATCACAACCCTCCGCGATCCGATCGACGCCGAAGTGTTCGAAGCGGGCACGAATACTCTAAAGGTTGTCGCGCAGTTCGCCGTCGGCTTCGACAACATCAACCGCGCCGACGCCAACCGCTATAAAATCCCCTTCACGCATACCGCCGACGTCCTAACCGAAGCCACCGCCGAGTTCGCCTTCTTCATGCTCGGCGTCTTAGCACGGAAAATGTGGTCCGCCGAGCACCTCACTCGCGACAATCAGTGGGGATACTGGCATCCTTACCTTCCTTTCCTCGGCGATGAAGTCACTGGCAAGACCATAGCCATCATCGGAACCGGCCGCATCGGTCTGGCCATGATCAAGAAGTGCGCCGGTTTCGACATGAACATGCTGTGCTACGACCCGGCCTACGAGAACCACGACTACATCAAAGCTATCCAAGAAGAATTGGATCTCCGCCAGAATCGCGGGATTTCGAGAGAAAAGAACTGGATAAAGTACGTGCCGTTCGAACAGGCCCTCCGCGACGCCGATTTCGTGAGCATCCACGTGCCCCTGTTGCGCCCCGAAGAAAGCGCGACGCCCACCTATCATCTGTTCAACGAACAAACCTTGAAGCTGATGAAGCCTACGGCATTTCTCATCAACGACTCGCGCGGCCCAGTGGTGGATGAACTCGCGCTGGCCAAAGCCCTCCGCGAAAACTGGATCGCCGGAGCGGCCCTTGATGTTTATGCAAAGGAGCCTCTGCCCGCGGATTCGCCGCTGCGCGATCCGGCCATCGCCGACCGTTGTCGCCTATATCCCCACTTCGCCAGTGCCGCCCGCATCACGCGCCTTTCCACCGATCCCAACAAGGGCATGGCGGGACGCTGCGTGCAAGGCCTGATCGACGTGCTCGAATCGAACTACGGCGGCGATTTCACCAAGATGCCCTATCTGGTAAACAAAGAGGCATTCTTCAGCTGATCTGGGCCGTTACTTCCCGCTAGAATGTAGAAGCAATTCAATTCAGGGACTCGAATGAAAAAAATCGTTCTGTTTTTGTTCGCTCTGTTGCTGACGATTCCTTCCATTCTTGCCGAAAACCCGACCTCCCACAGCGAACTCAAACTGATCCCGCAGCCCAAGGAAGTTCAACCTCACCAAGGCAGCTTTCGAATTCGAGCCACCACGAAGATCCTCGTCGAGTTCGGCCATCAGGCCGAAGACCGCATCGCAGCCGAAACTCTTGCGGAAGAGATCCACGATCAGTCCGGACTTAACCTCCGCATCACCGGCAGCAAAGAAAAAGGTAAACAGCCGGGAAGCACCATCGAGCTGGCGCGCCTGCAGGATCTGAGCGTGAAAAAATTTCTGCAACTGAGGGGGCTCAGGTCCGATTCCATCGGCGACCAGGGCTACCTGCTCTATGCCGACCGCTATCGCCTGATCGTGGCCGCCAATGCCGGGCAAGGCTTGTTTTACGGCGTGCAAACCTTGCGGCAACTTCTGCACCAGGAAGACGGGAAGCTGGTATGTCCTGCAGTCTCCATCCGCGATTGGCCGAGCATGGAGTGGCGCGGCGTGCAGGATGACATCAGCCGTGGCCCCATCCCCACCGAAGAATTCATGAAACGGCAGATTCGGATTCTAGCCGCGTACAAAGTGAATCTGTTCGCGCTCTATATGGAGCACGTCTTCGACTTCGCCAGCCAGCCGTTGGTCGCGCCCAAGGAAGCCGCGCTCACTCCGCAGGAAATCAACTCGCTGGTCGATTACGCCAGGCAGCTTTACGTAACCATCGTTCCCGAGCAGCAAACCTTCGGCCATCTCCACCATATGCTGAAGTATGAAATCTACTCCGATGTTGCCGAGCGCCCGCACGGCCACGTGCTGACGCCCACCAAAGATCGCTCCTACGAAGTGATCAAATCCATGTACGCCGACATGGTACCGCTTTTTCCCGGTCCCTTTCTGCACGTCGGCGGCGACGAAACCTTCGAACTCGGCCAGGGCCAAACCGCAGCTCGTGCCGCGGAAGTCGGCTTGGGCCGCGTTTATCTCGAACACATGCAGAAGATCAACGCCATTCTGCAGCCTTATCACAAGCAACTCATGTTTTGGGGAGACATCGCGGTGAAGTACCCGCAACTGTTAAGCATCCTGCCGAAAGACATGATCGCGGTCCCGTGGGATTACGACGCGAAGCCAAGCTATGAGAGCATCATCAGGCCGTATCGCGATGCTGGGCTGCGGGTGATTGTTGCGCCGGGCGCGAACAATTGGAACCAGGTCTGGCCCGATCTCGATGTCGCCTTCGTCAACATCCGCAACTTCGTTCGCGATGGTCAAAAGCTTGGCGCCGTCGGCATGATCAACACCACCTGGAATGACGACGGCGAATCGATCTACGGCATGGCGTGGCCGGCGCTGATATTCGGCGCTGCGGCGGGTTGGCAGCCGGGAGAGTCCAATATCGATCAATTCAAGAATTCCTACGATTGGGCTTTCTACCGCGACGAGGGCGCGACCTTCAACGAAGTCCTGGAAAATCTCGATGCCGGGCACGCCTCGCTGGCGAAGAATCACATCACAATCGAAACCGACGAACTCTTCTGGGCCGATCCTTTCACCGCGGAAGGTGCGAGCTTGATGCAGAAACTGCTGCCCGCCGCCGGCGACATGCGCCTGAGCTCAGAGCACGCGCTGGAGTCGCTGTATCGCAACCGCGACAAAGCTCACGCCAACCAAGCCACGCTAGCAAACCTAGCGCTCGCCGCCTGGCGCTGGGACATGCTCGGCATGAAGGCAGAATTCACCCAGGAAATCGGGAAATTTTACTGGGACGCATTCCAGAATCAAACCGACGCTAGCCGCGTGGACGAGGACCTGTGGGAAATCGATGGAATCAATGCGCGCCTTGAAGACCTGCGCGACGCGACCACCCGATTGCGTGAAATGTACCGCCAAGCGTGGCTGAGTGAGTACAGCGCGTTTTGGCTGGATAATGTTCTGGTACGTTATGACACTCTGGCTCGCGAGTTTCAGAGCAAAATCGTAGCGGTGGGCCAGGCGCGCCGGCAATATGATGCAACCAAGACACTGACTCCTCCGCAGGAGTTGGGGTTTTATCTGCAGCCGTAACCAAGCCGCGAATCTGTCACGCCAATCGCAAGCATTCAAAATGTTCTCCGATCGTACCAACTGGAAGCTCACGCGCAATCGATTGACCGAAGCGCTCGATGAAGCACGCCGCCGCGGTGCGAACGTGCTCGACTTGACGATCTCGAATCCTACTCGCGCAGGTTTGAAGTATGACGAGCGGGCAATTTTGCAATCGCTGGCCTCGCCGCAGGCGATGGACTACGATCCCCAACCGAAAGGTCTACTCCGCGCGCGCGCCTCGCTGGCGGAGTATTACCAATCTCAGCATGGCATTTACCTTGACCCCGAGAGATTGATTCTCACAACCAGCACCAGCGAAGGGTATTCTTTCGTCTTCCGCCTGCTCTGCAATCCGGGCGATGAACTGCTGGTTCCGAAGCCGAGCTATCCTCTATTCGAATTTCTCGCCGACTTGCAGGACGTCAAGCTGATTCCGTATCCGCTGATCTACGATCACGGCTGGCAGATCGATTTTCCGTCCCTGCAGAAAGCCGTGACCCGGCGAACGCGCGGCGTAGTGGTGGTCCATCCCAACAATCCCACGGGCTCATACGTTCAAGCCAATGAACGGGAGTTGCTGAATGCTTTCTGCCGCGAACATGGGCTTGCGCTAATTGCCGACGAAGTATTTCTCGATTACGCGCTCGACGAAGGTTCCCACCCGAGTTTTGTCACGAACGACTCGGTGCTCACTTTCACGCTGAGCGGACTTTCCAAAATCTCAGCTTTGCCGCAGATGAAGTTGGCCTGGGTCGCAGTCAGCGGACGGGACGCAGAAATTGAGGCTGCTATGGAGCGCCTCGAGGTAATAGCGGATACATATCTCTCGATGAACGCTCCCATCCAGTGGGCAACGCCAGTGCTGTTGGCGCAGAGGCAAGCAATTCGGCGGCAATTGCTTGACCGAGTCCGCGCCAATCTAGCCGAACTTGACCGCCAACTCGCCATGCAAACTCTGTGCCAGCGCTTAATCGTAGAGGGCGGATGGTACGCCGTTCTCCGCGTTCCCGTAACGCAAACCGATGAGGAGCTGGCAATCGGTCTGTTGGGCAAGAAATCCGTGCTCGTGCATCCGGGGCTTTTCTACGATTTTCCTACCGACGGCTACTTAGTGCTGAGCTTGATCACGCTTGCAGAAGAATTCGCCGAAGGAATAACGAAAGCACTCGGATGGATGGTTGAAGTTGAATAGGTCGCGATCGGCCGCGGGGGAAGCTCAAACGGATCCGTATCAGGGCATGGCTTCAGCCATGCCAGCATCTTATCGGACAGGGAACGGACTTCGGCCCCTGCGGTGCCTAGAGGCGATTGATTGAAAACCGCATCCGGCACGCCTTAAGGCGTGCCATGATACGAATCCTCTCGCGCAGTCTTCAATCGCCTGCAACTCGGACTACTGAGAAGCCGCCTTGTGATGCGTGGTGGTCTTTGGCGCGGTCTTAGGCTTTGGCAATAGCCCTTTATCCATCACCATCATGAACGGATTCGGAGTATAGGAAGCCGGCTCGCCCTGGAAGTCCAGGCTTGCTCCCTCTTTCGGGATCAGCCGCAGTGGAACCTTCTCTTCGAAGGTAAGCGTTATATCCGCCTTTTTGGCGTCGATGTCGTCGGAACTGGCGGCGATGTCGAATTCAGTGGCGGTCGCTTTGATGACCGTGCCGTTCATGTAGACGGGTTTGCCTTTGATCGCATTCCAAACCGCGTCCTGATCTTCCTGCTTGCCGTTCTGGAGAACGAATTCCCATGTGGCAAAATCCATCTTATCCGGGGGGGTGGCGACTACCATGTTATGCGCCTGCTCTGGCGGTGTTGGAGCGGGCTTGATCGTAAATCCCGCGGGCTCGGCAGGATTGGCCTTGGCCTGGGCTAAAAGATCCGTCCACCCGTCGTCGGCGCCGTGATACTTCATATACTGATTCTTGGCGTATTTCTCGATTTGCTGCTGATACTGCGGAGTGGGAGCGACAATCGAAGCCCTTGTGGCATACCAGATCGCGTTCAGCGAATCCGGTGGTGTCTTCGGATCGGCCGGAGTCGGCCCGGCATAGGCCAGCGCCAGTGGATAAACCACGCTGAAGTCGGTCGGATTACCATCTGCGGCGATGCGCAAGGTCTTGCGAGCATCGTCATAGTCCTTCGCGGTCAGGTCCGCTATGCCGATAGCAGCATTGAAAATTCCCGACATCTGATCCTTCATCTTCTGGAAATCGGCGTCCGAGGTCCCATCGGGCTTCTGGAACTTCGGGAGCGAATCCAAGCCCATTTGGCCGTACTTCTTGGCATCGGCCAAAAGCTGCACTGCTTGCGGATCTCCGCCCTGCGCCTTCAAGCGATCAAAGTAGGCCAGCAGAGCCATGCCGCGCACGTTGTTGGGATCGGCGGCTACCAGTTTGGTCGCGGTGTCGATGGTCTTCTGCGAGTTATTCGTTTTCTGGTAATCCCCCATCAGGGTTTCGAGCGCAGAGACCTTCATGACGCTATTGGGATACTGGGTCATAAAGGCTTCCAGGCCGCTAATCTGGGCCGCGGGATCAGTCTGCTTAATGGCGCCGACGTAGGCGTTATATTCGGCGGGATCTTTGATCACAGGCGCCGCAGCTGGAGTACTCTGCGCAGCCTGACCGGTTGGCGGGTTCACGGCGCCGGTTGGCGGGTTTACGCTCCCCGTTCGCGGATCAACACTTCCCGTTGGAGGGTTCACGCCCGAGGTCGGCGGTGCTGCCGGTTGTGCGGCGCCTTGCGCCCCTGCCATAACACTCACCCCAAGCACAACCGTGAGCAGAATCGTTTTCATCAGTATTGGCTCCTTGCACTTTTTGGGAATCGACAATGTCTTGAGACAGCTCGCGTTCCGGGCAGCCTCCGCGAAATCGGGGCAAAACTGTGGGTTGAGAAGATTACCCTTCATTCCCGGTTTGCCGGATTATAAGTACCTGCTCATCCGAAGGCAAGCAACTTCCCGGCTACCCTTATCGGCAATTGTATAAGATGCACTTCTGGGGCGCGGCGGATGGCGCTCCTAGCCACGCTGTTACAGTTCAAAACGGTAAGGGGCGCTTATGAGCACAGACGCAGCCGACAAAGCGGATTCGCTTAACGGGCAAGTTGCGGTCATTACGGGAGCGGGGAGGGGAATTGGCGCAGCAATCGCTCGTTCGCTGGCAGGACTGGGCGCAACCGCGGTTTTGTGCGGCCGGACGGCCGCCGCGCTGGAGTCGACCGCCAAATCCATCGCCGCAAGCGGAGGCAAGGCGGAGGCCATTCTCTGCGACGTCACCGATCTGGCCTCAGTAGAAGCTGCGGCGAAGCGTGTCGAGAAATCCTTCGGCCACACCGACATCCTGGTGAACAACGCCGGCATCGGCGGACTCGGAGGCCCGCTGCACCAGCTTGCTCCCGATGCGTGGGATCAGATCCTGAATACAAATCTTCGCGGCGTCTATTATGCGATTCGCGCCTTCGCCCCAATGATGATTCGCGCCCGCTCCGGGCACGTCATCAACATCTCGTCATTGTCAGGGAAAAACGCGCTGCCGAATGGCGCAGCCTACGCAGCCTCCAAATGGGGACTGAACGGCCTGAGTTATTCCGTAGCCGAGGAACTGCGCGGTCATAATATTCGAGTGAGCGTGATCTGCCCGGGATCGACGAATACCGAATTTAGCCCTCACGAGGGAAAAAATCCAGCGAAGATGCTGCAACCTGAAGACGTGGCCCGCGCGGTGGTCATGCTCGTGACGCAGAGCCCGCAATCGTTTGTGAGCGAAATTCTTTTGCGGCCCACGCAGAAGCCGTGAGTGGGAACGAAGGCTCCAAGCTTCGGTTTAGGGATGGCTTGCGGGCGGCACGACACCATTCATCCGCAAATACACCACCATTTGTCCGTAGTGGTTCAGCGAGTGCATTAGCGACTCAACAGTAAGCGCCAGCCGCGTGACCTGTGTAGCCGATAGAGGTGAGATCGAGGACGATTTGACCGTCGCGTTCTCATTGCCGATTGCGTCGATCGCTTTGCCAAGGCGGATAAAGGAACCGCGCAAGTAATCGAGAATCTCCGCCTTAGTGCGCACTGCTTCCGGTCCAACCTCGTCCCCAGCATCGGGCGGTGGCTCCTCTCCCAGCGCGGCCGCAGCCAGAATACGGTTGGTCGCAGCCAGATGCTTAACCTGCTGCCCAAACGTACGCACCCCTTTGAATTCACCGTCAGTGGGCGCGAACCCATACTTGTCGGCAGGCATGGCGTCAGCAGCGCTCACGATTTCTTTCTCGATGGACTTCAGGAAGATCTGCAAGGCACGCTTTTCCGTCTTTGCGTCGAGAGATGCTTCCTCTTTCTCGGCATGATGATGTGCCAGGCCGACGGCAGCTTGCGGCGCTGTAAGCTCTCCGCTTTCATTCGCCTGTGCCAGCGCGGCGTCCTTTCCTGCAAGCAACAGTAAAGTTAAAAATATCCAGTTCATTTGCCTCATTGGAGTTTTCCCTGCGTGCGATAAGTGTGGGCGCATGGCCGCGCCTGCAAACACGCTACAACTTAAAGTCGACTTTAAGGCAAGCCCTATTTTGTAAATCGCTGGTCCGCGGCCAGCTAGCGGCTTGAATGCCGCGGTGCACTACAATGAACCGTGCCCCAATTAACGATCTCCCAGCTGGCGGGGCAGGTTGGACTTAAATGCTCCGCCATCCGTTACTACGAGAGGATTGGGCTGCTCCCTGCCGCGCAACGAGTTAGCGGACAGAGACGCTACGACGCGACAGCCTTTCACCGGCTCGCCACAATTCAACGGGCGCGGCAACTCGGGTTTACATTAGACGAGATTCGGCAGCTATTTTTCGGCTTCCGCAACGTCACGAGCGCCTCGGACCGCTGGCAACAGTTGTCTCAAAGAAAGCTCTCCGAGCTGGACGACTTGATGGATGGAATAAAGTCAGTGCAGCGCTTGCTGAAGAAGATGATAAGGAACTGCCGCTGTGAAACGCTGGATCAATGTGGCCAAGGAATATTTCGAAGCGGGTGCGCAACTATTGCATTGAAATCCCTGCCGGCGGCTCGTCGACGGTCGCCAATAGACGAGACCAGACCTGCCGCGCGGCGTGCGATCGGTGGCCATCCGTTCACTTCTTGAACAAATTCTCAAACGCTTGGCGCGCATCGGTGGGTCGCTGAGCCAAGGGCGTCGAAGTCTCTTTCTCCCGTGCAACACGCAGTTCGTAAAACGTGCAATCGTTGCGGGCGTCTTTTTTCTCGATGCGCTTAGGCACCGGCTGCATGCATTCGAATCGCTTGCCGGGATCGAAAAACGCGCACTGCTTGCAGGAGTGCAGTTCGAAGCCGCACTTGGGGCACAGGCCGGTAGGCGGTATGCCCTGCAACACCGTGCCGCACTGCGCGCATCGCGAGACCTCACGAATGCCCGGCATATTTAAGGGTTTTGGGCCCATGCTGTAGTCGCGCTTTGCTGGCGGCGGCGAAGCCGGCCTCTCTCCCGGTTCCCGGCGCGGCTTTTGCTCGCGGTCGCGATCCTGATATCCGTGTTGACGGTATTTGGCTGCCACACAACCTCCCAAGCACGCTGCGGTATTGTCTCGCCAGTCGCGACCCACAGCAAGTCTTCACGCCGATTTTAGTTTTGTTCGCGATCCGGCCCGCGCTGCCCGCGGCTCGTTACAATGGAAATATGATTCACAAAATCTTTCCGGTCGGCCCGTTGCAATGCAACTGCTCGATCATCGGCGACGAAATCTCGCGCGAAGCGATGGTCATCGATCCCGGAGACGATATTGAGGACGTGCTCGCCCTCATCCGCAAGCATAACCTGAAAGTCAAGCAGATCGTTGTTACACATGCGCATATCGACCACGTGGGCGGCGCCATGAAGTTGCGCTCAGCCACGGGAGCGCCGATTCTGCTTAACCAGAACGATTACGCTCTGCTGAAGATGTTGGACGTACAAGCCGCATGGATCGGCGTGCCGCCGCCGGGTGAGGTTGAGATCGACCAGAGCGTGAGCAGCGGCGACTCCGTGAAAGCCGGTGCGCATACGGCTAACGTACTGCACACGCCAGGCCACACCGAAGGCAGCATCTGCCTTTACTTTCCGGCAGAAAACATCCTGATCGCAGGCGATACTCTGTTCGCGGGCTCCATTGGCCGCACCGACCTGCCCGGCGGATCGATGCAGAAGATCATGCAATCGCTGCGCGGCACCGTCCTGGCACTGCCCGACAATACCGTAGTCGTTCCCGGGCACGGACCGTTGACTACCATTGCAAAAGAACGGGAAAGTAATCCATTCCTGATCGAGCGGTAGCTGGATTCTGGAATCGCCACAGCGGCAAGCTACTATCGCATCGCCTTCTTCTCCATCGCCGCCGGGCGCGCGCTTCGCGGCGGACGCCTCGCTCCATCCCGCAACTGCCGCACGTCGATCTTCAGTTCGTCAATCGTTCGGCTGAGAGTGTTACGGTGCATGCCCAACTCGCGCGCAGCGCGGCATTGGTTGCCTTTGTTTTCCTGCAGGACGGTTAGGATGAAGCGCTTCTTAAATTCGCGCACACCCTCGGAGTAAAGAATATTGCTTTTGTACATCTGCAATATCAACGCTTCCAGTTGATCTTTCACGATAGTCTCTCTCTTCGAATCTCGTTTTTAATGTCGTTCTCTTCCGCGCTATTGCCTGGCCGCCGGCGCGGTCAAATCCTTCGGAGCGCGATGCAAGAAGTCCAGTCCCTCATAAAATCTTGCCCGCAACGCCGACGGAGCAACCCAGATCGCCGCTCGTCCGGCAACCAGAAAATACGGCGCCAACACTGACTTTTCCAGCAGCGACGAGGTCGGAGTGAAAGCCGTCAGCCCCATCAACACCACCGATACCGCCAGGGCTCCCTTCAACAATCCCAACAGAGCGCCCAGAAAACGGTCGAACCCGCTCAGCCCAACCTCTTTCATCAGCTTCCGCGCAATTCTGCCCGCAATGCTGAAGACGATCAGGATCGCGAAAAAGATGATGAGAAAACCGAAAATTTCCGCCAATAACTCGGATTTCAAAAACGACAAAAGCCAATCCGCAACTCGCGGATACTGCCATGCCGCCACAATGTAACCGACAACCAACCCCGCCATGCTGAAGGCCTCGGCAAAAAAACCATGCATGGCCGCCAGCAGGACGTTTAACAGTATGACAACAAGAATCAACCAGTCCGCCGGCATCATACCGGTCTCCGGCAGAGTGGCCCACTGAATACCGACTCAAACATCCAATTTGTGTCCCGTGATCCGCGCGTAAGCGTCGAGATATTTGACGCTGGTGCGCTGCGCCACTTCCGCCGGCAGTGCGGGCGCGGGCGGTTGTTTGTTCCAGTGAATCTCCTCCAGATAATCGCGCACGTACTGCTTATCGTAGGATTCCTGCGACCGTCCCGGCTCGTACTCATCCGCCGGCCAGAAGCGCGACGAATCCGGCGTGAGCACTTCATCGGCCAGCGTGATGCCTTGCGGGGTGCGCCCGAATTCGAACTTCGTGTCGGCGATGATGATACCCCGCTGGCGCGCGTATGCAGCAGCTTTCTTGTAGATCCGGCAGGTCAAATCGCGCAGCGTGCTGGCCACTTCCGTTCCCACCATTTCGCACATCTTCGAGAAAGGAATGTTCTCGTCGTGGCCGCTCGTAGCCTTTGTGGACGGCGTGAAGATCGGCTCGGGAAAAGCCTCGGACTCGCGTAGCCCCGCCGGTAGCTCGATGCCGCAAACCTTGCCGGTAGCCTTATATTCCTTCCACGCCGAACCGGAAATGTATCCGCGCACCACGCACTCAACGGGAAACATCTCGGCTCGCTGCACCAGCATTGAGCGCCCGCGCAATTGATCGGCATACTTCCGCAGCGGCAACGGATAGCGACTCACATCTGCAGTGATCACGTGGTTGGGCACGATGCTGCAGAGGAAATCAAACCAAAACAGCGATATCTGGCTTAGAACGCGGCCCTTGTGCGGAATGCCAGTGGCCAGCACATAGTCGAAAGCCGAGATGCGGTCCGTGGCGACGAAGAGCAGGCTATGCTCATCCAGTTGATAAACGTCACGCACCTTGCCGCTGGCATGGAGTTGGAGATCGGGAAAATCAGTTTGTAAGAGGACGGGATCAGGATCTAAAAGTTTTGGGCTCATATGGAAATACTAAGGCAGGAGCGGGACGTATTTTAGCCCCTCATAAATTTTTGTCAACGGAAGAGATTATTAGACGCATCTTAGACCGTATCCCATTGAGAAGGGGACTTTTTGGATGCTTGCAAGAAGGCAGTAAGAGCAGGAAAAGTGACGGCCTGCGACTCCGCCACTGTGGAAAAGCTGAGGATGGGAGTGGATAACCTTTCCCGCAGCGCGGTTAGCGACTGGCCAAACTACGCCGCCCCAAACCTCACCGAAACCAGCTTCGACACCCCAGGCTCCTGCATCGTAACGCCATAAAGCACTGGCGCGATGCTCATCGTTTTCTTGCTATGCGTGATCAGCACGAACTGCGTTTGCACGCTCATCTCTTTTACCAGTTCGGTGAAGCGGCCGATGTTTGCCTCATCTAGGGGCGCGTCCACCTCGTCGAGGATGCAGAACGGGCTGGGCGTGTATTGGAAGATGCCGACCAGCAGCGCGAGCGCAGTCAGCGCCTTTTCTCCGCCGGAAAGCAACAACACACTCTGCAACCGCTTGCCCGGAGGCGACGCGACCACGTCGATTCCGCTCTCCGCGCTGTTCTCTTCGTCAGTGAGTTTCATCAACGCATGCCCGCCGCCAAACAGCTTCTTGAATGTGGCCTGGAAGTTTTCATTGATCTTCGTGAAAGCCTCTCGGAACTTCTGCCGCGAGACTTCGTCAATCTCGCGAATAGTCGCGGTTGTATTCTCAATCGATGAGATGAGATCCTTGCGCTGAGTGTCGAGGAAGCTGTGGCGCTCGGCGCTCTCTTTATACTCTTCGAGCGCCATCATGTTCACCGGACCCATGGCCTCGAGTTTGCCGCGCATCTCGCGACAGGACTGATCGCGGGCCCCAAGCTCATCGCCACTTATCAGAGTGAGAGACGAGTCCTCCATCAGAGCCGGTCGCTCGATTCCGAGTTCGTTCAAGCAAGTATCCGCCAGATACATCGCGTCCGCTTGCAGCTTGGCAGCGGCGGCCTGCAATTCGCCGCGCCGGTCGCGCGCCCGATCTAGCAACTGGCGGGCATTGCGCAGCAGTTCGTCGATCTCAGCCAGCCGCGCCCGCAGCTGGTCTTTTTCAAACTGCAGCAAGCCTTCGCGGACCTGGCCGGCATTGCGCTCAGCCTCGAAGTCGGCCGATTGCTGTTCGAGCCGTAGACTTTCAGCCTCCCGCTGCTGCTTCTCCGCGGCGGCGGCTTCAATCTGCGAAGCGAGAGCCTGCAAGCGCTCGCTCATCTCGGCGAATAACCACTCGATGCGCGCCAGCACAGCGTTAGCCGAGCGATGCCGCTCTTCCAGCGCCGCCACCCGCGCCGTGCGCTGGGAGCTTGTCTGCGCCGCAGTCTCACGCCGTTGCCGCAGCACCCCGAGAGATTCCTGTGCGGCCGTAATCTGCTGTTCAAGTTGAGAGCGAGTCTGTTCTAGTCCGGCGATCTCTCCCTGACGTTCCGCAATAATCGATTCCTGTTCGGCCCGCTCCGCCGCTAGCCTTTGCAGCTCCGACTGCGAGATACGCATGCGCTCAACTACCCGCGCCATTTCCGCATCAAGTTGCCGCAGCATGTGCCCGGATGTCATCGACTGGTGCTCAGCTTCCCGCTTCTCACCCTCCAGCCGCTCCAGCAGGGAAGAGAGTTCTTTGATTTCGCGCCCCAGCGTGAGAACTTTTATCTCTTCATTCCGCAGAGCGCGTTCCATATCTTCCGTCTGCCGCAGAACTTCCCGCAGTTCCCGCTTCATCGAAAGCGGGCCTTCAGCGCGCTGTTTGCCGCCGGTAACCGTCACATTGTGAAAACACTCTCCCGACTGCGAGAGGAAAAACGCATCGGGATTTTCGAGTGCCAGCCCGCGCGCTGTATCCGAACCGGGAACGATGTAGCCATCGCGCAGCTTGGGCAGAATGACTTCCAGAGACTTTCCGAATCCGTCGAGCACGCGAATCGTATTCTTCAGCGGAACAATCGAAGCGGTCGGCGGAGCGCAGTGCGCCGCCTCATCGAGCACAAAGGAAAACTTGGCCTGAGAGTCCTCAGGATGAACCAGGAAAGTAGCGCGGCCGTCGACATCGCTGCGCAGCAGCCGCAAGCCTTCGTCAGCGGCATCCCAGGATTTGACGACGATGTAATTCAATTCATCGCGCAGAAAGTCTTCCACTACGCGTTCGTAGCTCGGCTCAACTTCGAGGAAGTCCGCAAGCACGCCCACCGGCGCCAATCCGCTCTGCATCACTCCCGACTGGAACAGTCGCCGAACCGATTCGGTGGAATACCCGTGCTCTGCGATGACCGCTTCGAGCGATCCCTTCTTTCCCAACGCTGTAGCAAACTCGGCCCGCAGCACATCAAGATTCGTCTTCGCCCGCGTTTCTTCCAGCCGCTTGTTCTCAATCAGCCGCCGAAGCTGGCTGATCTCTTCCGTGATACCCGAAACGCGCTGGGTAACACTCTCGAACTCCAAAGCCAATTGCCCGCGCTGGCCGCCGAAAGCCTCCACCTGAACACTCGCGTTAGCAATTTCAGCTTCCAGCCGGCGCGCCTCCCGGTCGGCGCCCGCCAGCCGCTCTTCTGCCTGCGCCAGTTGATTGCGCAACCGCGACGCCGACGAAACCGTATCGAAAATTGCGACGCGCCACTCTTCCTGTTGGCGCTCAAGTTGCGCCAGCGCAGTCCCTGCAGAGGCCGCTTCCAGCTCGGACAATTCCAATTCACGCCGCGCCGAGGCCAGATCGGCAGCGGCCGATTCCAGAATCTGCCGATTGGAATCACGCTCAGCTTCCAGCGACGTAAGACGATTGCGCGCCTGCGCCAGCTCAGCTTCCGCGGAAGCGGACCGAACCACAAGCTCAGCGCAGCGTTCTTCATTGTTTCGCCGCCGCGCCCGAGCGCGATCGATTTCCATCGCAAGCTGGCTCAAGCGCTCGCGATTCTCCCCCAGTTCAGCTTCAATCGCGTATCCGCGCTCGGTCCCTTCGTTATGTTCGCCTTCGAGTTGCTGCACGGTATCGGTGCGATGGCGCATGTCCTCGGCCAGCGCATTGAGTTGAGCGTCGAGTTCGGTGCTCTCCCGTTCGATCACCGCAAACTTGCTAGCCAGCACAACACGCAGCTGCGCGCGCATCTCATCGCGGAGCCTGGCGTAGCGCTCGGCCTTCGAAGCCTGCCGCTTCAACGAATTCATCTGCCGCGTGACTTCCTCAAAAATGTCGTTGACGCGCGAAAGATTCAGCCTGGCGTCTTCCAGCCGCGCCTCCGCCAGCCGCTTCTTCGTCTTAAACTTCGTAATCCCGGCAGCTTCTTCCAGAATGGCGCGCCGGTCCGTAGGACGGCTGCTGAGAATCTGCCCAATACGCCCTTGCTCTATGAGCGCGTAGGTTTCCGGCCCAAGGCCCGTTCCCATGAAAAGATCCTGAATATCGCGCAGGCGGCAGAGTTTTCCGTTGAGCAAATATTCGCTGTCGCCGGAGCGAAACAGACGCCGCGTAACCACAATCTCGCCAGCCTGAAACTGCTGCTGGTTGAATTTGCGGCGGCGGATTTTCAGCACTACCTGTGGCGCTCCGGCAACCGCGGCCGAAGCCGCCACTGGCACGATGTTATGAACGGGCAACGCAAAGACGGGTTCATCGTCGGGGAAGGCGACCGCAATCGTCTCCACCTTTGAACGCGGTAATTCCAGTTCTTCCGTCCTGCCGGGCTGCGCGTCGTCTACAGCGCGCTCAGTTTCTTCGGCGGCCCGCGCCCGGATCGCAGCCTCGTCCCAATCATCCAGCGGCAAAGCCGCAGTCTTTGCGGCTGCCTCGGTAGGCAGTTCGTCCTGAATGTCAATCTCGGTCGGCGCATTCGCGTCAGCGCCCGGGTATTCCTGCGGATCGATCAGCGTCAGCGAAACTTCAGCCATTCCAGTAGGTTTGCGGTCGCGCGTGCCGGCGAAGATCACATCTTCCATGCGCGAGCCGCGGAGGGTTTTCGCCGACTGCTCGCCCAGCACCCAGGAAATCGCGTCGGCAATATTCGACTTGCCGCAGCCGTTGGGCCCGATGATGGCGGCTATCCCGTCCCCGTGAAACTTGAGGTCAGTGCGGTCGCAAAACGACTTGAAGCCGAGAATCTGTAGCCGCTTCAGTTTAAGCAACGTAAACTCCTTCGCAGAGCAGTGGCCAGTTATCGGTTCCGGCGGATACGGAGCTGTTTACCAGACGGATACCCTTGCCTTCGGCAAAATACGCGTTCAGTTTAATTCCGAGACTATTTCCGTCCTGGGCTGGAAAGGGCGGGCACAAATTTAAGCAACTGTAACGGTGAAATAGGCCCGGGGTCAAGCAATATAACACCATATATTGTATGGCCTTGAGGGCGAGCGCGCTGGGTTGCACACACATTGCAGCAGACAAGCGTTATCAGGCTGGAGGGGGAAGGAGAGACGGGAGAACCGCGAGAGCAGAATTATGGTAGCGCGGGTGAAACGACGAAACAATAGCGATTCGCGCAGCGCGTCCTAATAGTCTCAGGAGAACCGGGAATCGCAAACTCCGAGCCTGAGCTGCAGTTGCTTGCGATAACGCCGGCTAAGCCGAAGTCGAGCGCCGCTCTCGAGCAGCACATCGTATTCCCCATCCTCGCTGAGCTTCAAACCACGCACGCGTTCGAGATTCACAATAGTTGACCGATGAACACGGCAAAAAATTGCCGGATCTAACTCGACCTCAAGTTCCGCCATGCTGCGGCGCAACAGATGCGTCTTCGCTCCCACGTGCAAACTAGCGTAGTAGTCCGCGGCCTCAATCCAATCAATTTCCCTTATCTTCACGAACGCTACCTGACCAACTCCCTTGATAGCCAGCCGCTCAAGCTTTTTCGGAAAACTGTGGGTCCGAAAAAGCTTCTCCTTCGCCCGCTCAAGAGCAAGCTTGAAGCGGGCGTTGTCGAACGGCTTCAGCAGGTAATCCAGCGCGCCCGCCTCGAAAGCCCGCAACGCATATTGATCGTAGGCCGTTACAAAAACAATGGCCGGAGGCAAATCTTTGCCGAGCAGTTCGAGCACATCGAAGCCATCGCACTCCGGCATCTGCACGTCGAGGAATACAAGATCGGGCATCGCGCTACGGATTTTCTCCAGCGCCTCAGCCCCGGAGCCGCACTCCGCGACAATCTCGATCTGCGGCTCGGCCCGCAGCAAAATCGAAATATTGCTGCGTGCCAGCGGCTCGTCGTCCACCACGATGGTACGAATTTTCCGTGCCGCTTCTTCCGCGCGCAAACATCACTCCTTGAGGTCGCGCAATGCCAGAGAAAAGACCAGAGGCAACGAAAGCGATGTTTCGACGCCGTCAGTGCCCTGATTCCGCATACTGAACTCGAACCCGTCGCCATACAGGCTTTGCAGGCGAGCCCGTACGTTCGAGATGCCGATCCCAGAGCGTTTCTCGTTCCAATCGGCCAGCAGCGCGGGACCGTCATTCTGAATTCTTAGCGTGAGAGTCCCATTCGAGCGGCTCGCCGAGATTCGGATGCTGCCGCCTTGCACACGTTTCGCGATGCCGTGTTTGACCGCGTTCTCCACCATCGGCTGCAGAATCAAGCTGGGAACCTGCGCGGAAAACAACTCATTTGGAACGTCGACGCTGAATTGCAGCCGGTCGGCAAATCGGAGTTTCTGGATGTCTAGGTACTTTTGCGTGAACTCCAACTCCTCGCTCAGCGCGACTCGCTGGCGGTTGGAATCGTCCACGACGCGCCGCAGAAAGTCGCTGAGCGCCGCAATCATGTCTACGGCGGCATCATTCTTTTTCTCGCGCACTAGGCCTGCTATGGCATTGAGTGTGTTGAACAGAAAATGCGGCTCTATCTGCCGGCGCAACGCATCGAGTTGCGCCTTCGAAAGCTGTTCGTTCAGCCGCGCAGTCTCGGCTTCTTGCCGCGCCAAACGTTCCCGCGAGTCCAGCATGTAGCTGACCAGCAAAATCGTGCTGTAAAGAATAACGTACGCCAGAAGGCTGTTCGAAAACTTGCTCTTAAATAGCTCCGCGAACGAATTAGGCCGGGGAGACAGCGCCCATGGGTTCAACAGTTCTTCCATCGAGGCGATCCACGCTGCGGAAACCAACCCGACACAGGCGCATGCAGCAACGTGCACGCCCCAGGTAGGCAACCGCCTCCAATGCGAAAACGGATATCGGCGAAAAAGACGAAACACCAAGGGAGTTGCCAATGCCCATGGCAGCCAAGAGAGCAGTAGTGTGAGGAACAGGCGAGTCCAGGCATGGTGCATGCCCTCGGCCCGCATCACGAAAACATTCTCGGTCGCGTCAAACAGCCCCACTCCGGACCAGATGGCTGCGGTCCAAAGCCATCGTGACGATTGCGCCGCCGGGGAGTCCATAGTCAGAATCGTATCCCACCCCACCGCCGGAAGGGCCAAAAATGCAGCGAAATAACACGCTGCTGCAGCGGACGTTGTGGTCTTCCGGAGAGCGCGGCTTGATACTAGGTGCAAGTTCATTCAGTGGGGTGGTTGGACGATCCATTCGCGGGCCTATTCTGGAGGGTGTATGAAACGTTCGCTTGCTGTTGTCTTAGTACTTGTTGCTTGCCTGGCGCTACTGGCCGCCGCGCCGGAAGCGCAATCTCCTCAGCCGCAATATGATGCCAAGGGCAATCTTCTTCGTCCCGCTGATTACCGTGATTGGGAGTTTCTCTCCGCCGGTTTCGGCATGAACTACAGCGCGACGGCAGGCCACGAAATGTTCACCAACGTTTTTGTGCAGCGCTGGGCCTACGAGCAATTTCTAGGCTCTGGCAAATGGCCCGAGCAGACTATGTTTGTGATCGACGAGCGCGCCGCGCAGAGCAAAGGCTCGATCAACAAGACCGGGCACTTTCAAACCGATCTCATGGGGCTGGCCGTCGAAGTCAAGGATTCATCTCACAATCCAGAG
>JBEKBW010000022.1:0-47426 GCA_050015215.1 Candidatus Sulfotelmatobacter sp.
TAATTCGACGAGCTTTTCTTCTCCTGCTTATTATCTGCCTTGGCTGTGCGGCCGAATCCGTTTCCCCAGAATTGGCGCATAAAATCGAGCGGCAGGTGCGTGCTACTTATAAGGTTCCGCCGGAATTCAAAGTAATAGTGGGAACCATTTCACCCAGCGCTGATTTCCCTAATTACGATTCGGTGATTGTCACCGTAGATGGCGGAGAGCGGAAACAAGATCTTACATTCGTGATCTCCAAAGATCGTTCTACGATGATGCGTTTGACCAAGTTGGACCTGAACAAAGATCCCTACGCGGACACGATGAGCAAGATCAACGTCAACGGACGGCCTACGCGCGGCGCGAAGAATTCTAAAGTGGTGGTGGTCAACTTCGACGACTTCGAATGCCCGTTCTGCTCGCGCATGCATCAGGAGCTGTTTCCCGAAATTCTGAAGGAGTACGGCGACCGGATCACGTTCGTCTATAAAGATTATCCGTTGGTCGAGATTCATCCCTGGGCCACGCACGCCGCTGTAGATGCAAATTGCCTGGCCGCGCAGAATGGCGACGCTTACTGGGACTTTGCCGACTACATTCACGCTAACCAGCACGAAGTGAGCAACGAGAAAACACCCGCGGCGCGCTTCGACGCACTCGACCGGCTGACCATTTTGCAAGGCCAAAAGCACAATCTTGATGTGGTAAAGTTGCAGTCCTGCGTGAAGGCGCAGGACGACAGCGCGGTAAAGGCGTCGATGAAAGAGGCGGAAGGGATTGGCGTGGAAGCCACACCCACGCTATTCGTGAACGGAGAAAAGGTTGATGGCGCGGTGCCTCCGAGCGAGTTGCGAGCGGCCCTTGATCGCGCCCTGAAGGATGCCAACTTGCCCGTACCCGATCACGCGGCTGCATCCAATGCACCGGCCGCCAGATGATTTCAGCGGGCAATCAGTCTAATATGCGGTGTGGTTCGTCCTGGGAGAGATACTCTTGAAAAAAACTCTGGAATTGGCGCGTCTGGTAGCGCTGATAGCCGCGACAACTTCGCTCGGAACGCTGCTGGGTTGCAAATCGCAGGTAAGCGGCGACGTAATGGCCACCGTGGATGGCCGCAAAATCTTCCGCTCCGATGTCGACAAGTACTACGAGAACCAGGTGGCCAGCGCGCAGCAAGCGCCGGTTGGCGAACAAGCCACCATTCTCCGCCTGAATATTCTTCGCCAATTGATCGACGACGAAATGGTGATGCGCCGCGCCGAGAAGCTCGGCCTGTTAGCCACCGAAGAGGAAGTTGACCGCAAGCTCAACGAGATCAAGTCGCCCTACACCCAGGAAGAGTTCGATGCACGGCTAAAAGAAAAAAAGATCAGCCTGGAGGATTTCAAGCGCGATATCCGCCGCTCGATCACAGTGGATAAAGTGATGAACAAGGAAGTGTCGTCCAAAATCAATGTGACCGATCAGGACATCAACGACTATTTCTCCGCTCACAAATCCGAATTTAATCTGATCGAGCCGCAGTACCATCTGGCACAAATTTTCGTAACCCCAGTGCCCAATCCGCAGGTTCATAACCAGAACAATAAAGCCCAGAATGAAGGTGACGCCCGCAAGAAGATTCAGATGATTTCCAACCGGCTGGATAGTGGAGACGACTTCGCCACGCTGGCCATGAATTATTCCGAGGATCCGGAGACTTCTGGAAACGGCGGCGATCTGGGCACGGTTCCCGAATCTTCGCTACGCAACACCGATCTGGTAACGCGCGACACCGTCATGAAGTTGAAGCCGGGACAGTACAGCCCGATCATTACGGTCTCCAACCCCGCGAACAAACAAGCGGTGGGATTTCGCATTGTGAAGCTGGTATCGAAGGAGCCGGCGGGACAGCGCGATCTCTCCGATCCGCGCGTGCAGCAGGCCATTCGCTCACAACTGCACGACCGGCGGGAGCAGTTGTTGAAAGCCGCTTACTACGAAGTGCTGCGGGATTCCGCCAAAGTCGAGAATTATTACGCGAAGAAAATTCTGGATAGCAACGGTTTGACGAAGTAAGCGCGGCTCACTGGGCTGCCCGCGCGGACTCGAATCATTCGATGATCGCCAGCACGTCGCCTGCATTCACAGCCGAGCCCGCGCTGACCAGTATTCTTTGGACCGTCCCCTTTTTCGGCGATTTGATTTCGTTCTGCATCTTCATCGCCTCTACTACAACCACACCTGCGCCCGCTTCCACTGGGTCGCCATCGCGGACGAGCAATCGCACCACCTTCCCCGGCATGGGCGCGATAATTTTACGTGGGCCGTGCTCATCCGCGGCACGGCTGCGGCTCCGCAGCGATCGAGGATCGCGAACTTCAGCGGCGAAGCGCGTACTGCCTACCCAAAGATGCAAATCGTTCGCCACGTGCTCGGATTTAATCTCATAAGCCCTGTTGCCGATGCGAAGCGAGAGCACATCCGGACGGGCGAGAACAGCGTCGACCTCTACCTCTTGCCCGTCGAGGCGGCAGAGCCAACGTCCTTCGGCGTGGTTCAACTCGAGCCGGTAGTTCTTGCCGTCGATGGTTACGTCGTAGAGCATATGAACCGTACCACTTTGCAGCTTGCGCATAAGTCATACAGAGACGGCTTCAATCAACGCAAAGCTTCTTGTCGACTCGCGCTCTTCCAATTTGATTCTGCGTTGTCGGCCGAGCCCCGACTGCTGCCATCCGAATTTCTACTGACTGCCTGGGCTGTGGAACCGAGTACTACGAATAATCCTGCGGCGATCGCGGCGAGCTCCGCCGATTCTTCATCGCCAGCTTTGTCTTCCGGTTGCTTCAACATGCGATCCAGAAATCCCGTATCCAGCCTGGCCGCATGAAAGTTTTCGTCTCGCAAAATCCGCCGGAATAACGAA
The DNA here is from genome assembly GCA_050015215.1 of Candidatus Sulfotelmatobacter sp. Classification (GTDB taxonomy): domain Bacteria; phylum Acidobacteriota; class Terriglobia; order Terriglobales; family Acidobacteriaceae; genus Sulfotelmatobacter. The sequence continues at coordinate 2,891 of JBEKBW010000022.1, forward strand.
ATGTTCGTCTTGATGCCGCCGACAAAATATTCGTTAAGCGCCCTGGAAAGCCGTGCAATAGCTTGCTCCCGGTCGGTGCCGTATCCAATTAACTTCGCCAGCAGCGGGTCGTAATCAATCGGCACATTCCAGCCTTCATACATGCCGCTGTCGCGCCGGATGCCCGGCCCTGAAGGCGCAAGGAGCAGCGTGATTTTGCCCGGACTTGGGAAATAATTGTTATCCGGGTCTTCCGCATAGATGCGGCACTCGATGGCATGGCCGCGGATTCGAACATCACCTTGCGTGAATGGGAGTTGTTCACCGGCTGCAATGCGAATCTGCAAATGGACCAGGTCCAGTCCAGTAATGAGTTCGGTCACCGGATGCTCGACCTGCAGTCTTGTATTCATCTCAAGAAAATAGAAATTTTTCTGCTGGTCGACGAGGAATTCCACCGTGCCAGCGTTCGTGTAGTTCGCAGCCTGCGCCACGCGCACCGCGACCTCGCCCATCCGCCGCCGCATATCGGCGTCAACAATCGGCGAAGGCGCTTCTTCCAGTACTTTTTGATGGCGGCGTTGCAAAGAACATTCTCTTTCGCCAAGGTAGACTGTGTTGCCGTGCTCGTCGGCCAGGACCTGCATCTCGATGTGGCGGGGATTCACAATCGCCTTTTCGATATAGACCTCGCTGTCACCGAAAGAACGTTCCGCCTCGCTGCGGGCGGCTTCTAAAGAAGACTTCAGCTGATCGGCCGCATGCACCAGCCTCATGCCTTTGCCGCCCCCGCCAGCAGCGGCTTTCAACATAATCGGATAGCCAATTTTCTCGGCGATTTGCTCTGCCTGCTCGGATGACTCCACCCCGCGCGATGTACCGGGTACGAAGGGGATGTTTGCTTTCTCCATGGCTTGCCGCGCGCGGGTTTTCGATCCCATCGCTTCCATGGAGGCCGCCGTAGGCCCGATAAACTTGATTCCGGCATCGGCGCACGCTTGCGCGAACTTCGCATTCTCGGAGAGAAAACCGTAACCGGGATGGATGGCGTCTGCGCCCGAGCGCTGCGCTACGTCGAGAATCTTTCCAATGTTGAGATACGATTCTGAGGCTGCCGCGGGACCGATGGGATACGCTTCGTCGGCCTTGCGCACATGAAGCGCGGCGCGGTCTACGTCGGAGTAAACCACGACCGCGGCGATTCCCATTTCGTGGCAGGCGCGCAGCACGCGTACTGCAATCTCGCCGCGATTGGCGATGAGGATCTTCTTGAACATGGAATGCAGCTTAGCGAACCGAGAATTCTACAGGAGATTCGATTCCAGCGCGGTGATTCAGGTAACACTAGCCCCAATTCGCCGGCGCGACAGCTCGGACGCTTGCAGCAGCAAAAACACGGCGAGGATGGTCAACTCAGGCTCAATCGGGTGCCGATAGCGAGCGTGAGGAAAAACAAAGTAGTAGGTCGTCGGGTAGGTCAGCAGCAGCCCCGCGAAAAGCCATGCCCCGCGCACCTTCTGCCGTACTGCTCGTCCCGCGCCCCAGATTCCCAGCACGGACCACGCCAGGAAAAGCGAATTACGGAAGTCCCACAGCGCAACGCTGTCGGTGGGCTTGGGCACGCCGTTCCAATAGTAAAAAAATCTCCTTAGGCTGACGATGGCGAACTGCCGCGGATTTTCCCGGATCCAGCCGAATGCCAATCGTTTGCATTCCGCCCCGTACGCCAACTCACCCATGCGCTGAAACTTTTCCAACTCCAGTGTGTTGAGATTTGGCTGAAGATAAGCCATCAGCATTCCCTCCGCGCCCTTCGAATTCCCCAGCCGGAATTGCAGCCCGAAGTCATCGCGTATGAAAACGAACCGTCCGAATACCTCGTAGTTGCGGATCAGCCACGGCGAAAGCACCAGAAAGAAAACTACTGAAGACAACGCGACGCCAGTCAACGCAGGCAGGCCATTTTTGAACCTCTGCCGCCATATCCACAAACCGCAGAATGGCAGGAATGCAAGCATTGAAGGGTTGGCCAGCGCCCCCACGCCCCATAGAATTCCAAAGATCGCCCAACCCCAGAATCCGCGCCACTCCTCCAGTTCCAGCGCGATTAGAAAAATCAGCGTTAGCAGAAGCGGGGTCAGCGTGGTATCCCAAATCCAATGAATCGACCAGTACCAAATGTAAGGATTCAGTGCCCATCCATACGCGGACCACCGAGCCACGCGCTCATCGAACGTGCGCAGCGCGATTAGAAAAAGTGGAATCGTGGTAAGAGAAGCGAAGAGGCTATTAATCGTCAGCAGCGCCCACGCGGAAGCGTAAGTGTAAACCCCGAATAGCTTAAAAACTCCCGCCATGAGATACGGATAAAGCGGTGGCTCCCACGCCGTAGGGCCGGTATTCGCATCGTAAGGATTGCTGAAGCCTTGTCCTAGCGCGATCGAACGAGCGACGCGTCCCATTTCCCAGCCGAAAGCAAAATGATCTTCGATCGGTCGCGTGCGATATTGGTGCAGCAGGCCGATCATCGCCACTTGTAGTGGGAACGATAGGATGACCAGTTGAACTACGAACTTAGGGATTAGTGGGAGAGAAGGCTTATCCATCCAGCGGAAGTTTATCAGGCGCAAGAAGTCGATTAAACGATAGCGTAAAAAGACAGAGCGTCACCCTTCGGGCAAACGAACAAAACTGACCGGAAAGGGACGTTGCAGTCTGACTCGATCTACAAGTCGATCCGTCCAAGTGTTTCGACGGCTGAATCGATGACGCAAAAGCGTCCAGATTGCCAGCCAGCCATCGGAATGCCGGATTTTCTTGCCTTCCCCCGCTGAACGCGGCTGGTAGCGCACTGGCACTTCGGCAATCTTCTCTCCCATCCGGCAAAGCTTCGCCGTTACTTCCGGACAGAACTCAAAACGGTGACACTCGAGACGAATTTGCGAGATCACCGATCGCCGGAAAACCTTGTAGCAGGTTGCTTCATCGTGAATCCCAGCACGGTAAAGAAGATTCGTGAGATGGGTCAAAAGCTTGGCGCCAAGAAAGAACCGCAATCCGCGTTCCGGCCGGTCTGGCCGCACACCGTAGACTACGTTGGCTTGCCGCAGTTCCAAAGGCAACAGCAGCGCCGGATAGTCCTGCGGATCGTATTCGAGGTCCGAATCCTGAATCAGGATGTATTCGCCGCGCGCGTATTCCAGCGCGGTGCGGATTGCCGCTCCCTTGCCGCAGTTTTTCTCGTGGAAGATCACCGTAACGTCGTCGGCGAGCGGCATGGATTGGAGCTTTTCGCGGGTACCGTCAGTGGAGCCATCGTCCACGACGATAACTTCTTTCTTAACCGGCGAAGCGAGAATGGCTTGCAGCAGTTCTTCTACGTGCGCGGCTTCGTTATAAACCGGAACGATTACGGACACACATCCGGCCGACTGTTTGTTCTCCAGCATTGCGGCCGCGTCACGATGCGGCGAAATTTCTGCCACAGTTCCCATTCGCCAATCAACCCTATGGAAACCCACCGAATTGTGGGTCATTCTTAGCATAGTATCATCTGGATTCCGCATACTTCTTCAACTTCCAATGCGTCTTTTGACCACTTCCGACAGCGTAGCCCCCGTCAACCGTCCGTGCTGGACGCGTGCCTCTTCGCTGATTCTCTGTGCGCTGATGGCCGGGGCCGCGGTGTTGCGATTCTCGTTTCTCGTTCGAAAGCGTTTCTGGTTTGATGAGTACTTTAGCGTGGAAGTGGCCCGGCTCGGCTGGTCTGACTTCGCGATGCTGCTGTGGCGGCGCGAAGCCAATATGTCGCTGTATTATCTGCTGCTGCGGGGATGGTTGCATTTTGATTCGAGTCCATTTTTCATTCGCAGCCTGTCAGTCATCTTTTCGCTCGCCACCTTGCCGGCAATTTTCTGGCTAGCCGGAAAACTCTACGACCGGCGCGTGGCTCTGCTGGCGGTGGCGCTGATGAGCGTCAACGCCTACCACATTCGTTACGCGCAGGAGGCACGCAGCTATTCGCTGTTCGTGTTGCTGGCGACACTGTCGAGCGGGTTCTTCGTCGCGACCGCGCACAAGCCCTCGCGCCGCAACCGCCTCTTATACGTCTTGTTCAGCGTGCTGGCCGTTTATGCTCACCTCTACGCGCTATTACTGCTGGCGGCGCAATGGTTGTCGGTACAGAAGTGGGGACGAAATCAAATAGATCTTCGCGCCCGCGCTCAGCTCCAAGCGTGGATTTGGATCGGCATCGCGACCCTGCCTCTGATTATTTTCGTGGCCAAGACTGGAGCCGGACCGATCCGTTGGATTCACCGGCCCGAGCCGCATGACCTGCTGGAGTTTGCCGAACATCTTGCGGGCAACGACGGACTTCTTCTGCTTTTACTCTTCGTGACGGCTTGCGCGTATGCGGTTCTGCCACGAAAACCTACGGGCGAACTGTCGGAGGCCGAATTAGACTGGCTAGCCTGGCGGCTTCGCTTCCTGAGTCTCTGGCTGATTTTTCCGGTAATTCTGGTACTGCTGCTTTCGCTCGCCCGGCCACTTTTTCTGGGACGTTATTTCATCTTCTGCCTGCCAGCTTTCGCAATACTAGCCGCGGCGGGGATAGCAAAAGTCCACAATCGCTGGATCCTCGCTCTCAGTCTCGTGGCCATCCTTGCGCTTTCCCTGCAAGGGACATTTTCTTACTACCATCACGATTTTGATCTCGAACGCGACGACTCCCAGGCCGCTACGTATTATGTGCTCGACCACGCGCAGGCAGGGGATGCCATCATGTTTCACATTGCCGAGGCGCGGGTGCCCTATGAATTTTTCAAGTCGATTAGAAACGCGACATCGGAATCGTCCGCTGAACGCCCGACGATTGTTTACCCGCGTCACGGGGAGCGCTTGGACTATCGCGACTTCTCCGGTAAACCCGCTAGCGACCTGGCGGACTCGACAAGCAAACGCTATTCCCGGCTTTGGCTGGTGCTGATGAGCAATGGCCTGCCGGGCAATCCCGATGCCACTACTCTGATGCTCGATCAGACGCTGGGGAATTCTTATGCGCTGGTTGATCGCCAACAGTTCACTCAAGTGGAGGTCAGGCTCTACACCAGCCTCCATACTAGCCCGTAGCGGCGAGCAAACATTGTGGAGGGCTTTCGGCTAATACAAAAGCCTCTTGCGCATCACTGCGAAGAGGCCCTTCACTTCCAATAATGCCGACCTATTTCGGCTGATCCATCGTAATGCCGCCCTGCTGACCCGGCTGCTTCTCGGCTTTCGCCTTCTTGGTGGCTAGAGTCTTATCCACCCAGCCGTCGGCCGTTTTCAGGTCCTCCTGCCGTGCGGCGAGATCGTCGCATTCCACATCGGCTTTCTCGCGGTACATCAGATTCAGATACGCCATGGCATCGTCATAATCCGGACGAAGCTGAATCGCTTTGTTCAGATTCTCGATACCTTCCGTAATAAACGGCAGATTCTTGGTCTTCAGTTCTTCGCAAACCTTCTTCTGATCCTTATTTTTCGGATTAAGGTTCTCCTCGGGCTTCAAGCCGAGTTTCGCGCGCTCTTCCATGCGCGGCTGGTAGCAGGTAGCCCAGTCGATGACGCCAATCGAGTAGTAGGGATCAGGATCGTTGGGGTCGATATCGGAGACCATGCGGTTGTATTTCTTGGCGTCGTCGAACTTCTTCATGTTGTAGTAAAGCGACGCGATGCTCTTGGCGGCATTCTCTTTCTGATCACGCGGCGCGTTCATATCCAGCACGCGCTGATATTGCTCAATAGCCTGCTCCGCCATTTTGACGTTATCGGGACTGTCGACGCCGGGTATGTATTGCTGGCCTAGGGCCGCGGCCAAATACATCTTCGCATTGATCAGGTTGGGGTCGAGCGCGGCGCTCTGTTGGAAATGATCGATTGCCTCTTCGAACTTGGCATTCTTAAAGGCGGTAACGCCTTTGTTGAGCTGGTCGCGGGCGCGCAGCTTGCTGCAACCCACGGTAGCTATGATCGCCGGCAACACCGCCGCCAGCATCAGCAGACGAATGGATTTATTCATTGCGGTATAAGTCTCCCTTGCCACAGAGCATCCTAGGCCCAGAGACAACAGTTTGACAAGCGCGGGTTGAGCGTTCCTTGGCAGACGCGGCACGGGAGCGCCAGCCCCCGTGCGCGAACCTTGTTTCCGGGCACTACATCAAAACGCGGAACAGCGTTTAGCCGCCGGCTTCGATTTTGGCAGTAATCAGGCCCACTTTATCCACGCCCGCAGCGTGCGCGATATCGATCACGTTGGCGACATCGGCGAACGGGATCGGATCGTCTCCCTTCACAAACATCACTTTCTCGGCGCGGGTTTTGTAAATGTCGGCGAGACGGCCTTGCAGATTATCCCAGGTAGCGTCTTCCTGATTGATCTTCAATCCGGGTTCCTGGTTGGCACCGCGGTCGATCAACTGAACCACGATGGTGCGGTCGGGCGTGTTATTTTTGGGCGCGTTCGGCGGAGGCGGCTGCGGAACCAGCGCATCCAGACCTTTCGGCGTCAGCGGCGTGATTACCATGAAGATGATCAGCAGCACCAGTAGCACGTCAATGAGCGGGGTGACGTTAATGTTCGCGCTTTGCCCCCCGCCCGAACCCATGGACATACTCATAATCGTTCTCCTGTTACATCACTTACATCCGCGTCGCCTAAATCACTGTCCGGGTGCCGGCGTGGTAGGCGGAGCGTTTGGAGTAGTCTTTCTCTGTTCGGTCAGTAAGCCGAGATCATCCACCCCGGCAGAGCGTACGGCGTCCACCACTTGGACCACATTGCCGAACTTGGCGCGAGCATCGGCTTTGACGTAAACGCGCTTATCGGTACGGTTGGTAAGCCGATCTTTCACTTTGCTGCCCAGGCTGTCTACCGTAGTCTTATCGGCGCCGAAAAACACGTCGCCGTTTTTCATGACTGAAACCAGCAGGGCGTCCTCTTTATCGGCATCCGCCATCGGCGTGGGATTGTTGACCTTCGCCATATCCACGCTGATGCCCTTTTGCAACATGGGCGTGATGACCATGAAGATAATCAGCAGCACCAGCATCACGTCCACCATCGGGGTCACGTTGATGTCAGAGTTGACCTTGGCGCCTTCGTTTCGTTTTGCTAATGACATAAGCTAAATCTCCAGTACTTCCAAATTCTGCCGAGGTAGGAGGACCGGCGCCGGAATATCGTCCAGCGCCGGACTAGTAACTCACGGCAGGGTAGCTTCGCCGATTCGGCGGCTCGTGCCGGCCAGAGGCCGGCGCTAGCTACCTGCGAGCGGCAACGTCGCGCCGCTTCAGGAAGTAATCGATCAGTTCGCTCGACGAGTTGTCCATCTCCACATCGAACGCCTCAACGCGACCGGTGAGGTAGTTAAACATCATGACGGCCGGGATCGCGACCAGTAGACCGAAAGCCGTGGTTACCAGCGCTTCCGAAATGCCGCCTGCGACGGCGCCCAGACCGGTTGCCTTCTGCTCGGAAATGCCTTTGAAGGCGTTCAGAATGCCCATCACCGTTCCGAACAGTCCGACGAACGGAGCTGTCGAGCCGATCGTGGCCAGACCGCCCAATCCGCGCTTCAACTCGGCGTGGACAATCGCTTCCGTACGCTCCAGAGCGCGCTTGGAGGCTTCAATGGTTTCGCCGGGGATCGCCCCCGGGCTATCCTGGTGGGCCTTGAACTCCATCAAGCCAGCGGTCACAACCTTGGCCAGATGGCTCTTCTTGTTGCGCTCGGCAACCTTGATGGCCTCATCGATGCGGCCATCGCGCAGCGCGCCGGCAACCGCCGGAGCAAAGGCGCGAGACTGTTTGCGGGCGGCGTTGTACGCCATGGCGCGGTCGATCATAACGCCGATTGACCAGCCCGACATAATGAACAGGATGACGACCACGGCCTTCGCGATGATTCCCATCTGCTTCCATAGCGAAATCGGATCCCATCCCACTGCGCCACCCTCCTGCACAATCCAGGCGGCCATCCTAGGAACATGACTGAAAGTTGCTGCTGCAAAGTGAGCTACCATGAGTTACTTCCTCCTCGGTACTTCCATTAGACTTTGATGCGAAATTAAAGAGCGCTGTCTGGATCATGGCGAACAAACTTAACGCGCGCAGAGATTTCCTCGGCGGGCACAAATCGTTTCACCACTTCACAATCCTGGCGCTCAATCATTCAGGACGCAAAGAGAGCGCCGGACAAAAGGTCTCTCCCGGCCACGGTTAAAGGTGGGAGGGGAAGGCCGTAAGAACAATACCTTCTACCACAATGCTGCTAATCGCCCTATCACGCTCCGGGTCTAGCCTCCGGCGAGCGTGAAGTTTACCTGTACCTCGGTATCCACTTCAACCGGCTCTCCATTGAGCAAGTATGGCTTGTACTTCCACTGTTTCACGGCGTCGATTGCCGCTGGGGCCAGCATTGGATGTCCGCTGACCAGCGCAAGGTTTTCGATGGAGCCATCTTTGCTGATCACAGCTCGCAGGACAACCGTTCCCGAAATGCGGGCCTGCCGCGCCAGCGGCGGATAGACAGGATTAACTTTGCGGACCAGAAGTCCAGAAGTAACGCCGGCGGACACGCGAACGCGCTGCGGAGCCGCAACTTTCGGCACAGCGACGGGCGTAGAGCTGATAATGCCACCAATTACCCCGCCCATCTGACCGCCGGGAATGCCTCCCGGGACGCCGCCAACCACCCCAGCCGATGCCATTGCCGGAGGGGCCTCGTCTTCCTTAATCATCTGGACTTTTTGGGGGATCTTGGTGGGGGTGCGCAGAGCGCCGTTCACGATATCGGTTTGAATCTGATGCACGATTTTTACTGGTGCTGCGGCGGGCGGTGGCGGAGGAGGCGGCGGAGGAGGCGCCACAAGGAAAGTCATCAATTGCTGCTTTGGCAGGGCCTCGGTGAAGATTAGAGGCATTAGAACCATGATACCGATCAATCCGATCTCCAGAATGATCGCGAAGGTCGTGGTCCGTCCCCGCTTCGTCTTCAGCCTGCCACCGGATTCCAGAAGGCTATCTTCAAACATAGATTTTCTCCCCTACTCAGAGCCTACGTAGACTTAGACACCGACGAACACCCCTTTGCTCCCAAATTCGAACAGCGCTGTCAGGCAGGTTACGAACGCCGAACCAGACATTAACACTGTCACAACAAAGCCATAACACGAAACAGACGGCAACGCCAATACTGGCCTTTACTTGGCCCGGACGGGCATAGCCATGGGCCGCTTGCCCTTGCTGATCCGCCAATCCTGGTAAGCCACCAGAATGGGGGCCGCAATGGCGATCGACGAATACGTGCCGATCAGGATGCCGATGACCAGTGCCAGGCTGAACCCACGCAGCACTTCGCCACCGAACAAATAGAGTGCAAGAACTGTAAGGAAGGTCAGCCCCGCTGTCAAGATGGTTCTGCTTAAGGTCTGATTGATGCTCCGGTTGACGATGTCCGCCAGCTTCTCACGCCGCATCAGCTTAATGTTTTCCCGGATGCGGTCAAATACCACGATCGTGTCGTTATTAGAGTAACCAATCAGGGTCAGAATCGCGGCGATTACGGTAAGGGAGATGTCTTTGTTGAGCAGGGAGAACGCGCCGACGGTGATAAGCGTGTCGTGAAATACCGTGACCACGGCGGCCACGCCGTAGATCCACTCGAAACGGAAACCCAGATAAACCAACATTCCCGCCAACGAGTATGCTGTCGCCAGAAGCGCCTGTCGGCGCAATTGAGCGCCGACCTGTGGCCCGACGATCTCGACATTACGCACGCTGAAATCCGAGAGGAAGAATCCGTCCGAAAGCGAAGCCACTACCGCTGGATCGACCGAACCTTTCAGTTGATCGAATGAAGTCAGAACGCCGCCCTGGCCTTTGTCGCGGGCGTCAACGATTGCCTGCGCCTGCTGAGCATATTTCTGCTCGGCGTCGGAGCCCAGGCGCATCGGGTCTTTGTCCATCAAATAGTTCTTTATGGCCAAAGAGCTGGAGTTGTTTAGATCCTGCTTGCCAGCGGGAGCGTTGGTTTCCAGCGCGTTGATGATCTTCAACTTGCCGTTGTCGAGTGCCTGTTCGCTGGTTTCCTGCACATCGAGGTCGATCAACTCTTCGTTGTTCGAAGGCACGTCATAACGCTGGAGCTTGGCATTGTGCAGGCCAGCGCGATCCATCGCGGCTCGCAGAGCATTGTCGTCCGGCGTATGCGAGAACTTGACGTAAACCAGCGTCCCGCCGCGGAAATCGACGCCATACGGGATGCCATGCCAGAACAGCATGGAAAGAATACCAGCTACGCTGAAAACGAGCGAAAAGGCGAGAAAGTACCACTTCTTGCCGAGAAAATCGATGTTGGTATTGCGAAAGAACTCCAAGACGAACTCCCATGTTTCAAGGTTTCAAGGTTTCAAAGTCTTCATGGTTTCGGGGTTTCGGGGTCTCAACTTACGTCAGTCACGCTTTGAAACCTTGCAACTTTTGAAACTTTGAAACCTGTTTTACTTAAATGCTGAGCGCTTCGCCGCGCTGCTTCCGGCTCAAAACCCAGTCGAAAATCACGCGCGAAACAAAAACTGCCGTAAACAAATTCGCGAGAAGACCGAAGGTCAGCGTAACTGCAAAACCTTTCACGGGCCCGGTTCCGAACAGGAAGAGAATTGCCGCGGAAACGATCGTCGTGACGTGAGTGTCAACAATCGTGATCCAGGCATGGCTGAAACCCTGATCCACCGCGGACGGCGGCGTCTTGCCATTTCTTAACTCTTCTCGAATGCGCTCGAAAATCAGCACATTCGAGTCCACGCCCATACCGACGGTGAGAATCACACCCGCAATTCCCGGCAAAGTCAGGACCGCTTCGAAATAACCCATGAATCCGAGCAGAATGATCAGGTTCAGCAAAAGCGCGACGTCCGCATTAATGCCGGCCGCGCGATAGTAAATCAGCATGAAGATCAGCACCGCGAGCATGCCGACAATGGCGGCGCGAACTCCGGCGCGAATCGAGTCCGAGCCAAGCGAGGGTCCAACGGTCCGCTCTTCCAGGTACTTGATGCCCGCGGGCAGCGCGCCCGAGCGCAAGATCATCGAGAGATCCTTAGCGGCCTGCTGACTCATGCTGCCGCCGCTGATCTCGCCCTGGTCGCGGATGGCCTCTTTAATGTTCGCGACCTCTTGAACTCTGTTGTCCAGGACCACCGCGAGTCGATCGCCGACGTGCGCCGAAGTGAAGTTGTAGAAACGCTGGCCGCCCTCGCCCGTGAGCTGGAAGCGAACATTGGGCTGGCCGTTCTGATCTGTGCTGGGCTGCGCGTCGCGCAAGTCTTTTCCGCGCACCGCCGAAACGCGCGACAGCAAATACCACGATTGCTCGTCAGCCGGCGCTCCGGGAGCGGCGTGGCCTTGCATAAGAATCGCATCAGGCGGAAGAACGCCGCCTTTATCTTGCCGCGCTGCATCTTCGCTCGGATACGGCCCGCCTACGACCTCTTTGATCTCCAGCATGGCGGTGGACTGCATGATGTCCTTGACACGGCCGGGATCGTCGACGCCGGGCAACTGCACCAGAATCTGATATTGGCCAAGTCCGTGTTCCTGAATCGTGGGCTCACTCACCCCCAAAGAGTCGATACGATTGCGGATGGTTTCGATGGCCTGCGTAACCGCCTTATTCTTCAATTCGGTCAGCGTCTGCGGCTTCATCGTCAGCGTCCAGGAATTATCCGCGCTCGAGTTGAGGTTGTACTCCGGCAAGCGCTCGTTCGCGATGTCGAGCAGGTCTTTGCGAGAATCCACCGAAACCCCTTTTATGACAACCCGGTCGGGATTGTTCGTCGGATCGGGCTTCGAGATTTCGCCAAAGGCAATCTTGCGCTTGTTGAGCTGCTCCTTTAGCACCTCCACGGCGTTGTCGGAGTCCACATTGATGGCATCGTTCACCTGCACCTGCAGGATCAGGTGCGTTCCACCGCGCAAATCCAGGCCAAGGTGAATACGGTTGGTCATGGCGGCGAGCAAGCCGTTGCCTGAGAAGCTCTGTGGAATGCCAAAAATTCCAAACAGGAAAACGAGCAGGACTACCAGGATGACGACAAGCTGCCAGGTAAGATTCTTATTCATAAATACGAAATCCAAAATTGGGTTGCGAAGCGACTACTTATTCTTAACTTCTTCCTCCGCAGTCGTAACTTGAGTCACGGAGGCCTTGGTTACTTCCACGACAATATTGTTCGGGGGAACACGCAGGTGAACCGAATCATCTTTCAGCGCCATGATGGTTCCCCGCAAGCCGCCGCTGGTCGTGACTTTGTCTCCAGTTTTTAGCGAATCCAGCATGGCAGTCCATTTTTTCTGGCGGCGCTGCTGGGGAAGAATCAGCAAAAAATAGAAAATGGCGAAAATGAAAATTAGAGGGGCTACGCTCAGCCACCCCATCCCGCCACCAGCCTGCATTGCCAACAAGAGTCGCATGTTCTTTTAGTCGCTGAGTCGCCTGCGGCGCACTTTTGCGCGCTATCCACGTACTACCGCCCGCGCCTGCATCACCAAGGCCCTGTCATTTTCACGACGGGAGTGCTGCCGATTCCGGCCGGATCATCGACTGCTCAGGGTTGACTTCGGGAAGGTCTGTCCAGCAAGGTCACGGCTTCGGCCGGGACCAAACGCTAGAAAGAAAACGGGACTCTTCCCCAAGTGAAATAGAATGACGCACCCGCCGCATAGTGTCAAGGTAGAAACTCAGGTTGTGGATGGTATTCAGGACCTGCGCGAGAACTTCATTAGAAGCATAAAGATGCCGTAAATAGGCGCGAGAATAGCGCCGGCAGACGCGACAGTCACAGTTGGGATCGAGCGGACCTGAATCCTGCGCGTAGCGGGCCTGTTTGATGGAGATTTTTCCCTCCGATGTGAACAACAATCCGTGGCGCGCCGCCCGGGTAGGAAGCACGCAATCCATCATATCGACTCCGAGATTGGCGTACTGCACAATTTCTTCAGGGGTGCCCACTCCCATGAGATAGCGCGGCTTATCGGCAGGCAGATATCGGAGAGTCTCTTCGACAACTTCGCGCGTGCGCTCGCGAGGTTCGCCGACGCTCAGACCGCCAATAGCGTAGCCAGGAAAGCCAATTTCGACCGTGCGCTCGGCGGATTCTTTTCGAAGGTCGAGGTCCATGCCACCCTGCACGATGCCAAAAAGTGACTGAGTCGAACTCTCATCCAACTTGTCATTCCTCGCGAAGCGAGGAATCTGGTTTGGCTGAGGGCTGACGGCTGAAGGCTGACGGCTTTTCCACGGTACTTCACGCGTATGTTCGTCAAAATATTTCTTACTCCGCTCCGCCCAGCGCAAAGTCAATTCCATCGATGCCTGCGTGCGAGCGCGATCCGCCGGATACTCCGTGCACTCATCGAAGGCCATAATGATGTCAGCCCCGATTCCGATCTGCGCGGCCATCGAGTTCTCCGGGCTAAAGAAGTGGGACGAGCCGTCCAGGTGCGACCGAAAAGTCACGCCCTCCTCGTTGACCTTGCGCAACTCATTCAAGCTGAAGACCTGAAAGCCTCCGGAATCAGTGAGGATGGCTCGTGGCCAGGACATGAAGCCATGCAGCCCACCGAACCGGCGAATGGTTTCGACCCCAGGACGCAAGTAGAGGTGATAAGTATTGCCGAGAAGAATTTGGACGCCAAGTTCTTCGAGAACCTCTTGCGGCACGGCCTTGACGGTCCCGCCTGTGCCCACAGGCATGAACACCGGCGTCTCGATCTCGCCGTGCGGCGTGATCAACTGGCCAGCGCGCGCTGCGCCGACCCGCGTCTCCAGTGTGAATTCGAGCGACATCGCTGTGCGATTGTAACAATCCTGCTGCGAGACTCAGGGTCGGCTCACTGCCAGTTCCAGAAGTTCCCCGCGCACGGTGCCGCTTTCAACGACAAGCTTTCCTACACTCACCGGCAATTTGAATCGCCGCGGACCCGCGCTGCCGGGGTTGAAGTAGAGCACTCCATTGCGCATCTCTTGTTTGGGTACATGACTATGTCCGCTTACTACCGCGGAGAATCCAGCGGCTTTGGGTTTGAGATCCAGCTGAGACTGATCGTGCAAGACATAGATGGAAACACCTCCCAGTTCAAGCACCGCAGTTTCCGGCAGCTTGCTTGCCAATTTACCCTTATCCACATTACCGCGCACGGCGGTCACACATGCAATAGCCGAAAGCTCGTCCAGAACGTCCGGCGAGCCTACATCTCCCGCGTGAATGATATGGTCAGACCCGCGCAGGGCTTCGACTGCTTCCGGCCGAAGCAAGCCATGAGTGTCTGAGATGACGCCGATGATAACGGAAGATTCCAACCCTTCCCCGTTAAGGTTCGAACCGATCAAACTTTGACCGTCGCCGTCGCGCGATGTAAATCTCTAACGTCTTCCTCGTACACTTGAAAACGCTGATCCGGATTTCCGGAATTGGTACCAAGAGAAACCAGCGGATTCTTATAGACCGCACCCCTCGGCACGGAGCGACTCAATCCCACATGTATCTCTTTTGCGCCGGTTTGCTCGATAATCGTTGCGGCATTGCCTGCTCGAATACCGCCGCACGCCATGATCGAAATTCGGCGTCCCGCAGCCTTCACGAGCGATGAAATCTCCGGAATCGTCTCAAGGGCGGCTTGCTTGCCGCCAGAAGTGAGTATCCGATCCGCCCCAGTTTCGCACACGTCTTCGAGCGCGCGAAAAAGATCGGCCGACAGGTCAAACGCGCGATGGAAAGTAACTCTAAGCGGCCGCGCCAGTTCGACTAGTTCGCGAGTGCGTTTCACATCGACGGTACCGTCGCGGTGGAGGACACCGAAGACAACGCCGTCCGCCCCTAGCCGCTGGGCGAAAGCGACATCGCGGCGCATCGTTTCGAGTTCTTCGGCCGAATAGCAAAAATCACCGCCGCGCGGTCGAATCATCACATGCAGGCCAATCGCCGCCTTCGCTCGAACTGTCTCAATCAACCCCGCGCTGGGAGTAACGCCGCCTTCGCGAAGATTGCTGCAGAGTTCAACCCGCTGCGCCCCTCCCCGCTCCGCAGCGATCGCGGAAGCCAGCGAGTCGACGCAGACCTCAATCGAGATCGAATTACTCATACTGGAATGTAGCGAGCCCGTACAACCTTACGGTTTGGCCTTCATCTTTTCGGCAAACTCTCCCACGCTTATGATGGCTCTGCCGACGGTGCCGCGTCCAATCTCCCGGGCATCATCCCGCACCGAAACCCTGAGCGTATAGAAACGGCCGTCGAACGATTCCAGCACGGCTTCCGCGCGAATGCGAACGCCAATTCCGCTCGCGGCGCGATGCTGAATGTTGATGGCAGTTCCGACGCTGATCTCATCGCCCTCGCAAAACGGCTGCAATGCGTGAAACGCCGCAGTCTCCATCAGGCGGATCATGTCGGGCGTGGAATAAATCGGTGGCAACTGGGGATGATGCGAAGTCAGAGTGTGCTCAAACTCAACTACTTCTTCAGCTTCGCCGCGCACGCCAATTGGGATATCTGTTGCCATTTCTTAACCTCAACGGCAGTGTGAGAAACGAAGAGCCAATGATGGCGGAGGCCGCCGGGATCATTGGCTCACAACCTTGACAATTCTCCAATCACGCAGCGTACGTCATGCGCGCCGCCTCAATTCCATCTAGCGCCTGCCACAGCTTTCGCGCAGCGTTCTCGGCCGCGGCCAAGGCCGCATCCGCCGCGGCCGGGTTGTCCGCGATGCGCTTCTCCAGTTGCTTACGCCACACATTCGAGTGATAGACGTCGGCGGTCGCGTGGAGCGAGAAATAGCCGCACGTCTTATCGTCGGCGCCGTACTTTTCCTTCAAGCCGCGCTCCTTCTCCTTGGCGATGCGCGGAACTTGGGACTCATATGCGTAGAACGCCGCCAACGCCTCTTCGGCAGTGCCATCGCTCGCCACGTCGTGGAAATAATGCACGAGGTCAATCATCTCTGGAATTGGCAGGTGCCATTGCATATCGCGCCTTGCGCCCATGCCCTCGGCGAAATCCAGCCAAAGCTCGGAGTGAGGCACCGCATCTTTGCCCGATCTGCCCGCAGCCCCTTTTTCGTCGCACATGTTGGCCAATACCGCGCGGCGCAACTCACCCTCATCCAGCCGAAGCGCAAACTCTGCTAAATAGCAGGGAAACGATTGCACGTGATGGTAGTAATGGCGCGCATACTCGCGCAGATCGTCGCGCGTCAGCTTGCCTTCTGACCACGCCCGGTAAAATGGATGACAGAGCAGGTCATACTTGGCGATCGACGCTTCCAATCGTTCAAAGAATTGAGTGCTATCCATGATGGCCCCCGAGTAATGATTTTTACCTACTACTATAAGGGCGACCCCACGGGCGGGCAAGTGATGAGCGTCACGAAGGCCGCTAAGTTGTTAGAATGAAGGGCAAGATTGTATTACTTTTCTGGCTTCCCTCATAATTCTAAGAGTGCGTTTCTAATCATGCAGTTCACCGAGCAATTCGAGGTAGTCGTGGTCGGCGCGGGTCACGCAGGGTGCGAGGCCGCGATGGCCGCGGCACGCATGGGGCTGAAGACGGCGCTCTACACGCTGAACGTCGATTTGATCGCGCAAATGTCCTGCAACCCAGCCATTGGCGGCATCGCGAAGGGACATCTCGTCCGCGAAGTCGATGCGCTCGGCGGAATCATGGGCGAGATTACCGACGCTGTCGGCATCCAGTTTCGCCTGTTGAACACTTCGCGTGGTCCTGCAGTCTGGTCGCCGCGCGCGCAATGCGACAAGCAAGCCTATCGGCTCAAGATGCGCGAGGTTCTGGAGTCGCAGGCAAAACTGAAGACCAAGCAGGCGGAAGTAGCGGATCTAATCCTTGAAAACGACGAATTTTGTCATCCTGAGCGGAGCGAAGCACCTCCTGCGCCACGAAGAGTGGTGGGCATCAAGTTACGCGACGGCCGGACTGTCGGCGCACAAGCCGTCATCATCACCACAGGAACCTTTCTAAACGGCCTTATTCACTGCGGTGAGCAGCAATATCCCGCCGGACGCTCCGGAGAGCCGAATGCAGTTTTGCTCGGGGAAGCACTGAAAAAACTCGGCCTGCGCGGCTGCCGCTTGAAGACCGGAACCCCGCCACGCCTCGACGGCCGCTCGATCGATTGGTCGCGCTTCGTCCTGCAACCGGGAGACGACGATCCCACGCCCTTCAGCTTTCGTACCAGGCGGGTGAAGCACCACGATACCCAGGTGCCCTGCTACATCGCGTGGACCTCGCCCGAAACGCATCGCATCATTCGCGAGAACGTTCATCGCTCGCCGATGTACAGCGGTCAAATTCAGTCGATCGGCCCGCGCTACTGCCCATCGATCGAAGACAAGATCGTGAAATTTCCCGACAAGGAAATGCACCAACTCTACCTCGAACCTGAAGGACTGAACACGCACGAAATTTATGTCAACGGCATGAGCACTTCGCTGCCGGTGGAAGTGCAGTTGGAGATCTTGAAATCGATCCCCGGCTTGGAGACAGCGGAGATGCTGCGCCCGGGCTATGCGATCGAATACGACTCCATCGATCCCACGGAACTCGAACGCACTTTGGAAACGAAGAAGATTGCGGGCCTGTTTCTTGCGGGGCAAATAAATGGGACATCCGGGTACGAAGAGGCTGCCTGCCAGGGAATTATGGCGGGGATCAACGCAGCTCTCCAAGTGAAGGCCGAGCCGCCGCTGATTCTCGACCGCACCGAAGCCTATACCGCGATCCTGATCGACGATCTCATCTCCAAGGGCACAAACGAACCCTACCGCATGTTTACCTCGCGCGCAGAGTTCCGCCTGCACCTGCGCATCGACAACGCCGACCGCCGGCTCACGCCGCATGGCCGCCGCGTAGGGTTGATTTCGGATGTGGCTTGGCAGGATTTTCAATCCAAGCAAGCGAGGTCGGAGAACCTGAAAAAGTTGCTGGAGCGGACGAGGCTAACATCCGAACTCCTCGCCAAAATTTGTCATTCCGAGAAGCGAAGCGACGAGGAATCCGCTGGCATCCGCAGCGCCACATCCTCGAGTCTGGAAACGACTGCAGGCCAAACCTGCGCTCAACTACTGAAGCGTCCCGAGATCACCGTAGAGAAGCTGGCTCCAATCTTGCGGGAACTGGATCCAGCTTTCTTCGAAAGAGAAGAAAGCCGTACGAATCCATCCCAATCCGCGGCCAATCTCTCCTCCGAAGTCCGCAACGAGCTCAAGTCGGTCGAAACCGAAATCAAGTACGAAGGCTATCTTCTTCAGCAACAGCGCGCCATGGAGCGGCTGAAGAAATCGGAGCAGCGCTCCATCCCGGATTGGTTCAACTATCAGTCGGTCAGCGGCCTCTCGCGCGAGATGCAGGAGACTCTGAGCCGCGTGCAGCCCCGCACCTTGGCCCAAGCCTCACGCATTCCGGGCGTGACGCCGGCGGCCGTGTCGCTGGTGAACGTTTACATCGAGATTCAGGCGAAGCGGCGCGAGCAGGCCGCTGCGCTTTAGTTTTCGGCCATCTCCATCGCAAATTAACATTCCGTTAACAACCGAATGTTACGCACGCATTAATATCAGCCCCATGCCGCAAGATTCCCTTCGCATTGAAGACCAGCCCGGATCGCAACCGGGCCAGCGCATCCTCCGCCTCACCGGAGCGCTAGTGCTCACCACCGTATTTGAGTTCCAGTCGACAGTTCGTGCCGATACTTCGCGCTCTTTGATCATCGATTTCACGAACGTGCCGTATGTCGATTCTGCCGGTATCGGTGCTTTGGTCGGGGCGTATGTTACGCGCCAGCATAGTGGCCGGACCCTCGCCCTCGTGGGGGTAAGTGAACGCATACACAACGCCCTCAAGGTCACTCACGTCGAACAATTTTTTCGCTTCTTCGATTCCGTGGAAGCCGCCGAGCAGGCTCCAGCGTAAGGCCGCGCTGCCTTCATTGTGAGATCCTTCGCTCCGTCTGAAGAACGCCTCCGCTTAAGATGACGCCGTGTGAGCATTTCCCGGTTTGACTGCTCTCCGCATGGCTCCTAAGATGAATTCTCCGCTCCCTCTTTAGCGATGATCGGTCAAACCATTTCGCATTACCGCATCCTGGGCCAACTAGGAAGTGGCGGGATGGGCGTCGTCTATGACGCGGAAGACCTTAACCTGGGCCGGCGTGTCGCTTTGAAGTTTCTTCCGCCACAATTCTCCAGCAATCAAAACGCTCTGGACCGTTTTCTTCTTGAGGCGCGCTCGGCTTCCGCGCTGAATCACCCCAACATCTGCACGATCTATGCGGTTGAGAAAGCCGGCGAGCAATCTTTTATCGCGATGGAATTGCTGGAAGGCGAGACCCTCGACCGCCGCTTGAGCGCCGGACCCCTCCCGCTGGATCGCCTGCTGGAGTGGGGCATGCAGCTGTCCGACGCGCTCGATGCCGCGCATGCAAAAGGCGTTATCCATCGCGACATCAAGCCGGCGAATATTTTCGTCACCCAGCGCGGACAAGTGAAGGTTCTGGACTTCGGGCTGGCCAAGTTGACTCGTCCTGAAATGACGATGACCACCATTGGAGCCACCCAAGATTCGCCCGCCCTGAATCTGACGAGTCCGGGAGCCACGGTCGGGACCATCTCCTACATGTCTCCCGAGCAGGCGCGCGGCGAGGAACTCGATCCGCGCACCGATCTGTTTTCTCTTGGAGTTGTGCTCTATCAGATGGCGACTGGCCGCTTGCCTTTCTCGGGCGCGACCTCGGCCGTGGTCTTTCACGCAATTCTCGAGCGCAATCCCGTCCCTGCGCTGCAAGTGAATTCCGGTCTCCCGCCCAAGTTAGAAGAGATTATTGAGAAGGCGCTCGAAAAAGACCGCGATCTGCGCTATCAATCGGCTGCCGACCTGCGCGGTGATCTCAAACGGCTGAAGCGGGATACGGAATCGGGCAGCAAGGCGGCGCAATCGGGATCAACCGCCGCATATGCTGCATCGAGGCCATCGCCGCAGGCTTCTTCGGCCGCGCGTCTTGATCAACCATCCATGGATCGACCATCCGGCGCGGCGCTCATCGCTGCAGACGGAGTCCAATCCCCTGCGGCGGCGACTGCAAGCGCAAAGCCCGGATTCCGCCTTCGCTTCCTTGGAACCGGCGTAGCTCTATTGCTGGCAGCCCTGCTTGCCTACACCATCTTTTTCCGTATACACTCCACGCCATTCCAGGAGATTTCCGCGACTCGAGTTACCGATACTGGCGATATAATCGGAGCCGCGATCTCACCCGACGGCCAGTACATCCTCGCGATCACAAGAAGGAATGGGCTCGGCAGCCTGTGGCTGAGGAACGTTCCGACCAACAGCAATGTGCAGGTGCAGCCCCCGGAAGAGGTGTATTACAACGGACTTCGTTTTGCGCCAGACGGAAACTATTTTTACTTTGTTCGCAGCGATCCCGGAAACGACGCGCTGCGGTTCTTATACCGCGCTCCTCTGCTCGGTGGCGTGCCTCAAAAACTCGCGGACGATGTTGATTCCAACGTTACTTTTTCTCCCGATGGAAAGCAGTTTGCGTTCATTCGGAATGACAACCCCGAGCCGGGCAAATTTCGGCTGATCGTGCGTCCGGTGAACGGCGGGGATGCCGACGAACGCATCCTCGTGAGCGGCCCCAACAGCCGGAGCCTTTACAATCCCGTCTGGTCTCCGGATGGAAAGACGATCGTTTGTAACGAGTTGAACGTGAAGGGTGTCTTCACCAGCTTGACGGCAGTGGAGATCGGCAGCGGGGCTAAGAAAGTTTTCTTCGGCTCCAATGCGCAGCTATTCGAAAACCCAACCTGGATGCCGGACGGCAGCGGCCTGCTCGGAACCTTGCATGGGACCGGTCCCAGCTTTAATCGAACGCAAATTGCCTTCGTCTCTTACCCCGGCGGGAAGTTGTCTACCATCACGCACGACACCAACACCTATTCAAATCTCAGCGTGGCGGCCAGCGGACAGCTATTGAGCGCTGTGTTGAGTGAAGGCCGGTGGAATATCTTCACCATGCCGTCGCCTCCCACGACAGCGCAACTCCACCTGGTAACATCATCTGAGGCGTTCACCAATTTCACGTGGACGCGAGAGGGATTTCTGCTCAGCGATCAGGGCGCGAAGCTGAACCGGATCGATCCCGCGTCGGGAGAGAAGACTGCGGTCGCAACCGAAGAAGGCAGCGTAAGCGGCAATCCCGAAGCCTGTGGCGATGGGCACTACATCATTTTTGAGTTGGGCTTCCGCGGAGGCGCAAACGACGACAATCTCTGGCGGATGGATTCTACAGGCGGAAATCTGAAACAGCTCACCAACGGCAGTAACGATACGCATTCTGTCTGCTCTGCCGATGGGCGCTGGGTCTATTTCATGCAACAGCGGGACGAAGCGAAACTTGCCCGGGTTTCGATTGATGGCGGTACTCCGCAGATCCTTTCGAACTTGCCCATCGTCGAAAGCCAAATTGATGTTTCGCCGGACGGAAGGCTGGCAGCCTTTGCCACTCTTGAGCACGCAAACCACCAGGAAAAGCTGGTACTGGTCGACACGGAATCAGGCCAGGCCAGGACGATCGATTTTGAGCGGGAACTCTTTGGCCTGCTCCGCTTCAGTCCTGATGGGAAGGCCGTGGTCTACCCAACGCGAGAGAACGGCTTTGACAATCTGTGGATGCAGCCTCTAGACGGTTCACAAGGCAAACAGATTACAGATTTCACATCTGAGCGCATTTACGACTTCCACTGGTCGTTCGATGGCAAGCAGTTGGGGATGGTGCGCGGCCATAATGAGTCCGATGTAGTGCTGATCCGAGAAACTCACTGAGTAATTGGGAAATTTAGGAATTGAGGAATTTGAAATCTTTGCCGGCGCATTGCCGATTTTCAATTACTCAATTACTAGATTCCGCAATAACTCAATTCTCCAAAATTCAAAAGGCGGCCATCGCTGGCCGCCTTTTTGCGAATTGTTACGGTGAAGTGACTTAGGCTGCCTTCACGTTCTCGGCCTGCCAGCCCTTAGGGCCTTTGACCACGTCAAACTGCACTTGCTGACCTTCCTGCAAGCTGCGGAAGCCGCTCGCCTGAATGGCCGAGAAATGCACGAATACATCCTCGCCGTTCTGGCGGCTGATAAACCCGTAGCCCTTGGCGTCGTTAAACCACTTCACTGTTCCTGTTTCCATGTTGTTGCGAATTCCTTTGTGTTGATGTAGCGCTGAAACTTAAAGGGGTTCTTCTGCAGGCAGGTCACGCGCTGGTTAGCGGAGATTACTGATTACTGCGAGGAACTCTAAAGTCAAACGCACATGAATTGTAAGTGAATTGCATCAAAATAGCTACAACTTTTCATAACTATCGAGCTTAACTTACTGTACATAAAGGATTTACGCCGACGGCCTCCATCAACGGACTTTGGCCAGATTTGCCAGATCGGAGCCCAGGTGGAATCATTAGAGACATGTATCTTCGTAAATTTCTAATCCTAGTGTTCCTCACGGCTTCGGCCTCGGCTGGCGTTGTGGAAGATGTGCGCAGCGCGCTCGCGCAAAACAATTTCAGCGCAGCCGATCAGTATCTAAAGTCCTACCTTGCGCGAAATGGCGTGGATGGCCAGTATATCGAAGCCTATTCCTGGATGGCTCGCGCGGCCTTTAATGAAGGAAACTACGCCGAAGCCGCAAACTACTCCAAGCAGACCGAAGCTTTGGCGGCGCAGGAGCTAAAACATCGCGCACTCGATGCCGAGCCGCATCTGGCGATCGGCCTGGGCGCTGCCATCGAAGTCCAGGCGCAGACACTTGCGGCACGCGAAGAGCGCGCCCAAGCCATCACGGTTCTGCAAGCCGCATTGCGCACGTATGGCAACTCTTCAATGCGAGCGCGCCTGCAGAAGAATCTCAACTTGCTGTCATTCGTGGGCCGACCGGCGCCGACTCTTCGTGCCGATCAATTTCTCGGATCGAAGCTGCCGAGCGCAACCCAGCTCAAGGGCTCGCCCGTGCTGCTCTTCTTCTGGGCTCACTGGTGCGGCGACTGCAAAGCCGAAGCCCCGATCATCACGCAATTACGCTCGGAGTTCGCGCCGAAAGGATTGGACGTGATTGGCCCAACCCGGTTGTACGGGTACACCGCACAGACCGAGAATGCCTCTTCCAGCGACGAACTAGCCTATATCGATGCCGTGCGCCATCGCTTCTATTCGGGCCTGCTCGATATGCCGGTGCCGATCAACAAATACAACTTTGATGTATACGGAGCATCGACTACGCCAACGCTGGTTTTGCTCGATCGGACGGGCAGGGTGGCTTGGTATCATCCCGGGGCGGTGCCCTATGGGGAGTTAAAGGGGGAGATTGAGAAAGTTGCGCAGTAGATTTGTGTGGCGCGGGCGCCCTCGCCCGCGAGGCCAACCAAAAGAACCGCTAGCACCAGGCACAAGTCAAAGACGGCGCGACCAAAATCGCCGGTTACGAGCGTAATGGCGATATTTCGCCAGCCACCGTTCGCCAACGACCGTCAAGCCAACCGGTTCTTACGGGTCTACTCGAGTTTACTTGTGCGGGTCACGAGTGACGGTGCCATCGTTCGCTGAATAGTCAGCCCATGCCGATGGTGCGAGTTCGTCGAACCTACAACTGCGAGAAAGGCTGTTGAGACAGTGCAGGTGAACATCAAACGCCCGTTTCACAGCTATTCCGACGGACTGCAAGACACAAGTCTCTAGCGCATTTGCCGGGAAATGACCGGAGCCGTGGTTGATACGCACGAGGTAGTCCTGCCCGGCACACCTGGGAACAGGATCCACCGACTCGCGCCAAGTTTGGACTTCATATCCGAAGAAAACCTCGTGCCTGTACTTACTGGAGTCTAACCTTTCCATTCTGATTTCCCCAACTCCCGTTGTGCTTGTATACAGCCTTCCGTTTCGAACTTCAAACTGCGCATAGGCACCCCACCAACGGACCCCGATGTAAGGAAGAGTCGTATAAAAGAACTCTGCCGTTCTACCTATCAACGGAATCCGTGGCAGCCGAGTCATGATCTGCAGTTGAAACGTGCAATTTCGCGGCGTGCAAAAAGGCCAGCGTCTCAAGCCTGGATCAGGAAACCGTGGTTGTAATTCCGATTGCGTCGCGTGCCCCCCATTGCGAACCATGATGTCCCGAACTTCTGCAAAGCTGTCAGTCGAGAAGTCAAGGGATCTCAAGTCCACAAACAGGGACTCGGCGCGCCGACGCTGATAGACCGAGTCGATATACAAGAAGAGCCAGCTACCAACAATCGATATGAGGACCAGTCGAGCCACCCAGCGTAAGGAGGCTCGGAATTGACCGCGGGTGTCAGTCCTCTTTGAGTGGATGTCGGTCACTTCAAATAGTCTAGACCCACTGAAAGTCTCTGAGTTCCCGGCACAAGTGACGAAATCAGGCGATTACTCTCACTACCGAACAACCCCATGCGACCAGCCAGTCAGCGGGCCACGGGCATCAATTTCATCCGCTGCCAGCATTTCGCGGGCGAGGACGCCCGCGCCACATTCAGGCGTCCACTTCCTTCAGCCTGCCTGTCTTCACATCATAAATAAATCCCCGCACCGGAATATCTATCGGAATCCACGGGTGCGACTTCACCTTCCTCACCTGCTCGCGCAAGTTCGCCTCAAGGTCGTCAAACGCATAGAAATGCGCAGGCTCGCTGGCGATCGCGTTCATCTTGTTGGTTAGATGCGACCTCAGTTCGTATTCCTTCACTTTCAGCAATCCGCAATCGGTGTGGTTGATGATGATGAACTCCTGCGTGTCGAGCAGGTGATGCGAGACAATTAGCGACCGTAGCGCGTCTTCCGTGGCAATACCGCCCGCGTTGCGGATCATGTGCGCGTCCCCCGGTTGCAAGCCGAGGCAGCGTTCAAAAAGAATTCTGGAGTCCATGCAGGCCAGCACAGCCACGCGGCGGCGAGGTTTGACCGCCAGGTCTCCAAGGTTGAAGTTCTTCACGAATTCCTGATTGGCTTGCAGCAGTTCGTCTGCGACTGACAATTTTCCGGCCCTCGATCTCAAGTTGCACCGGCGGTGGCTTTGTCGCCGCCGCTGGTTGCCCATCCAGTTTAACCGCTACAATCGCCCCGTGAACCTCGACGACACAATCGTCGCCATTGCTACTCCCCCGGGACGTGGAGGAATCGGCACGGTTCGCATCGCCGGGCCAAGCGCTCGAGAAATTGCCGCACCCATGCTTCGACTCAAACACCAACTGGAACCGGGCCAAGCAACGTTTGGAGAGCTGATAGAAGCACCTGAGAACCGCACCGAGCCAAGCTCCGACCTTACTCGCATCGACGAAGTCGTAGCGACATATTTTGCCAAGCCTCACTCCTACACCACAGATGACATTATCGAGATCTCGGCACACGGCTCCCCCGTGGTGTTGCGGCATATCGTAGAGATGTGCGTAGCCGCCGGCGCGCGCCTGGCCGAGCCCGGCGAGTTCACCATGCGTGCCTTCCTCAACGGCCGCATCGATCTCACCCAGGCAGAAGCGGTTCGCGATCTCATCGACTCGCAAACGCTCTACCAGGCAAAAATTGCAGCCCAGCAACTCGAAGGATCGCTGTCGCGGCGCTTGCAGCCTACAAAACAGCACCTGGTCGAACTGATTGCGCTGCTGGAAGCAGGCATCGACTTCGCGGAAGACGACGTCTCCGTATTGCCGGGCTCGGTTATTCTCGAACGCATTTCGTCGGTACGCAAACCACTCGAGCAACTCGCCGCCACTTTTGCCTACGGAAAGATCATTCACCAAGGACTGACTCTTGCGATCGTAGGCCGCCCCAACGTGGGGAAATCGAGTTTATTCAACCGCCTGGTCGAGCGCGAACGCGCCATCGTGACAGCCACTCCCGGCACCACGCGCGACCTGGTGACGGAAACTGTAGCTATCGGTGGCATTCCGATTCATCTCATCGACACCGCCGGAATTCGGCAAGCGCTCGATGAAGCAGAGTCCATGGGCATTCGGAAATCCATGGAAGCTCTGGCGGATGCAGACCTGGTGCTGGTAGTCATCGACGCTTCACAGCCCGTCTCTACGGAAGATAATGAACTAATTAGGCAAACGGAGAATAGGCCGGCAATTCTTGTGGGGAATAAATACGATCTGGGGTCCCAGGAAAACGCAATCGATTCGCACAAGATCCTTTACACTTCAGCCCTAAACGGCGAAGGAATCACGGAA
The DNA here is from genome assembly GCA_050015215.1 of Candidatus Sulfotelmatobacter sp. GTDB lineage: Bacteria > Acidobacteriota > Terriglobia > Terriglobales > Acidobacteriaceae > Sulfotelmatobacter. Next base: position 29,218 of record JBEKBW010000022.1, read on the forward strand.
TTACGGGCGGAGATTTTGCGTCATATCGGCGGCGAATCGGGAACCCAGTCCGAAGCTGGATTCCTTACCAGCGTCCGCCATCAAGGCCTAGTCAGAGATTCCCTGGCCGCTCTAGCCGCGGCGGTCCAGGCAGTCAACAACAAAATTCCGCACGAAATGCTGCTCCTCGATTTGTACAATGCTCTCCGCCCACTCGATGCCATCACCGGCGCCACGACCACCGACGACATCTTGAACTTAATCTTCAGCACGTTCTGTATCGGAAAATAGGCTTTGCTGGTCTCGTTCCGGCTAGTCGTCGTCCGGGTCCGTCGGAGGCGTGCGGTCGTTGAGAAAGTGCTGCGCGCTGACCGGCGCAGAGATTGTCTGGAACTGGAGCGGACTCTGGTTGAAGTCGAAGCAGTCGAAAAGATTATCCGCCCGAGCATCGGCGTAGCCAAGGGAAGGCAAATTGAAAACCTGCTCAGTGAAGTTCAGGATGCTCCCAAAATCGTGCGTGACATGCGAGATGTATTGCGCCTTGGCATAGGGCGAAACCACGATCAGCGGCACACGGAAGCCGTAAACGTAGCCCGATCCCCAACTCGTGCCGTCATTAATGATCTTAGGCGGAGGCACATGATCGTACCAGCCACCCCAGTCGTCCCACGTAATGATGATGGCAGTGTTCGACCAGTAGGGACTGCTGCCGATGGCATTCACAATGGCGGCGACCCAGGAAGGGCCGCCTGGGTTGATCGACACGCCGGGGTGATCCGAGTTCTGGCCCGAGGGCATAACCCAACTCACATCCGGCAGTTGGTTATTGCCGATGTCATTGAGTATGGGCGCAGGGTTCTGGCTCGTATAAAGAACCACGTTGTTTGTCCAATCCGAACCCGTGCACGCGGTAGCGTTGGGTGGCGCAGCATTGGGCCCGCACATGTGCTGGATGGCGTTGGGTGCAACCCATATGGCAAGTCCCGAGTCCGATGGCGCGTAGTAGCGCCACGACAGGCCCTTGGCGTTCAGTTCATCCGTAAGGGTGGGATGTTCAAAACACGGATACAATGCACTGGATTCGTTTCCGCTTGGATCGATCATAGGCACAGTCGATCCGGGAGGCGCCGTGCAGCCGACATTCGGCACATTTGGCGGATTTTCGGCCACGAACAAACTGCTAGTAGCTGTGGGGGCGGATGTGCCGGAGATAATAAATTGGTGCGCCGGAAAGCTGGGACCTTGATTGGTTTGAAACATGCGATCGCCGAAAGCATATTGCTCGGCCAGTTGAAAATACGGTTCCACGTCGGACGACTGCACATACTGAAACTGCGGATTGGGAGGAAGTGAACAGCCGTTCACTTCGCAACCAGCCCCGACCTGGTCGGCGCCATCCATTTTGCCCCCGTCGTACATCGCGACAAATGCGGAGTGCGTGTGGGAAAGGTCATAGTTGACGGCTAGGGTTGTTGGCGTCAGCGGAATTATTGTGCCGGAGGAACCGACTCCGTTGGCGGCAATATCCGCGCCCCGGGCGATCAATGCCGGATCCCGAAACAGGTTATCCGGAGTACGGTTTTCCTGAAAAATAATGACAATGTGCTGTATCTTGCTTTGCGGGGCTGCAACGGACGCCGTCGGTGAACCGGCAGCGCTGAAACCGCATCCGTTCATGATCATCAAAAGGACGCTGGTAGAAAACAACAAAGCGAAAAGACACAATACTGCCGTGTGCCGCATTGGCGATCGTCTCCATGGCATCTCCGTAATCCGAATTAGGCTGTCCTAACCCCGAATGCGGTTTTATCTGTCTGCCGGAGACCTAAGCACGCTTTATTCCCTCGAATAGCACGAAGGTGTTTGTGGGTAGGTTGTCGATCGTCGAAGTTCCTGGCCCTTGCTGTGGAAGCAAAGGTTGCCTTAGGATGATCCGTGAATCTCCCACTCCCAATGGGATAATGATCAAAACAGCGTAAGGGCCTTTGCAGGTTTAGTTGGTAGAATGCCAACTTGCCGTCCAACACTTTCCGCAAACTACAGGAATTCTGAATCCATCATGATGAAACCGCTGTCGCTGGTGTTGCTTCTGCTTTGCTCGGTGGGGGGATGCTTCGCACAATCCCTCGGTGATCCTTTATCTCAAAACACATCGTCTCAGGACGGGACGACGCCAGATTGCTCCGATCCAACGATGGCACTAAGCGCGCAGTGCAACGGCGCGACGCAAGGTCAAAGGTCTGTGAGTAATCAAGGATCCGAAGCTTATCCCACGCGCTCGCCGGTATTGACCAACCCTTTGGGGTTCAGCCCGGATCAGTACACTCCGACCCGGCCTCCGCTGAATCCATCGCAGATGCGGCGCGTGCGAACTCCTCCCCACCCGGAAACCGAATTCGAACAGATGGTGGCCGACTCCGTGGGCCGTCCATTGCCGTTATTCGGGCAATCTCTATTCGAGCAGCCACCGAGCACCTTCTCTCCAGTCGACTGGATGCAGGTTCCCAACGACTACGTGATCGGCCCCGGCGACCAACTGCAAGTCACGATATGGGGCCAGGTTCAAGCCAACCTGAGAGTAGTGGTGGATCGCTCTGGTCAAATCTATATTCCGCAGGTGGGAGAGGTGTCGGTCGCAGGCATCCACTACGCGGACCTCGACGAGCATTTGAAGCGAGAGATTTCGAAAGTGTTCAAGAATTTCACTGTTACGGCGAATATCGGCCGGCTTCGCTCCATCCAGGTAGTCGTGGTCGGCTACGCCCAGTATCCCGGAACCTATACGATTGGCGCACTGAGCACGCTGGTGAACGCGATTTTTGCTTCGGGTGGCCCGTCCCCTCAGGGATCGTTGCGTCACATTCAGGTCCGGCGCGACGGCGCTACGATCACAGATTTCGATTTTTATGACTTGCTCATCAAAGGCGATAAGTCCAAGGATGTTCGCCTCCAGCCAGGCGACGTCATCTACATTCCGCATGTCGGCCCTTTGGTTGCGATCTCAGGTTCCGTCAACTCGCCCGCTATTTATGAGATGAAAGACGATTCCAAGCTGGGTGACCTGATTGAGGTCGCCGGTGATTTGAGCACCGTTGCCGATACCAACAAGATCACAATCGATCGCCTGGTGGACCACACTGCGCGCACCACACTGGGGTTCCCCTACGACGCGGAATCACGCGCGCTGCCCCTCAAAGATGGCGATATTGTCCGTGTGTTTTCCATCGTTCCTCGTTTCGAAGACACGGTGACGCTGCGAGGCAATGTGGCCAATCCGGGACGTTATCCCTGGAAGCCCGGAATGCGCGTGCGCGACCTGATTCCGGATGTGCAGGCCTTGCTTACTCGCCGCTACTGGCGCAATCGCGCCGCCATCGTTACCGGCAGCGCAACCGAATATCCCGTTCAGCCGCCAGTTCCCCAGAATCGTCAGCGAACCGCAACGAGCACTGCGCCCTCGAGTACCGCCGGGAGCAATCAGCAGCCGGGCGCGCAGGCGAACACAAATTCAGCAAACAATTCGGCGACTCAGAATCAAGTTCCGACGTCGGAAAACCAGACGCAGGACGCTGGGTCAACGGATCTCGCGGTCACGCTTTCTTCGCAAAATTCGCAGAATGCCACGACCAATCAACCAACTGCTCCCAGTGATCAGACCCTTGCCTCCAGTCAACAATCGCAGATGCAAGGGAATAATCCGAATTTAAACCCCGTCAGGGACATCGCCGAAGACGTTCGCCGATATGCCCCTGAGATTAATTGGGATTACGCGATTATCCAGCGCGTAAATCCGCTGGATCTTTCCTCCAGGCTCATCTGGATGAGTCCGCAGAAAGCGATCCTCGAGCATGATGACGCCGCCAACCTCGAGTTGCAGCCGGGAGATATTGTCACCATTTTTTCTCAGCGGGATATCAGCGTTCCGCAGGCTGAACGGTCTCAATACATCATCGTGGAGGGCGAGGTGCATCGGCCGGGCGTCTATAAACTTGAAATCAATGAGACGCTGCGCTCTATTTTGGAACGCGCCGGCGGATTGACCGCAAATGCCTACATCTATGGCACCCAACTGACACGCGAGTCCGCGCGGTTGGATCAGCAGAGAAGCCTTGACCAGTTGGCTCAATCGATGGAAGTGCAAATCCGGCAGTCGGCCATTGCCGCTGCGGCTTCCACATCCCCTGGAGACTTGCCGCAAATGCTGGCCGCGCAGGAAGCCATCATCAATAACCTCCGCAACACCCGCGCCAGCGGACGGGTCGCCCTCCCCGTCAAACCAAAGGATAAAAGCGTGACGGATTTCCCCGATATGGTGATGGAGGACGATGACCGGCTTACGATTCCACATACACCCTCTACCGTCTCGGTGGTAGGCGACGTTTACAATCCGGGTTCGTTCATATTCGAACCGCGCAACTCAGCGGGTGCATATCTGGAAATTGCCGGCAGGGGGAAACCCCAATCCGATATGCATCACGCGTTTGTACTCCGCGCCAACGGGGAAGTGGTTGCGGCCAACAACGTCAACGGTCTGTTTACAGGCTCAAGGTTCTATCATCTTCATTTGTACCCGGGAGACGAAATCATCGTACCTTACAAACTGCCAACAGGCGCTTTCATTCGCGGCCTGCGCGACTGGACGCAGATCACCTCGCAATTGGCTATAACCGGCGCCGCGCTTGCGATCATCGCCCCATGAAAAGAGACTTAATAGACCGTAGACAACTTGCGAAAAGAACCGTTATGCCAGGACTGAACCTCTGCTTGTGAAACCTATATGCATAAATGGAAAGTTCTTTAGCCAGCGGATTACAGGCACTCAACGGTACGCCAGGGAATTGCTCAATCAGTTTGACAAACTGATCGCGACCGACTACCCACAGGTTTCCTTCAACGTTTTGGTTCCCAGGAACACGCGTTACGTTCCGCACTATCGCCATCTTCGCGTGCAACCAGTAGGTCGCACGAGCGGAACTCTCTGGGAACAAATCGAACTTCCCAGATATTGCCAGGGGAATCTCTTGTTCACTCCCAGTGGGGGAGCTCCCATACTGTATTCGAGAAATGTGGTTACGATTCACGATGCTGCGGTTGCGGCAGCTCCCGCAGGCTACTCTCTCCCCTATCGCCTTTGGTACCGGAGCGTATGTCGCCGCATGGGAAGGAGCGCCACCCATATTTTTACCGTCTCAAATTTCTCGAAGGCGGAAATTGTGAAGTGGTACAAGGCGGATCCCGACAAGGTTTCCGTGGCTTATCTTGGGAGCGACCATTTCTCCAGCCTCGAAGCGGATCCCTCAACCCTGCAATGGTTTGGAATTTCTGGAAGGTACGTTTTGGCGGTTAGCTCTCACAATCCGAACAAAAACTTTGCTCGCATCGTTGAAGCCATGTCTCACTTAAAAGCATCTGGCCTGCAACTGGTGATTGCGGGAGGAAGCGACAGCAGAATCTATCGCGAGGGCAGGAGCCTGCCTGACGGGGTTCGAGCCTTGGGATATGTGAACGACTCGGAACTGAAAGCTCTCTACGAAAATGCGGCCTGCTTCGTCTTCCCTTCCTTGTATGAAGGCTTCGGGCTCCCTCCACTCGAGGCCATGTCATGCGGATGTCAAGTTGTCCTTTCGCGAGCCGCATCTTTGCCGGAGGTATTTAACGGCGTGGCGCATTTTTGCGATCCGTATTCTTCGGAGGATATTGCGTCCGCCATCGAGCGCGCCGTGAAGTTCCCAGCGGCGGCTACCCCGAATCAGTTACGAGATTTTGCAAAAGAGTTCAGCTGGGAAAAGTGCGCCCGCGAAACGATGGAAGTACTCAAGTCACTCGCGGGATGAAATTGCAACCCGCAGTTCCCGGCAACTCCGGGCCGCCCTAGTTGATCTGCCAACAAATTGAAGCCAGATCTCCCGTCACTATTACGTTTGACGAACTGAGAGATTTGATCACAAACGATGTCCCCACCGTGACCGTTCCCACGGTTGGAACTCCTACCGCCGCAGAGGAATTCGACGCGCAACGAGTAAAACGATAAATGCAGTTGGCGCTCGGGGTGCAAGCCAGAGGATTAGAAACTGTGACTGTTCCCGAGGACAGTGTCGCCAGTCCGTAAGTTGTTGCTGAGGAAAAATTCGACCCATGGCTTGTAACCGGAACCGTTCCTATCGAACTAAATGAGCCAGGAAGTAAGAACACCGTTTCGTTAGAGTCTCCGTACCAGGTAGCTATAATGTTTTGACTCACACCGTTTCGATTGCCAACGTCCACCAGAATTTGCGGCTGTGATGAAGAGGAAAGCTCTACGAGCCGAGGATTTGTAATTACGTATTCCCCGTACTCGGCATAGTTCTGAACAACATTCAGTGTGCAACCAGCAGTATCGCCGTAAACACACCCCACATCAATGACCATTTCCTGGAATCGAGGCGAGTTATTAGGCCATACCAGAATTAGTCGCCCGCTTAGGGCATTAGAGCCAAAGTAATATCCGTTATTCGCGGCTTGAATTGCAACGATGGTCCCATCAGCAGAAATTGGCTGATACGCTTTAGCGATTGGTGATCCTAACGGATAGTCCGCGGCATTAAAAGGTTCCAGGGAAATGAAACTGCCACTGGCAAGAGTAGGGAGGATAAGATAGCCGTTACCTGCAGGTGCGTCAGGAGCATAGAATTGAATGGTCCCTGTGCACGCTAAAATCTGCCCATTAATGGAAATGGTTTGCGAATGATTTCCCGTAGTCATCGCTTCACCGTAGACATTCAGGCGGCTCTCAAAAATTTGTGCACTGGCGAGCTTAAAATACGAGGTCTTCGAGTTTGTCGTATCTACGTTGCCTCCGGCGATGTCAAAAGAGGAGTTATACATAAACACCCTGCTGTCAAGCACAACACCTTGCTGCCCAGCTTCAACACTTTGCCAAAGTTGAATATCCGAATATCCAAAACTTGAGGTACCGCCATTTACTGTAAGGTGAAGATTTGTAGAACCTCCTACATTCACATCCCCGAACCACACATTGCGCATGTAGGTTCGTTCCGTCCATCCGCATGGGGGCGCCTGAGGTTGACAGCTATCGGCATTTTCGAGCAGCACGTTGTTCGCGTTCGTACCGGTCGCGCCACTGACGAGCAAGTCCTCCCATGTGCTGCCCATGATCGTTCCAGAGTGGACGCAATTCGCCGCAGCGGAGGTGCAAAGCAACGTGAGTGCTTTAAGCCTTCCCGCATGCCCAACGCTGAATGGAATCGTCTGCCAAAAGACTCCATCTCCGCTCCCCGTATAGGTCATCTTTGTCTGCCACGGCCCATCCCCGACCAACGACTGGCTGATTGTGGTCATGTTGATTGTCGTCGAGTAGGTATATGTTCCTGCCGGAATGTGGACGGTGCAAGCTAGATTGCAGTATGCGAAAGCCGCATTAACCCAGAAACCCAAGTCCGACCCAGTCCCTACTGAAGCAGAAAATCCCGTACCACCCACCGTACCCGAGACCGAAATCCCAGTCGGAGGCGAACTATAGCTTCCCAGCGACGTGATTGCCACATAAATGCCTGTGTTTCTCAGCCACGCGCCACATCCGCTGGGTGACCCTCCGGAGGTTACGGTTCCTCCCGTAACAGTGCAACCACCTACCGCCGTATAACCCGAACCCGGAGTCTGCGCTGTGATCAGAGTTGCAGAACACCAACTGGGGGCTGCCACGGTTGCACACGCGGACGGGTTGAAGACTCCATTCACTTCGCCCATGGTGACGTTACCGCCTGACTGCGAGATCGCAGAGTTGCCGATCGTGGTATTTCCGGTAAACACTGGAATCGCATTCGTGGTGCCGCCAGGGGTGGTTACCGTTTCCTGCGCCGCTGCGCCCGCTGCCATCAGCGCTACGATCAAACAAAGAGAGAGAATAACATTACGCATCTTTTGAGCTCCCCTGTCAGGTCGTCCAGCATACTGCAGCTTTGCTGCTATGTGGTGGCCTCAGCTAAAGCTCCTCCAGCCAATCCCAATGAGGCGCTGGGTGCTCGTTGATTTATCACAGCCAGCCTTCCGGCTTCATCAGCCCAACCATACTTAGTTCTTCGAAAAAATAATACCGTCGTCCTCTTCATTGGCCTCGTACATCGACTCAAGCGCCGACACAAATTGTGATTTGTCAATCATCAAATTCCTTGAAGGAATGGTGAGCTCGCTGAAGTGCGGCATAATGGGCTGCAGGAACTCCCGCACCGATACGTTCGACACATTTCTAAGATGGTGCGGCACAAACTCCACAATCAAATAGGCAGCCTGCGACAATATTCGTTCCATGCCCTTTAACGCAAAATATTCGGAGCCTTCAATATCCATAACAATCACGTCGTATTCTCCCGATACGACATTGTCAAGCATGTCGGCTTCGACCTTGACGACACTCGGATGGTCGTAGAAATACTTATAGGCCCGGATCAGAGGCATCCTCTTCGATCCGCCGGAGTTCGCCCTACTCACAACATATTCAAGGTCTCCCTTTTTGTCGCTCGCGGCAATTTGGATCGCGTAGATGTTTTCGCATCTGTTCAGCAGAATATTGCGCGATAGCAGTCTAAAAGTGAGCGGATTCGCCTCGATGGCAGTAACCTGTTTCACTTTCTTAGATATTGGTATAGCAAGGGCGCCGATATGCGCTCCCACGAACAGCACCCTGCTCGTCCTGCTCGTTATCGAACTTATGCGCTCTATCTCATCCTCGCCATAAGATCCTCTTTTTATGAGAAGGCCGCCAACTCCCACGTCCTCAGGCTCGATCAAGAACAAGCCTTGGTCGGTGTCGATAAGCAACGCTTCCACGTTCCTCCCAAGAATCAATCTCTTAGCGCTCGAAATACGGCTCTTCGCGACAAACGCAATCGGCTGCACGATTCGCCGAAGCGTCTGACGCAGGGATTTGCTGCGGTTCGTGTCGGGGTTCACGGCTGTGTCTCGATTCACTGTGCCAAGTGTCTCGCTAGCATACCAAATGCGAATTGGGGGCGGACCCAGCCTTTCCAAACGATCTAAACTGCGCGCGCGTGGAACTGGCCCTGAAGCAATTCCCGGACAACGTCGGGAGCGCCGAACGAACGCTCTGTCCGGTTGCCGGAATTGCTGCAACCCTCACACTTGATAAGATCGCGCTGAGCCCTCAGGGCTTAATCGCCTCAGAGAGGTCAAGTCGGATGTCGACCTTCTCGTATCCGACAGGCAGCCCATAGTGACAGCGATTGCGAGGAAAATCCAAATCCAGACGAAATCATAATCGGGGCCCGAAGTGGCCAGGCAGATAAAATAAGCGGATCCTGCCCAGCGCAGATCGGGATAAGCCGGGGCTGCGTTCGAGAGAAGGTTGAAAAAAGCGAATAAGAACGTAATTGTTCCGGCTAGTCCCACAGTGCTTAAAAGAGAAGTGATCAAGCTTGACGGTCGATTCCTTCCCATCCCAACTCCTAAACCCTTCGTGGTGATGAACAGATTCCAGGCGTAGAGGGCGGCCGCCACCCGATTCACGAAGGACCCGGTCTCCTGCTTCGCCCCTCGACGTTGCTCAAATTCATCTCTACTTGGTCCGCATTGTCGCAGATCTTGGATAGACGCCCTTCCCCATTTCTCACGGGAAGCTGTTAGGATGTCTGCGTGCGGAAGATCGTTCGCGTTTTTGCTCGCTTCGGACCACGGGGCGCTTTAGGCACATGGCGCGAAACTGCACAAAAACTAGTTATTTCGTTCACCTTCGTATCCCCAGAATGATGCTGAAATCGCTTCTCGGACGGTTAATTAATGGAGCCCTCGCGTCTTCCGGTAGGGAGTTGCGCCGCAAACATGATCCCAGCGCCCTGCTCAGAACGATCGGCCTAGCTACGGTCATCGACGGGGGCGCAAATGACGGCGGCTTCGCATCATGCATTCGAGAGGTGAGCCCGAGCGCAGCCATTCATAGTTTCGAGCCAGTACCGTGGCTTTACAAGGCCCTTGCCGACCGATTCAAAGGGGACGGCAATTTTTGCTCTTATGCTCTGGCGCTAGGCGAGGCCAACCACGAAGCCGAGTTCGAGATCAACACAGATTCGTATTCTTCTTCTTTACTGCCGATCGACGATGGCGCCGCAGCATTTTTTCCGGGGTTGAACCGTTCCAGCGTGATCCGGGTCCCCGTTACCACTCTCGACACATGGGCCACCGATAGGGACTTACCCCGTCCGTTGCTTCTCAAGCTCGATCTGGAAGGAAATGAACTTGCCGCGTTGCGTGGCGCCACTCAGCTATTAAAACAGGTTGACTACATTCTCGCGGAGATCAACTTTGTACTGTTACGCCAGGGGCAGCCTAGCTTTCACGAGGTAGAAAAGTTTCTGGCGGAGCATGGCTTCGAAGTGATGGATGTTTACCCGGGTCATCAAGATAAGCGAACGGGGCGCTCCATTTGGTCTGACGTTTTGTTTGGGTCGATTGATCCTATTTCCCAGACAACGCTCGACGCCCCGCGAGACCAAGCCAGGAATAACGGGCATGATCGAAAATCGCCCTCTCCGAGTTAGTCAATCTCCTCCTGGCGACGCTGAGAGATTCACCTCATCATCCAAATTTCGAGTGTTTGAGAAGATGAATCATTTATAACCGAATTTACCCAGCCAAACCTCTGGACCACCAATGTGGAGGGGAGCGATGAGGTCATGGAATCGCGGCTGATTGCGAGGTTTCTAGAGCGTATTTTGTGCGCTCCCGCGGGAAAGAGCGGGCATTTTGGCGGATGGCACCGATTCCCTGATTTCGGATGGACCCCATTTGAACGGCAAACGCCAGAAATACCCAAATCCAAGGCGTGTCGTAGTCTGGACCTGCAATGGCTATACATAGGAAGAGAGACAATCCGGCCCACAGAAGGTCAGGACGATTTCGAGCCACGTTGGACAAGAGCTTGAAATAAGCCAATAGAAATACGATCAGTCCCACCCATCCTACGGTGCTCAGAAGAGAGGTAATCAGACTCGAAGGGCGATTGCTCCCCATTCCAACCCCTATGCCTTTTGTCATAACAAAAAGGTTTAATGCATAAGCGTCGGAAGCCAGTCGGTTGACGAATGAGCCTGACTCCTGCTTTTGAAGTGTCACCATGATGAGGGAATCGCGGAGCGGAGAAAATATCGCCAGGGCCAGAACGAGAGCTCCCAGAACCAACAGCAGGGCGACTCTCCTCAGCCGTACAAGGTTAATGTAAAAAGGAAATCGGAATATCGGGTGCCAAAGGCACAACAAGCCGATCACAACCGCGATTGCCACTATCGCAGTGGACGACCGAACCAGCATTATCGCGGCTAATCCTACTCCAACCGGAATGAGGGATCGCCCAACCTTCAATCGCTCTGCCAAGAATCCGGCTGTAAAACACACCAAAACCTGACCTGCGGCCGACGATTCCGTAAACGTGCCAGGGAAGCGGGACGCGAAGTCTCTGGTGTCTACCATCTGCATACTTCCGCCCGCATTGTTCTGCAAGAGCGCATAGGGAAACTCGATGCCGAGTAGCAAACAGAGAAACTGAACAGTGATGACTCCCGCTAAAACATAAAACGTGAACAAGTAAGCGCGCCCCGTCAGCACTCCATTTCGCACTCTTTTGGCTGCGCCCAAGACTATCAGCACGCCCAATAAGAGAGAGACGGAATGCGAGATATTGGCGTTTCTAAACTGCAGCGGTGGGCGGAGAAAAAAACCATCGTCAATGCCGATGTGTTGTTCATAGACAGGAATTCCTGCGAACACGAAGGGCAGGGTGAAAGCCGAGACGATCGCGATAACACCGAATGCGACCATCCACCACTTCCCTTTAAACGAAGCCTGTTTGGCTCGCTCCTTTCCGCCTCGAGCATACCGGTAGATCCCCTGCAAGACAAACACGGCGCCCACCAGATAGTACGGTGTGACGCCCGCGTCTTTTAACGCGATTACCGACGACGACTGGAAAATCGACGAGAAAATGAGCAAGGCAAAAAGTTCATCGTCGCCCAGGAAGAAACAAAAGACGGAGGCAGCAAGGAATATTATCCCGATTACAGTCGGCATAGGGACACCTTTGCAGAAGTGCGCGAGGAATCAGCGGGCACCGGATATTTTCCTTTGTGTTCTGTATTCACAAGCTTCCTTTAGAAGATTCGACAGTACCCTCGCAGATTCCTCCCAGTTGAACCGCCGTCGACGAACCAGCCCTCTGGCGATTAACTGCATCCGCATCGAATCGTCGCACACAATTGCACGCATTCCTGCCGCCACCTCTTCTACGCTGGTCGGGTCCACCAAAAGCGCCGCATCGCCGACCACCTCGGGTAAAGATGTCGTGTTCGAACTCAGAACCGGTGTGCCACAGGCCATCGCTTCCAATGCTGGAAGCCCAAAACCCTCATAGGTAGAAATCATAACCAGTCCGAGAGCGCCACGGTAGTAGGCGGGGAGCTCATGTTCTGCGACAAATCCAGCAAATTGAAGAGTGCCGCCAATCTCTAACTCGGCAGCGAGCCTCAGCAGTTGACGGTCCGGCTCTCCAGAAAACAGGAGCCTGCACTGCCCGGCAAGCCCCGACCTCGCAAAGCCGTGGAGCAGCCTCGGCAAGTTTTTGTGGGCTCTGTGTGCGCCGACGTACAACAGGTAAGGATAACCCGGATCGAATTTTTCGCCATCCGGGGTGAAATTATCCGACGCTGCGTTGTAAATCTTGACTACGCGGTTTAACGGAAGGCCGGTCCACTCGCAGATTTCGTTACGCGAAAATTCCGAAACTGTGACCAATTTGTACGCCTTCTTGCAGAGGGGGCGGAGAACTGAATTAAAGTATGCCGCCCGCGCTCCCCGGACAGATCGAGCATGAATCAGGTCGTGAACCGTAAATACAAAAGGAACCGAACCTCCGATCGGCGACATGAATCCCGGATTCCAGAAAACATCGGGGCGCCTCCTGGCAATCTCCCAGGCAAGCCATATCGGATTTAACGGATTCAGCGAGCGCGCGAGATGCCATTTCCCGGTTAGTCCTGAAACGGCGAACTCTGGATCAATCCGGCATACCAATTCCTGGAAAAACCGCTTGATTCCGCCCTCGCTCCAGCGGTCGTCCACCAACAAGTTAGGCACATGCTCCTTTGGACATCGTAAATCGCAAGGATCGCTCGCGGCTTCCCAAGAGACACATTCGCACTCGCCAGTCCTTCTACCGATTCCCCTTCCACCACATGGCGAGGCTCTCTCGAAACGCACTCTGTTTCATCGCAAACCATGATTTCGGCTTCCGCCCCAAAACGGCTTTTCGACACCAATTCGCCTGGCTTAGGGCGAGCCATGGCAGCGCCAGCACGATCCCGAAGTGTTTGAGCAGAAAATATAGGCTGTTTCTGGTCCCGTAACGCATCGCGAAGGGCGTAGAAGGGCCGCCTGTCAGGGCTGCGACTTTGTGCCATAGCTTTGCTTCCGGAAGATACATCAATCTGACGCCTGCCTTCATCGCACGGTACATGAAGTCTGTATCGTCCCAATAGACGAAGTAAGTCTCGTCCATCATGCCGATCCTGGTGAAGACCTCTTTCTTAATCAGAACGCAACAGGTCGGTACGTACGGCACAAGACGGGCGACATCATATTGTCCATTGTCTGGCTCCCCCTCCCCCACGTGAACGCTGCGGTACCCGCGCCATTTCTGGAACGTCCCTCCCGCCGTCCAAATGCGGTCCGGTTGGTCGTAGTACATCATCTTCGGGCAGACCATTTCGACTCTATGCCGGGCGAGACCTTGGTCAAGGCGCGCGATTAGTCCGGAGTCAAATGCCGTGTCGTTATTAATCAGCAACACGGAGGAACATCCCGCATCCAGCGCGGCCTGTATGCCTTGATTGTTACCTGCCGCCACTCCCCGATTGTTGGGATTGGATAATATCCTCGCGCAGGGATTGAAACAATCGCGCAAAATACGCAGACTATCGTCGCTCGACGCATTGTCCACCGCAAACAGTGTAAAGTCTCTGTAGGTTTGCTCGGAAAGGCAACGCAGGAACTCGGGCAGCACGTTGGCGCTATTGTAGGTGACGGAGACCACCCCAATGTGATTCCCCTCAGCCACGCATCAATCCCATATCTCGCATCTCGTTTAGCGATTGCTCATACTTTCGGGGCTCCAGTTCCTGACTGACAGCCCAAGCCAGGAACCTCCGCAGCCCATCCGCAAAGCGCCACTCTGGAGAGAAACTCAGAGCCGCCTTGAGCTTGTGAATGCTGGCACAGCTGTGGCGAATGTCCCCCTGACGAAAGGCCCCAGTTACCTTTATTTCCGAGCTGCTGGCAAAATATGCGGCGATCGACTTCGCCACTTCCAAAACTGTGATCGGAAAACCCGTGCCCACATTCAGCGCCAGCGGCTGCTGGGGCGGCGCGTCAACGCAGCGCACGGTCGCTTCCACTGCGTCGTCCACATAAACGAAATCGCGGCTTTCTTGCCCATCCTCGAAGATATAAATCGGTTCGTTGGCCCGCGCCTGATTGGAAAAGATTGCCAGAATCCCCGTATAAGGATTTTTAAGCGACTGCCCCGGCCCGTAGACATTTTGATAACGCAGCGCAAAACCATTGATTCCTAACGTTGCGGCGTACATCAGGACCATCTGTTCCTGCACCTGTTTCGTCAGGCCGTACAGCGACGACGGGTGAAACGGGGCTTCCTCGCGGGTTGGACCCATGGTCGTGGCTCGTCCACAAGAAGGGCATTTAGGGTCAAAGTCTCCGCGTTCCATATCTGCTCGAAAGCGCGCTTCCGGATACACCAACCCATGGTCCGTGCATCGTGCTCCGCCCTCGCCATAAACCGCGCGCGAAGAAGCGACCACGACACTCTGAACCGGATAATTGCGGGTCAGCAGAAGTTGCATCAGCCCCGAAGTCGCACCAATATTTACTTCCGTATAGTGGCGGATGCGATACATCGACTGCCCCGTCCCGGTCTCCGCCGCTAAATGAACTAAGACATGTTGGCACGCCAGGGCTCGTGCGCAAAGGTCTGTGTCGCGCACGTCGCCCCGAAACAATCGTACCGAATCTCGTATGTCGGCCGGAAGTTCCCCGTTTTCCCCATGAATCTGCGGGCTGAAGTTGTCGAGAATCGACAACTCGTGACCAGCCTCAAGCAGCTTGCGGGCAAGGCAGGAACCAATGAATCCAGCGCCGCCGGTGATCAGTACCTTCAATTTACCTCCAACGAACTTCCACCCGAAACCCGCTGACACGCATTATCGCAACGAAGTCGGAGAACTTTCTATCGATCGCCTGAATGACCTCGCCTCGCCACGCGCCGCAGACCGCATAGCCTAAGCGGGTTTTGTTGACGAATATCCTAAATCTTGATGATCATTCCTTGCCCCGTGGGCATGGTCAAAACGGAAAAACCCAGTTCGCAGCCCAGCGCGTCAAAGGCTTCTTTCTGCGGACGAAAGCATTCTGCATACGAGTAGTCATCAAGAAGCACGACGGCACCTTTGACCAGCTTGTTCCAAAAAAACCTTAGGGCGGCAATTTCAGGTGCCGCATTGTTCATGTCGATGGAGAGGTAGCAGACTTCCTGCGTATCAAGTTGCGAGAGAGTGTCGGGAACCAGGCCACGAATGACTTTTACGTTTTGGAACGGCGAAAAAGTCTTAACCACGTCTGCGTAGCATTCCTGGTAATCATTTTTATTTTCGGCGGCAACATCCTCGGAGCCGCGATACGTGTCGAGCAGAAAAAACCTTCGATCATTCATGGCTCCGAAGTCTACGAAGTCTATGACAGCGCGGGAGATGCCCCCTCGGTTGACTCCACATTCCACGAAATCCCCGCGCAGAGATAGCGCATGTTGAGCGGCCCAACAGGCGTTATAGGCCCTCCACCGGAGTTTCCCTCCATGCCACGACCCAGTCTCAGCGCCCTTTTGGTATGCGGATATAAAGGCAGGGTCTCGCAAAAAATCGGCAACGTGCACTGTTCCCATCCCATCCTCGGCATAGCAATTGTCTCTCAGCAGGGAAAGGGCAAATCGAAATTTAGAAAACATAAGTTCGATCCGAAATTATATCAACCCTCCATGCTATGCATCCGCGATTGAGACCATCTGCTTGCACCCAGAACTTCGCCCTTACCCTCAAAAATGCTCTTCTAGGGTGCCCCGACGTAACCCATCCGGTCTCTGGTTCTGTTCTAACTCAACATGTGCGCGTAATGGGATTCGGAGCTATACGAAGCAATATCACTGCAAGGCAGCACGATAGAATCATATACAATGAGCGCTGACCATGCTTCAGAAGTCGCCCCCGGATTTTTCTGATACTAGTCAATGGAGAGAATTGCGATGCTGTCCTTTATGTGGGGGGGGCAGTTTTCGCCCGCTCATCCGAGCACGAGATCGGCATTACGGTAATCCCGGCCTTTTCCAGACGGTTAAGTGTGTCGCTTGTGGATTGACGTTCCTCAATCCAATGCCGACCGAGTCCTATTTGAGCGGCGCGTATCCCGAGGACTATTACGCCTACCAACCAGTAGTCTCCAAACAAGGAAAGTCCCCTATACTCGAGAACTTCAAGAACCTGGTCAGCGGCATGATCGTTCGTTCTGCCAGGACCTGCGACCCAAAGTTTGAGAAGCCCGGGACAATCCTCGATATCGGCTGTGGGGCCGGGGCATTCTTAGCTGAAATGCGAAAGAAAGGGTGGCAAGTCCGAGGGGTGGAAATCGACCGCCGTGCGGCTGAACGAGGGCAACTGGAAGGACTCGATATTTTTGCCGGGACGATCGATAAGGCCAACTACCCATCAGCCGGCTTCGATTATGTGAGGAGCAACCATTCCTTTGAACACATCCACAATCCGCGAGAGGTTCTTGCGGAAATACACCGACTCGTCAAGCCCACCGGCTTTCTGTTTATCGGCGTGCCAAACGTAAACGGATGGATGGCGCGATTCTACGGCACATACTGGTGGTACTTGGGCGCACCAGTACATCCATTCGGATACAGTCCAATCACGCTAGGTCGGCTTCTGAAGGAAACTGGCTTTAAGGTTGAGCGAGTGAACTACAACTCGAACAGCGCTGGGATTTTCGGAAGCTTGCAGATTTACCTTAACCGGAACAATGGCAAAGTAGGCGAGGACGGTTGGGTGGCTCGCAACCCTGTCCTGAGGGTCATCGGCGGCTGGGCTGCGTTAGCCTTCGATTATCTCCGGGTCGGAGATTGTATTGAGGTCATTGCCCGTCCCGTCTAGAACCATTCTCAAAAGGTAAGTGTAAGAGCAAACGCATGTTGACGCGTTGAATCTGCGCGAGCGTGACTTCGCCACTGATCAGCAAATTCTCAGGTGGCAAGTCTTCGTTCCCTCGTCCAGGGCGGCTCGCTGTCCGTTGCCGCTCGCTTGGGAGGAGTCTCAACCAGATCATTGAGCCCCCCAAAGATTTCAGAATATGGGACGCGTTCACCGTTTCATCGCAACAATCCACCCCAGAATGATTGGTAGATAAAGAACGAAGGCGTGCAGAACGCGGCTAGCTAAAACCCGAGATGACGATCTCGCCAGTCTAACCACGTAGTAAAGGAAAAAGCTTCCGGCCAAGAGAGCGCCACCCACGTACAGCGCGCTCCCGGAGCCACCCGGCACAAGCATGGTGACGAGGATCAAGATCAGGGTAAGCGTCAAAATTTCCGCGCGAGTGAAGCGGGAGTCGCGATCAAGTTCGGGGAGCATTTTATATCTCGCCCGAGCGTAATCTTCGCGATACATTAAGGCGATCGCCAGAAAATGCGGAAACTGCCATAGAAAAAGAATTGTGAACAAAAACCACGCCTTTCGCACCGATGTCGCCCGAAGCGGCGGCCTATCCGATCAGCACCGGCATTGCGCCTGGAAACCCGCCGATCAGCGTGCACAACGGCGTCTTGCGCTTCAGCGGAGTGTAGACAAGCAGATACGATAGCAGCGTGGAGATGGCGAATGCAGCAGCCAGCCAGTTCACCGCCCACGCAAGGCACAGGCCACCGCAGACCCTTAGAAGAATTCCAAAAAGAAATGCTTTGCGCGAGTTCAGCCTGCCCGAGGGTAGAGGCCAGCCGGCCGTGCGGCGCATTTGAGCGTCCCAAGATCGTTCCATCCACTGGTTCAGTGTGGCTGTTCCACTGGCAACCAGGAGGGTGCCGACAAGCGCATTGGTGGCGGAATATT
>JBEKBW010000023.1:0-47029 GCA_050015215.1 Candidatus Sulfotelmatobacter sp.
TTCGTCACCACCATCGACAACCGGCCTTCATGCAGATAATCGCCCCAGTCCACGCCCATCGAACCCTGCTCCATCCCATCGCCGCTAAGCGCAACGCCAGAGAGCAAGCCGACATCCTCGAAGGTTCCATCACGCTTGTTGCGATACAAGAAATTCGGCCCCGCATCGTTCGCCACATAAAGATCGGGCCAGCCATCGTTATCGAAATCTCCCCAGGTCGCGCCCAGCCCGTAATAATGATGCGGATCGTCCACGCCCGCCTTCTTCGAAACTTCCTCAAACGTTCCATCGCCCTTGTTGTGAAACAGCAGATCCGATTCTCCCGGCATCCCCCAAGGCCCGCACTGCACCAGCACTCCCTTGAACCGGCAAAATCGGGGATCGTTGCCAAACTGCGGCAAGTCGTTCATCTCCACATGAACGTAGCGCGAGACAAACAAATCGACGCGGCCGTCGCGATCGTAATCAGCCCAGGCCGCACCGGTGCTGAACCCTCCCGCGCCCACGCCCGCCTTCTCGGTCACGTCTTCAAACTTGCAGTTGCCCACATTGTGATAAAGCGCGTTCCCGCCATAACCTGTGACGTAAATATCCTGCAAGCCGTCGTTGTCATAATCCGCCACGGCCACGCCCATGCCCCAACCCTTATGTGTAAGCCCCGCCGACTTGGTAATGTCGGTAAATTTAAGCTCGCCGTCTTCCGAATCGTCCTGGTGATAGAGCGTGATCATCAAATCCCCGCCCTGCTGGAAGTGCGAAACCGTCGAGCCATTTACGGTGATGATGTCGAGCCTGCCGTCGTTGTCACAATCGATCAGACCGACGCCTCCGCTCATCGATTCGACGATATATTTCTTGTCAGGGGAGGAAATGTGCGGAACGGTAAGCCCAGCCTTCTGCGCAACCTCTTCAAAACGGGGAATCGCAGCAGACTCACCGATGGGGGCAGTCGCCCTTCGCTGTCTCAGTTGCGCTGCGCTTGTGCCCGTCCCAGCGGCTGCCTGCGCGGGAGATCCCTGTGCGAATAGCACCGCCGTCAGCAGCAAGACCATCCACAGCAACAGGAAAAATCGCATAGGGAGGAAAGGAAATTATATCGCGCAGCATCGCACGCCGTGGAATCACGAAATCAAGAAAAGACTAGCCACTTTGGCCAGAACGAGCGTCTAACGGGACGATGGTAAGAAGTGTCGCAAGGCCAAGGACAGAACAGCACGAATCCAGGTACCTTGAGGGGCGAGGAATGGGCGCTGCTTCCTTCCCTGGCCCGATTGAAGCTTGACACGGCGTACCCGAGCTCACCATCAGTATTTCACCGTAGGTGATTCTAATTATCCGAATGCGATAAAGTTATTTCCTATCAAGTCCCATGGCTCCCATTTCTCTCAGCGTGAACGGCAAAACTCACACAGTGGATGTCGATCCTGAAACTCCGCTGCTCTATGTGCTCAGCGACGAACTCCAGTTGCGCGGTCCCAAATTCGGCTGCGGCCTGGCGCAGTGCGGAGCCTGTACCGTCCTCGTAGCGGGCCAAGTCCGGCGCTCCTGCGTTCTGCCCGTCGGCGAGCTACGAGCGCAGGAGATAACGACGCTCGAAGGTTTGGGAACCCCCGAGCATCCGCATCCGATTCAACAGGCCTTCATCGACGAACAAGCCGCCCAATGCGGCTTCTGCCTGAGCGGAGTGATTCTCACGGCCAAAGCCCTGCTCGACGAAAAACCCAAAGCCTCCGACGAAGAAATTCGCGAGTCGCTGTCGAGCGTGCTATGCCGCTGCTTTGTGCACACGCGCATCATGCGTGCCATCAAACGCTATCAAGCGAGGCACGCATGAACAGGACGGAAACAAATCATTTCTCGCGCCGCGATTTTCTCAAAGCCTCCGGTGCGCTGATCGTAAGCTTCAGCGCAGCTTCTCTCGTCGAGCCTTTCGCTCGAGCCCAAGGCCCGTTTGACACCCACGCCTCGCACATCGATCCCGGCAAGCTCGAGTCCTGGCTGGCCGTAGCCTCCGACGGCACCGTAACCGCATACACCGGCAAGTGTGACTTCGGCCAGGGCATGTATACAGTTCAAACGCAATTAGTCGCGGAGGAGTTGTGCGTCTCGATCGACAGAGTAAGGCTGATCCAATGCGATACGTCGGTAACTCCAGATCAAGGAACAACCTCCGGCAGCCAATCGACCCCAACCAATTTCAATTCTAAGAATCTGGCGCAAGCCGCGGCCACCGCGCGCGAAGCCCTCGTAGCGATGGCCGCGCAAAAACTGGGCGTGCCCGCCGATCAGCTCACCGTTAATGATGGCATTATCAGTTCCGCAAGTGGACAGCGCGTAACGTACAGCGATCTGATTGGCGGCAAACACTTCGACATTATCCTGAGCGCCACTGCGATGCGCAGATCACCCTCTGATTGGAAAGTGCTGGGAAAATCCATCCCCTCCTTGGACAAACCTGCCCTGATGACCGGCACTTTCGAATTCGTGCACAACGTAAATGTACCGGGCACGGTCCACGGCCGAGTCGTGCGCCCGCCCCAGATCGGAGCCACAGTCGCAAGCGTCGACGAGAAATCCGTCCAGCAGATTCCGGGACTGATCAAAGTAGTGGTGCGCAACAATTTCATAGGCGTAGTCGCCGAGAAGCAGTGGCAGGCCGCACAAGCCGCGGAAAAGTTAACTGTCACGTGGAAACACGCCCCGCCACTTCCGCCGCAAAAAGACTTCTACGATTACATGCGCAAGGAACCCTCGCACGACACAATCCTCGTCAACTCCAAAGACGTTGACGACAAACTGAAATCCGCTGCGCACACTCTGAAGGCCACCTATACTCATCCGTATCAGGCCCACGGATCCATCGGCTCTTCCTGCGCCGTCGCCGATGTTCAAGCCGATCATGCCACCATCTGGTCACCGACTCAATCCGTCTATCCCACGCAGCACGGCATCTCCACTCTCACCGGCTTGCCGCTCGAGAGCGTGCGCGTAATCTTCGTTCGCGGCGCAGGTTGCTACGGCCTCAACGCTGCCGACACCGTCTCCTACGACGCCGCTTTGTTATCCCAAGCTGTGTGTCGGCCGGTTCGCGTCCAACTCACGCGCAAGGACGAATTCATATCCGAGAACTACGGCAGCGCATGCGTGATCGATCAACAAGCCGGTCTCGATGCCAGCGGCGCAATCACCGCGTGGGATTACGAAGCCTGGGTCGCCTCGCTCGGCGGACGTCCGGGATACGACAAGCCCGGCAACGTGATCACAGGCCTGTTGGCCGGCTTCAAACCCGAGGTACCAACTCCGCAAAAACCGTCCGATCCAACCGAAGAACTTCGCAACAACGCCAACGCCGTTCCCTCCTACATGGCCGGATGCATCAACGGCAAGTGCGGCGGCGCGGGCACAATCCGCAGCGAGCGTGTCCTTACTCACACCGTACCCTCACTCTTCTTCACCGGACCTCTGCGATCGCCGTTGCGCCTGCAAAATACATTCGCGCACGAATGCTTCATGGATGAAATCTGCGCCCACGTGAAAGCCGATCCCGTCGCGTACCGCCTGCTGCATTTAACCGAAGCGCGAATCACCGACGCGTTGAAAGCCGCAGCCAAAGCCGCCAACTGGGATACTCGTCCCTCCCCTAGGCCCGGCAACACTCGCAGCGGCGTGGTTTACGGGCGCGGCAGCGCCTGCGTCGCCTACGAAGGCGACAACGGATACGCGGCTTTAATCGCCGAAGTGGAAGTGGATCAAACCACTGGAAAAGTACAACCCAAACGCTTCATCGTGGGTCACGATTGCGGACCAATTTCCAATCCCGAGGGGGTGCGTAATCAAATCGAAGGTGGAATCCTGCAAGGAATGAGCCGCGCCCTCGGCGAGGAAATCACCTGGAACGACCACAGAGTAACTTCGATCGACTGGGAAACTTACAACAGCCTGTATCTGGGGATCGAACTGCCGACCATCGACGCCGTCCTGATCGACCGCCCCACCGCAAAAGCTATCGGCGCCGGGGAAACCGCGATCACACTCGTAGCCGCCGCCCTCGGCAACGCAATTTTCGACGCCACAGGTGCTCGCATCCGCCAGGTACCGTTCACTCCCGCGCGAATAAAAGCGGCGCTCAACGCACGCGGATGAGCGCCGCACTTCTCGCGATGGGTGCGCCACCTAACCCCGCGACGGGTAAATTCCCTGCAGCGCGATGATAAAGGTAACAGTCAAGCCCGGCTGCATGTTGTTATGCGGTTGGTTTCCGCCGGCCACCACCACCGCCGTAGGATTCATGGCAACGGTTGAAGTCGCGGTCGCATACAGATTAATGCCCCGCCCCGACCCCTCGGCCGCCCACACTGCATTCTGAGGCAAATCCGGAGAGTTCAATGAACCTCCGCCGCTGATGCAACCCGCCGGATGATTGTGCACCGGATTCTGGTTCGAGAGCAGCGACACCGCATTTTGTCCACCTATTTCGCCCTGAATGCGTGGTGTCAATCCCGCTCCGTTGCCCGCACCCATCGGCGCCGAAGCCTGCAAATTGGGCAGGCCAAAATTACTTATCCCGTTTCCGCCATAGTTAGTGCCCAGCAGCGAGAACAATGCCGTGTTCTGCGAAATGGACAGCAGTTGTCCATTGCACTGCGCCCAACCGGTAGGCGCAAAATTGAAGCCCACCATCCGAATCTCTCCCAAAAATTGATCCGCCATTGCCAACCCTCCTCTGGAGTCCGTTAGTTTTGCGAGGGGAAAATCCCCGTCAGCGCAATGATGAAGCTGATCACAAGGTACGGCCCGCGATTTTCGTGCGGTTGATTTCCGCCCGCGTTGCCAATTGCATTCTGAGCCATCACCGTATTGATGGGCGAAGCCGCATATTGCGGGCTGTTGCTGGCCCAGAAACTACCCGAGGGTGACGGCGCGGCCGGACCGCCCGTGCTCGCCATCGGAATGTGCGAATGGATGGCCATTTCTGCGGTTGTCAGTGTGTGCTGTTCCTCTCCAAACCTCGTGCCGATCGTGTAGTCGGGCCCGCTGGGCTGAGCCCCGCTGCTAATGGGGATCCGGCCGCGAAAATCCGGGAGCAGAAATGTCGTGCGGCCGTCGCCCCCATAAGACGTTCCCAGCAATGCAAACAGCGCCTGGTTCTGGTTGATCGCCATTGTTTGGCCGTTGCACAACGCCCAGCCTTTCGGCGGAAAGTTGAATGAAACCATGCGAATCTCACCGAGATATGGTGTTGCCATAACTTTATCTCCCTAAAATTTGGTTGGTTCCGCTTCTGTTACTGAGACGGATACACCCCTTGCAACGCGATGATGAACGAGAGCACCTGAAAAGGCATCAGGTTGTTGTGCGGCAAGCTGTTGCCGCTGTTGTTGATCGAGGCATTGTTCATCGTACCGTTCGCCGAGGTCCCAGGACCGAATGATTTGTTCGTAATCTGACTGTTACCCCACGTGTTATTCGCCGGGTTGCTGACAGAGGATCCGGTCTGGCTGCCCAGCGCGCCGTGATTGTGCGTAGGCAACTGATTCACCACCAGCGTCACCGTCTCGACTCCAGCTTTTGTTCCGATTACGTAGTTCGACAGGCCGGCTCCCTGCCCTTGATGAACCGGCAACCGTCCTTGCAGATCGGGCACAGCAAAAGTATTTTGCCCATCGCCGCCGTAGGTTGTGCCGATCAATTGGAATAAGGCTGCGTATTGCGAAATTGGAAGTAATGATCCGTTGCAGAACGACCATCCGAACGGGGCAAAACTACCCCCAAACATGCGAATCTCCCCAATATAAGGCTGCATTTTGAACCCTCCTTACGAAGCTCTTTGCTGCTCCTGCTGCTGACCGGCAGGCTCTTGGTTGACGAAGCGGTTGAACACCGCTTCGTAGAATGTTCCGCTGTCATCGCGACCAACCGGAACCAGAAACAACTCGAACTCTCCAATTACGTCATGCTTCATCGCATAAATCCGCTGCGGGTAGACTTTCCCCCGATCTCCTCGAAAACGCAGCGAGAACTGTTCCTGCCTCGGCGTCGAGTACCCATTCACCAGTTCGATCAAGTCCATCGCGTAAGCTTCCGGGCCCTCGTCTATCAGCCAAAATCTGGAATTCAGATTTTCTGCGAACATCTCGCGAGTCAAAAACATTACTCGTGCTCCCCAGCTGCGCTCACGGTCCCTGCTAACTCCTGGCGCTCTTCCTCTGGCCGCCACACCATCTCCAGATAAATCGGCCCATCGCCCACTGTCGCAAAACCAAGCCGTTCATACCAATGCAAGGCGGGATTAAACTTCTCCACAAACAAGCGCATGGACTTACCCGCTTCCCTCGCCTCGTTCATAAGTGCGCCGAACAGAAAGGAACCGATTCCGCGCCGGCGAAACTCTGGAAGCAACGCGATATCTACAACGTGGATCTCCGTTGCCGTGCGCTCGACAATAAGGCGTCCCGCCCGGACTTCCCCGCAGCAAATCACCGAATACTTCGCATCCGGAATATTGGTGAGATAGGACTGGCGCTGCGCCTCGAACTGCATTCGCAGAAACATCTCCTTCTGTTGATCATTCCATCCAGTAATCACCAACTCTTCGGCCCGCGTGCTGGCGTAAGCCTGGTAGAAAAACTCCTGATCCGCTGCACTGGCAGGTTCGAGCGTAATCGCCTTGGCAACAGCCTTTAGCTCGTCTTCTGCAAGCACATCGAGAGGAGCAATAGGTGAGCCATAATGGCGCGCGGCGAATTTTTCCTCGCACATAGCGAATCCTTACTAACTGAGGAGATAGAAAGTAAACGAGGGCCCGAACTGAAAGGAAGTAGCGCGGCCATAGTGCCAACATCCTCCGCTTCGTGTCAAGTAAATTGTTGTCAAGAGGCGTGCAATAGTCGTGCGGCCTGGATGCAATCAAGAAATTCCTTACTGGCCGCACTCCGGCGGAAGGTCAAGACGTGCGGCGCGATAAATAACCGGTGGGGGAAGGCGCTCGCACGAATAGCCGACCGTGCGCTGTAAGTCAAAGAGGAAAAGAGTGAGTAGCCGACCGCCAAGAGTCCGCCATTTCAATGGTTGATTTCCCAGAACAGGCGTGTATCCCGGCCTTCAGCCACAGTTTTTTGAAGTCGCAAAATCTTTCATCTTGACTTGCCCTCCCATCACTGAGACCATTCGAACCGCGCACGTGTGGGTACTGTGGCCCGCACGCTGCAAGGCAAGTCGGCCGAACCCAGGGAACTCAATTTATTTAGAGACGCCGACAGCATCTTTGTCTGCCGCGCCTTTAGTGCGACTAAACAGAGTTGTTTCGTTGGCGTGGAGACTTCCATCATGCGCCCACGTCTGTCCCGCTCTTTCTGCCTTTCCTTGCTTGCCCTGGCCAGCCTGTTGGCTTTGGCCTACTTTCCTCTGGCCAATACTCGTGCCGCCAGCACGGGCGCAACGATTCTGCCAAGCACGGCAAAGCCGCTGGTCAATTTGAAGAGCACGCAGACGGTGAAGCTCACCTATACCGGCGATGCCGGCGCAATCTCGGCTTTAAACGGCGGCGCGGCCACGCCAGTCTCCCTCGCGGCAGGCGACTTCAACGCTGACGGCGCCATCGACGTGGTCGCCGGATACTCGACCTCCAACGGCGGCGTGCTCGCCCTGATGCTAGCCAACCCCAACGCCTACGCCCCCACCGACACGTCGCTGTATCAAAAAGCGATGAAGGGCAGCGTCCCGGCCACATTCCAGTCAAAAGCCGCCACCGTTTCCCTCCCCGAGTCTCCCGACCTTATAGTCACCGGCGATTTCAATCGCGACGGCAACGTTGATGTATTAGTAGCCGCCCGCGGCAACAACTTGTATTTACTCGCCGGCGATGGCAAAGGAAATCTCCTGCCTCCGCAGATCGTTCCGTTGATCGGGCAAGTTACCGCGCTGGCGGCCATGGGCGACGGCCATGTCGCAGTGGGCCTTGACGGTCCAAGCGGCGCGCAATTGGCCATCCTCGCTCCTGACTCTTCCGGCTTGATTGAAGGCACGTCCTACCCTTTGCCCGCCCGCGGCGATGCGGTCGTGTGGGGAAACCTCGGCGGCGGACATGACATCGCCGTCGGCGCGGGAGCCAACATCGTTTTGATTTACAACGCCCTCAGCACCAAGCCGCAGACCGAAACCGTCGCCGTTCCCTTCACAGTAAAGGGTCTCGCCGTCGGCAATTTCATCTGGGACCGAGATGGCCGCGAGGAACTCTCCGCACTCGCCGACGATGGCTCGATCCAGATCCTTCAACACGGAACTCTAAACACCGCCCCGCTCACCGCCGCCGATCTCCCCGGCCGCCGCGCCGCCATGATGGCGAAAATGAAGGCCGCGAAGGCGAATCCGCCAAACCCGACTTCTTACGGTGCATGGACGGTCGCAAAGCAACTGCCCTACACCACCTCGGCGCCGGCAGGCCCGGTTTCATCCTCCGCCTTCAGTTCTCCCAATCTGGCTGTAACTCCCAGCCGCGATGTCATGTTGCTCGACGCCGGCCGCAGCCAGCTGACCATCCTCGATACTTCAGGCACAGCCGCCAGCCCGAGCGCGGGCGTTTCCTTCTCCAGCACGCCCATCGCGGCTTTCGCCATGCCGCAAAAGATCGATGCCTCGCGGGATGTTGTTGTCCTGACCTCCGCACAGTCAGCGCCCATGCTGATCACCTCCAATGGCAACCTCACGCTCAATGTAAACACCACTGCGGATATTGACACCGTAAACGCCTGCACCACCGATGTCACAAGTCCACCGAGCACGCTCAGCTTGCGCGAGGCGGTTTGCATTGCCAGCAACAATGCCGGCGACGTCGTCACGATTAATGTTCCGGCGGGCACCTACGACCTGACTTCTTTGGAAACCGGCGACCTTCAGTTGGGCAATGGTTCAGCCGTAAACATCTCGATCGTCGGAGCTGGCCAGACAAGCACCATCATCCAGCAAACCGATGGCAGAGACCGCGTCATCGAACAGGATCCTGCCTTCAGCGGCGGTGTTCCGGTCGCGCTGTCGAACCTAACGTTCGCTCTCGGCAACTGCACCTCCGGCACCGACTGCACCTATGGCGGCGGTGGCATGCTCGGCATCGGCAACACCGGCGACAACCTCACGCTCACCAATGTCACCTTCAGCAACAACAACAGCGGAGCGACCGACGACGGCGGCGCCCTGGCCGCAACCGGAGACGGCAACCTGACGGTTACGAACTGCGTTTTCTCCAGCAATACCGCGCCTTCAGGTACGGACGGCGGCGCAGCCGGAGGCGGCATCTATCTGGACGTCAACGCCGGCGAAGGAACTGTCAGTGTTACCAACTCTACGTTCACCAACAACAGCAGCACCCTCGGCGGCGGCGGCGTTGATTTCGATAGCAGCGGCGACAGCGCCACCATCACGGGGTCCGTCTTTACCGGCAATTCGGCTGGCACATCGGTTGGCGGTGGAATCTTTGCCGACGATAGTCCTATCGTCGTCTCCAATTCCCGCATTGCCGGCAACACCGCATCTGGAGGCGGTACCGGACTCGGCTCCGAAGGCGGAAGCACGGTTACTGCCATCAACAACTGGTGGGGCTGCAACGGCGGACCGGGCGCTTCCGGCTGCGACACAGTTTTAGCCTCCGGCGGAACCGCGAGCTTCAATCCCTGGCTGGTGCTGAGCATCAGCGCCAACCCAACCCAAATTCTCCCCGGTGCCACTTCGCTTCTCACTGCCGACCTTACTCACAACAGTTCGGGCACTGGCGGATTCAGCGTTCCCAATGGGACTCCCGTAACTTTCGGCGGCACGTTGGACAGCAGCGTGAACCCCACCAGCACCACGCTTACCAGCGGAGACGCGACCTCCACCTACACGGCAGGCTCAAGCGCCGGCACCGGCAGCGGCACAGCAACGGTGGACAATCAGGAAGTCAGCACTCCGATCGACATTCTCGTCAGCGTCACCGTTACCACCAGCCCTGGCAGTCTTTCGATCACAGTCGACGGCACTACCTATACCGCGCCGCAGAGCTTCAACTGGGTGGTGGGATCGCAGCATACTCTCAACACCACCTCGCCCCAGTCCGGCCCGGCTGGATCGCAATACGTCTGGAGTAGCTGGTCACAGGGTGGCACACAGTCACAAACGGTCACCGCGCCAGGCTCAAGCACCACCTACACGGCCAACTTCACCACGCAATATCAGTTGACCACGGTGGCCTCGCCGTCGGCCGATGGTTCCGTCACGCCGACCTCGGGCCAATACTTCGCCTCGGGCGCGTCCGTACCCGTAACCGCAACCGCGAACGCCGGCTTTGCGTTCAGCAACTGGACCTCGACCGGCGGATCGTTTGGCTCGACTACCTCGGCCAGCACCAACTTCACCATGCCCGCTGCGGCGACGACCGTCACTGGAAACTTTGTCCCCGCCACGACGCAGATCACAATCACAACCAGCCCGGCGAACCTATTGGTCTCGGTGGACGGCGGCTCCTTTGTACCGGCTCCCTTGGTCGAAACCTTTAATCAGAACTCGACCCATACCATCGCCACTACTTCGCCGCAATCCGGCGGAACCGGCATCCAGTACGCCTTCAGCAGTTGGTCTGACAATGGGGCAATCTCGCATACCATCACTGTGCCTTCCACCCCGACCACCTACACCGCCAGCTTCGCCACGCAATACCAATTGACGACCGCGGCGAATCCTGCCGCCGGCGGAACAGTCTCGCCTACTTCCGGCAACTACTACACCTCCGGAACCGTCGTGCCTCTAACGGCCACGGCCAACGCCGGCTACAGCTTCACCAACTGGACTGGCAACGTAGCGAATTCCACCAGCGCCTCCACCAGCATCACCATGACGGCGCCGCAGAGCGTAACCGCGAACTTCTCGCTCATCATCGTGGCCGCTCCCACCACAACCTCGGTGTCCTCGAATAACAACCCGTCCTTCACCACCGCACCCAGCAACTCCGTCACCTTCACAGCCACGGTCACTTCCAACACCACGGTGAACGAAGGCACGGTCACGTTCTCGGACCCCGCAAACGACTTCACCTGCAGCGGCGGCAACACAGTACCAGTGAGCAACGGACAAGCCAGCTGCACCACCTCGTTTAGCACAGAGGGTAGCCGAAACGTCACCGCAAACTACAACGGCACGGTCAATTTCCAGACAAGTAACGGCTTCATCACCCAGAACGTGAATAACCACACTGTGGTCAACGGGAACCAGTTCTGCAACCAGGGTGCAATCACCGTACCCAGCACCGCCGGCGCTGCCACGCCCTATCCGTCGAATATCTTCGTAACCGGTCTGACCGGCAACGTCGGAGCCGTCACCGTTAACCTCAACAACATCAGCTCGAGTGACATTCAGCAGACGGATTTGTTATTGGTCGGCCCGACGGGCGCGGCGATCATTCCGTTCGCGAGTGTGGGAGACGGATCGACAATCGGTGGCGTAAACATCGTGCTCGAAGATTCAGCTTCTGGCCTGATTCCCGGAGGCTCTCCGCTCACTAGCGGTTCCTACCAACCCACGTCGATCACAGGCGGCACCAGCCTGATCTTCCCGGCTCCTGCGCCGTTAGTGAATGCAAGCAACTACGCCGCCACCGACGGCTCGGCCACGCTCACTTCAACGTTCCAAAACACGGCTCCCACCGGCACATGGGCTCTCTATGCCATGGATCACTCGGGCAGCGGCGCAGCGACCATCGCCGGCGGATGGTGCGTGAACATCTCTCCCGCCACGGTGCAGACCACGATCACAACCAGTCCCGCCGGACTCCTGGTTTCAGTGGACGGCGGAACCGCCACAACTGCCCCGCTGGTGGAAAACTGGGTGCCGGGATCCTCGCATACCATCGCGACCAGCTCTCCGCAGTCGGGCGCGCCCGGCGTACAGTATGTCTTCAGCAGCTGGTCAGACAGTGGCGCGATCTCGCACAGCATCACCGTACCTTCCACCGCAACCACTTACACCGCAACGTTCAACACTCAATATCAGCTGACCACGCAAGCTTCGCCGCCCGCCGATGGTTCAGTCACTCCGGCCTCGGGCAGCTACTACGCCTCGGGCGCAACTATACCGGTGACCGCAACCGCCAACGCCGGCTTCACATTCAGCAACTGGACCTCAACCGCGGGAACATTCGACTCCACCACCTCCGCCAGCACCAACTTCCACATGCCCGCTGCTCCGGCCACCGTGACCGGCAACTTCGGCAATGCATCGGTGCAAATCACCATCACCTCCACCCCAGCCAACCTCCTGGTTTCGGTGGATGGCGGCACAGCCACGGCAGCACCGCTGGTCGAAACCTGGGTGATCGGCTCGTCTCACACCATCGCGACGACCTCTCCACAGGCCGGCGCGCCCGGGGTGCAGTATGTCTTTAGCAGCTGGTCTGACAGCGGCGCCATCTCGCACAGCATCACGGTGCCTTCCACGGCGACCACCTACACCGCATCCTTCAACACGCAATATCAGTTGACCACCGCTGCCAACCCCAGCAACGGCGGGACGGTCTCGCCCACATCGGGTAACTTCTATAACTCAGGCACAGTCGTGCCTCTAACCGCAACGCAGAACTCCGGCTACCAGTTCAGCAGTTGGACCGGCAACGTGGCCAACGCAAATTCCGCCAGTACTACAGTCACGATGAGTTCGCCGCAATCCGTAACCGCCAACTTCACCTCGCAGCAGATCACGGTGAACCCCACCAGCATCAACTTCGGCACAGTCTACGTCTACACAATGAGTTCCCAGAACGTGACTGTGATGAACAACGGCAGCACAACGGTTGACATCACGGGCGTAACAATCACACCCGGCAGCGGCGACAACGACGACTACACGCGCAACAACCACTGCCCGCGGATGCTGGCGGGCGGGCAAAGCTGCCAGATCACCGTGTACTTCTATGCAGGAAAAATAAGATCGTCTTCCGCCACGCTGAACGTGAAGGACAACGCCCCAGGCAGCCCGCAACAGGTCAGCCTGACGGCGAATGTGATCGATCCCATGCCCGCCTTCACACCGTCAAACCTGCGTTTCTTCTCGGTGAACCTTGGCACCAGTTCCACCAAGAACGTAACCTTGACGAACAAGGGAACGACCGAACTCGATATTACCAGCATCGGCATCACGGGATCGGACTCCGGCGATTTCAGCCAAACCAATGCTTGCCCAAGCGCGCTTGAGCCTTCCGACTCTTGTACGATCTCCGTAACCTTCACCCCCACCCGGGAAGGTCCGCGCTCCGCCGATCTGACCGTAGTGGATAACGCCAAGAGCGGTACGCAGAATGTGCCTTTGGCGGGAACCGGACAATAACGGCGATTCCCAAAGAACATCTCGGCCGTGCCAGTGAACGGCCACGGCCGGGATCATATGGGGAATAGGTGAGTCGTGGCCGGGCGGACGCATCGGTCTTCCGGGAACGCGGAACAACTCCGCGGAAGAGTTTGGCATTTGCTGCCTCCGCGGACCCGGTCGACTCCAACACGATAATGAGAAATGAAAAGCAGACGCGCTCAGATTTCCACTCTGGCCGTGGCAGGTTTGGCCCTTACCTCAACTTTTAGCGGCGTGGCGTGGGCTAGCGCCGAGAAGGTGATTCACAATTTTGATGGAACGCCGGATGGAGCAGCTCCGAATGCAGGCGTAATTTTGGACGCTGCGGGGAATCTTTACGGGACGGCTGCGGGTGGCGGCAGCGCTGGCCTGGGCATTGTGTACGAGCTTGCTCCCTCGACCAGCGGGGCATGGACGGAGAATATTCTGTATTCGTTTCAGGGAGGCAGCGACGGCGCAACACCTTTGGGTCCATTGATCTTCGACCAAGCGGGGAACCTTTACGGCACCACATCCAACGGAGGGGTCTACGGTGGTACGGTTTTCGAACTGATTCCCAATGGGGATGGAACCTGGGCGGAAAAGGTTTTGTTCCGGGCGAATGCCTTCGGCTACCCAGTGTATTTCCGTTCATCGAACATGGTTTTTGATGCCGCAGGAAATCTGTACGGAACGTCGTCGCGGGGAGGTTTTGGGACGGGCAACGTTTTTGAGCTGTCACCGAGCCCGGCCGGGAGCTGGACGATGGTTTCCATTTACAGCTTCTCGTACGATGAGCTGAATAATCCAACTTCGCTGATCATCGACGCCGCGGGAAATCTATATGGCACGACCGAGTACGGAGGAACCAGCGACTTTGGCGAAGTGTTCGAGCTTTCGCCTTCGAGTACGGGCTGGAAGATAAATTATCCACACAATTTTAAGGCATTGCCGGACGGTCAATATCCAACCGGGGGTGTGATTTTAGATAGTGGAGGGAACCTTTATGGCACCAGCAGCCAAGGCGGCGCATCGTCCGCATGCAGTTGCGGGACGGTTTTCAGGCTAAAGTCTTCGAACGGCGGAACGCGTTGGACTGAGGCCGTTATGAAGTCTTTTGACGGCGCGCCGGGCAGCGGACCGATCGCAGGCGTAGTAATGGATTCGGTGAACAACCTGTACGGGCTGACTTATTATAGCGGCGTAGAACAGGGCAATGAGATCGGCGGCGTAGCCTTTCGAATTAACCCAATGACCGGAGCCTACACGTTATTGCACGAATTTGGAGCAGCGGGCGATGGCTATGGTCCGCTGGGAACGCTTGCCTTTGGACCGGGCGGCAACTTGTTTGGGACGACCTGGGGAGGAGGATCTTCACAGGTTTATGGAGATGGTGGAACGGTTTTCGAGCTACAGCCTTAGATCCGTTTCCACTTCCCGCCAACCTTTTCGCACATGTGGCGATGCGTGTTACGTCAGAGCCGAGAAGATTCGCACCACGAGTTCGGTCTGGCGGTGCGTATCGGTTTTCATGAAGATACGTTTGAGGTGCGTCCTCGCGGTGTGTGGACTGATAAAAAGCTCTGCCGCCGCGTCATCGATCGACTTGCCTTTCAAGAGAATGCTCGCCAACACCGCTTCTCCGCGGGTGAGACCGTAAAGCTTACAGAGTACCGTCTCATCGACTTGCGTGCTGCTTTCTTCGTCGTAAACGGTCACCAGGGCAGCCCGCTCTTCTTTATTTGCCCAACACTCGAGACCGGGCCCTGGCAGAACGCGGACGATCAACGCCGTAGGAGCGCTTTTTCTCGGCAGCGTAATCGGTGACTCACTCGGTTCGCCTAGATCCGGAGCCGCGATTGCATCCCGCAGCAGTTGCCGCAGCAAACGAGTATCGGAAGCCCGGTCGGCCACCAGCCCGGTTGCCGCTAGCGCGAGCCCGTCCCTCTTATTTAAAGTCTCCAATGCCGAGCGGTTGACGAAATGAGGATATCCTTCGCACCCTACCAGCATCGCCCCACAGCGGACTAACTCCAAGCCATACGTCAGAGCCAGCATGACATCGCGCGGCATGCCACAAGGAGATTCTTTACCGCTCAACGTCGAGTGGATTTGGGGAACGGGTGAAATTTTTCCAGATTCATGAGTTGGAGGCACGCTTTGAGCGTCACACAGATCGGATAAGAATTCACCGCTGAACTCTTTTCGCACTCGTTTCTGCATCGCCCCGCTCTCTTGGAATTTTCTGGAACTTACTGGGCGCCTCAAACTGCTGGAGAAGCGGCTCGCTGCCGAGCCGCTTTCTTCATTTCACTTCAATAACTGCTGTCTGCTAGTTAAAGGGATTCACCGTTACCGTCACCGGCGGGTTTTGTGAATCTGAGTTGCTGGCTGTGTGATTGTCGTCACCCGAGTAGCTCGCCGTGATCGTCCGGGTTCCGGATGTTGTGAACGTCAGCTTGCAGCTTCCGTTCCCGCTCGCTGCCGCCACGTTTCCGGTACAAGTCTCCCCCGTAGTAGCGGTCAGCGTGACTGCGCCTGTCGGCTTGTAATACGTGCTCACATTGAAGTCCAGCACGGTTGAGGCGGTGCCGGCTCTGTTCAAGGTTAGCGTTTTGTCCGACGACGTAATCGTCGTCGTGGTCGAGTCTTGATTCACTTGCAGTGACACCGTCGCGGTCACCGTGTTGTAGTCGGCCTTCGATGCTGGTGTGTACGTCACCGAGAGGGTTTGCGTTCCGGCGGTCAGGATCTTTCCAGAAGCCGGAGTGTATTTAAATGTGCCGCCCGATAGGTTCGAGGACGCGTCCAGTTGGGTTCCGCTTAGCGCGATCCCGTAGTTAATCGGCGCCGGCGTTGCCCATGTGATAACAGGCGTCGCCTTTATCGCAGTCGTGGTTTGGATTGCGGTCGCTGACTTGTAGTTGCCATTTCCGTTCCACGTGGCCGTCATGGTGCAGGTACCGCTTCCGGTCTCGATGGTAATGGTGTCGCCGCTCGCCGAGCACTGCGAACTGGTAGTGATCAGTGGCGTTATCCCGGAATTAGAAGTTGCCGATACCGTGAAGCTCGTACCATACGCAGCCGATGACGGTGCGCCAGTAAAGCTCACCGTCTGGCTGGCTTCGGTCGCGGTGGTCGTTTCCGTAATCGTCGAGGCCGCGCTGTAGTTGCCGTTGCCCGGCTGGCTCAACTTTGCCGTGCAAATGCCACTGCCGGAGGTCATGGTGTAAGTTGCGCCGGTGTTGCTGCACGCGCCGGAGCTGGCGTAAGTGATCGGCAAGCCCGAACTCGCGCTTGCCACCACAGTAAAGCTGCTGTTGTACGCAGCAGTCGTCGGAGCCGCTGTCGTCACAGTGATGCTCTGGCTCGCTAGTGTCGCGTTCGTAGTTTGGGTAACCGGCGGCGCTGCCGAGTAGTCGTTGTTGCCGGCTTGATTCGCGATCACCGAGCACGCCGTCGTGCCGCTCGTCATCGTATAAGTCGCTCCCGAATTCGAGCATCCGCCCGCACTCGTGTAGCTCACCGGCAAGCCGGAGCTGGCGCTGGCCGCCACGGTGAAGCTGCTGTTGTACACGGCGCTCGCTGGAGCGTTCGTGCTGAACGTGATTGTCTGATTGAGCGGGTTGACCACCTGGCCGCCGCTCAGCGTGCCCGTGTTTCCGCTGTGGTTGCCGTCACCGTTATAGGTCGCGGTGATCGTGTCCGTGCCTCCCGGCAGGCTCGAAGTCGTACACGTTGCGGTTCCTGGATTGCCTGGCCCGCCATCGGTCACTGGTGTAGTGCCGCAGCCGGTGTTCGAACTCCAGGTTACGTTGCCCGTGATGTCCTGCGACTTCACGCGGCCATTGCGGGTTACGCGGCCTTTCACGTTGCCGAACTCGCCGCTGATCGTTGCTGTGAAAGTAACCGACTGCTGATAGTTCGAGGGATTCTGGCTGGAACCGACCGCAACCGTCGAGGTGGCAGCGCCGATGCTGAAGTTGCCGGTTTGCGGGCTGCTCGAAGCCGCATAGTTGGAGTCGCCGGAGAACGCCGCCGACTCGGTGTAAGAGCCGGGCGTGTCCGCTGTGCTTGGAGAATACGTAGCCGTGCAGGTGATCGTATCTCCGCTAGGTGAGCCGCAGCTGGTCGCCCCGTAGCTGCCGTTCCCGTTGCCGCTGATGGTGATGTTCGAGGCATTGGGAGCCGCACCGCCGCCGCTCCATCCGAGGACAGCGGTGATCGCCACCGCCGCATCCTGGCCGTAGGCTTCGGAGGACGGATTGACGTTGGTCACGTTGATCGAGGTAGCTACTCCGCCGTTGACTTGCTGGCCGCCACTCAGAGTGCCCGTGCTGCCGCCGTGGTTGCTGTCTCCAGAGTAGGTCGCCGTGATCGTGTCGGTTCCCGTCGGCAGACTGGAGGTTGTGCACGTCGCCGTTCCCGGATTACCCGGCCCCCCATCCGTTACTGCGATAGTACCGCAGCCAGTGTTCGCGCTCCAGGTCACCGTTCCTGTGATGTCCTGCGAATGCGCGCGCCCGTTGCGGGTTACGCGGCCTTTTACGTTGCCGTTCTCGCCGCTGATGGTTGCGGTGAAGGTTACCGATTGGCCATACGACGACGGATTCACGCTCGAACTGACGGACGTGCTCGAAGTCGCCGTGTTGATGGTGAAATTATTCGTTTGCGAGCTACTCGACCCGGTGTAGTTCGTATCGCCCGAGAACGAGGCCGACTCTGTGTAGAAGCCCGGGCCGTCGGCGGGGGTTGGAGTGTACGTTGCCGAGCAGGAGATGGTGTCACCGCTCGCCGCACCGCAGCTCGGCGCGCCGTAGGTGCCGTTTCCGTTGCCGGAGATCGACACGTTCGCCGCTGTCGGAGCGGAGCCGCTGCCAGACCACGACAACTGCGCCGTGATCGTGACGGGCGAATCCAAGCCGTAGTCTTCGTTCGACGGGCTCACGCTGATCACGCTGATCGTGGTTGACGCCTGGTTTACGGATTGACTGGTCGAGCCTGAACCAGGATTATGGTTACTGTCACCCGAGTAGTTCGCGGTGACCGTATCCGTGCCTGCCGACAGAGACGTGGTGGTGCACGTCGCCGTTCCCGGGTTCCCCGAGGTCACATTAGTGGTGCCGCATCCGGTGTTCGAACTCCACGCCACGGTGCCAGTCACATCCTGCGATTTAACACCCCCGTTCTTCTTCACGAAGTTGTATTGGCCAGGAATTGTCGCAGTGAACGTCACCGACTGACCGTAGGTTGACGGACTTCCAGTTGTGCTTACGGTGATGGTTCCCGCGCCTGCAGTCTGAACGACCTGTCCGCCGCTCAGTGTGCCCGTGCTGCCGCTGTTATTTGAATCGCCCGAGTACACCGCCGTGACCGTATGAGTTCCCTGTGCCAGGGTCGAGATGCTGCCCGAACTGGCCGAACCTCCAGAGAGAGTCACCGCTGAGCCGAATGGACTGCTATCGATGTTGAACTGCACTGTTCCGGTTGGCGAGCCGCCGGTGACCGTTGCGGTGAAGCTTACCGACTGGCCATAGGTGGAAGGATTCAAACTCGAGCTGACTGATGTGGTGCTGGTCGCGATGGTGACGACCTGCCCGCCGCCGAGCGTGCCCGTGCTGCCGACGTTCTGTGAGTCGCCCGAATAGACTGCGGTGACCGTGTGCGTACCGACCGCTAGCGTCGTGGTGCTGCCGGAAGTGGCCGAGCCTCCCGACAGAGTTACCGGCGAACCGAAGGCGCTGCCGTCAATGTTGAACTGCACCGTTCCGGTCGGTGAATTGCCTGTCACCGTCGCCGTGAAGCTTACAGCTTGGCCGTAGGCCGAAGGATTTTGGCTGGAAGAAACTGCCGTAGTCGTACAGACTGGAGTCGAAGACCAGGCGCTGGAACACACCATGTTATACGCGTTGGGAGTACCGAGTCCGGTCGCCAGGTCATAGCCCGGGGCAGCGCCGTATGTGGGCTGGTAAGAGGATGCGCCGGTTCCGGGGCTGGTGTTGGCCACGGCGATTGCGCCGCTGCCGCCGCCCCCCGTCAACGTGACCGGAGTTTCCGGCGCGTAGCCCGAACCGCCGGCTGTAATTGTGATACCGCTGACGTAATTCGGTCCCTGGCCAGCGGTGGTTTGCGTCAACTGGGCATAGCTTTCGCCCGACTCCCATCCACTGCCCCAAATTACGTAGAAGTTGCCAGCATAGCCTGCAGTTGTCGCGGTCGCCGTTACCGTGGCGGTGGCACTCGTAGCGGTTGCAAAGCCGCCGCCGTTGATTGAGGCTACCAGAGCCGATGCTATAGCCGTGGTGCTACTCCCGCTTAGGGTGTAGGTGGCCAAAACCGCACCGCTGTTATTGGTAAACACCAGCTTCTGGCCTGAAGCGCTCTTGGATTCGATCACAATGCTCCAGACGGCTGTGCTAGAAGAACTGCTCACCGACGCAGTGCAGGAAGCCTGAGCGCCACCGGCATAAAGGGTAGCGCCGGTCGGAGCGAGGTACGGCGAACCATTGCTTGGCCCCGCAACGGCGCAAGTAGGTGCGCTGGTATAGCCGCTTCCTCCGTTAATGACTGACGCCGCAGTGATCGCGTCAGTGCTTACAACACCGTGGGTTCCCGATGGCAGGTAGCAATGGGCCTCTTCCACCGTCCCGTTATTCTCGCAGGCCAAGTCGATATCGCCCTGGGTTACGTCGTGGAAGACGCATGAGTTGGCTGGGCCGCCGGAAGCGCTGGCGCTGCACGAGCTACCGAGGAAACTGCTGCCAGCCGTTCCGTATTCATTTTGCGCGATCTGGTAGTAAATGGGATTGGGATTGCCCCAAGCTGTTCCGGTCTTTTGATTGACCAGCGCTTGCACAGCCGCCATGCTCGGAGAGGCCACGGATGTGCCGCCATACCCCGCCCAGGTGCTGGGTGCGCCGGCGCAGGATGCCCCACCGGCGCTTCTGCTCGTGTTGGAAAAGCAAACGATTTCGTAGTGCGACCAGACGCCATTCGCGGCGAACATCGAAACATCGGGAATATCGCGCACGGCGTCAGAGGGCACGCCGTAAACTGCCTGACCACCTGTGAGCGTGGATCCCGACTGCCATGAAGGCTTCGGGTAACCCTGACACTCAGGCGACGATATAAGGTAGTCGGTCTGGTTAAGGCCAGCGGAGCCCGTAGCACAACTGCTCGCGCCTCCGGCACCGGCTCCGGTGCTTAAGTATGTCGTGCTGGTGTCAAACGAGCTGTTGTTGCAGGTACCCGAGGTGCCGTAGGTCGTGAAGCTACCGGTCAGCGCTTCCGAGAGAAGAACGCTGGCACAGGAATCGTTCCACGGAATCTCCGGAACGTACTGTAAGGCGGAGCCGTAGCTGGGGGTATTCGTGCTGCTCCAGTATGTGCTTAATGGAGATCCCCCTTCGACCGCGTTGTAAACGTCTTCGAAATCGGTACCGCCGACTGAGACGTTATAGGGAGTTTCGCCCCATCCGGTAATGCTGAGGCCGGCAACATCGTACTCGCTGCCATTGGTGAACTCATTGCCGCAACCGGTCGGGCCTTCATCGCCCGAGGAGACGAACACCGAAAAGCCTTCGCTGGATGCCTGCTGATACGCGCTGTAGAACGCTGCGTTCAGCCCCGCGCCGCTGGCGGCCTCGCACTCGCCGTAACTGAGGCTGACGACGCCCGGCGTGGCGCCGTTCGTGTTAAACAGGTTTTGCATGGCAGTCAGGCCGCCGAAGCCCAACGTGGGGTCCTTGCAAGTAATCAGCTCGATGGCGGCACTGGGCGCAATGCTACTGGACACTTCGATGTCGATTGCCACCTCGCCTTCGGTTCCGGCGACACCGCCGGGATCGGTACAGCTGCCAGGATGCACCTGGGTTAAAGTCCCCGAATAGCCGCTCAAACCGAAAGTCGACCGGTATGTGTTCCAGTCGGTGGCAAAAGTCCCACCGGTCGGAGTGTAGGCGTCACTGTCCTCCGCGATGTAGATCGTCTGGCCCTGCCCCGAGATACCGGCGCTCCATAGCGGGTTCAAGTTGTAAATTACGGCGTTGTCTTGCGCCGTAACCGCATAAAGAGTACTGGTGCCGCTGATGAAGGTGTACTCCGTCTTCGGGATGTTCATGGCGTGAGGTTTGAAATCGTTGAGCGAGACAACCCCCTTTACCACCGGCGCCAGCGCCACCGGAATCTGCGGATCACCCATGTTGGCAAGATGCGACTCGCCCTTGACTTCGAGATTGTGGATCTCAGTGTGGAAGGCGCTTCGGATCTGGCCTGCGTTGCCAGAGAAATCGATCAGCATCCGGTTGGCGTAGACATTGTTGATGGTAAATCCGTGCGACTTGAGCCAGCCGGTGATGGTATCGATGTCGGCTTGCGACACCCCGAAACGCTCGCCAAATTCTTCGGGAGTGAGCCATTGATGGAAGTTGGGCGAAGTCTTGTCGTTGAGCTGGTCGATCAGCGCCACGAGCTCTTGTTCTTGCTCGGGAGAGCGCTGGAGCAGAAGGGAGACATGCTCGACGGCGAAGGCGTCCGGGACCGCCCCGCGATCGTTGAGGAGGTTCGCCTCCGGACGCGTGTTTCCCCTGAGAATTACTAAGTCGGATTCATTGATGGTTTGCGTGATGCGGGATGGAGCGGTTTGCGAAACGGCCAGAGAAGAAAAGTTTGCTGTAAACAGCGCGACGACGGCGACGAACGCCAGGAGGGAGAATACACGTCGGCAAACGTGCGAATTCATCCGCATATCAAGCCTCGGAGGAGAAGTATTTGGTTTTCCTAGGAACTGCGCGAACCCGGCGATATCCGACAGAGGCCCGTTTTTCTGGGAGACGGCGACGATCAAAAAACGGTTGGAGCTCGCCGAAGCAAGTGTTTACGCTTCGCGCGAGGGCATGTCAACAGTTATTTGAACTCGACTACAAAAAATTCCGATGCTGTCATACGGCGAGAACGCTCTATGGACAGGCCATTCGTCAGTTACCATTTTTTCCCTCGAAAATTTACATGAGGTTAACATTCGCCAAAAGCCGCGAGGGACGGCGATTTTTCATTGACAAAAAGATTCCTGTGGTTCGATACTGCCGCGGCGTCACTCTTTCAAGGTTTCAAGCGAAGCTGATTCGTCCACCGGCTTCGTGACCCTTCACCCATAAACAGAAACGGAGGATGTCTCGCATATGAAGTCCAGACGTTTTCAGTTCCTCGCCCTCCCGGCGATTGTGTGCTTGTTGGTTTGCGGGCAAGCGATCGCGAAAGAAGTTCCCCACCATTGGCACATCAAAGCTCTTCCCCATAGCCCCAGCCAGAGAGGCGCGACTTCCGAAACCAACGGCGCCGCGCCCCCGGCAGGTCTCTACGGCATCGGGCAGGCGTTTGTTGAGACTCCACTCGGGCAGCCGGCCAATACGGCGGGTGCAGAGTTGTGGCCCTGCTTCGGTGGCGGCGGCACGGCGCAGCCGGATTGCGCATTCATCGGCTCCACTGGCACCTCCGACGCTCCGTCTCTGTCCGGTTCGGTAGTGCTGGGTACTCCCGCGTACGTGTGGTATTTGAATGTGGACACTACCGATGCTCCGCTGCAGCCCTTTGGCTGCGACGCGAGCACGAGCGCCGATGCGACCAACTACTGCGGCCAGACCAACACGTGGTATGAAGACTGGTCGGGCGACACCGCCGACGAGCTGACTTACATTCTCGAAGCCACGCAGCACAGCTCCGTGGTTGCCGATTCCGGAACCGTGGATTTCGGCCCCAATCCTTATGGAGGGTTTCCAGCTGCCGGTGAACCGGTGGGCGATATCACCATCTACGGCGACCAGAACCTCGGCACCGCGGGTGTAACCGGCGAGAACAATGGCAATTGCGAAGCCGACTTCAACTACCCAATCGCAGGCGCTAACTTTGCCCCGATCGCGTCAATTGCGCAAACGGGCGCCACTTCGACCGCTACCCTTGCCACTGGGTCGACCGCAGTTATAGGAGTCGGCGACGAGTGGTACATAACCGGAACGTCCAACGCTGACTATAACGGCAGTGTAGCGGTAGTGACCGCCGTCACCGCGACCACGTTCTCGTGGAAGCCGGGGGCGAGCGTCGGCTCCGCCACCGGAGGCCAGGGAATCCTGGCGCTCAACGCCGCCGCGACGGCCTCAGCCTATCCGATCATCGTCCAGGCCAACAAGACCTGCGTTGATCCTGTCGCCAGCGCCAGCATCTCCGGCGCTATCACCGTACAGGAGGTCAAGTTCGCCGCGACGACAGCCATCGAGTCAGCCGCCTACACCAAGGAGACGAAAGCAGCTACCTGTGCTGCGGCAGGCGGAGAACCCTGCTACGAAGTGAAATACACCAGCAAATACAAGGTAGCCCAGAGCTGGTACATCTGGCTGCGGTAGGTCTGGAAGCATTTCACCTTACATCCCAGGTTCAGGTTTTCCTGAGCCTGGGATTTTTTCGCGCGCAAAATTCTTTGAGAACGATTACTTCTCGCCCAGCATCTCCTTCGCTCGCGCCTCAGCTTTCTCTATGTCTTTTGAAACTCTCTCCGCCTGCTGAAGCACGTTGTCCGATTCGGCGCTGTGCCCCTCTTCCAGCAAAGCGTTCGCCAGCAGGAGCAAGCCCACGTCGGTCGGCTGCAACTTCATCGCCCGCGAGAACTCCCGCACCGCGCCTGCCGTGTCTCCGCCCAGTTGGTCAATTACACCAAGCTGGATCATGATCGCCGGCTGTTTTGGATCTATTTGCAGAGAGCGTTCGAAATTCTCCTTCGCCTGCAGCGATTGCCCCATCTCCTTATAGGTGTAGCCGAGATAGCCGTAAACTTGGGCCCGCACGTATGGGAACCCTGGTTCACGCACAATGGCCTGATAGTGCTGGATGGCAGCGGCATAATTTTTCTGGCTATGCTCGTAGTCACCGAGAAAAAGGTGCGAGTACGTATCCTCGGGCCGGATGGCAAGAACCGTGCGAACTTCCTGCAGCGCTTCAGCGGTCTTCCCCTGTTTGTGATAGAAGGCTGCCAGTCCTCGATGCGCAACATAGTTATCCTGCGTGAGTGCCACGGTTCGAAGCCAGAATGAACGCGTATCGTGCCAGTAGCGCACCTGGCGGTGCGTAAGAAGTCCAAGCGCC
Source organism: Candidatus Sulfotelmatobacter sp. (assembly GCA_050015215.1). Lineage (GTDB taxonomy): Bacteria > Acidobacteriota > Terriglobia > Terriglobales > Acidobacteriaceae > Sulfotelmatobacter. Next base: position 24,478 of record JBEKBW010000023.1, read on the forward strand.
AGCAGCCAGCAGAAGACGGCAACCGCGACCCCCCGATACAAAAATCGATGGACCGTCTCCGCCTTACGGACGGCGTCAGCGATTTGCCAGGCGATCATCAGAAACAGGCCGATGAATGATATGTAGGCATAACGATCGGCCAGCGCCTGCACACCCACTTGCACCAAACCAATCATTGGAACCAGACTGCCCAGAAACCAGAACCACCCTACGGCGAGATATTTTCTTTCCAGCGCCCGCAGCACGAAAACCGTAATTAGCACCAACAATAAAGTCGCTGCACCAACCTGCCACGCAGGATACAGGTGGGTGGGATGCGGATACAGCGCCACCAACTTGGACGGCCACAACGCCAGCCTGAGATACTGGACATACGAAATCAGCGCAGTTTCCAACCGTAGCAGCAGGCTGTAACGGCCGAAGTCTTTAATGGCGCCCCCCGCCTTCTGTACCTTCATCGTTACAGCCGCACTGATGACGGAGAGCAGCAGCAGTGGCATCTTTTCCCACGTTGTTCTTCTTTTCCACCACGGAACTGTATCGTCGCATTCTTCTGCCGCGGAGAATATGTTGAGCGAGCGAATTCGATCAAGCGGCCAATAATCTAATAGCCAAAGCAGGAAAGGAAATGCGATCACCTGCGGTTTCGCCATGAGCGCCATCGCGTAAAAGCACACCACCGCCACGTATAGCCGTGGGCGCGGGGTGCGCGAGTAGCGCAGGTAAGCATGCAGCGCCAGCAGGAAAAACAGCGTGCTTAATACCGTCTTGCGCTCCGCCGCCCACGCGACCGATTCCACGTTAATAGGATGCAGGGCAAACAACGCAGCCACCATCAGACTGCGCCAACGAAATCCGGTTGCCCTTTGCAGCAGCAAAAACAATAACGCCGCGTTCATGGCGTGCAGAAAAACATTTACGCCGTGTGGTCCGGCAGGGTTGAGCCCGAATAGTTGCTGATCCAGGGCGTGAGAAAGCCACGTCAGCGGATGCCAGTTCGAGCGATCGAACGAAGTGAATGCCCACTTAAAAGTCTGCCAGGTCAGGCCTTGCTGCACGTGCGGGTTCTCGGTGATGTATTCGTTGTCATCGAAAGCGATAAAGTCGTTCCGAAACACTCCCGAATAAAACGTAAACACCGCCACTATTAGGGCCACACAACATAGCATCGTCCTGCGGTCAAGAATGGACCCAGAACACTCGCGACCTGCCGCCGCAGACGACCTGGAGGAGGAGGGAAATGTCGCTCGGTCGGACGTTTCAATTACTCTGGCAGAGGAAGTCATCTATTTTATGGGTGAAAACAAACTCTCTTCCGGCGCGCATCGCTCGAGCGAGTACGAAAATTCCATAAATTGCGCAACAAAGAATATCAGGGTTATCGTTGTCAGGCCATTACGCGAATCCTCCTCCGGGTATCGCGCTGTTCTTGTTACAAAAATTTCACCTTCTGTTTCTTGCCGGAGTGACGGCTCGAGTCTACAATCATCGCTCTTTATTATCCGTAAACACCGCAACCACACCGAACCCGGGGGCACGATGCTTCAAAGAGTCTTTGCACAATTATTAATTGCCGTCGTAACGCTCTTGGCTATCGAGAGCAGCGCGCAGTCACCTCCCCTAACTCGCCACGTTGCGCGAAGCTACGCTGAATGGAGATGCGCCTCTTGTCGGCCGTCTGCCGGTGACGAAGTGGCTGCATCTGGTGCTCGCGTTGCCGCTGCGCAATCGAGCGGGATTGGAAAAGTTTCTGGAGAAGCTTTACGATCCCACGAGCCCGAGCTATCGACAGTTTCTGACCGTTGAGGAGTTCACGGCGAAGTTCGGTCCTGCGAAGGACGACTACGACGCAGTCATTCGCTTTACGGAAGAGAACGGGCTCAAAGTGGCTGCCATATCGCGCAATCGACTGAACATCCAAGTCACGGGAACGGTCGGAGAGATTGAGCAGGCGCTCCACTTGAACCTCGGTGTATATCAGCATCCAACGGAGAACCGAACGTTCTACGCTCCCGACCGCGAGCCCACGCCCGACTCGCCGGTGCAACTGTGGCACATCGCCGGCCTCGACAATTATTCCCTCCCTCGCCCGGCGCTCGCGCACAAAGATCCGAGTGAGCCCAATGTGCAAGCCAACGCGACAACCGGCTCGGGTCCCGGAGGGTCCTTTCTTGGCAGCGACATGCGGACGGCGTATTACGGCGGAACACTCACTGGCACTGGCCAATCGCTCGGATTGCTCGAATATTACGGAACCGATCTCGCCGACCTGAACACATACTATGCAAACGTACATCAGACGAACGCAGTGCCAATCACGCTCTTATCCACGGATGCAACCAGCACCAGTTGCATCGACAACACAGGCGGCGGAAACTGCGATGACACTGAGCAAACTCTAGACATGACGCAAGCGCTGGGCATGGCTCCGGGAATGTCGAGTCTGGTCATGTACGTAGGCTCAAGCGACGCCGCAATCTTGAACGCGATGGCCACCGCCAAGCCGCTCAACTCCCAACTGAGTTCGTCTTGGGTCTGGGACCATCCGATCCCAGCACTGACGATTCTTACTTCGAAGAATTCGCGGCGCAGGGCCAGAACTATTTTCAAGCGTCGGGCGATTGGGGCGAGTGGTCGCAGACGTTATTATCCGAGGGAGCAATCTATCCCTCCGATGACATTTACATAACATCGGTCGGAGGAACGGACCTAAATACGAGCGGCCCGGCCGGCCCATGGAGTTCCGAAACTGTCTAGCTCGACACCGGCGGCGGCATCTCGCCCGACGATTTCAAAATTCCGTCATGGCAAACGGCAACCGCGGCGGGCTGTTCGAGTTGTTCGCAAAGCTACCGCAACGGCCCAGATGTGGGGGCCAACGCGAATTTCACTTTCTATGTATGCGCCGACCAGACCACCTGCACGGAGAATTACTGGGGCGGAACAAGCTTCGCGGCACCTATGTGGGCCGGCTACATGGCGCTCGCCAATGAAGAGGCGGTCACCAATAGTGGCAAGGCACTTGGCTTCATCAATCCCGCGCTTTACACCATCGGCTTGAGTTCCAGCTACGGCAGCGACTTCCACGACGTGACCAGTGGATGCCAGGAGAGTGGCGGTTTCTGCGCAACGTCTGGCTACGATCTTGCTCCGGGATGGGGCAGCCCGAACGGCGCGAACCTGATCGACGCACTGGCTCCCTCGAATGCCAGCTTCAGCCTGGAAGCCTCACCCGCCCAGTTCTGGGTCGCACTTGGCAGTTCTGCAAGCTCGACGGTTAGCTCAACAGTCAGTGGCGGCTTCGATTCTTCCATAAGCCTCTCGGCAACCGGCCAACCCACAGGCGTGACCGTCAGCTTCAACCCTGCCTCGATCACAGGAAGCGGTAGCTCGACCATGGCGATTAGCGCCGCGTCCTTTACTGCACCCGGCACTTATACCATCGCGGTGAAAGGGACATCCGGAATTGTCTCGGAAACAACCCCAGCGTCTGTGATCATCAGCCCAGGGCCACACTTACACATAGGGCATGGGGACTAGGGATTGCGGCTTGTGGTGCCGGGAGGGGGAATCGAACCCCCACAGTCCTTTCGGACCTGCGGATTTTAAGTCCGCTGCGTCTGCCAATTTCGCCATCCCGGCCTCGCGCTATTTTAGCCTACGCACGTCTCGCACCTTTTTCGACAATCACTTACTCAGTACATCCCTGTGATTCTTCGCGGCTACCCATAGTCATCGTTTAGCATCTCAATAACACTGGTCTGGAGGTGTCTGTGAGTTCCCTTTCGAAAACGCTCGGCGTCATGTGTTTTCTAACTCTTCTGTCGTCTTTATGCTTCGTTCCTGCTCTGCGTGCCGGGAACGGCGTCCTCGGACAGGTCGATCTCGTCGGCGCCACCAAAGTCGAGGAAACATCCGGCGTTTGGATCGACGGCCAGTACGTCGGCTATCTCGGCGAACTCAAGGGATCGAAAAAAATTCTTCTTCTCCCCGGCGAGCACGAAATCGTGGTTCGCCAGGGCGGATACATGGATTTCTCTCAGAAGGTTCAGGTTCGCGGCGGAGAGACGCAAAGCATCGACGTCAAGCTCGAGAAAGATACGCGCATTCAATATCCCCGCATCACGGCTGAAATCAAATTAAAGGTAAATCCCGATCGCGCCGCGGTGTTTGTCGATGGCGTCTTCGTCGGCCACGTCGCCGAATTCGGCGGGATGGGCCGCGCTTTGCTCGTCGCTCCCGGCAAACGCAAGATCACCATCAGCCTGCCCGGATATCAAACCTTTGAAACCGATATCGAGTCAGTAGCCAATCAGAAATCAACCGTAAAGACCGATCTGGTCAAAGGCGGGCCCGTGGAAGGAACTCCTCTTCCACAGTAACCGAAAGTTAACATTGCGGTTGTGGATAGAGCTTGACAGGTGAGCCCAGCGGGCTGAGAATGCGGGTCTGACTCGGGCCCTGTCACAATCGGGAAAGTGATTCCTCCCGAGCTTGCAATGACCTCACACATCGCAAGAATTCCTAACGGTCCGTCACTTCCCAAGTCGAGGAAAGTAGCGCACCTGCCATCTCTGCTCGATCGTCGTGTTGCGGCCTACGCGCTGGTCGCGACCGCCGCGGGAGTGAGTGCCCCAGCCTTTGCCCAGGCTGGATCGGAGCCGACCATCAATCCCACAACTGCCACAGGAGTCGGACTGCCAGAAGTAGTACGGCCTAGACCGAACGCAATCGTCTACACTTCCGTAAATATTCCCTTCATCGGAAGTCATTACCAGGGTAAAAGCATTGGCATCGACTTTAACGGCGATGGCGTGAAGGATTTAACCATCCAGGTGTATGGGCGCGGCAGTCACACTTTCGGGGGCAGTCCGAGTTATTTAAGCGGACAAGCGCACTGGTTTGGCAGCGCGATGCGTCATGCTCTCGCGTCGGGCGATCGCATCGGACCGCCGGCAAACTTTCAGGGCCAAGGGCTAATAATTCGTTCCGTGTGGGCTGAGCTCGACGGCGTCACGAAGGGAACCTGTTGGGGTGCTTTTCGTAATGTTCAATCCATGTACCTTGGAGTGCGATTCTCGATCGACGGGGAAACTCACTTCGGATGGGTCAGGCTTAACGCTAATTGTGGCAATAGTGGCAAGAGCACAGAAATTAGTGGAACGGTTACCGGTTACGCCTACAACACGATTGCCAATGAACGCATAGACGCGGGCCAGCAGTACGCTAAACCACCAGAAGAAAACGAAGAAATCGAGCCAACAATGCCCGAACCCGGAACCCTTGGAGCTTTGAGTCTGGGCTCAGTCGCGCGCAGGCCGTGATCGCTGGCTAAGAACGCGGGGCGGAAATGCGTCGAATTTCAAATTGCTGCCAGCCCGCCAGCTAGAATATCGTTCTTGCGGCGAACAATCGCGCCCGCTCACAACGAACTCATATTCGACAAAAACTCGCCATTCGACTTAGTTTTGCTCAACTTATCGATGAGCAGTTCCATCGCTTCCACTGGTGAAAGCGGATTCAACACTTTTCTCAGCACCCAAATCCGCGATAAATCCTCGCGCGGAATCAGCAACTCTTCCTTACGCGTGCCCGACCGTTGAATATCGATCGCCGGAAACACCCGCTTATCCACCAGCTTGCGCTCCAGAATAATTTCCGAATTGCCCGTGCCTTTGAACTCTTCAAAGATCACGTCATCCATGCGCGAACCAGTATCGATCAAAGCCGTAGCGATAATCGTCAGCGATCCGCCCTCTTCAATATTTCGCGCTGAGCCAAAAAATCGCTTTGGCCGCTGCAGCGCATTTGAATCCACGCCGCCCGAAAGCACTTTGCCGGAAGGCGGAACAATCGTGTTGTAGGCCCTCGCCAGTCGGGTAATCGAATCCAGTAAAATCACAACGTCACGCTTGTGCTCGACCAGTCTCTTCGCCTTCTCAATGACCATCTCGGCCACTTGCACGTGCCGCGCCGCCGGTTCGTCAAAGGTCGAAGAAATCACCTCGCCCTTCACCGACCGCTGCATATCCGTAACTTCTTCCGGCCGCTCATCGATGAGCAGCACCATCAGCACAACTTCCGGATGGTTCGTGGTAATCGAATTCGCCACATTCTGCAGCAGCATCGTCTTGCCTGCCCGCGGAGGCGAAACGATCAACCCGCGCTGTCCTTTACCCAGCGGCGTCAGCAAGTCCATGACGCGCGCACTGGCATTCTCGCGGGTGGTTTCCAGCTTCAGCCGCTCCTGCGGATAAAGCGGCGTCAAATTATCGAACAGAATCTTGTTGCGCGCCTCTTCCGGCGACTCAAAATTCACCGCCTCGATCTTCACCAGCGCAAAATACTTTTCGCCTTCATGCGGAGGCCGCACCTGGCCGCTGATGGTATCGCCGGTCTTCAAATCAAATTTGCGAATCTGCGAAGGAGACACATAAATGTCATCCGGCCCCGGCAGGTAGTTGTAATCCGGCGATCGCAAAAATCCGTAGCCGTCCGGCAAAATCTCCAGCACGCCTTCGGCAAAAATGTGGCCTTCTTTTTCGCTCTGCGCCTGCAGGATTTTGAAGATGAGATCCTGTTTGCGCAGTCCACTGGCACCGGGCAGCTCCAGGGTCCTTGCGATCTTGGTCAGCTCGGTGATGTTCTTTTCTTTCAGTTCAGCAATAGTCATGGTTTTCCTAAACCCGACCACTTAGACGTATACGTTTCAGCGTTGTCGGGAAATTTCCAAAAGGAGGGTATTCAGGGAAGACGAAAACATCAAAAAGGCAGGCGGACAGGGCTGCGGTTAAGCAGCCCGCCGTTGTGCCTCAGCAAAATTCTCCGGCTCCGACAGAACACTCTGCCGCTCCGCGCCCGCGATCCGGTCCAAAACACCATTCATAGTTTCCTGGATTCTGGTGCTCGGCCGGTGGAATTTCCGCGTGGCCTTCGAGGCGAGCTGACAAAGCATATACCGGTTCCTTAGAGTTTGTAAAGCGTCAAAAACACGATCAGAGCGCATGTGCCAATCCCCTTCCTTAATAAATATGGTTCCTCTCGCCTCAGCCCTTAATTCCCGGATAGAATCAATCAGACTCCAAAACGGCGTGCTAACCAACTGATTCTACTTAGGTTTTTCAGGAATTGGCGCAATTCCTACCCAGAATAGATGCGCGACCGGACCCCGAAGATGCTCACTTTGCACTGATTTGGACTCACGGGCCGTGGAAGCTGGAACCTTGGCCCGGAGACTCCGGATGCCCTTTGGAACAACATACTCTAGCCCCAATCGGCAAACCCGTCAACACTTTTTCTGGGCTTTTACGTTTCTTTACTAGTTACCCGTCCCAATTCAGTCGGTTACCAACCCTAACTGTATATAAGACGGCGCTCCGCCCCAAAAGTTGTGGCCTGAATCCACTTTCCCTTGCAAAAAGAGATAGCAGACGTTAAGAAACCTCTAGTAGACTAACTCCCAAATTTTGGGAGGCCGAAGATGCAAAACTTGGATAGGCCCGGACCCCTCGCGAAATTCTCTACCGCAACGACTTTTCGCCTGCTCTTATCGTTGCTCCTCCTGGCAGCGGCCGTCATTCCTACTGCGCATGCTCAAACCTACAGCCTTCTCTACTCCTTCACCGGAGGGTCTGACGGCGCCAATCCGAACGGCCAACTTATCCTTGATGCAAGCGGCAATCTATATGGACCCGCCAGCATAGGGGGCGACCTCTCTTGCGACTCGGTCGGCTGCGGCGTGATCTTCGAGCTAACCCAGTCCGGCGCGCAGTCCGTCCTCCACACCTTTACTGGATCTGACGGCCAATTTCCTTCCGGAACCTTGGCCTTGGATAGCTTCAACAACCTTTACGGCACCACGAGTCAAGGCGGTCTCGTAAAGCAAAGCTGCATCCCGCTGGCCAAGCCGCAAGGCTGCGGGGTTATCTTCAAGCTCAACAGGGCAACCGGCAAGCTCACTGTCCTTCACCGCTTCGCCGGCGGAGCGGACGGAGCCGAGCCGAACGGCCTGATCCGGGACTCGGCTGGCAATCTCTACGGTACGACTTATCTCGGAGGCACCGCGGGTTGCGGCAACAACGAAACCTGCGGAACCATCTACAAAGTAGATCCCGCCGGTACGCACACGGTTTTATACGGTTTCACCGGCGGCACCGACGGCGGCCTGCCTATTTCCGTGATTCGCGATAGCTCGGGAAACTTTTACGGCATGACCCTTGTTGGTGGGGATCTAAGTTGTCAGCCGAACACCGGACAAGGCAGCGGGTGCGGGACCGTTTTCGAGCTCACCGCGGCTGGGACCCTCAAAGTCTTGCACGCCTTTACTGGCGGAAAGGATGGCCAGAATATTGCCGCCGATGCCGCTTCCAGCGCAGGCCTCATCCGAAATTCTGCGGGAACTCTGTTCGGAACATCCCCCCTCGGCGGTCTGCAGGACTGCGCTAACTATCCCGGCTGCGGGGTCGTATTCAGCGTGAACCCCAACCCCGAAAAGGAGAAGGTGCTCCACAGCTTCGATGAAGGCCCCAACGGCGCGCTCCCAAGCTACAGTCTCACCTCCGACCCCGCCGGAAATCTATACAGCACCACAACGCTGGGCGGTTATACCGGCGGACCGTGCTCTCCGGCAGGCTGCGGCAATGTATTCGCGCTGACCCCCTCCGGCAAACTGACCATCCTCTACAGTTTCACCGACAGCACCGACGGCTACTATCCCACGTATGTGACCAGCGACGCATCAGGCAACCTGTATGGCGAAACCACAGGTGGCGGCGGAAATGCTGGTTCGGCAGGAACAATATTCCAAATCATTCCGTGATTTTTGGGGCGCCTACCTTAGCCACGCGGGAAGTCCCTGAGCACCCAGTGCCAGCACACCTAGCGTCACAGATGAGGTTCCTGGCGAGCCGACCTCCCGTGTCTGCGACTCACTTGACTTTTCGAAAGACGCTTACCGCACCAGCTGAGCCCAAGGCTTAGAGTCAGAATCCGATTCCGACTCAAATTGCCGGTCCGCAAACGTCCCCGAAGTCTGCCCGGCAGGAATCCCGTGGTTGGGTATGTTCTCGTAAGCATAGCCAGTCAGCACCGCGGTGATCTCATGATTCGCCTTATTCAAGTGCACGCTCATGCGCGCCCACCCATAATACTGCTCTCCATCAACCACGAATTTGAGTCCCAAATAGCGGTTACTCACGTTGATCCAGTTGCCCTTGAAATACCCATGTTTTGAGTCGAAGGCCAGATATACGTATCCGCAACTCCCCACGCAACCGTAAAAAGCCTCTCCCGGCCCGATCGCCGCGTTGGCTGAGAGAGCCAATGGAAAGGCATGCTGGCCCTGCTTGATCTCGATCCCATCGAACACACGCGCGACGCCCGCCTGCAAACACACACAAAAAGCACTGTTCAGCAGCAAGAGATAGAAATCAGGCTGGCCATCATTGTTAACGTCGATCGAGTAGGTGGTTCGAGATCCGTCAAAAACCACGTGGACCGGCGTATATACCACCTCGGCGTCAGCCGGCGGCGCCAACGCCAACAAACCCATACCAGCCGCGCCCGCGGCCAGAGCATAGGCGTTCAGACGCGCCGAAAGCGACGAGGAAATCTGCAAAATTGTTTTCGAATCCCGCGTTGACCGCTTCATGTGGATTCCCCAAGGTTCAAACCAGTCCGGCATTATACCCCGATTACCATTCAAACCCGCCACAGTATCCGCATCCCCAAGCTTTGAAATGCAGGCAACACCGCCCCGCGTCTGGGAATCGAATATCAGCGACTATCCTAACGATTAGATTGTTCTAGACAGATCGCCTAAGGCAGAGATCGCCCCAGGACAAACCGATGAAGGCACCCTTCTTGCTAGGCCGTATGTTATTCGGCGGATTCTTTCTCTACAACGGCATCAACCACCTGCGCCAAGCCAAATCCATGGGATCCTACGCCGAGGCCAAGGGCGTCCCCGCCGGCGAACTGGCGGTAAAGCTGTCCGCCATTCCTCTAATCGCCGGCGGCGCGAGTCTCCTGTTGGGCGTCAAGCCCAAAGTCGGCACCATGGCCATTCTCGGCTTCCTGGCCGGAGTCTCGCCCATCATGCACGACTTCTGGAGTCAGGAAGATCCAACCCAGCGCCAGAACGAAATGATCAACTTCGCCAAAAATATGGCGCTGGCCGGCGGCGCCTTAGCGCTGATGGGTGTTGACGAGCCGTGGGAAGCCAGTGTTCCCGCAGGCCAGAAAACCCTGGCCCGCAAAGTCCGCAAAATCGGACGCACCATTGCCGCATAGCGCGGTAGATCTCGCAGGAAAAAGGAACGGGAAGCAATCATGGACCAGGAACAGATTCAGCAGATACTCGACGAACTGCTCTCCAGTTTTGAGCCGCTGGAAACCCAGAGCGCAGCCCTGCTTCAATTCCTGAAGGCCAAAGGTCTCGCCACCGACAAGGAGCTGGCGCCATTCCTCGAACAAGCGGGCAACACCGCAAGCGTCCGCTGGCGCGCCGTAAAAGTCCGCACCGCCGCCCTGATCGCCAGTGCTATGAAGCCTGCCGAGGAACTGAAACCCGCCGCCACCGGCAGCGAACAAGCCAACTCGCAACCCGCGAGCGACAATACAAAGGAGAAGAGCGACAAAGCCGAGGCCGGAAACTCTTCCAAGCAGACAAAATCAGAAGACGGGAAAAAAGCTGAAGACAGCAAAAACTTAGAAGACGGGAAAGACGCAGAAAAAGATAGGGAAGCGACCGCAAGGGACGGCGCGGGCCGATCCCGCCCGCAACCTAAGGATGCCGCTCAAGCCGACGACCAAACTCCAAACGCAACCGACAAATCCAGTAACCAAACAAAGGACAAAGAAAAAGCAGCCTAACCGAGCCTCACGCCATCTTCAGCGTCGCCGTCACAACCGTCCCGGTCTCGTTCGATTGAATCTCCAGTGTGCCGCCGAACTGGCGCAAGCGCTCCCGCATTCCGACAAAACCCACGCCCCCACTACCCTTGGCCGTCAGTGCCTTTTGCTTTTCCTGAGAAATCCCCTTGCCCTCGTCCCGGACCCGCACTACCAGCCGATGATCCTCCTGCCGCAACGAAATGACAGCGTTGGCGCTTCCCGAATGACGATGCACGTTCGTCAAGCACTCCTGGATGATGCGAAACACCGCGATCTCTGTCTCCTCCGTAAAGCGCTTCACATCGTCCGCAATCTCCAAATCAACTTTGATCCTGCTGCGCTCGGAAAAACCGTCCACGTACCAGCGCAGCGCCGAGACCAAACCCACGGCGTCCAGCAGCGGCGGGTGCAGTAGATACGAAATCGTCCGTATTTCGCTGGACACCTGGTCCAGAAGAATGGAACTGTCGGCAACGGCTTTAGCCGCCTCCGGGCTCAATTTCTGAGACTGCGCGCTAAGAGCGCCAAGATTTATCCCAATCGCCGCCAGCAGTTGTCCTGCGCTGTCATGTAGTTCACGCGCGATGCGCTTCCGCTCCTCTTCCTGTACATTCTGCAAACGCGCGGCAAACTCGGCCTGTTCTTTTTGTTGCCTGAGGTCGGTGACCAAAACGCCGGTGGCGGATTTATCCCGCGACAGCGCGGTGAAAGAGAAGTTGGCGGGAATAAGAGCGCCGCTATCGTAGCAAAGGCTCATTTCACCGTCGCACGGCGACACCTGTGCACCGCGAATCAAGGTTTCGCACACCCCGGCATCGGTAGGAGCAAGAAAATCCCGCAACACCCGGCCGATGAGTGCCTCCCGCGGCATCCCCAGCAAATCTCCGAGAGCTTGATTGCAATAAATCACCGTGCCATCGCAATTCAGCATCGCCGCGCCCTGCTGCATCCGCTCCACCAGCGTGCTGTAGGGCAGGTCTGCGCCTTCAAGGGCGTAAACGCGATGGCCTTCGGATTCCTGTACCACGAAAGCATCTACTCCGCCATGCCGAATGGCTTCTAGCGTCTGCTCGGCCTCCTCCAGCAACTGCAAACTAGGATTGATTTCTGGCACTTCGTTATTCATTGAAATTCCCCGAGGGTTCACCAGCCAGCTCTTTTCTTGCCGCCAGCGTCCGCTCACTTCCCAGACGCAGGCCGTAATTGTAGTCCAACTAACGCCCTTTCGGTATCCCGTAAATCCCCTACGATTTTGCGCAGTGGCTGCGGCAGTTTCCTCACCAAGGTGGGGATGGCAACAATCTGGTCCCCCGCCGCAAGTTGCGGATGCTTCACCAGATCCACCACTTCAATGTTGTACCTGCCTTGCAAATGCTCCTCGCATATCTTCTTCAAGTTGGCGAAGGCGCTCAGCGAGCGTGGCGTTTGCCCGGCCGTGTACAACCGGAGTTCCCACACATCGCTCTCAGTCTTCGTCTTGGCAATCTCCTCAAGCGAAAGTGGTTTCTCCGCAGCCGGTTTGCCTGATTTTTTCATTTTTATTGTTTTTGACCTCACTTCTTATTCCGCTTGGAAACAGCAAATCCATCTCCCGTGTCCGCCTTGCGGCTGCGGGCCATCGCCTTGCGATCTTCCGCAACCAACTCTTCGCGCTTTTCCACTTCCGCGCTCATGGTTTCCGCATCCTGTTCCTCGAACTCGAATTCCTTCCGCAAAGCCGTGATGCGCACCTCCAGCGCTTCGCGCTTGCGCGTGCGGTCGCGGTCGATGCGCTCCAGTTCCTGCTTCCGCGCCAGCGCAGCGGCTTTTTCGCGCGCCTCCTGCGACAACCGCGACGATCCCGTCAGCACCCCCTCAGGCCCGACGTAGACCTCCAGCAAGTCCACTCCGTGATCGGTCAGCAGGAACTCCCGCAATTGGTTCGAATGCGCCGTGCCCCGGGATTTCAGAACGTACAAGGCGCGGTTCCGCTCACCATTCAGTTCAATGTCGCGCACAAACAGCCACGTGTCGACAATCGACGAAATCTCAATATCGGTTCGTTCCAGAGACTCGTTGGCGTTGGTGAGGTTGGTCAGAAAAGCGGTAACTCCGCCGTGCTTCAAGAAGTCGATTAAGCGGACCATCATGATATGCGCGTCGCGCTGGCTTCCCGCCTGGATCAGGCTGCCCACCGGATCGAGCACCACAACGCTGGGCTCATACTCCCGCACCACCTTGTGCATGGTCGCAAGGTGCATTTCCAAACCGTAAATCGTAGCCCGGCTGGAATGGAACTGAAGCAACCCCTTCTTCGTCCACTGCTCCAGATTTAATCCAATCGACCGCATGTTGCGAATGAGCTGCTGCGGCGACTCTTCAAACGAAAAATAAACGCAGCGTTCGCCGCGCCGGCACGCCGCATCCACCATGTGCGCCGCCAGGCTAGTCTTGCCAGTTCCCGCGGTTCCGGAAACCAGAATCGTGCTCCCGCGGTGATATCCCTCGCCGCCGAGCATTGTATCCAGCCGCGGCACGCCGCTCGAAACTCTTTCATCGCTAACCTGGTGCAGCAGCCCAAGCGATGTGATCGGCAGCACGCTGAAGCCGCCTTCATCAATGAGAAAAGGATATTCGTTGGTCCCGTGCGCCGTGCCGCGATACTTCACCACCCGCAAGCGCCGCGTCGAAACCTGATCCGTCACCCGGTGATCGAGCAGGATCACGCAATCGGAAACGTACTCTTCCAGCCCGTGCCGCGTAAGCGCACCCTCGCCGCGCTCCGCCGTAATGACCGCCGTAACCCCTTTATCCTTCAGCCAGCGGAACAACCGCCGCAACTCCGCGCGCAGAATGCCCTGATTCTGCAGCCCTGCAAAAAGATTCTCGATCGTATCCAGCGCCACGCGCTTCGCGCCAATGGCATCGATCGCCGCCCCGATCCGGATGAAGAGCCCTTCCAGGTCGTAGTCGCCTGTCTCGTCAATCTCGCTGCGCTCAATCCGGACGAAGTCAACAATCAACTTCTTTTCTTCCGCAAGCCGGTCCAGATCGAACCCAAGCGAGCGCACATTCTGCGTCAGCTCCGCCGCCGTTTCTTCAAAAGCAATAAACACGCCGGGCTCGCCATACTCGGTAGCCCCGGCAACAATAAACTCCATCGCCAGCAAGCTTTTGCCGGCCCCAGCGCTGCCGCAAATCAGTGTGGGCCGACCGCGCGGAAATCCGCCATTCGTGACCTCATCGAGCCCCTGAATGCCAGTAGGCGCCTTGGGCAGGCTCCGACCTTCAGATTTCTTGTGATTAGATGATTCCGATTTTCTATTCCGAGCCGTAAGGCGGGGCATGGCGCAATCTAAATGTATTGTCGACTAGCCTGGAATGTGAAGAGAAGGGACGGAGCGGCGCTTTAAACTTCTCTTACGAGTCCATTTCCATATCGCTATTATATCGATAAAGCTGAACGGCAGCCTGAGTCAAGCCCAAAAATGACAGTCTGGGCCGGACACTCTGCAGTTTAAGCCGCTGCAAAAGGCCAACTCTACAACCCTAACCTTCACTGCTTGACCTGACAGGCATTCCGTGGCAACATACATTGCATTACAATGTATGTTGCCAACAACAGTAACGGCGAGCGAAGTCAAAATTGGGAAGCCCAACTGCGCAAAGGCTGTCTGGAAATGGCGATCCTGGCGAGCCTCTGGCCGGAGCGCCTCTACGGCCTTGAAGTGCTGCGCGCGCTCTCGGAAAAATCGCAGCTGAATATCGCCGAAGGCACACTCTATCCCATCCTCTCGCGCCTGAAAGCTGAAGGCCTGTTGCAATCCGAATGGGTGGAATCCGAAGCCGGGCACCCGCGCAAGTACTACTGGCTAACTCCGGCCGGACGCCGCCGCACCCGCGAAATGGCCACGGCTTGGAAGGATTTCGCCGCGAACCTCTCCGCATTGATGCAGCCGATTCTAGGAGGAACCCAACGATGAACACCGAAACAACGAATCCCGCCGCGGCGACCGACGTAAGAATGGACGCTTATCTGAACAGGTTGGCGACCGCGTTGCGCCATATGCCGCCAGCAGAAAAGCAGGACATCCTCCTGGAAATCCGCGCCCACGTCCTCGACTCCGTCGCCGCCTCCTCCGATCGCAAAGGCGCCGTCGATCGCGTGCTGCGCCTGCTAGGCACACCCGAAGAATTGGCCCAGCGCTATGACACCGAACGCCTGCTAACCCGCGCCAGCCGCAGCTTCTCGCCTTGGCTTCTGCTGCGTACAAGCTGGCGCTGGGCCAAAGCAGGCATGAAAGGAACTGTGGCATTTTTCCTGGCGCTGATCGGCTACGGCACCGCCTTCGGAATTACGATCGCCCTCATACTGAAGCCAATCATGCCCTCCCGCGTAGGCGTGTGGTGGGGACGAGGAGATCTGAACATCGGTATGGTTGACCATCCCGAACAAATGCACGAACTGCTGGGCCAATGGTTTGTCCCGGTAATGGCCGTCTTCGCCTTCGCGCTAGCCGCAGGCACCACTCAAGCCCTGCGCTGGCTCATGCGCAGGCGCGGCACGATTCAGTACGGCTCGCCGATGTCGTTCTGAAGGGAAGTCATCGCCGCAGATCGCCTTCAAACAGAAAAGCCACGACCGAAGCCGTGGCTCCCACAAAACTGAAGCTAGCTGGCCTTGGGATAGGCGCTCTCATCCGTCGATCCCGTCCGAATCACTTCCTTCCGCCTCTCACGCAGCCGATCCTGGAACGTGTCCCATCGCCCGCCGATTCCCGAGGCGCCGTTCTCGATCACCACAGTGCTCGTGCCCGCCGCAAATCCCGGCTCGACAAACTCGGTATCTTCAATTTCAACCGGTTCCGAGTTCGACTCCTCCGCCGCTCTGGCCAGCTTGGTTCGCGCCGCTTCCGCCGATCCCGAAGCCAGCTCGGAGTTCAAATTTCCCTCCATCTGCTGCGTGGTCGGCGTGATGTTACGATCCGTCCCCGCCCGGTGCATCACTGGATCAGCCTCCCACTTCGAGCGATACCGCCCTTCGTAATCCGTCCATTGATCATCTGACTCCAAATCCTGCTCGTTGTACGCAGGGAACGATTCCACCTGCGCCTTGGTCAACGAAACTTCAAAATCATCGGTATGCTTGGCCGAAGCCCGCAACCGATCCGCCGGAACAACAAATTCCTTCGTCGTCAGCCACCCGCCCGTATCCACCACCACGTAGCGAATCAACCCGGTCGAGTAATCGAAAATCACATCTTCAATCTTGCCCAGCTTCTCGTCATCCAGTCCGTACAACTTCGACCCACGAATATCTTCCGCCGAATCCGTAAATCGATACTCCCGCAACATTCCGAAATTTGCCATACTGTGTCCTCCAAGAATTGGCTGCCATTACCGCATCAACCTTGGATGACACTCTGAGCGCCCGCGTCTATCGCCAAAATGCAGAGGCCACACTTCTTTACCGAATGCCGTCCTGAGCGCTGTCGCGAGCGAAAGCGAGCGCAAAGCCTGCCCTGAGCGGAGTCGAAGGTCGAAGAATCCCACCTCCGCACAACTGCCTGAGTAAGCAAATCCTTAATCGGAACGCTTCAGCAACCCCCCATGCGGGTTTATGTTTCAGATGCACCCCACCAAGCCCAGCGCAGTAATCATCTATAATCGGCCCAAGGCGTTCTCCAAAAACCTCATGCCATTGCTTTCATTCTTTGCATTTTTCCTCGGCGGCGAGATTCTTGACTTGGTTTCGAGCACCGGTGCCGTCGCCAAATTCGTGTTGATCACTCTGCTGGCCTTCAGCCTGATCTCGTGGGCCATTATTCTTACCAAATGGAGCCTGCTCCGCCGCGCCCGCATTCAAAGCGGACGCTTCCTGCGCGCTTTCCGCAAAGCCCAGCGCCTGCAGGATATCGCCACCGTCGCCGACCAATTTCGGCCCAGCCCGCTAGTCGGCGTCTTCGAGGGCGGCTACAACGAATACAAGCGCCAACTCAGCGCCAATGGCCATCTGCGCAGCCTCACCCCCGCTCAACGGGGCATGCAGATCGGAGCCTCCGAAGAAATCACGCGCCTCGAGCGCAACGTCCCCTGGCTAGCCATCACCGCGGCAGTCACCCCGTTTATCGGCCTCTTTGGAACCGTCTGGGGCATCATCGACGCCTTTCACGGCCTCGGCACAGCCGGCGGCGCAACTCTGCGCGCCGTGGCTCCCGGCATCTCTGAAGCTCTAATCACCACCGCCGCCGGATTAGCCGCCGCCATCCCCGCCGTTATCGCCTACAACCTGATTGGCAGTTCCATCCGCACGTTCGCTGCCCGCAGCGACGATTTCTCCCTAGAAGTCCTCAACGCCATCGAAAGCCTCCAACCGCAACTGGCCGACGAAGTGAGGCGCTGATGGCCTTCACTACCAACAACGGCCGCACTCAAACTGCGCTAGCCGATATCAACATCACACCGCTGGTCGACGTGGTTCTCGTGCTTCTCATCATCTTCATGGTGACCGCGCCCATCCTCCAGTCCGGCATCGAAGTCACCGTTCCAAAAACACGCACGGTAAAGGAAATCACCGAGGAGCGCACCGTAATTACGATCAATAAGGACCAGCGAGTCTTCCTAGGCAACGACGCCATCAATATCAACCAGATTGCCGACACGCTGCGCAAAAAAATCCGCGACCCGCGCAACCAGTTCATCTTTATCCGCGCCGATGAAAACGTTCCTTTCGGCGCATTCGCCACGGTGATGGACGCGGTCAAGCAATCGGGCATCACCAACGTGAGCATCGTCACTCAGCCCCTCGAACAAAGCCGTCAACAAAATGGCAAACGCTGAGATATTCTTCGAGCACGATAGCTGGCCCCGAGCCCTCGGATGGTCCGCGGGTTTCCACATCTCTGTAACCGCCTTCATCCTGCTCTATTCGGTGATTTTCACCGGCTCCCGCGGCAACGATTGGGGCAGTGGCGGTGGGGGTGACGCCATGGGCGTGACTCTGGTCAGCTCAGTTCCCTTACCCGCAAGCCCAACCCAAACCCAAAATATTCTAGCCAACGAATCAAAGGGGCTGACCCAATCGAAGCCAAAAGAAGAAGAAGAGAAGGCTCCCGACGCGATCGAAATTCAGGACAAGAACACCAAGGTTAAGAAGAAACAGGTAACCTCCACCAAGACCAAACCGCAACCCGAACCGCAGGAAACCAATCAAGCCGCCTTTGGTGAAGGTGGCCCAGTAAGCGGCCCCTACGGTACATTTGCCGCCGGCGGCGCGAAGGGCGGATTCGAAGTCAACGGCGGCGGAGGCGATTTCGGCACCCGCTATGGCTGGTACGTGCAAGTCATCCAACGCAAGGTTTCCGAAAACTGGCTGAAGTACGAAGTCGATCCGGGGATAAATGGCGCGCAGCGCGTTTACATTACCTTCGACGTAGCCCGCGACGGCCATCCCTATAACGTGCAGGTCGAGCAATCCAGCGGCGTCCCGTCGCTCGACATCTCCGCCCAGCGCGCTCTGCAGCGCATCGACACTTTCGGCCCACTGCCCACTGACTACAGCGGCAACAAACTTTCCGTGGAGTATTGGTTTGATTACAAGAAATAATTTTCGTAGCCTGCAAAGCCGGAGCCGCATCCATCAGTAAATGTGCGACGGATTCGTACCAGGGTATGTCTTTAGGCATGCCGAAGGCGCTTCAGCACGAATAAACGCAGCGTCAGCCGCCGCCGAATGTTGTACTTTAGAGTTCCAACATAATTGCAGAAAAAATGGACTTTATCTTGCTAACGCCAACATATCGCAGTACGATATTCTCGTATACAGTATCTTTCCCTAATAACTGCTTCACACGGATGACCGACCGCCCTGCACAATCTCCGCTCAGGTTAAGAACGCTACTTCTCCGCGCCTTGCTCCTGCTGACCCTCTTGCTCCCTGCGACGGTATTCGCTCAAGACTGGGTTCGCACCGGCTCCGGCCTTGGTGTAGATAAAGTCCGCCTCGCCGTTCCCGACTTCAAACCCTCAAACGCGGACCAGCAAAATGCCGCGCTGCTCAAAGTTTTCAACGACACGCTCTGGAACGACCTCGACAACTCGGGCATACTCGAACTCGTCTCAAAAAGTTTCTACCCCCTGCAAATCCCAGGACAGCCTACCGAAGTCACCTTCGGCATCTGGAACTCCCCCCCACCCAACGCCGCCATGCTGGCCTTTGGCAATTTAGGAGTGGTGAACGGCAAGCTGACAGTACTCGGCTGGCTGTACGACGTAAAAAACACCGCCTCGCCGCTAGTTCTGGGCAAGCAATACACTGATGTTTCTACCGAAGATGCGGCCCGCGTAATCGCCCACAAATTCGCCGACGAAATCATCTTCCGCCTCGGCGGAGGTATTCAAGGCATAGCCGAGACCAAAATCTATTTCGTCAGCGACCGCTCCGGCCACAAAGAAATCTGGGCGATGGACTACGACGGCTCGAACCAGCGCCAGCTAACGCATCAGGCCTCGATCGCCCTCTCGCCTCGAATCTCTCCCGACGGCTCCCGAGTGGCCTTCAGCGCCTTAGCAAAATCGGGCTGGGAAATCCTGATGTATTCCACCGAACTCAACCGCCTCGTGAGCTTCCCGCACTTCGGCGGCACCAATCTATCGCCCTCATGGTCACCAGACGGCACGCGCCTCGCGTTTTCTTCTTCACGCGGCGGCCACTCCGAAATCTATGTAAGCGATTCCTCCGGTGCTGCCCTGCACGCCATGACCACCGGCCGCGGACCCGATGTCTCTCCGAGTTGGAATCGCAAAACCGGCGCGCAAATCGCCTTCGTCAGCGGCAGCACCGGCCTGCCACAGGTCTACACCATGGAAGCCGACGGCACTAATCAGCAGCGCATGACCGATCAAGGCTACGCCGTCTCGCCGAACTGGTCTCCGAACGGACAATTCCTCACTCTGGCGTGGATTCGCAAATACGGTCCCGGCGAGCCGGGATCGTCCGATATTTACTTGATGGATATCGCCAGCAAGCAATGGGTGCAACTCACCCACGATGGCGGGCGCAACGATTTTCCCTCGTGGTCGCCCGATGGCCGCCATATCGTTTTTCAATCCAGCCGCTCCGGCAAAGAAGAAATCTGGGAGATGTTAGCCGACGGTACCAAGCTTCATCAGTTAACTTTTACTGGTCGCAACTCGCAACCGAATTGGAGTTGGAAATAATTTGATGTCTGCACTCAATAAAACACTTCGTCTGAACTCGAAGTTCGATTTCGGGCTCGTAGGAGGATTAATCGTGAACAAGACCACCCCCCAACAGAAACTGAAGTTCGCCGTCACCGTGTTAGCCCTGGGCGCAATCATGATGCTCGGCGCGTGCAAAAAGAAAGCCGCGCCGCCACCACCGCCTCCGCCACCACCGCCGCCATCGCCCACAGCATCAATTTCCGTGAGTCCGGACACCATTCAGCCCGGTGAATCCGCAACACTCAGCTGGCAAACCTCCAACGCCACCGACGTTACAATCGATGGTGTCGGCGCCGTTCAAGCCAGCGGATCGCAGTCGGTGAACCCGTCGCAGTCGACAACCTATCACTTGACTGCCAAAGGCTCCGGCGGAACCCAAGAGGCCACCACGCGTCTGACGGTTACTCAGGCGCCGCCCCCACCACCGCCAACGACTGGTCCCAGCGAAGAAGACTTGTTCGGCCAGAGCATTAAAGATGTCTACTTCGAGTACGACAAGTCCGACATTCGCGGCGATCAACAAGCCGCAATCCAAGCCGATGCCCAGTTCCTCAACCAGCACTCCGGCATCAACTTCACCGTCGAAGGACACTGCGACTCCCGCGGTTCCACCGAATACAACCTGGCGTTAGGCGATCAGCGCGCAAGTGCAGTAAAGAACGCTCTGGTAGCCGCCGGAGTAAGCGCCAGCCGCATCAAGACCATCAGCTACGGCAAAGAAAAGCCGTTCTGCATGGAAGAAAACGAAAGCTGCTGGCAACAAAACCGCCGCGGCCACTTCGTGTATCAGAAATAACTTTCGTGTATCAGAAATAACTAATGTAGTGTCGCCAGGGGCGGAGTCAACTCCGCCCCTGCACACTCGTGTAGGCGCAGCCCACATTGTGATGGCCCGCTCGGCTGACCAATCGGGCGAGCTGACGCCTCTTCGCGGCGAGCTGGTCCATGCTGCCTTTCGGTGTTCGCGGCCATGCATTTCACAACCCGCGCCCTGCTGAATCCATCTAAAATGAATTCAGCGACTAGACGGCGCACTCGAGGCGGTGTTTCTTAGCTTTTGGTGGCGCAGCGCGTCAGTGCTCCGATATACGAGCATCCCTTTGTGAGCGGCTTCAGCCGCTCTGAGGGTGATAGGAACAACTTCTTATGAAACGAATTCGATTCTTCACCAAATTTGCCGTTCTCATGACTCTTGGAGTCACGGTACCGGCCTTCGCCGTGAGCAAAGAAATGATCCAACTGCAAACCCAGGTCCAGCAATTGCAGGAGCAGATGACCGCCATGCAGCGCGGCTTCGACGAGCGCATGGGCGTCATGAACAACCTGGTCCAGCAGGATACTGATGCGGTCAACAAAGTCGGCGCCGCCATCAACAACCTGCAAATCGTCCTGCAAAAGCAACAGGCCGACGGCTCCTCCCACGTCGATCAACTCTCCGGCCAAATCCAAGCCTTGAACGACAGCCTGGACGAATTGAAATCCCGCCTCGCCAAAGTAAGCAAGCAACTGGAAGACATGCAGTCCACGCAACAAAGCACTCAAGCCACAATCGTGCAGGAGCAAGCGAAGAAAGATGCCGCGGCGAACGCCCCACCACCAGACGTCCTCTACAACAACGCTCTGCGCGACTACAACGGCGCCAAAAACGATCTAGCCCTGCAGGAATTCTCCGACTACATCAAGTTCTATCCCAACACCGATCTCGCCGGAAACTGCTACTTCTATCTGGGCGAAATCCAATTTCGCCAGGCCAACTACCAGCAAGCCGCGCAAAACTACGATCAAGTGCTCCAGAATTTTCCGACGGGAACTAAAGTAGCTTCGGCGGAGTTAAAGAAAGCTTTCGCCTTAATCGAGCTAGGCCAGCAGGATAACGGCGTGCAGGAACTCCGCCACGTGATCCAGCGCTATCCCAAATCGCCCGAAGCTCTGCAAGCCCGCGAACGCCTGCGCCAACTAAAGGTCCCGGCAACCGGCCGCCCCGGCGAGTAGCGTTCGTACTTGTCATGCGGAAGCTTGCGATAACGTGGAAGGTCAGCGCCTAAGCGCCGCGTAGAAAGACTAAGTTAACAAAGGCTCCAGCTCCTGCTGCAACCCTTTGCCCACTCTGGACCTCATAATCCTTTCAAGGAGTCCTCATGACCAAAATTTCTGCCAACGACCCCGACCGCGCCAAAGGCGCAGTCGAAACCGATGAACACAATCACGACGGCAATCTCGGCCTGGAAGAACAATTGGGCCACCGCGACCAAAACCCGCTAATCAAAGACGCCGACAGCGACTTCCCCGAGCCTGGAAACAATCCCGAACACTCTGCCGGAGGCCCAAGTAGCGGCACCAAAACTACCAAGAATCGCAAATCGAAGGGAGTCTGAAATCAAGATGGCTGTCCCGAGCGAAGCGAGACTGCTAGGAATCTGCTTCTGGTGGCGGAGCG
>JBEKBW010000024.1:0-47017 GCA_050015215.1 Candidatus Sulfotelmatobacter sp.
CGCAGAACTGGTGCACATGAGCGTCTCCTCTTTCCACGAGCACTTCAAGTCGGTCACTTCCATGAGTCCGCTGCATTATCAAAAAGTGCTCCGCCTTCAGGAGGCGAGGCGGCTGATGCTGTCGACCATAACCGACGCCAGTACCGCGAGTCAGCGCGTAGGCTATTTAAGCGCTTCCCAGTTCAGCAGAGAATACAGCCGCTTCTTCGGTAGCGCCCCCACGAAAGATATCGCCAGGCTGCGACACGAGACCCGGCTCTGGGCATGACCCTCGGAAGTAATCGCACTGCACGATCCATCCTTGAGAGTTTGCGCTATGCTCAAGTAGATTTCTGTCGGCCCACACGCAAATCTTAAGGTGAATGTAATAAATGAACCGGCCGTCCAGCCTCGTGCTCTGGGCTACTCGCGCCCTTCTCGCGCTAACCCTGCTATACGCCGCGCTAGCTGGACTGCGCACCATCACCGACCCAGACACCGGTTGGCAGCTAGCCACCGGCCGTTACATCGCACAGCACCGTAGCATCCCTTCCACCGATGTTCTGTCCTACACCGCGCAAGGCCAGCAATGGATCTACCCTCCGCTGGCCGAATGGCTCCTTTACGTCCTCTATGGGTTAGGAGGTTTCGCTGCACTATCCTGGCTAAACAGTCTAGCCTGCACCGCAACGGCAGCAATCGCACTAAGCGCAGAGGGTAGCCTCGCCGCCATCCTGCTGGCAATTCTAGCCATACCGAGAATCGCCTCCCGCACCGCCCCGCGCGCCGACCTTTTTACCACGGTGCTGTTCGCCGCCCTGTTGGCCGTGCTCTGGCGCTATTTCCGAGGACGTTCCTCGCCACTTTGGCTGATTCCGATTCTGCTGCTGATCTGGGTGAATGTTCACCCCGGATTCATCGCCGGGATCGCATTGCTGGCAGCCTATATCGTCCTCGAACTCGCAGAGTTCCTCTTCCCCGAACGCCGCTCAGCGGCGACAGCCCGCCTGCGTCGCGCTGTTCCCTGGCTCGCAGCCGCGCTCCCGGCCACGCTATGCAATCCCTGGGGATGGAAAATCTACGCCACGATTTTTCGGCAAGAGCAAGTGCAAGGCGTCCATGAAAATCTGATCGCCGAATGGAGCCACACTCCGCTTTCGCTCCAAACTCTTTCGCAAGCCCTGCAATGGAGAAATCCCAACAGCAGCTACTGGTGGCTGCTTGCAGCAACTGCAATCGCAGCAGTGATAGCCCTAAAACGTAAACAGTTTGCCTCTGCCGCTCTCCTTGCCGCCTTCGGATATCTATCGCTGCGCAATCTTCGTTTTCAGGCATTATTCGCGGTAGTGGCGGTTGTAGTGGCATCCCCATTTCTCACTGGATGGTTCAAACCACGAGAGGCCAATGCGGCAAGCTCCAACCGGTCAAAAGCGAAAAAGAAGCGCGCAGAACGCGCAGAAGAAGATAAGAGCGAATCCGCGCTGGCAGCGTCCTGGCCAGCATTCGCGTTTATCACCATCTGCACTGTGCTACTTGCGGTCCGCAGCTACGACCTCATCTCCGAGCACGCCTACATCGCCGCCGGCGAGCCCGCGCTATTCGGCGCAGGAATATCTTCCTGGTTCCCGCAGCGAGCCGCAGACTTCGTCCTGCGCGAGCATTTGCCAGGAAACATCTTCCACGAATACAACATGGGCGGTTATCTGGCTTTCCGCCTCGGCCCGCAATATCTCGACTACATCGATGGCCGCGCCATCCCCTTCGGCGACCTCATGTTCGAACAGCGCAAAGTAATGAAGCAGCCGCCCGACTCGCCTATATGGCAGCAGGAAGCCGATCACTGGGGCATCAATGTTCTGATTTTCAATCTCGCCCGCTACTGGGGACTCGGCAGCACCCGCGTGCAGCAGTTCTGCTCCAGCCAGGCATGGAAGCCCGTCTATCTCGATGAAGAAGGCGCGGTGTTCCTCCGCAACCGCCCCGAAAACACTGCGCTCATTGAGCGCCTACAAATCGATTGCCAAAAGGTGCAATTCGATCCGCCCGCAGCGCTCGCCGCCGACAGCTCCTCACGCGGACGCGCCGAGCGCTTCAACTTCTACGCCAACGCCGGCTCCATCCTCTACAAACTGGGGCGCAACACCGAAGCGGCGGCCAACCTGGACCGCGCATTGGAAATGTTTCCAGAAGAGCCTTACCTGCACCACACTCGCGGCCAGGTCTACGAAGCAGCAAAACAGCTGCCGCAAGCTGAGCACGAATATCTCATTTCCTCCGAACTGGCTCCTACGGAAGCAAACTGGCTGTCTCTCGCGTCGCTCTATCGCTCCCAACATCGCAGCGCCGATGCCATCAATGCGGTCGAGCAAGCAGCCGCGCTCTCCGTTCACCCGGCGGGAGTCTACGTGTATCTGGGCCAGCTCCACCTGGCCATGAACCAGCCGCAAGATTCACTAGCTGCTCTCGACACCGCGCTCGAAAATTCCAGCGCCGAGCCGCCAGACTCGAAAGTCGAAATCGAAGCGCAAGTAGCGGAAGGCAAGGCTCGAGTCTGGGCACAGCTCGGAGACCTTCACCGCGCCGTAGGATTCCAGCAGCAAGCCCTAAGCTACGAACCCTCAAACCCCCAGCGCTGGACCACCCTGGCCGAAATCTACGCCGCCCAAGGCCAATCGGCCCTCGAGCAAGATGCCCGCCAGCACGCCCAAGCCCTGCGCCAGACAAATCCGTAATCGCACCCCAGACGGACCACGCCCGGCTTACTCAGGCACGATTCTTAACCGGGCACGACTCGTAACCGGGCACGATTCGTAACCGAGTACGACTCGTAACCGGGCACGATTCGTATCAGGGTATGCCTTCAGGCATACCGAAAAGCGCCACGATTCCCAACCGCGCCTTCAGGCGCTGCTATCTGTTAGTCGCAATTTGTTTGGGCCGTCAAGTCGCGCGACCTGGAATCCGCGATCAGAACGCGAAACGGCCACCAACCGTCGGAGCACAGTTGTTGTTGTAGTTATAGGGAACGCCGGGGCCGTGCGGAATGGCGATGGCCAGACCACCGCTCACGTAGGAATACGCCAGTCCGACAAAGCCATCGAAGCGCTTGGTGAAGTGATAATCCGCATAAAGCGATC
The DNA here is from genome assembly GCA_050015215.1 of Candidatus Sulfotelmatobacter sp. Lineage (GTDB taxonomy): Bacteria > Acidobacteriota > Terriglobia > Terriglobales > Acidobacteriaceae > Sulfotelmatobacter. The sequence goes on from JBEKBW010000024.1 coordinate 3,117, forward strand.
CCTCGTTGAGGGTGCCTGCGCAGGAACTGCGGAAACCGGCTGAGGGCGAGCAGGTCTGCGGAACACGGAAGTCGTTCTGCCGCTGTTGATACCAGGCGAAAGTGAAGTCGGTCTTGCTGCGGTAAGTGTACTTCGCTCCCGTCCACCAGATATTCAGCAACTTTTCCGAATCAAGATTGTTGTCCTCAACCCCGCTCATGAAATAACCGCCCTGGTCCGACGCGCCAACGCCCAACGGGTTCTTCGGGTTATTCTGCCAGATGTATTCGTACCCGGCGAAAAACTTGATCGGATCCCATGCATACTTGGCAGCGAACATAACTGCGTAGTTGTCGGTCACGGTGCCATACACGGTGTCGTTCGGGTCGATCAGATTCGTCCCACTGACCTGGGTTGTGTCGATGCTGTCAGTGGTCGACTGATATGGTGCCGACAGACTCTGTGGCCCAAGCAAAGGGTTCAATACGCTGATCGCCTGGTTGTAATGTTGGGGGACGATGTCGGCGGAGAACTTGCCGAAGTTTGCGCCGAGATCGAATCCATAGGCGTTGTTATGCGCCGATTCCGGCGTACAAGTGGTGGCACTCCATGGCGAGCCCGAAGCTGCCGCAGCCGAGTAGCAGCCGGCAGAACCATCGGCGAACTTGTACATCGCGCCGAAATGGACCGGGCCATAGGCGAGGCGATACTTCACGGCGGAGTCCCAACGGCTGTTCTCGGTGTCGCCGCCGCCGGCCATCGTGCCGTTGTACCCGATGTACGAAAAAGCATAGCTGCCAACGGCCGGGTCGTAAAGCAGCATCGCATCAGTGCCGAGAGAGCGCTGACGGCCGAAGGTCAGCGTGCCGAAATGAGTGGACGATACCCCGCCATAGTACTCGTCATTGAAGGGTTGTCCGGCGCGCGCGCCGTCGATGGCGTACGAATAGCTCGCTCTCGGAAGCCCGTTATTGATGATGTCGGTCTTCGACGCGTTGGCGAGCAAGCCGGACTGCGGATTGATGCCGGTGGAAGCGTTGAACACAACGGACCATCCAGGAGCAAACTCTTCCTTGCCCCGGATGCCCAGACCCGTCTGCTGCAGGTTGTTGGGTGCGACGAGGAATCGATGTTCAAAGCCGTTTCGGTTCACCAGAGATGCGCCTTCGTAGTTGTAGCCGTTTTCCGGTAAGCCGTGGCTGACCCAGCCGACGCCGACGTCATACGCACCGTACACTGTGATGCCGTGCCAGGTCAGCGTGCAATCGGTGGTGGCGAACTCGCGGCCGCTCGCGCAGGCGTCGGGGGTCTTCGTTTGCATTCTGATGTCGACCGTGGCTTCCTGCCCGACCGCCAAGCTGATGCCCATGCGCGTTTCATTCGCGAATCCTTGTTTTGCCGCTCGAATCTCGAAGATCCCCGGACCCAGGCCAGACTCTTGGTAGTGTCCTCCGCCGTCGGTTGCCCTCGTGCGCGTCGCACCCGTGTCGACGTTCTTGATTGTTACCTCAACACCGCGCAGCGCCGCTCCGCTCTGGTCCGTCACCAAGCCGGAAAGGCTCGCTCCCGTTTGCGCCCGCGCAGGTGTTGCGAAAATACAGGAAGTTAGTAATACAAAAAGCAGGCCGGCTCGATACATACACTCTCTCCTAAGGTGATCCAGTCTATTGAGAGAGGAAGTGTATAGTAAGTACGTTTAACATGTCCATTACGATACTGTTTTGTGCTATTTTGTATGGATATTCCTTAGTTAGTCGAAGAGCGAGGATTTTGTTGACTATCCCTATATGTTGACTATACTTTCGTTCCGATGCAGAGGAACAAAAAATCCCGGAACGGCAGTGAAGAGGTCTTCAAGCTTCGCGATGCCGCCCTTCAGCTAGGCATCAGCTTCCCCACCATCAAGCAATGGATTTACAAAAAGAAGATCCGCAGCATAAAAACCGTCGGAGGTCATCACCGCATCCCGCAACATGAGATCGACCGCCTGCTGTTCAGAAAGCGCGGCCGTACCCAACAGGATCGTAAAGAAGTAATCCGCCGTGTAAGCGGGCGCAATCAACTGGTAGGTCGTATCGATGCCGTTCGCATCAGCGGCCTCATGGCGGAGATCGCCATCTCCATCGGCGGCCAGCAAATCACCTCGATCATCACCGCCCGCTCCGCCCGCGAAATGCAACTCAAGCCCGGCCAGACCGCGGCCGCCCTCATCAAAGCCACCGAGGTGATGATTCTGCGAGTGTGATCGGGAAGGTATGTCCGTTGCTGGGTGCACCGGCTAACAACGCTAATAGACGTGCAATAGGACACTTCGAGGAAATAAAAAGGCGGTCGCGAAGGTCGAATGTCAGAACTCTGACGCTAACCTAAGACCACCTGTGCGAGGGCTTTCTTCGCCCTCTGAAATCTTTCTAACCACACTCTATTTCCCAACGTCACCGCTGACAATACGGTGAAAACCGTAGCTCCTTGGTGCTACATTTTCACCGAATTTCGGCACTGGGGCTAACCGCCATCGACCCAGTTCATCCAAAAAAACCCGAAAATAAAGCTTGCATTAAAAAGAAAGTCTATTATATTAGTAGACATGTAACACGGCGTTAATGTTCTCCCCCGTTACACCTCGCCAGCAAGCCCCGAGCCAGCGAGTAGCCCGGTAGCCCCTGTGGGTCCTGCCGGGGAAAGAGTGGCAAATTCAAATTGAAAATAAGCGTGGGCGGAGCATTGCTATTTCACGCCCCGAAGGAAGTGCTATGGGAAAACTATTGATCATTCGTCACGGTCACACCAGCCTGAACATGCCCGGCCGCGACGAGAGATTGCGGGGATGGCTCGATGTTCCGCTCGATGGCCAGGGCCTCGAAGAAGCCCACGCAACTGCCGAGCAAGTCTGCGCCGCATATACTGTCGACTCGATTTATTGCTCCGACCTCCGTCGCGCCCGCCAGACCGCAGAAGTGTTGCGCAAGAAAACCCGCGCCCCCATTTTTGCCACCAGCGACCTCCGGCCATGGAACCTGGGAGTCTTCTGCGGCCAGCGCGTACGCGAAATTCTGCCCTTCTTGAATTTGCTCAACCAGCATCTCGACCTGGCTGCTCCCAGCGGAGAGTCTTTCTATCAGTTTTACGGCCGCTATTCCCATCGCCTGAAGGAATTGCTCAACCTAGCGGAATCGTCTCCAAACTCTATTGCCGTGGTCACTCATGTGCGCAACCTGCTCGCTACCGCCAGCGTGATTACCGGCTCCGATGTGGCCAAGGTCCCGGTCAAAGGTGGCCCGCACACAGGGGCGTTGCTCGTTGTTGAGAAAGCGAAAGGCCGCTGGACGATTGGCCCGAGCACTCATGAGTTGGTCGTAGTCCGCGATGCAAATATCGATGTCCGGCTGCAGGCCGTTACTTAACGGCACGCTCTGAAGTCGGATATCTCCCCCGAAAGCGCCAAAACTTCGAGGCCCAAAATGCCTCAGGTTGCGAAGCTCTGCAAATTTTGTTCTGTAAATTTCGATCTGCAAATCGCGAGAGGAAATGAAAGCAGTGCCTGAAACAGCGCCGGGTCCGTTGTTCATCGTAAGCATGTGGCGGGCAGGCTCCTCGCTGCTGCATGTCCTGCTGAACAAACACCCGCAAGTCGCGCTCATGTTCGAAGCGGATCTGCTGTTGCTTCGTCCGGTATTTCTAAAACCAGATTCCCTGAACGACTGGACTGATCGCTGGGAACTCTGGAATCAGGCTTTCACCCGCCACAGTCTCGATCCCACTGAGTTCGCCGCGACTCGCCCCGACTTCCACACTGTGTTCGAGGCAGTTCATCGAGAATACGCGCGCCGCAAAGGCGCTGCCATCTGGGGAGATAAATCGCCGAACTATCACGACCAACTCGTCCAAATGGCGAAAGCTTTTCCCGTCGCGCGGTTCATCATCGTATGGCGCGATCCTATCGACGTTATCGGCGCGACTTTCCGCGCTGCCTCCACCGGAAGCCGCTACTTCCGCAAACGCGGAATGCCCTGGCGCTCATTGCTCGGCTATCGCATCTTCAAGCAGCAATGTCAAGAAATCATCGATGCCGGCGCTGCCGTGCATCAATTGCATTACGAGGATCTAGTCAACGATACCGCCGGCGTCATGCGCAAAGTCTGCGCCTTTCTTCAGATTCCCTACGACGACAGTCTCTGCACCCTCGAGGGCGCGGATCGATCTGCGGTTTATAGCGGCCGGCATCACCACTTACTGCGTGAGAACGCCATCGTGGCCGGACCGCGTCCCAACGCGCTCGACCCGGGCTTGCGCCAACGCGCTGAGCGCTATGTGAAGTTGTGGCGTGAGATCGAGGACACAGCGGATGATAGCAACGTCAGGCCCCGCCAGGGTCTCTTCGCTTCGGCAGGATTCAGCATCGATCAGATCCGCTACCGCCTATATCGCGCCCTTGATGCACTCATTCGGCTCGGCTTCTGTTTTCTGCCCATCCCGCTCTTGCGCTGGCACCGCAAAACAAAACAACGCGGAGAAAATGCCACCGCCATCAAGAACTGCGGCGAACTCTCGCCCATCACGGACATCAACCATGAATAATGACAAAGTCTACCCAACCCAACTAACCTACGCTGCACAGCAGCCACAACCCGGTGACACGGCCGCCATTCCGGTGCCGCCCCACTCTCTCCGCGAAGAAATCTCCTACCGCGTGCGTTACATCGTTAACGCCTATCCGATTCTGTACATGCCAATGGCGCGTTTCCGGCACCGCTATTCGCAGGACCGCATCGTCCGCGAAGATACCGATCTAGTCATTGAAGCTTTCGGCCGCACCGGGACGACCTTCGCCAACTTCGCGTTTCTCTCCGCTCAACGCCGCCGCATCAGGACCGTCCATCACACCCACGCCGCCGCCCAGGTGATTACGGCTGTAAAGATGAAAATCCCCACCCTGGTCATTGTGCGCGAACCACAAGCAATCGCACTCTCACACATGGCCCGCCATCAGGTCTCGGCCCGGCCTACCCTGGTTGCGTGGATTCGCTTTCATGAACGCCTCTTGCCCTATCGTAAAGGCATCGTTTTCTGCGGCTTCGATCAGATGACCCAAAATTTCACTCCGGTAATCCAGCGAGTGAACGAACGATTCGGAACCGGCTTCGACATCTGGCAACACACCAAAGAAAACGAGGCAGAAATATTCGAGCAAATCAAGAGCCGCAACCGCGGTCGCTTTCGCGACGACCAGGATGAACACCGCAAACGCGCCTTCGCTCTGCCCACAGCCGAGCGTGAGGCCCTGAAGCAGCAGCTTCGCTCGCAACTGCAGGTGGACTCCCTAAACGAACTGCGTGGACGTGCCAGCCGTCTCTATCAGTCTCTCGTCGGCGTTGCTGCAAAGAGTGTCTGACGAACGTTCGGCGTTGCTGCAAAGAGTGTCTGACGAACGTAAGGAAGGATAGGCCGCGCACGATTCTTAGATAACTCTCACGTAACCCGCGGCGACTCCTCTTTTTTCAAATCACGCCGATAATCTCTCCGACGAGCTAAAAGGCATGCTCCAGGAATGTGCGTTGCCGCGGAGTATGGAATCTAGTGCAGATGACAATGACGAAGACGCTGAAGATTCTGCTGGTCGAAGATAGCAAGTTTCTGCGGATCGCAACCGAGCGCGCCCTTGCCCGCGCCGGATACGAGATGACCAGCGCCGTCGATGGCAACGAAGCTCTACGCCTCGCCCGCGAGAAATTGCCTGACCTGATCCTGCTCGATATGTTGTTACCAAAAATGAGCGGCCTGGACGTGCTAAAGGCCCTGAAGCAAGATCCCCTCACAAAAGCCATCCCCGTAATCGTGATGACCGGGATGTCACAGAAAAATGCCGCCCGGCTACAGCAGGACGGTGCTATGGGCTTTCTCGAAAAAACCACCCTGGAATTGGATAAAGGAGCAGAAAAATTGCTGGCAGCGCTCGACGGCATCTTCAAAGCAAATCCGCCCAAGTCCACCGGTACCACAGCCTAAGCCTTATTCATCACAAAATAAATAACTTACAGTCTGGGAACTCCCTCCCCTTGGGCGGAGTCTATTGTCATTAGAAGCCGCAGCAGGGAAGAGATTTCTTAATCTCAAACGGGATGGAAAACCATATAATCAAAGGACGCCACGCATGGCGGGAGTAACTATCTTGGGCGATTTCGTCGGCGCGATCGGGGCACGGGCAGAGGAGTCCGCAATTGTAGCGGAGCTCAAAGCCGGCTCGGAAGCCGCTTACGCCTGGCTGATCGGCGAATTCCAGCGTCCAGTCTACGGGCTTGTCTATCGCGTGGTCAGCGATCCCGCCGACGCCGCCGATACCACCCAGGAAGTATTTCTCAAAGTCTTCCGCGGCATGAAGCACTTCCACGGTGAATCCAGTCTGAAGACATGGATTTACCGCATCGCCCTTCACGAAGCCGCCAATCGCAGGCGCTGGTGGTTCCGGCACAAGGCGCAAGAGACCTCCATCGAGCCCTCCGAATCCGACGGCATCTCGCAACCGGATGAGGCCATGCAGACCGCTCTCACCGACCCGCATGACTCGCCATTCGACAACGTGGCGCAGCGCGAAGTTCAGCTTCGCGTAGAGACCGAACTGCGGCGCGTGTCGGAGCCATATCGCACCACGCTGATCCTGCGCGATCTCGAAGAAATGTCCTACGAAGAGATTGCTGAAATTCTGCAAATCTCGATAGGAACCGTAAAATCCAGATTGACGCGCGGCCGGCAAGCGCTGAAAAAGCGCCTTGTTCCCTACGTCCGCGAGGTGGGTGACGAACTGGGGCTCACCCAGCCAGAGCCAGACGAAGCTGCAGTTTTCCGGCAACCGGTTGCTGCAGGGGGTAGAAGGGTCGAGGTGACGCCATGACGCACATGGCATCGAAGTTTAAAGGGAAGTTCACGCAAACACCCATGAGAATGAAGTGCGCGCGAGTGAGCCAACTCCTGTCGCCATATCTCGATGGCGCAGTCACTGGCGCCGAGATGCAGGCCATGCGCCAGCACCTGGATGCTTGCTCCAATTGCGCACGCGAATACGCCTCTCTGCGCCAGACGCAACAATTTCTCATGAGCGCAGGCCGTCCCGGCATTCCCGCCGATCTCGGGTTGAAAATTCGTCTCGCCATTTCCCGCGAAGCCGCGCAGACGCAGCGGCCCTACGAAGGTTTGCGCACGCGCCTGGAAAATGCTCTCGACGCGTTCATGGTGCCTGCCACTGCCGGGCTGGTCTGCGCGGTATTGATTTTTGGCCTGGTGGCGGCGATTCTTGCCATCCCCGGGCAGTTGCAGGCGAACAATCAGCAGGACGTCCCGCTGGTCCTGAATACCGGTCCGGAGCTTCAGCAAAGCGCCTTTGAAACCATGGGTTCAATCAACGCCGACTCGCTCGTGATCGAAGCCTATGTCGATTCCAACGGTCGCGTGCAGGACTACAGAATTCTCTCCGATCCAGGGGATTCCCAGGCACTCTTGCCTCAGGTGAAGCGCATGCTGATTTTCACCACCTTCCGTCCGGCAATGTCGATGGGACACCCAATCTCCTCGCGCGCGGTACTTTCATTCGCAAAAATCAGCGTCCGCGGCTAGTGTCGCTGAATTTAGAGGCAGGATAAATCTTGTCATTCTGAACGCAGTCGCGAGCGAACGCGAGCGCAAGTGAAGAATCCCTAGCCGCCTCGAAGCCCTGGACGACTAACCGTATGAGGAAGACCGAACTTCATTCCTCACGCATATTTCATTCTTCCCCTCGCAAACTCAAGTCATTATTACGCTAACTCGATCTAATCCTTTCCCATCTTCAGGTTACCGCTGTATAGCCACTGCTCCCCAAACGCGTTACTGTTACACCATGCGCGTTGCCAATCTGATGAAGACTTCGTCGAGACGGAAACTCCCGTTAAGGAAAGGACGACGTGGTCAGAATCTTAGTTGTCGACGATAACGCGATGATCCGCTCCTGCCTTCGTACCGTGCTCGAGAAGCGCGACGAGTGGGTAGTGGTCGGAGAAGCCGAAGATGGCCGTCGTGCTTTGGAGAAGTGGAACGAGCACTCTCCCCAACTCACCGTCATGGATTTCGTCATGCCCGAAATGAATGGGCTGGAGGCCTCGCGTCAGTTGGCCAAGCGCCATCCGGGAGCGCCCATCTTGATGGTTACAATCGATCCCTCGCAGCAGCTCGAGCGCGAGGCCCGCAAGGCGGGAGTAAAAGGCTTGGTTATGAAATCGGACCTCGCATCCTTAATGAACGGCGTCGAAGCGCTGCTCAAAGGCAAGACCTACTTTAATCTGGCGCCCGCGTCCGCCTAAGTCACGCCCCGTCATTCGGCGCAGCGGAATCGATCGGCAGAATCGCCTTGACCAGCGTCCCAGTCTTGTCCGATTCAATCTGCAGGCTGCCGCCCAGTTGCCACAGCCTCTCCCGCATGCCGCCGAAGCCCACTCCTATCTGTCCGGAGCGGTCGATCTTCTGTCGCGTCTCTTTCGGAATACCTCGGCCGCGGTCCTGCACGACTAAGAACAGTCGACTCTCCTGCACCTGAATTCGTACCACCGCGGTCGTGCTCCCAGAATGACGATGAATGTTGGTAAGGCACTCCTGCACCACGCGAAACATCGCGATTTCCGTCGGGTTCGGCAATCGTCCCAGTTCCTCCGGAATTTCGAGATCCACCGCGATCCCGCTGCGCTTCGCAAATCCCTCCACATACCAACGCAAAGCCGAGGCTAGTCCGGCTTCATCGAGCAGCGGCGGGTGCAGCAAATGCGAAATCGTACGAATCTCCCGGCTCACCTCCTGAATCAGCGACGCATTTTCCTCTACGCACTTCGCCGCTCCCGGTGAAAGCTTGTTGGCCTCTCCCGACACCACCGCAATATTCATTCCAATCGCCGCCAGCAGCTGCCCTACGCTGTCATGCAGTTCGCGCGCCAGTCGCCGCTGTTCCTCGTCGCGCATTTGCAGCAGGCGCGCCGAAAGCTCGCGCAAACTGTCGGTCGCGGTGTGCAATTCAGCCGTGCGCTCCGCCACTCGCTTCTCCAGTTCGTCACGCGCCTCGCTCAACGACTGCAACAGCTGCCTTTGCTCATCGACATTCGTATTCGTTCCGTACCATCGCGTGAGCTGACCATCGTGATAGAACGGCTTCACACGCGTCAAAAACCAGCGGAATCTTCCATCCGCTCCGCGCAGCGGAAACTCCATCTCAAATGGCTTCCCACTCTGCAGCGACTGGTTCCACCGCTCCAGCACCGACGGCAGAACCTCCGGATCATGCACCGATTGCCAGCCCCAGCCTTCCATTTGCGCCGGCGTCATCCCCGTGTACTCGTACCAGCGCTCGCTATACCAAAAAATATGGCCGTCCGTGTTCGCCATCCAGCACAGCTCCGGAAGCGAATTGGCGAAAGCGCGAAACTGCTCTTCGCTGCTCCTGAGCGCAATTTCCGCCGCTTTCAGGCTGCTCAGATCCTGGCTGACGCCCACAATGCCCACAGCCGTGCCGCCTTCATCCTTCACCACCGAGAGAGTTACAAACGCATCCACGCAACTCCCGTCCTTGCAGCGCACGGCGAACTCACCCGCCCAACTCCCCCCTCCCACCACCGCCGCCATCGATTTCTGAGCTTGCTCCTCGGTGGCCGAACTGACGGTGATCTCCATAATGTTGCGGCCGATCACTTCTTCAGCCGACCATCCATACAATTCCTGCGCAAATGGATTCCAATAGTTCACAACCCCCGCCAGATCCGTTCCAATAACGGACGCCTTCATGGCACTCAAAAACGAACCGTGCAGCCTGGCTGGGTTGACGCTAGGAAGAGCTTGCGATCCTGAAGTGAGAGTAGAGGTAGACATTGGCGTGGCCGGGTAGACGAGGCGGTTCTACTTAGATCAAGTATGGCATACCCCGGACTCAGAAAAGAGTCCGGTTTCGCTGGAGCAGCGCTCTCGGCATGAACCCTAAACCCTGCCATTCTGAGCGCAGTCGCGAGCGACAGCGAGCGTAAAGCCTGCCCTGAGCGGAGTCGAAGGGTCGAAGAATCCCTATTCCCGCCCCGAACTCCGAGTTCGAGATTGCGTGCGGAGACCGAAGCTCCGTTCTCACGCACAACGCGTTTGCGCCTCAAAGCCGCGCGGCACCAACTCCTATCGACCCAGAAACCCAAAAATCTCCAAATCTGTTCCACCCTCGCGGGGCATAGGCTCGCGATTCAAAATGATCTCCACCAGCGTCGTCGTGAAAGGGTAAAACAGCGCGGGCTTACCCGCTTCCTGTCCCTGATACATCGAAATATCCAGATCCACCGGCCCGATCTTCGGCGACGCCGTCAAATCCTTCAGTTCTCCCGAGCCGTAACCCTGATAGCCCACAAGGTCAGTCCCGGTCGAGGCGACGATCCGTACCGCCAATTTTTTCCCCGCCGCACTCCCCTGCAGCTCCCGCAAGCGCACATGAAAGCACCGAAAGCTCGGGTTTGCGGCAAACGGATGAACGTCCTCCTCAAATGCCTCCAGCTCGGTGGCAGAACCATCGGCGCCCATTGCCACCACCGAAATCGCGTAGTCCGAAATCGGATTGCCGTGACTGTCCCGCGCATGTACTACGAATTGCTGCCACGGATCATCTTTGATTTTTTTCCATCCCGCAATTACCTCCGGCGTGGCCGGGACATAGACGTCGTGGAATTTCTTAAAATCTTCCTCTGAATCGACATCGAGCGCCTTCAATATCAGATCAACCAACCCCGGCGGCGGCGAGTGCAGAATCTCGTTGTGATTCACCCCCGCGATTGGAATCATCGGCATATTGATGTTGCTCCAATCCGACCATTGCATCTGGCTCTTGGGATTGCTCAAATCCAGCGTGATCTTCCGCGTGTTCAAAGCCACTCCCGACCACCGCACCACCCCATCGCTGCCCAACTGATCCTTCTCCAGAAAAATTCTCGCCAGCATGCCGTAGTCGTTCGTCCCATCGAAAACAAAAACATAAGGCGTGCTGTTGTCGGGCCCGTAGACGGGAACCTTCCCCAACAAATCCTTGTGCGCCAGATTCCATGTGTAATCGCTTCCCAGTTCCAGGTTGCTCAAAACCAGGTTGCCCGAATCCAGAAAGTCCGGCCCGAATAAGTCGTGATTCCCTTCGAAAATCCGCCCCAGAAGACTTCGTCCCTTGGCCGCGATCGGCGAACCGAACGTCGCTGGCGCCAGGCCCACCAGCCGCTTCAACAATCCCAACCGCGGAACCAACGCGTTTTCCGCGGTCAGCCACGCCCGCATCACCAGCATCCCGGTCGAATGCACGATCGCATCGAACTCCTTGCCAAACAGGCCGTGCGCCCGCAGAGAATGGTTAAAACCCTCTGCAATGTCGTCCACGGTAATTTCGTTGTTCTGCGACACGTAGTTTCCAATGTAGATGTCTTCCACCGCGCGCCCGCTTTTCTGGAGAACATCTCGCAACGTGTCGAACGCCTTGCCTTCGCTCGCATACCCATGCAGAAGCACGATCGGAGTCTTCGCCATACAATTGCTCCTTGTTCGCGGTAGTGACGCGTAGGACGAATGCCACAGATGGCCCGGGGAACGGACGCACCTTACCGAAAGTTCGGCCTCAATGCAAGCCACTCCAAATCGGAATTTTCCGGATTTCGTAACATCTTTTGTGTGGGCAATCGTGGTGCAGAGGTGCGGAGGTGCGGAATTGCGCAGTTGAAACGAATTGGCCGTTTCCAGTTTCTGGTTTCCTGTTTCAAGTAAGACCCCCGGAAACCGGAAACTTGATTTTACAAAGTGAGCGAACAAAAAGCGAAAATGCTACAATCCCATTTGTCATGGCCCGCCGCCCCGATCCCGGCAAGCGCGAAGAAATTCTATCCCGCGAGCATCTCCAAGAACTCGCCTACAACCTCTCCCACATGAGCATGAGCGCCATCCTCGATTTCTACCAGCGTGCCTACCGCGACTGTCGCATCATCAACAGCCAAACCTTCCCGCCCGCCCGCGCCGTGCAGGAGTTGGTCCAAGCCTGGAAGCAATTACGAAAATGGCGCCGAACCCCCTAAAGGGGCTGCCGCCACAACCGCAAGTCGAAGTGGCTGCCTTGGGCCTGCCGAGGTGATCCGCATTTTGTTTGGAATGAAATTTCTTCCGGGGATTGTTAAGGCCAGTTCGGCGATTCAGCTACTCAACAACAGCGGCGGGCAGGGGACGAATCCTTACGACGGCCGCGTCCGGGAAGAACCGTCGCTGGAAGTAAAACGCAACGTTGACCAACGCGATCATCACCGGGACTTCCACCAGCGGCCCAATGACGGCGGCAAACGCAGCTCCAGAGTCGATGCCAAACACGGAAACCGCCACCGCGATCGCCAATTCGAAATTGTTCGAAGCCGCAGTGAACGCCAGCGTCGCCGTCTTCGAATAGTCCGCCCCCATCTTTTTGCCCATGTAGAACGACACCGCAAACATCAGCACGAAATAGATCAGCAAAGGCACCGCAATTCGCAAAACATCAAGCGGCAAGCGGACGATGTACCCGCCTTTTAGCGAAAACATCACCACAACCGTGAACAGAAGAGCAATCAGTGTCAGCGGGCTCACCCGCGGAACGAAGCTACTCTCATACCACACCCGCCCACGCGCCCGGATCAGCAGCCAGCGCGTCAAAAATCCCGAAAGACAAGGAATGCCAAGATAAATAAAGACACTCTTCGCAATGTCCGCAATCGAAACATCGACAACTGCTCCTCGCAGGCCCAGTTTGGCCGGAAGCACTGTAATAAATACCCATGCGTATAACGAATAAAAGAAGACCTGAAAAAGCGAATTGAAAGCCACCAATCCGGCAGCGTACTCGGAGTCGCCTTTGGCCAGCTCATTCCACACAATCACCATTGCGATGCACCGCGCCAGCCCGATCATGATCAGTCCGGCCATGTACTCGGGATAGCCCCGCAAGAAAAGAATCGCCAGCACGAACATCAGGATCGGACCCACAACCCAGTTCTGCACCAGCGACAATCCAAGAATTTTCCTATCGCGAAACACCTCGGGCAACTCTTCGTACCGAACCTTGGTGAACGGCGGATACATCATGACGATCAGTCCCACGGCAATCGGAATCGATGTAGTGCCCACGCCGAAGCGATTCAGAAAGGGCACAATTCCAGGGACAAGCGAGCCGAGCGCAATACCGACCGCCATGGCGGAAAAAATCCATGCAGTCAGATAGCGATCTAGAAAACCGAGGCGACCTCTAGTCATGATTTTTGTCATCCTTCACGCAGCGAAGGATCTCCGCCCTTCGCCTGCGCCGCCAAACTCTCTCCCTGTCGAAGCAGTCAGCCTCACTCGTTCCGCTGAACCCACCTCGACTCCCCAATGCGCGCGAGCTCTTTCTTAAGCGCCGGCTCATCCAAAGCCGCGAACTGCAGCGCGAGAAATACATCAATCCTCCGATCCAGCAGAAAAAACGCATCGCGAAAAGCCCGTTCAATCTCCTGCGCATTTCCATGAGCCGCTGCCGGGTCAGGCACGCCCCAGTGCGCGGTCGCAGGCCGCCCCGGCCACACCGGGCAGGCTTCGTTTGCCGCGTTGTCGCAGACGGTGATAACGAAGTCGAGCTCCGGCGCGCCGGGATCCGAGAACTCTGCCCAACTCTTGCTGTGCAGCCCTTCCACCGGAATTTGCGCCCGGTCAAGCTGGCGCAAAGCTTCAGGCCGCACCGTTCCTGACGGACGACTCCCCGCACTGTAGGCGCTGAACATCGACTTGCCCTTGGAGTTCAAAATCGCTTCGGCCATAATCGACCGCGACGAATTCCCCGTGCACAGAAAAAGAACGTTGTAGTGACTCTTCATCATTTTCCAAACCATCGTTCTGCAAGACTGGGAAGGCACGACTTTCACTCGTGCCGTCAGGCCACGAAAATCGGTGCGGCCTAGCCGCTACGGCCCTTTCGTGGCGAATCGAACGCGTAGGCAACAAACCCTCGAGCCCAACTAATTGCAGCAAGTCGGCCCGCAACAAGCTTTTGCCGCCGGCTTTACCGCCCGCACGAATGCGCTCATGAACTTCCCATCCCCCTGCGTGGTGATCGCGTCCACATCAATCCCGGCCTCGGCCAGCATCTCCCGTGCGTCTTCAACTCGGTATACCCGCGTGGGCTCGATCTCAATCTGTTCGAAACCGGTCGCTCCCAGCTTGCTCCGATATTCAACATCCTCCATCGCCCCGGCCACGCATCCCACCCACAGAAGGACGCTCTTGCGAATCTCCGGCGCGATCACGCCACGCGTAACCACATCGGAAACCGCGAACCGGCCACCCGGCTTCAGCACACGAAACGCCTCGCGCAAAACTTCTCCCTTATCAGCCGAAAGATTGATCACGCAATTCGAAATCACGACATCCACGGAATTATCTGGAAGCGGAATATGTTCAATCTCACCCTTCAGGAATTCGACATTCTCCAGTCCGGCCTTACGCTTATTCTCATTAGCCAGAGACAACATCTCATCCGTCATGTCGAGACCGTACGCTTTCCCGGCAGGTCCCACGCGTCGAGCCGAAAGTAGAACATCGATGCCCCCGCCCGATCCCAAATCCAGCACCACCTCGCCGGGCTTCAACTGCGCCAGCGTCGTAGGATTGCCGCATCCCAAAGACGCAAGCATCGCCTCCTCCGGCACCTGCGAGCTCTGCGCAGAGTCGTACAAGTTAGATGTAATCGGATCGCAACTCAGGCCTGCCGCTGCAGACGCGCCACAACAACTGCTTCCGCCGCTCTTAGCGCGCAACGCGGCCTGCCCATATTTTTCTTTCACCACTTCCTTAATATTGATTTCCGTCGCACTCATGGGAATCTCCTATTTGCAGATTTGAACGATATCTCGCGGCTTGACTGCCTTGTTACGCGTGCAGCACTCGGCATAAAGGAACTGCAGCAACTCCTGCAGCGCCTCGGTGTTGGCCGTATAGTGAAGGAAAGTGCTCTCCCGCCTTACCTCCACCAGATCCTCATTTTTCAGTTTGTCGAGATGGTGGGACAGCGTCGAGTTCGGAATCTCCAACTCTTCCTGAATTTCCCCCACCACCAGGCCTTCCGGGTGCGCGGACAACAGCAATTGCATAATCCGCAGCCGCGCCTCCGTCCCCATCGCCGAAAACATATCGGCGTATCGGGTCACTTGCGCGAAATTTGTTTTGCTGCCCGGCTGCATATTTCGATAATTGCAGAAATAGGAATGTATGTCAATGTTTTATTGAGGCCCCGATCCTGCCCACTACCTTTGTCATTCCGAGGCGCGAGCGAAGCGAAACAGGAACCCGCGGTTCGAACGCCGCCCGCATAAGAAACCTGCGATTGAAAAGACTTTCCCGTCGTAACCACGAAAAGCCGCGCCAGCAGCCGCATCCACACGATTCCCGTGTATAATCCTGAGGCGACTTTGCGAGACCACGGCGTCGCGACAATTTCGCGGACAAGAGAAAAGCAAGCCCATCGCGGCGATCACTTAACCAGGTACCCATTCAAGGAGATCATGTGGAGCGCTTACCCAGATTGCGGTCGGTACATCCCTGCCCTAACGCGGCTCTAGCTCGCCGCGCAGCAATTCTTCTGCTCTCGCTTCTAACGCTGGCACTCTCAGCTTCCGCCCAGACCGGCTTCACCGGCATCTTCGGCGGCGGGCCGTTCTACAAGGACCCCTCGGCCATCACCGAAATCGAAGCCTCCGGCTTCACCGAAGCCATCGTCTGGAGCGTAGAAGTCAGCAGCGTCGGCGATCTCAATTTCAACGGCGAGTTTCCTCTAACCTCCGGTGGCGTCTACGTAGGCGATCAGTACTATCCCAACTTCGCCGCCGACATGGCGCAGCTAAAGCAAGGCACGGTCAAACGCGTCACCTTCAGCGTAGGCTCCTCCAATTACGGAGACTGGGAAGACATTACCTCGCTGGTCGAATCCGAGGGCACCGGCCCCACCAGTATCCTTTATCAAGATTTCGCCGCCCTGAAAGCCGCCATCCCCGCTCTAGACGCGATCGACTTCGACGACGAAAACAGCTACAACTCCCCAACCACCGTCCAATTTGCCGTGATGCTGGGCAATCTCGGCTACCATGCCATGCCCGATCCCTACACCAACAATAGCTACTGGACGAACCTGGTCACGCAAATCAACACGCAACTTCCCGGCACGGTAGACGGCGTGCACCTGCAAGCCTATGCCGGCGGCGCAGGAAACAGCCCCTGCGTGGGATGGAACTTCGGCAGCGTCCCCGTCTTCCCCGGCCTCTGGGATCAGAACGACACTCCCGCCCAGGTCGAATCCATCATGAGCGGCTGGCACGAGCAATGCGGCATCATCGGCGGCTTCATGTGGCTCTATGACGACTTCGTCGGCACCGGCGAAGCCGCCCAATACGCCAGCGCAATTAACACTGCAGTAGGCGCGCCCGGCTTCACGCTCTCCGGACCGACCAACGTATTCGTCAATCAAAACGCGACTGCCAACGCCCAGATCACCATCACGGACCAAAACGGCTTCACCGGCCCAGTGACTCTGACGCTCTCCACTCTCCCTAAAGGTGTTCAGGCAGCCATCTCAGGAACAGGGAACAAGCAAAAAGTCACCTTCAAAGCCACACCGATCGCCACGACCGGTTTCACCACCATCACAGTAACGGGAACCTCCGGCACAATCATCCAAACCCTGACCTTCACGCTGGCCGTAAGCGCAGCCCTGGGCAAAACCGGAACCGGCACACCCGTAGATCTAGCCTCCGAATTCAACCTTTACGGAATCTACAAGGACGGTTCCACCTACACCACCGGCGGCCTGGACGGCAATGGCTACTCCTACTCCGCTAACCTGCTAACCACCACGCGAGTTCTCAACAAAGATCTCTTCGATTTCGGTGGACCGAACGAACTCGATGCAATCGGCAGCAGCGCGCAAGTTGTACCTCTACCCGCAGGCAGTTACTCGGCTCTAATGCTCTTAGCCACCGGCATCGAGGGCGACCAGAAAGCCCAAACCCTCACCGTAACCTACACCGACGGCACCACCACAAAATTCACACAAAGCTTCAGCGACTGGTTCACCCCGGCAAATTACAAGGGCGAGTCAGAAGCCGTAGCGATGGCCTATCGCAACTTCGACAACGGAACCAAAGATCAACGCACCTTCAACCTCTACGCCTACCGCTTCGCCCTAAACAAAGCCAAGACGGTACAGAGCGTAACTCTGCCGAACGACAAAGACGTAGCCGTCCTGGCAGCAACGCTGTTGCAGTGATCCAAAGAGTCTTGAAAAGAAGGCTTGAAGTAAAGATGAATGGGGTGCCCCACGTCTCGCTTCTTTTGCGAGACGTGGGAATTTCGTCTGTAGAGATCCTCGCCAGTCCGATGCAAAAACCCCTGTCATTCCGATGCGCGAGCGAAGCGAGACAGGAGGAACCTGCTGTCCGTCGGCAGCCGCCACCGCGATCAGGCTGCGGCTACTGCCCAAAGCAAATCAACCCAGCATTCTCACGGTCGAACCACAGTAATCCCACAAGCCGAATTTCCAGTCGCAAAGCTGGAAACCTCTGTACTCAAATGTAAAGGCAAATGTACCTACCTACCTCTGCAGCAAATCCACCGGCGCCGTAACATCGTGCACCCGAAAATACTTCGCCAGCGCCGGATGCTTCCGGGCCACAGCCTCATACATCGCATAGGCCACATTACGATAAGAAATATGCCCCGCTGGAGTAGTGCGCAACTCCGAAATGTAAACCGCTTCGGCAAAATCCATCTTGAAAAGCGCTCGCTTCTTGAACGCCAGCGGAATCGCGTACTGCGAATTCTCTTCCGCTTCGGGTGTGTTGCTGACGGCCAATTTCTCCACCGCCGATTGCGTGCGCTGCATGGCCGCTTCAAAGCGCAACCGCATCCCGGCATCTTCAACATCGAGCAGCATCTCGTATCCGTGCTGCGTAGTCGATTGCTGCATCACCTGAATGCAGCGGCGATGCCGGTGCATGTCGCGGAAGCCGCCCGTATCCATGAGAATGTCGAAGCGGAACTGCTGGCCGGCGCGGAAGGCTCGCGACATTTCATCGTACTTGCCGCGATGGCGCAGACCGAGATCAATAATCTCCCGCCGCCGCCGCTCGCCCGCCACCTGCACCGCCTGCCGAATTTGCCGGTACGAAAAATGGCAGTGCTCGTAAAGAAGCGTTGTCGCGATCTCCACTTCCAGCGGCTCTTCATCCAGCAGGTCGACAATCGCCTTCGAAGGCGCCAGTTGCTCGTGCGCCATCAACTCACGCGCTGCCTGGCGCAGTTCGCGGCGCGTCCCCATTTCATAGGGGTTCGGATCGGCATACTTAATCAGCGTCGGAGCGACCCGAATCTCACGCAGCAATTCCTGCTCCGCCCGCGCACCCAACTCCGGACTCACCGCGCGAATCTCATCTACTAATTTCTTCAACGATTCGGCATTCGCGTTGTACGCCGATGAAGTTGCCGCTTTCTTCAACGACTCGCCCAGCGCTCGAACCTCCTTATGGGTGTGCGAAAGCAGACGCGCCACCTGCGTCTCAAGCGTGCGCGCATTGACGATCTCGCCGAGCGAAGTATTCGTTGCCAACGGCAACAGGTAGCGGGTGATATCGAAGGCGCGCGCTTTCAGCGTTCTCTCGTAGGTTTCCTGCTTCATCTCGGCAGGCTTCGGCGTGACGCCGATTAGGTGCTGCGTCATGTGCGCCGAGAGTGCTTCGTATTCGGCGAAGAGGAAATCCACGGTTTCGCAGTAGAGCTTGCGGGCTTCGGCATCTGCACCAAAATTGGGGACGTAGTAGCCGCTCTTCTTGAAGTCCTGGTAGCGAGTCGAGCGCTCCTGACCGTCCCATCGCTGTTCGTCGGCGAGCTCGATGGCGGCGAGGATGGAAAGTCTCTCTACGGCGAGAGCAATGTGCGCCAGATCCGCAATCGAGCGATGGCCGTATTGAAAATAAAATGTGTTAAGAAACTTCTCCGCCTTCTGCGAACTAATCTCGCGCAGTGACTCCTTCATCGACAGCGCGGAGCGCGAATACTTGGCCATGGCGTAGGCCTGAATTTCCGGTTCCACGCCGTAGACGGCGAAGACTTCGGCGGAAGAGGCTGAATCGTCCGCCTTGTCCGGCGCTTCGTCCGGCACTTGCACGGGGAGAGATTTGTCCGTCGCCGAAGCTCTCTGCGGAGAGCGGTGCCCGGACCCTGTGACGGCGGGATCTGGACTTGGTGAATGTTTCTTCGAAGCCTCGGGCGTGGCGCTTACTTCATTCGCGAGTATTTGAGACATGGGAGTGATCGAATGTTAAACGGCAAATCCACATTCCGCAATCGTTAGAGAAAAGACAACGCAAGAGCGAAAGCTACGCCGAGTATAATTCCACGTTCCAGCGTAAATATCTTTCAGGAAAACTTGCAGCCAGAATCAGGAGAACCTCATGTCCCTTTCAGGACACGTGGCGTTCATTACCGGCGCGTCACAAGGCATTGGACGAGCATGTGCGCTGAAGCTCGTAGCAAAAGGCGCGGCCGTTGCAGTGGCCGCGCGCAATAACGAAAAGCTCAATGAACTGGTCAATGAAATCGCCGCGGCCGGCGGCCAGGCAGCCGCGTTCGCTCTTGACGTCACCGACGAGGAGCAGATCAAGCATTCCATGAAGGCGGCGATCACTCAGTTCGGCAAGATCGACATTCTGGTGAACAACGCCGGCATCACCCGCGATCAACTCATCATGCGCATGAAGCGCGCCGATTGGGACGCCGTGCTGCAAACCAATCTAACTTCGGCCTATCTCTGCACGCAGGCCGTCAGCAGTTCCATGCTCAAGCAACGCTGGGGGCGGATCATCAACATCACCAGCGTGTTCGGGCAGACAGGGCAGGCCGGGCAGGCGAACTATGCGGCATCGAAAGCCGGGCTGATCGGACTGACGATGGCCGTCGCGCGCGAACTGGGATCGCGCAATATTACTTGCAACGCGGTTGCGCCGGGCTTCATCGAAACCGCCATGACGGATGCGCTCGGCGATGAGTTCAAGCAGAACGCGGCGAAACAAATTCCGCTCGGCCGTGTGGGCTCGCCCGCCGATGTCGCGAGCGCTGTCGCATTCCTCGCCTCGGATGAGGCGTCCTATATCACCGGACATGTGCTGAATGTGAATGGCGGGATGTTGATGGGATAGAAAAGCTTTTCACCGCACAAAACACTGAGGTCATCACAGGACAATGAGCGCCGAGCAAGCAACGTCTTCGAATTTCCCTGTGTCCTCTTCGGGCAATCTCTTAGCGTTTGCCCAAGCGGAATCTTCCGCGCAGATTGCGCAAGCCCGCGAATTGTTTCTTGAGTACGCCCAATCCCTCGGATTCAGTCTTTGCTTTCAGAGCTTCGACAAAGAACTCGCTGGGCTGCCGGGCGATTACGCCCCTCCTCGAGGTCGCTTGCTGCTCGCATACTTCGAAGGACAGCTTGCGGGCTGCGTTGCGCTGCACGAACTGCAATCAGGGATCTGCGAGATGAAACGCCTATACCTGCGGCTGCCGTTTCGCGGCAAAGGGCGCGGCCGAATGCTCGCCGAACGGATCATTGCGGAGGCCCGCGATATCGGCTACCGGCGCATGCGCCTCGACACAGTCGAACCGGTGATGAAAGATGCGGTGGCCATGTATCACAAGCTTGGGTTCAGAGAGATTGCGCCCTACTGCGCAAATCCAGTTGCGGGCGCTATGTACATGGAGTTGGAACTATAGAGCTACGAAGGATGGGTGCTTGCAATGAAGAAAATTCATCTGCTGTTGCTTGTGACACTATTCGTCTCCGGCTGCTTCGCCGCCGATGGAAAGGCGGTTTCTTACAAGAGTGGCGACGATACCGTTCAAGCCATTCTTTACACTCCTGCCGGCAATGGGCCATTTCCAGCGCTAATTGTGATCCACGAATATTGGGGCCTGAACGATTGGGTCAAAGATCAAGCCTCAAAGCTTGCCGATCAGGGCTACGAAGCGCTTGCGATCGATCTATATCGTGGCAAAGTCGCCACTACGCCGGACATGGCTCACGAACTGATGCGCGGAGTTCCAGAAGATCGCGCCAAACGCGATCTGCACGCCGCATTCCTGTTTCTCGAGTCGCGATCGAACGTAAAAAAGGAGCGCATCGGCGCAATTGGCTGGTGCATGGGTGGCGGTTACTCGCTGGATGTGGCGCTGGATGAACCGACGCTGGCCGCGGATGTCATTAATTACGGCCACCTGGCCACCGATCCCGCGGCAATCGACAAAGTCAATGCGCCGATCCTCGGTTTGTTCGGCGGGTTGGACCGCGGCATCACGCCCGACGACGTTCACCAATTTGAAGCCGCCATGAAGAAAGCCGGCAAGAAGATCAATATCAAAATCTACGACGACGCCGGGCATGCTTTCGAGAACCCGAACAACAAAGATGGCTATCGTCCTGCGGACGCTGCCGACGCATGGAAGCGTACGGTTGCTTTTCTTGCCGACAATTTGAAAAAGTGACTGCGGCGCTAGTCAACGCGGGAGGCACTACTCTTGCACGATTTGTTTTGTACATCGTGAAAGCATCCCTCGGGTCAGCTTTGTCAAGCCCTGATTCCTAAGTGGTTCCCGTATGGCACGAATTTCCACTTGCCAGAAAATCCCGATCTGGTTACTATGTCGCATCCTGCAATGCTCCCCCAGATCAACATCGGCGAGACGATTAGAAACTACCGGCTGCAAAAAGGGATGTCCCAGGGCGACATCGAAAAGCGTACTGGCCTGCTGCGCTGCTACCTGTCGCGCGTAGAAAATGGCCACACGATCCCATCCCTCGATACTCTGTCGAAGATTGCGGGCGCGATGGAGATTGCGCTGTCGCAGTTTTTCTCCGAGTCGGGACACAGCAACGGATCCAAGGGACTGCCGCAGCTTTCCGATGACGAAGTTCGTTTCCTAAGCCAAGTCCGGCGCTACGCGACTAATCTGAACGAGAGCGACCGCAAGCTGGTGCTGGCCATGGTGAAAAAGATGGCGGCGAATTCGAAGTAAGCTCTCAGCTTTCAGCGGCCAGCCATCATTCAAGTCTGTCGCCGGCTATTACTTTTAGGTCTGTCATTCCGAGGAGCGCAGCGACGAGGAACCCGCAGTCCTTTCCGGCGCATCAGAACCATCCTCGTGGGTCGCCACCGCCGAAGCCAGGCGCTGATAGCTGATAGCCAGCCGCTAACCTGCCAACAGCTTACTTCAGTACCATCACCTCGGTGACCGCCGGGTACCTCGCCCACACCCCATCTTCTCATTACACTGTTCACCTGGAGACCGGTTCGTGACCACAGACGAAGAATTAGGCGTGCTCGAAACCCAGTTGCGCCGCTTGAAGATCGAGTACGAAGTTTATTTCAGCAATCCGACCAAGCGGCCTCCCACTGACATCGAGTGGAAGGTGCTCTCGCTGCTGCGCAAATTCTCCGACGGCGGCCGCATGAGCTTTTCCCAACGTTACCGTTACAACGAAATGGCCCAGCGCTACGCCGTCTACAGCGATCTGTGGCGCAAGAAGTCCCGCATCCGCGAAGAAGGCTACCGTCGCCCGCAAGATGCGCTCCTGTCCGTGCAAGGCGTCCGTGACGAAGAGCCCCACAAACCGCAGCACAAGGTGTACGGCGTAAGCAAAGCCGCCGCCGCAGTCGCAGCCGGCACAGCCGGAACGCAGCCCTTCACGATGCACGAAAGCGAAGGAGGTCGCGAACAGGTGGAGCGGCTTTACAACACGTTGGTAGCCGCCAAGAAAAAGGCGGGAGAAAATGTCTCCGGCAGCCTGGATTCGTTCTCCACCTTCGTGCAGAAGAAAACGGAACAGATTCGTAAGCAGTACAACTGCCAAGACGTGGAGTTTTCGGTCGAAGTGGCGAATGGCCAGGTCAAGCTGAAGGCCAAGGCGAAGACATAGCCGAGCGCTCTGATGCACTCAAGAGCCGATCTCGGTCAGATACGGACCTACGACAAGGCGATGGGCGCTGCTGACATAGGATAACCAGCCAAGCGCGCCTCAATCCTAAAATTGAAGGTCATCGGAGCGGCAACTGCGCTCGTAGGTTTCGCTTTTCTGTACGGACTATGTGGCGGCCAAGCGCGGAGGGCAAGCCCACCGCTGGCCACCACGCGTGGATCGATCTTAGGGCGATTACGCTGCTCTATCTCGGCGTCATGCTGCTGGTGGCAGACCTTAGAGACGCCACAATCATGGAGATCGGACCTGACGGGCGGCGCCGTTGAACCGCAAAGGACGGGTCGGTCGATCTTGTTTTTACGGCGGTCTCGCGGTCACATACATCGCGGGTTATCTCTATTTGCGCTCCATCGGCCTGAATCCACTCTGACACACGGCCAGAAACGTGATCGACAGACCTCGGACCAGTCCTGTTTTTCGGTCCTTCGTTTAAACCTCGCGCCCTTCGTCGTTGATGAATTTCAGCCCTTCGATCTCTTCGTCCGTTTTGCGCGGGCGACCACCGCTCCTGATAGAATCTTCGGTCGCTCCGCACTAATCCTTTCATAGCCGAGGCCGATCATGTCCCATAGCACTTCCCGCGTCCAGCGCGCCATCCTCAGCGTCACTGACAAAACCGGTCTCGTCGAATTCGCCCGCCAGCTAGCCAACTTCGGCATCGAACTCATCTCCACCGGAGGCACCGCCAAGCTTCTTCGCGACGCAAACATCGCCGTGCAGGATATTTCTGATTTCACGGGCTTTCCCGAAATGCTCGATGGTCGCGTCAAAACGCTGCATCCCAAGGTTCACGGCGGCATCCTGCATCGGCGCGAGAAACCCGCGCACGCCGCTGCTGTGGCCGAGCACAGCATTCAGCCAATCGATATGGTCGTGGTCAATCTGTACGCGTTCGAGAAAACCGCCGCCAAGCCCGGAGTCGCGTTCGAAGACCTCATCGAGAACATTGACATCGGCGGGCCGTCGATGATTCGCTCCGCTGCCAAGAATTTTCATGATGTCGCGGTCGTCACGTCTTCCGTCGACTACGCCGGCATCGCCGATGAACTAGCCCGTTCCGGCGGTGCACTCTCACTGGAAACCAAATGGAAGCTGGCCCGGAAAGCTTTCGCGACAACTGCCGCCTACGATTCGGCGATAGCAACAACGCTTGAACGCATTCCATCGGCCGAAGCATTTCTGGGATTCGCCGATCAAGGATTTCCCCACACGCTGCGCCTCTCATTCCAGAAGACGCTCGACCTGCGCTACGGGGAAAATCCGCATCAGAAAGCGGCCATGTATTCCGACGGCTCCGGCCTGGGCGTGGCCAATGCGCGGCAGATTCAGGGCAAGGAACTTTCCTACAACAACATCGTCGATTTGCAGGCCGCGTGGGATCTCGCCCAGGAATTCGAGGAACCGGTCTGCGCCATCATGAAGCACACCAATCCCTGCGGCACTGCGACTGGCAGCACTTTGGCTGAAGCTTACAAGCGGGCCCTGGAAACTGATCCCGTTTCCGCGTTCGGCGGGGTGATCGGCGTGAATCGCCCGATCGACGCCGAGGCCGCCGAAGAGATGCACAAGCTTTTTCTAGAAGTGATCGCCGCCCCTGGATTCGATGACGCGGCGAGAGTACGTTTCGCAAGTAAGAAAAATCTTCGTCTCGTCGAGATTAACAACGCGCCCCAGAAGTGGGTGCTGAAAAACATTTCCGGCGGCATCCTCTTGCAGGATATCGACGCGCGACCCCTGTCAGATGTTGATCTGAGAGTAGTAACCAAGCGCGCCCCGCTGCCAGAAGAAATGCGCGCAATGCTCTTCGCGTGGAAAGTCTGCAAGCACGTGAAATCGAATGCCATCGTTTACGCGCGCGATGGACAGACGGTTGGTGTCGGCGCCGGACAAATGAGCCGCGTCGACTCGGCTAAAATTGGCGCGATGAAAGCACAACTGCCGCTCAAGGGAACCGTCGCCGCCTCCGATGCATTCTTCCCCTTTCCGGATGGTGTTGAAGAGATCGCAAAAGCAGGAGCCACAGCAATCATTCAACCAGGCGGCTCGCAGCGCGATCCTGAAGTCATTGCCGTTGCCGATCGCCTGGGGTTGGCGATGGTGTTAACCGGAGTGCGTCACTTCCGGCATTAGGTCCGTAGTTGACTTTGTCGCCAACTCACGTTCCGCGCATTTTCGTCTTGACCTTCGCCAACGCGATGAAGTACTCAGTCACCTATCGGAAGTAACTCTTTAGGAGGGTTCTGTGAAAAAGCAACTTACGATCAGGAAAGTAACGCTTCGCGATCTGGACGATGCCCAACTCACAACGTTAGCAGCCGCCGGAAAACCGCCAGTGATAATTCACACCGAGGCGCGAGAAACTTGTAATGGATGTCCCACGGTGTACAGTTGTCCTCCGGCCTGTGGGTAATAACGCATAGCCAGCGACGAAAAGTGAACGGAAAGCTACAAGGATCCCCGCTGCGCGCCACCTTCGTCGGAGCACGCGCCGTAGCAGCGCTGCAAGATCCTGATCCTACCGTGAATGCTTGCGACTCTCGATTGTCATGTCCCCGCACTTTCCTTTACCAAAGTTGACAAAGCTCTACAGGTCCTGTACTTCCGGGCCATACGGTCTGAGTCCTGCTCGCAACTGTTTTTTCCAATCGAGCGTCCAACGGGTTAGAATTAGAGCACCCCATCCTCGGCGGTTGTGCATCCAACGGGTATGGCTTCGGGCAGTACGCGCAGTTTTACGAAGTCGCTTTCGTCGAATCCAACTCCAGGTCGTCAGGTCAGGCATGAATCGAATTTTTCGTACAGCTCTCATGGTCGTATTTGTTGCTGCGGTCGCGTCCGCACAAACCAGCCCCTCGGCCTCCGATGAACCGAAAAAGGGCGATTCCAAGCCGGCGCAAAGCGCGCAACACAAGCTCGACCATGCCGCTGCTTATTATCACTACACGCTGGCGCATTTGTACGAAGAACAAGTCACGGCCTACGGCCGCAGCGAACTCGCGAACAAGGCGATGGAGGAATACCGGCTGGCTATTGAAGCCGACCCGTCCAGCGAATTTCTTACCTCCGGACTCGCCGAGTTGTACGTAAAAACCGGCCGCATCCGCGACGCCGTGCTCCAAGCGCAGGACATCATCAAGCGCGATCCTAACAATCTTGAAGCGCACAAATTGCTCGGCCGGATTTACCTTCGCTCACTGGGCGATATGCCCGGTGGCGGCAATGGCTCCGAGAATGTCTTAAAGCTCGCCATCGAGCAATATGAGCAGATCATCAAGATAGAACCCGACAACGTCGACGATCACCTCCTGCTCGGGCGCCTCTACCGGCTCGATAACGATTCGCAGAAGGCGGAGGCTGAGCTGAAGACTGCGGTGAAGCTCGATCCAAATTCCGAAGAAGCCATTACAACTCTTGCGATGCTTTACACCGATGAGGGCGATACGGCGCGTGCGCTCCAGGTGCTCAGCGCGGTGCCCGATGCCGGACGGTCCGCCAAGTTGTATGCCGCCCTGGGCGCGACCTACGAGCAGCGCAAGGATTACAAAGGCGCGATCGACGCATACAAGCACGCGATCGAGTTGGATCGCGATAACCTCGACGCGATCCGGGGCCTGGCGGAGAATCTCTTGAATGACGGTCAGATTGACAAAGCCCTCGAGCAGTACCGTGTGATCGCTGATGCCAACCCTGAGGATGCGCAAACTTATCTGCGCATTTCTGAAATCTATCGCCGGCAGGGAAAATACGACGATGCGCTGGACAGTCTGAAAAAAGCGCAGGCCATGGTTCCGGACGCGTTGGAAGTTCCCTACAATATCGCGGTCGTCTATGAAGCGCAGGGGCGTTACGACGACGCCGTCAAGATTCTGCAGGACCTGCTGAAGAAAACGGAGAAGCCCGATAATGGCTACTCACAGGCCGACCGCAACAATCGCGGAATTTTCATCGAGCGCCTTGGAATGGTCTATCGCGATGAGGAAAACTATCCTGCTGCGGTGGAAGCTTTTCGCAAGATGATTCCGCTCGGCGACGACAACGCCAAAACCGGCTATCAGGATGTAATCGATACCTACCGTGAAGCCAAGGAGTGGCCGCAAGCGACTGCGGCGGCCAAGGAAGCATTGCAGAAGATGCCCGACGATCGCGAGCTGCGCATGGTGCTGGACGCGCAACTGGCAGACACGGGCGATCCCGACAAGCCGCTGGCAGACGTTCGCTCGCTATTGAAGGGCAAGTCCGAAGATCGAGACGTCTACGTCCGGCTGGCCATCATGTACACGCGCCTCAAGCGTTACAGCGACGCCGAAGAAGCTCTGAACAAGGCAGAACAGTTATCGACCAAGCCTGAGGACAAGGAATACGTTTATTTCCTGCGCGGCGACACCTACGAGCACGAAAAACGATACGATGCGGCCGAAGCAGAGTTCAAAAAAGTGCTCGCCGGTAATCCGCAGAGCGCGGTCACTCTGAACTATCTTGGGTATATGAATGCGGATCGAGGCGTACAACTTGAGGAGTCGCTGAATCAGATTAAGCAGGCTGTCAATATCGATCCCACAAACGGAGCGTATCTGGATTCTCTGGGATGGGCGTATTTCAAGCTCGGCAAATACGATCTCGCTGAAGAGAACCTCAACAAAGCGTCCTTGCGCATGGGTTCGGATCCGACTGTGCAGGATCACCTGGGCGATCTCTTCCAAAAAACCGGCCGGCTGAAGCTGGCCGCTGCTCATTGGGAGCGAGCGGTGGAAGAGTGGAATAAGACCGTGCCTGCAGAAATCGACAACGACTTGCTCATGGCCGCGCAAAAGAAGCTCGATGCCGCGAAGGTCCGTTTGGCAAAGGAAGATTCGCAGAGCCAGTAGGGCGGCGAACGCTGATTCGCCACGCCAATAATTAAATAGGCAGTGCTAAACTGCCGTTATGCTGGCTGGCTACGCCGTGCAGGCAGGACACTCCCGCGGACGGCGCTACCCTGAACCGCCGCACCCGTATCGCAACGATTACCAGCGCGATCGCGACCGGATCATTCACGCGCGTGCATTTCGGCGATTGGAACACAAGACCCAAGTCTTCACCCGCCGCTATTCTGACCACTTTCGCAATCGCCTAACCCACACCATTGAAGTCGCGCAGATTACGCGCACGATTGCCGGAGCGCTCGCTCTAAATGTCGACTTGGCTGAAGCCCTCGCGTTAGCGCATGACCTGGGCCATCCTCCCTTCGGACATGCCGGCGAGAAGGCGCTGGACACCGCCATGCGCGCTCACGGCCTGTTCTTCGACCACAATTTACACGCTTTGCGCATCGTGGAAGATTTCGAACAGCGCTATGCGGCTTTCCGCGGACTGAACCTCACTTTCGAGGTGCGCGAAGGAATCGTCAAGCACTCGCGGGACTATGACGCCGCGAAACATCCAGAACTGGCGGAATATCTTCTGGATCAGCGTCCGCCACTCGAAGCCCAGCTGATTGATTTGACCGACGAGATTGGATATAACACTGCCGATTTGGACGACGGTTACGAAGCACATTTGTTGAGCCTGGATGAGATTCGCCAGGGAATGCCGGTGTTCGATGGCTTCTTTCGCGAAGTCGAGCAGGCTTATCCCGACGTGCCCGAAAAGTTGAAATTTAACGAAACTCTCAAACTGGTGTTCAACCGGCTGGTCGGCGACTTAATAACAAATACTCAGACGAAGGTAAGGCAGGCCGGAATTAACAGTTCGTCGGACGTGAGAATGCAGAGCGGACGCATCGCTGCGTTTAGCGCGGAAGTGGAGAGGGAATGCAAGGGCATGAAAGATTTTCTCTACAAAAATCTCTACTACAGCGCTTCGCTGGCGGGAGAAAAAGACGACGCGGACCGCATTGTCACGGAACTATTCGATTTCTGGGTCAGCAATTCTTCTGCGCTGCCGCATGGCTATCGGGAAAAAGCGGAAGAAGAGTCTTTGCCGCGAGTGGTGTGTGACTACATCGCCGGCATGACCGACCATTTCATCATCGAACAGTACGAGAAGTTTTGCCCGAGGCAGTAGTTCCTTGTTCGCAAACGATCACTTTCCTCCCGCCACTGCCGCCACAACATCGAAAAGAATCCTGGGTCCGCGCCGCACTTCTTCTACGCGGATCCTCTCGTCGTTGCCATGCTCCGAGTTGCCCTCTTCTTCCGTGGCGGTGTACGGGTTGAACCCGTACGCTTCAATTCCAAGCGGCCGGTAACGCTGGTTTTCCGTATACCCGCTGGTGATGTGAGGAACCACGGGCGCTCCAGGGAAATATTTTCTAGAGATTTTTCGAATGGCGTCATAAAGCGCGGTATTCGTCGGCGAATAGTTGGCCTCGCGGAATTCGCCGTTGAGCGGTTCAACCGTTACGTTGGGATCGTCGACAACCCGGCGAATTTGGGCCAGAAGCGCCTTGGGATCTCCGCCCGGCAAGATTCGTACGTCGAGATTTGCCCACGCTTCCGGCGGAATGACGTTCGTCTGCTCCGAGCCGCCCATCATGGTGAGCGAGATGGTGTCGCGCAATAGAAAATTCAGCGACTCGTCTTTTTCGACATCTTGCTGAAATTTCTTGTCTTCAATTGCCTTGCGGATGTTGCGATATTCGCGCGCTTGCTCGGGAGGCTCGTACGGCGCCATCTCGCGAAGGAATTCCTCCACCACGGGTAGCACTCTCAGCGGCGTCCGGTAACTGAGGATGCGATCAAGCGCGCCAACCAGCCGATTCGGTGCGGAGTCCGGGATGGGCCGCGAAGCATGTCCCGGCCGCCCATGCGCCACAACGTGCAACCAGAAAGTGGTTTTTTCGCCAACATCCACACCTACGTACTTCACCTTGCCATCATCGAGCAGGTTCTCTCCACCTTCGTTGATCAGAAACTCGGCATCCTCCAGCAGGTTACGTTGATGAGCAATGAACCAGTCTGTACCTGAGCCTTCCGCTTCCTCGTCGGCCACCGCAAGAAAAATAACGTCGCGATCAAGCATGACCCTCTCTCGTTTCAGCATCACCATGACGACGAGTTGAGCTAAGCCTTCATCTTTCATGTCCTGCGCGCCACGTCCCCACATCCACCCATCTTTGATCTCGCCGCTAAAAGGAGGCATTCTCCAGTGGGCTGCGTCGCTGGTCACCACGTCCATGTGATTGAGGAGGATGATCGGGCGTTTTGCCGGTTCCGTTGTATGTGGCATGCGCGCCCACAGATCGCCGCGGCCTGGAGCATATTCAAACGCGTTATTCTCAATGCCTTCCTGATCGAGAATTTTCTTGTAAAACGAAACCGCCCGCATCTCGTGCCCGGGTGGGTTTGTAGTGTCGATGCGCAGGTATTCCTGCATCCACGTGACTGCCAAGTCCGAGTATTGCTTCATATGATCCATGGGAATGTGTGACGAAGCTACCGGAGCAGGCTCTTCCGACATGTCGGCAAATGAATTCAACGTGGCTGCCATTAACGCGGTTAATCCTATCCCTAAGATAACCAATGAATTACGCAACTGTGCCTTCTCCGGTACTCTCATTACCTGGTTTTATCGGCTTATGATGGCTTTGGAATCAGAGGCCATGCGCGCACTTTTTATATCAGGCCTGCCAAAATTACCATGCGCAAGCCGGTGCGGGCTACCTTTACCGTTGGGCAGGGCGTACAATCACTTAGATATCAATGATTTAGCGGCTCAACCCGAAAGTGGTTTTTGGCATCTGACCTGTAGTGTAGATGAGTGGTATAAGTTGGGTATTCGATCTAGTGCGTTGCGTCAGCGCATAGCCGCCTGTGTTAGGGACGCAACTAAAAATCACGCAACACGCGCGTTTTGGCGTGCTGGAGTGGAGCCCCAAAATGCTCCACCAAAATGGAGGATCTAAGTTATGAACCGTCACTTGCTCGCTACTTTGCCTTTAGCCGCGGTTTTGGCATTTTCGGCCTTCGCGCAAACTTCGTCTTCATCTCCTCAAGATCAGTCCAATCAACCGGCGGCAACCCAATCGACCCCGTCGACCGACAGCGCTACCGGTACCGGCAAGCAACCGCTGCAGCCACCGAGCCGGGAAGGCTTTTGGGGCCGCGTAAATCCGTTCGCGCGCAAAAACTATGTGAAGCGGCAGACTGAGCCAATCCGCGACCGCGTAAATGAATTGGATGACCTCACTGCCGCCAACGGCAGGGCAATTCACGATACCGATGCGCGCGCCCAAGCCGGTATCAAGCTGGCATCGGACAAGGCCAACGAGGCCGACCAGCACGCCGTTGACGCCGGCAACAAGGCAACGATGGCGCAGCAGAGCGCGCAGCAGGCGACCACTCGCATTCAGTCGGTGGAAACTGTCGTCAGCAACATCGACCAATACAAAGCCTCGAATCAAACCGAGATTCGCTTCCGACCCGGACAAACCGTATTGAGCAAAAATGCCAAAGACGCGCTGGACGAGATGGCTAACGGTGTGAAGGGCCAACGCGGCTACATCATCGAGGTGCAGGGTTTTTCGTCGGGCAAGGGCCAGACTGCCATTACGAATTCGCAGAAGATGGCCGAGTCCGTCGTGCGCTACATGGTGCTGAATAACGAGATTCCCGTTTACCGGATTTATCTCGTCGGTATGGGAAATGCCCCGGTTGCTGCCGATGACACTGGAAAAACCAAGCGCATCAGCGGCGGACGCGTAGAAATCAGCCTATTGAAGAACGATCTGGAGCAACTGGCCTCGAGCGGTTCACCTGCTTCCGGGACGGCTGTCGATCAGCAACAGCAACCAAAGTAATCGTAGATCCTTGCCCAGTCCTTCCCCCGTAAAAACCCTTCGCGCAAGCGAAGGGTTTGTTTTTCAGGCGAAGGCGCTAGCTATCCAATGTGATGATAGTGATGTAGTAGTAGATGGGTTACAAAACCGGCGACAAACCATGCGGCAGCTTCGATAATTCGTTTGAATCGGGGCGTCATTCGAAAAGGATACCCTCCTCAGGCGGGTTCTGTCAGGCCGGACGCAACTCACGCGCGATAATTCTTAGGACTGATTCCAAGTTGGCTGAGCTTGGATTGGAGCGTGGTGCGCTTCAGGCCGAGGCGGGCGGCGGCCCCGTTGGGTCCGCCAAGTTGGCCATTGCACTCGTGGAGAACGCGCAGAATGCGTTCCCGTTCTTTTTCCCGTAAAGTCGCGGTTTTCTGCTCTACATGTTCGGCGCGCAACTCGCCCAGCGGAGGTTGCAGAACCGACCCGGGAGTCAGAATCACCGATCGTTCAATAAAATTTTCCAGTTCGCGAATGTTCCCGGGCCATATCCATTGCACCAGTGCTTCCATGGTCTTGGTAGGAACGCTGGAGATGGTTTTGCCCATGCGAGCGGCATACTTACGGACAAAGTGCTCCACCAGAAGTGGAATGTCTTCCCGCCGGTCGCGGAGTGGAGGGATGCGAATCGGAAACACGTTCAGGCGGTAATACAAATCGCTGCGAAACTCCTTCTGGCCTACGCTGGCCAGCAGGTCGCGGTTGGTGGCGGCAAGCAGCCGGAAGCTTACCTTCAACGTTTGCGTGCCACCCAACCTCTCGAATTCCTGGTCTTGCAATACCCGCAAGAGCTTGGGCTGCAGGCTCAGGGGAATTTCGCCGATTTCGTCCAGAAAAAGAGTGCCCTTGTCGGCCAGTTCCAGTCGTCCCAGCTTCTTTGCCACCGCCCCCGTAAAAGCGCCTTTTTCGTGGCCGAACAGCTCGCTTTCCAGCAACCCGGAAGGAATGGCAGCGCAGTTCACCTTGATAAAGCTTGCCTCCTTGCGATGGCTCATCTGATGCAGGGCGCGTGCCACTAACTCTTTGCCCGTTCCGGTGTCGCCCAGCAACAGCACCGTAGCGTCGCTGGGCGCCACCTTCGCGACCTTCTGCATTACTTCTTTTAGCGCGCTACTGCGGCCAATAATCTCTCCAAACCCCAGTTCAACGTCGATTGCTTGTTCGAGATAGAGCTTCTCTTCAGAGAGTTTGTCTTTTGCCTGTTGAAGCTCGGCGGTTACTTTTCGGAGTTCCTCCAGATTCTGACGCAACGCCTCTTCGGCTCTCTGCCGAGCTTCCTCGGCTTTCACCTTTTCAGTGACGTCCCGCTGAATACCCCAGCTGCGCACCAGCATGCCGTTCTCCACCGTACCGATCATGCTGTTTAGGAACACTTTGGAATTGCCGTATATATCGACCTCATGGGATTCGCGTTCCAACACGCGAAAGCCGGAGCGGATGAAGTGACGCGTCAGTTCGATGTTGTGGGGATCATCCGGTGGGACCATCTCCTCAAGCCGCCTGCCGACAAATTCCTTCCCGGATGTCAGGCCATACATCCGCGCCAGCGCATCGTTGCATTCCGCCATATAGGAATCGTGCAAGATGTGCTGGACCAGTTCAGCTTCCGGGAGGTCGATCGAGACCGGAGCGTCCAAGTCTTCTCGGAAGATGCCTTCTGAACTTTGAGAAATAAACATGCGGTAATTTTCTTCGCTGCGCTGCAGGGCCTCCTGCGCCCGCTTGCGCTCCGTAATGTCGATTCCAAATGAGATCGTGGCAACGACCTTGCCGTGCACCCTTAACAGATTGTTGCGCCACGCGATGTGGCGCTCCTCCCCCGTCTTGGTGATAATTGGGTTCTCGTAGGTCTGGCCTGCCGTTCCCGCCACTAGCCTGTCGTGCTCTTCCCACGCTTCGGGGAATCGATCTCGCGGCACGAGAATCGACCAATTCTTGCCGCTTAGCTCCGAGAATGTGTAGCCGGTGATTTCTTCTGCCGCCCGATTAAGCAGAGTGATGTTTCCGTTCAGGTCCAGGCTGAGGATGATCACGTTAGCGGTACGAATCAGGCTATCCGAAAACTCCTTGGCCTCTCGCAGGGCTTCCTCTGCCCGCTTGCGTTCGGTAACGTCCTGGACGATTGCCAAGTGCCACAGGGGCTCGCCCCCCTCCGGCCACATCGCTACAACCTCGACTTCGGCCCAACGCACCGAGCCATCCGGACGGAGGTATCTCTTCTCCATCTCGTAGTGCCGTACTTCTCCATCGACAAGCTGCCGCAGCTTTTCCAAGTTCCCCGGTAGGTCATCCGGGTGAGTCAGGCTTTGAAAATCATGCGCTAACAGATCCTGCTCTGTCCGCCCGAGGATTTCGCAATATTTTGGATTGACGCCCAGCAGCCGGCCGGTCCGGCTCTCAACCCAGCAAATACCCACCGGAGACTGATCGTGTACCGCACGATACCGCTCCTGGCTTTCGCGCAGGCGAGTCTCTGCCATTTTTCGCTCGGTAAGGTCGCGAGAAATAGCAATCACGTACTCCCGGTCCAACAGCACTCGCTTCATGCTGACTTCGACCGGAAAAGTTATTCCATCCTTTCGCCGGTGCAAGGTCTCGATAACCAGCGATCCGGACCTGCGCAACTCCTCCCGCATTTCCGCAATCGAAGTCTCGGTGATTACAGGATTGATGTCCCAAAGGGTCATCGAGAGAAGTTCCTCACGGTTGTAGCCAAGCTCGGAGCAAGCTTTCTGGTTTGTGTCGAGAAAACGAAGCGTTTTGGGCTCCACTACTTCAATGCCGTCGTTGGATTGATCTATTAGAGCGCGAAACAGCTTCTGTTCCGTGATAATCCGCTCGCTTTCGCGTGCCTTGGCGAGTTGAGCTTCGTTGAGTTCCCGCAACTCCTTCTCGGCGCGCCTTTGTTCGGTGATGTCGTGCGCCATTCCGCGCACAATGGGAGATGCCACGCCTGCGGTTCGCAGCGTGTTGTGGTATTCCCAGATGCGCCGCTCGCCGGAGCGAGTCATAAGGGCCAGAAAACCCCGTGCCTCGCCCTTTTCAGCAATCAGCTTCATGTAGGCGTCAAATTCGCCGCGAAACTCCGGCACAATCAGCTCGCGCATGGGAATCTGCAGGACTTCTTCTACGCTGTAGCCGAGAATTCGGGCAGGCGTGGGATTGACCGACAGGAGCCGGCCTTCCAGGTCATGAATGCACAGCAGGTCCTGGCTGTGCTCGACCAGATCCTGATACCAATCTTCGTTTTCCTGGAGGGCGCGCCGGATAGGATCTGACTCGGCCCGCACTTGTTCAGAACTCTGGCGCTGCTCTGCCTCAGGGTGCAAAGCCATGGCTACTCCCCGCGGGCTGGGTGAAAATCAATGCGTGAACTGCGTTTCTGGCCGGTTAGCCGGAAGGCTGTAAAACGCGCGAAATATCAGGACCGTTAACGTTACCCAGCGTCCGATTGCGGCGAAAGTGTAGCAGAACCTACGGTCATAGTTCCAGAATACATTTGTGGCTGGAACGGAGGCCTGCGCGACTCAGGCGGATCGCTTCGGAAGCATCTGGCCCTGATCGGTGATACCTCTATCTTGTTTGACCGCCTCGCCTCGCACATCTAAACTCATCTCACAGCGGGGTTCCTATGAAAAAGGGCATTTGCTTCCTGATTTTCTGTTCATTTCTCGCCTTTGCCGTTGCCGATGCTCTA
Source organism: Candidatus Sulfotelmatobacter sp. (assembly GCA_050015215.1). Lineage (GTDB taxonomy): Bacteria > Acidobacteriota > Terriglobia > Terriglobales > Acidobacteriaceae > Sulfotelmatobacter. The sequence goes on from JBEKBW010000024.1 coordinate 38,673, forward strand.
GCTGACGACCAGGAGCAACATCGCCACGAAGACCTGACGATTGCGCAATTAGGCACAGTCGCTTTCCCCGTTTCCTGTGCGATGGCGGTGCAAAAGCCGTTCGAGCGTGGAGTAGCCTTGTTGCACTCGTTTTGGTACGAGGAGGCCGAAAAGGAATTTCAGCAAGTTGCTATCGACGATCCAAACTGCGCCATGGCCCACTGGGGGGTGGCGATGAGCCTGTGGCACCAACTCTGGAACAATCCCGATGCCGAGGTTATCGAGAAGGGTCGCGATGAAGTGCATCAGGCCAGGAGCACCGATGGTCCAACTACGCCGCGCGAGAAGGCTTATATAGCGGCCATCGCAGCCTTTTACAGCAACTCGAAAAAGCTCAACCATGCAGCCCGCGCCAAAGCGTACTCAGACGCGATGAAGAAGGTCTACGAATCCTATCCGGACGATCACGAAGCCGCGATTTTTTATGCACTCTCTCTTCTTGCGTCCGAGCCGCCTGAGGACGCGACGTTCGCCAATCGCAAGCAGGCCGCTGCGATTCTGGAGAAACTCTTCGCCATTGAGCCGGATCATCCTGGCGTGGCGCATTATCTGATTCACAGCTACGATAAGCCGCAACTGGCGCAACTCGGCTTGCCCGCCGCCCGTCGTTACGCGCAGATCGCGCCTGCCGCGCCGCACGCCCTGCACATGCCCTCGCATATCTTCGCCCGTGTTGGCCTGTGGCAGGACGATATTAACTCCAATCTCGCCTCCATCGCCGCCACACGCAAAACCGCCGCCATGCACATGGGCGGCGAAGGCCATCAGTTCCACGCCATGGATTTTCTGTTCTATGCCTACATGCAGAGCGGACGCGACGCCGACGCGAAAGCGCTCATCGAAGAAATCCGGGCTATGCCGAATAAGAAAGACGACATGTATGGCAAGGGTTACGATCCACACATGGCCGCGCTAGCTCACCTCAGCGCAGTTTATCCAATTGAGATGCGCGACTGGGCAAGCGCCGCAGGACTGCCGCCAATGGAGGTCGATGGTACAGCGGAGAGCTCCATGATCTACTGGGCTCGCGCCATCGGTTCCGCGCATCTGCACGAAGCGGATGATGTCCGTAAAGACGTTGCAGCAATTGAGACCATCTATCAGAAGCTCGTGAAGCAGAAATCAGAGTTCGCCGACGCCGTGGACAGTGATCGTAAGGAAGCCCGCGCCTGGTTGGCATTTGCGGAAGGCAAAGACGATGATGCGGTGGAAGCGTTGCGTCCGATCGCCGACAAAGAAGATTCGCTGGGCAACGAACCGGAAGGCATTCCCGCGCGCGAAATGATCGCCGACATTCTTTTCGAGGCCAAGCGTCCGCAGCAGGCGCTGGCCGAATATCAGACGGATTTGAAGTTGAATCCAAACCGCTTCGACGGCCTCTACGGCGCAGCCCGCGCCGCCGAGGCCGCGGGCAAACAGAGCAATGCGAGCGAGTATTACGCGCTGTTGCTCAAGGTGTGCGATGGATCGAATTCTACACGTCCAGAGTTGAGTCGGGCACGGGAACTGGTGGCGGAAAAATAGGTTTCTGCTTATACGCGAAAGAAAGTCATCTTCACCACGAGTGCCACGATCATCGCGATCGTGCCCACCAGGGCGTTGTACTCCCGATGCTTCAAATACAAATCAAGAGCAAATTCGGCAGCAGCACCACCCTCGCTATCCGAGTGCGGTGTAAGCCGAGGCAGCATCCTCGGCACCCGCCGCGCATATTCTTCAAACTCAGGGAAATTCTGTCGTAGAAATGCCTCTTCGTCGCGAATCACGGGAACATAGATCGCGAAGAACATCACAACCAGAAATACGCCCACCCACCAACTTCGCGCGGCGACTGCGAAACCGATGCCAATCAGCAACGATCCCAAGTAAAGCGGATTGCGCGTATACGCATAAGGGCCCGAAGTCGCGAGCAATTCATTCTTGCGTACATGCCCCGAAGCCAGCGCGCGAATCAACAAACCCGGAACTATACCGATCAACCCAAGCACCATCGACCGCCAAGTTGGGCGAGCTAGCCAAAAGTAAAGCACCGCAAACAGAAATCCCAACGGTACGCGAATGCGGCGAGCGATCTTAGACCACCGAGTCACCGCGGGCCACCATCCAGCAGCCTCTGAGCAGCCGATGACACCGTGTCACTACTAATCTCCAACAATCCTTCATCAGGTGCGGCTCGTCGGGTATGTGATGTGACGCTCTCTGCACTGCGCAGAACGATACTGCGTGTTCCGTAAGGCCCATTGCGAGCGGGATCCGTCGGTCCGTAGATCCCCACCACAGGAATTCGCAACGCCGCAGCCAGATGCAGCGGACCGGTGTCCCCGCCGATGAAGAGCTGAGCTCGACGCGTCAGGGCGATCAATTCAGAAATCGTGCAACTCATTGCTTGCGCAGTTCCTTTGCTCGCCTTCTCCACCGCCGACGCCAATTGCTCCTCGCCGGGACCATAATTCACAACCGACCGCAGGCCCCTGCAAGATAATTTGCGAGCAACCTCCCCATATCGCTGTGCAGGCCACCGTTTTGCGCCCCAGCCCGCCCCCGGATTCAGAATGACAAACTGACCGACGCCCATTTCTGCCAGTCGCCGATCGATAGATGCTTCAGATTCAGGATCGCAAGGAAGTTCGGGAGACGGAATCTCCATGCGCTGTTCAAACACCGCCCGTGCAATGGAAAAGTTTTGTTCGATGACGTGCCGGCCCCGCGCGATCACTTTTCGCGTATACCAAATGCTGGCCGGAGACTCTCGTGGTTCAGCCGCGCCATATATAGCGGGCGCACCAGAAAGCCTTGCTAGCACCGCCGACCGCAACGCACCTTGCAGGTCGACTGCAACATCGTAGCGACTCTCGCGAATATCGTTCCAAAGTTTCGCAACACGCTGCAGCGTCGAAATTGAAAAGGCGGATTTTCCCCAATCTTTCAGGCTTACGATATGAACCTCGTCCACCAGGGGACGCTGTGCTGACCGGGGACCCCGCGGCGGACTCGTCGCCGCACACAGCAATTCGGCCCAGCGTTCTTCGATAAGCCAGCCGATGTGCGTGTGAGGAAGTTCCGCCCTTAAAGCCTGAACCGCGGGCAGTGTGTGGATCACATCTCCCATGGCGCTAAGCCGGACAATCAGAAGGCGCTTGATCTCGCGTCCTCCCGCAGTGTGGGCCCGATTCGATTCGAAAGCCGGTTGATCGCCCGGCGCAAGCCCCACCCTCACGCCTTACTCCCAGCCAGTCGCGTTCGAATGATCTCACTGGTGGAGTGATTCTTGGCATCACCGACAATGGCAACACGCCCACCGCATTCCTTTACCACATCTCGCTCCGGAACAGAATCCTGGGTGTAATCGGTGCCCTTGGCATGAACATCCGGGCGAATCTCACGAATCAGCACGCGCACGTCGAGTTCAGGAAAAATGACAACCGCATCCACATCAGCGAGCGCCGCGACAATCTCGGCGCGTTCTGCTGCGGGCATTACAGGTCGACCCTCGCCCTTCAGAACTCGGACCGATTCGTCCGAATTGATGGCCACCACCAGTTTTTCACCCAACTCTTTCGCGCCGCGCAAATACCGAACGTGGCCCACATGCAGCAGATCGAAATTTCCATTGGCCAGCACGATTCGTTCTCCGGCCCGCCGCCACTGCTCGACGCGCTCACGTAATTGCTCACGCGAAACAATTTTGCTGTCTTCCATCTTTATCAAGTGCGTTTCTCAATCGCGAATAAGTCCCGCAGATCAATGAGCCCGCGTCGAAGGCGGAGCCTGGTCCAGCGCATGCAACAACTCTTGCTGAGAAACGGTTGCCGTGCCTCGCTTCATGACTACGATTCCCCCTGCATAATTGGCGATCTGCGCGGCCTCTTCGGTACTGGCGCCGGCCGCGAGCGCCGCGCTGAATGCGGCAATCACGGTGTCACCAGCGCCGGTGACATCGGCGACTTGGTCCGAGCCGAAAATCGGGATGTCGACGGGCGCTTGGTTCTGATCGAATGCGACCATGCCGTCCCGCCCGCGAGTGACCAGCAGCGACTGCAGCTTCATCCGTTCCATCACTTGTTTGCCAGCCTCAACCACTTTCTCCCAACTCTGTCCTATGCGCATGCCAAGCGCCGCCTCCACTTCCGGTTCGTTCGGAGTCGCCGCACTCGCGCCAGAGTATTCCAGCAGCCTGTAACGCGAGTCGATAATCGAGGGAATCGTCTTCCCACGCCCTCGTTCGCGTAGCGCATTCACGATAGCGGGACTGGCCGATCCATAGCCATAGTCGGAAACCACAAGGGCATCCGAAGCTCGCAGATATTCTCGCGCAGCCAGGAACAATTCCCGGGTAAGGTGCCGGTTGGGGGCAGCTTCCGGCTCGCGATCTACGCGCACCACTTGCTGGCGCGTATTGTGCGTCATGCCCGCGAGAATTCGCGTCTTGGTAACCGTCGTGTAGCTCTTATCCTTTAGTACTCCGCTGATGGGAATGCGCTTGTGGCGAAAATATTTCAGCAGCAATTTCCCCGGTTCGTCGTCGCCGATGGCGCCGACGGGAAGCACATTGACTCCGAGGTCAGCCAGATTATTGACGGCATTCGCGCCGCCTCCGGGAACAACCGTGCGCTCGCGATGCTTCAATATCAGCACGGGAGCTTCACGCGAGACGCGAGAAATTTCTCCAAACACAAACTCGTCGGCCACCAAGTCTCCGAGCACTGTAATCGTGAGCTTGGGGAATGCCTCGATAATCTTCCTCAGCCGGTCGGCTTCCTTTAAGTGTCTGGTCATCAGCTTTCTATTAGTAAACGCACGTGTCTCAGGAATTCTCTCACGAGCGCCTGCGGCGTCCTTCGATTACGCGCAGCATGGTATCCACAGCGTTAGCGGAGTCGGCGAGCTCCATTTTCACGGGGATGACCGACAATGGCGCAAGTGCGGAGAAATATCCGCCGAGATTTACGGCGTCCTTCTCGGTGGTTAGGAAACCATCCGCATCGCTTCGTCGCCTGATCTCCAGCAAGTCCCGAATGTCTTTCTCCGTGTAGGGATGATGATCACGAAAAAATGCCTCCGCCGCCGGATCGATGCCGGCTGTTCTCAATTGCAGCAAGAAATTCTGTGGACGGGCGATGCCGCAAAACACAACGGGGCGCGCAGGAATCGGCTGCATCGCGGTTGTGGTCACGATTCCCCGCCGCAGCCGCCATATAGCTTTTTCGCTGAGCGGAAATGCTTCTGCAGTCGCGCCGCTAGTGAGTACAACAGCGTCGGCTCGTCGCAGAGCCCGGAGAGGCTCGCGCAGGCGTCCTACAGGCAGCAGGCGATCGCGCGCATCTTCCGGCGTGACCAGCACGATATCGAAGTCACGAGCCAAACGGCGATGTTGAAAGCCATCGTCGAGCAGATGCGGTTGTGGACCGAATCGCGCCTCCGCAAAACCCCCTGCCTGGTGACGATCCTCGCCAACAATCACCGGCACCTGCAAGCGCCGGGAGATGAGCAGTGGTTCGTCGCCGAAGTCTCGCGCCAAGCCGGCAGGGTCGACTAACAGCACACCGCGACTCTTGCGCCCATAACCACGCGAGAGAACGTCAAACTTGATTCCGCGCGCCTTCAACAAATCACCCAACAATATAACGAAGGGGGTTTTTCCCGAACCGCCGGCCGACAGATTGCCTACGCTTATCACGGGCCCTTGCAGGGAACGCTGCTGCAACAATCGCCGGTCGTAAAAAAAATTGCGCAGGCCGACTGCGGCCGCGTAAGCGCCCGATAGCGGGTTGAGATTCATTTTTGCGCCAATAGTTCCTGTATAGCCTCAGCCGTTCGAGCGGTCGCACCCATTTGCGATCGTAAAGTCTCCGCTGCCCGCCGTCCTAATGCTTTACGTTCCTCGTCATTGGCCAGCAACAGCAGAAACATCGTGGACAGATCTGTTGAGTCGACAGTCCGAATCGCGTCGCGGTTTTGAAACAAGTTCACGATGTCGCGAAAGTTTTCGGTGTGCCTTCCAACAACAATCGCCACGCCATAATGCGCGGGTTCAATAATATTGTGTCCGCCGCCCGGCACCAGGCTGCCGCCCACAAATGCGATGTCGGCAAGCGAATAAAGCGCGGCCAGATCTCCGATGCTATCCAAGAGCAAAATTCCCCCGGCCAGATTCTGTTCCTGCCATTCCGACCTCCGATAGAAGCGAATCGGCATTTGTTCCAATAACGCCGCCACAACAGAGAAGCGCTCCGGATGGCGTGGACCAAGGATCATTACCGCTCTCGGATATTTCGCCAGGACACGCTCGAATGCTTTGATCAGCAGTTGCTCTTCCCCATCCACCGTGCTCCCACAAACCAGCACGGGGCCCGAGCGAGATGAGGCCATAGAGCTGCGCAAACTATCGACAATCGGCAGCGTCGCGGGCGAAGTCATATCGAATTTCAAATTTCCGCTGAAGCGAACGCGCTCCGCACAAGCTCCAATAGCCCGGAGACGCGCCGCGTCCTCCTCGGTCTGCGCCAGAAACAGTTCGACATTCGCCAGCGCCTTGCGAATCAAGGCGCGAAATCGCCGATAGCGGGGCCATGAGCGATCCGAGATGCGGGCGTTTACAACCGTTATGCGCGCGCCGCTCGCAGGCGCCAGTCGCATGAAGTTCGGCCAGAATTCAGTCTCCGCAATGATCACGAGTTCCGGCCGAAGTGCCCGCAGGTATGGGCGAATTGCGAATGCGAAATCCATTGGAAAATAGAAAACACGATTTTCTCCGAAACGCTTTCGCGCGAGCGCCTGTCCGGTGTCGGTAGTGGTTGAAACGAATAAGGAATGGCGCGGCAACCGCCGCTCAAGTTCCGCCACCAACCCGGCAATCGCAAGCACTTCGCCAACAGACACGGCGTGAAGCCAGATTACAGGTTCGTCTTGCCCCGGCAAGCGAAGCCGTGACGAAACAGATCCAAGTCTCTCCGCCAATCCTCTGCGGTATTTCCCATGCCGCAGCATCTGGAAGAGCCAGTACGGCAAGCTCACCAGGACGACGAGTGCGAGCGCCAGGCTATACAGAAAGCTATAGAAGATGATCAAGTGCAGCCATTCTAAAACCTTCGCGCACTTTTCGCCGCCAGCCGCGTGGATTTAGGACAATCGAAACTACTGGGGGGACTCAACTTTGCCTCTATAATCGAAGTCATGTCGCGGGCAGGGAAAACTTGGATTCGCAGAGCTGCCTCCATTGCGTGCGTTATCGTTGCGTGCGCCGCGAGCCTGGCCGCCAAAGATTTTGTAAAACCGGCAGCTCAACCGGCGAAGACTTACGCTGCGCACGACGATCACTCGAACGAGAAGGTCAGCATTGCAGCCGATCCCTATGACACGCGCGAGAAGGCGAAGATTTTCTCGAATAACTTTGACGGGCACGGATATTTGCCGGTTTTCTTCATCGTCACCAACGATGGCGAACAGCCCATCGCCATCGCCAACATACAGGTCACTCTGATTACGGGTGGGCGCGACAAACTCACGCCGGCTACGTCCGAGGATCTCTTCCGCCGACTCAACAATCCGCGGGCGAATACGCATCCCATCCCGGTTCCGATCCCGCAGAAAAAAGTCAAAGGCGGGCTGAGTCAGAAAGACCGTGATGAAATCGAGTCAGCGCAATTCGCGGCTAAGGCGGTCGAGCCGCACGGCACGCAATCGGGGTTTCTCTTCTTCGACGTGGAGGGCATCTCCGATCCGCTTGCAGGCGCGCATCTCTACGTCACCGGGGTTGACGATGCTAACGGCACAGAATTGATGTACTTTGAAATTCCATTTGGCAAGTAGCTTATGTCAACTTTCGCAGACACATCAGTTGCGGCCACTACGGCCTACGAACCGGTGATCGGTCTTGAAGTCCACGTTCAGCTTTTGACCACAACGAAGATTTTCTGCTCCTGCTCGACTCGCTTCGGAGCGCCTCCCAACACAAATGTGTGTCCGGTGTGCCTGGGTATGCCGGGAGCCTTACCGGTGTTGAACCGTAAAGCGGTCGAGTTTGCGACGCTTGCCGCGATGGCACTGAATTGCCGCATTAACGCGGCTTCGATTTTTGCGCGCAAGAACTACTTCTATCCTGACCTGCCCAAGGGCTACCAGATTTCGCAATACGACAAGCCGCTCGCCGAGCACGGATGGATCGACGTGCCGACAGCCGATGGGAGCATCAAGCGGATCGGCATCACGCGCCTGCACATGGAAGAAGACGCCGGTAAAAGTTTGCACGAGGGTTTCGCCGACTCGGCGACGCGGACGTATCTGGACTTGAACCGCTGCGGGACGCC
>JBEKBW010000025.1:0-47011 GCA_050015215.1 Candidatus Sulfotelmatobacter sp.
TGGGGACTGTGTTGAAGAGCGGAATGAGCGCGATCGTCGAAATGGCGATGCAGAGATTTTTTTCTGCAGAAACATTGGCGCAGAAAAATCCTTATGCCGAATCGATACGAAGACAGCTGCTGGGAACCGATCCCATCGGCTACGCGGGCTGCTGTGCGGCGCTTCGCGACGTGGATCTCACAAGCCTGCTGGGAGAAATCAAAGTTCCGACGCTGGTCATTGTCGGAGATCGCGATGTGTCGACCCCCTGGACCGGTCACGGCGAGATTCTGGCGCGCGAGATTTCTGGGGCGAAAGCCGTCCATCTTCCCACCGCGCATCTATCAAATTTGGAGAAGCCACGCTCGTTTACAGCGGCGGTGTTGGAATTCTTGCTGCCTCAAGCCGACAACCCCCTCCAGGCGGGCTTCGAAGTGCGCCGTGCGGTCCTGGGAGATGCCCACGTCGATAAGTCGATCGCCGCGACCACTGACCTGACACGCGAGTTCCAAGAGTTGATCACCCGTTATGCGTGGGGAACGATCTGGACCCGCCCCGCGCTGGATCCGCGCACACGCAGGCTCCTCGTCCTAGCGATAACGGCAGCGCTGGGACGCTGGGAAGAATTCACGCTTCACCTGCGCGCCGGATTGGCGCATGAACTGGAACTCTGCGATCTGAAAGAAGTGCTGCTGCAAACCGCTATTTACGCGGGCGTTCCAGCCGCCAACACTGGTTTTCACATTGCCAGTGAACAAATCAAGTAGCGCCGCGGTCGGGTTGGCTGCAGCGCAAGTCCGCTGAAAAGCCGCCGATAAGGCTGGCGCTACAATCAGGAGATCGAACATGAAAAAATTTCTAGCCGCTGCGTTCCTACCATTGCTAGCGCTGTCGTTAGCTAATTCGCAAACCCAAACTTTCTCCACCTCCGCTGGCCCTGTCAAAATCACCCCGCTCTACCACGCTAGCACGCTGATCGAAGCGGGAGGGAGGGTGGTCTATCTGGATCCGGCGAAGCCGGCGAAGATGGTCGGGCATCCGAAAGCGGACCTGATTTTGATTACAGACATTCATCAAGACCACATGGATCCTGCCTACATCGCGGAGATAAGCACGCCCGCAACCGAGATCATGGCCCCACCCGCAGTCGTGAAAACCGTCACCGCCGCCAAGCCAATCCCCAACGGCGAAACCAAGACATGGCAAGGCTGGACGATCGAGGCCATCCCAGCCTACAACCTCACCCGCGGACCTGCTCCGGGCAAGCTTTATCACGACAAAGGCCGCGGCAACGGCTACGTCCTAACCTACGGCGGAATGCGCTTCTACTTCTCGGGCGACACCGAGGGTGTGCCCGAAATGCGTGCCCTGAAGAATATCGACGTGGCGTTCGTGTGCATGAACTTGCCTTACACCATGCCCCCGGAAGAGGCCGCCGACGCGGTAAAAGCCTTTCACCCAAGAATCGTGATCCCGTATCACTATCATGGCTCGGACCTCTCGGTATTCAAAAAGCAACTGGAAGGCACAGGGATCGAGGTCAGGCTACTTGAATGGTATCCGCAATAATCTTCGCCCAAAAAACAGAAGTCCCGCGAAAAAGCTAGCCCTGCTTGGCTCGGTGTAACTTCGTGCCCTTGCTGGTGAGATTAACCCACCGTGGACGGAAGGAACGCCGGATTCCTCCAAATTATTCCTGTAACGATTTCCAGTTCTTCCGCACTATCCCTATGAGCGAAGGACATTGCGCCTTCGGAGGCTTAGCCGTACCGGGTGTTGGGAATCGCCCGGTAGGCTCTCGTCGGGGCCGGAGCCATGGGGGAAGTGACTCCGGCCTTTTTTGAGAGGTCTTCCGCACAGCGTAATTCAGCAAGGTCTAATCAGCTCATAAACAGCGTGCTCCAACCAGTGCCCAATCCTCGACCCATCGCGCCAGCGCTTCGCCGCATCAGCCACTCTGGCCTCAAACGGCCAGCCGCGCCTGCGCCGCTCGAAAACGGCCACAGTGAGCCAATTCCGGTGCTACACTGTCTGCCACTTCAACTGCGAGGGCGGTACTTGCAGTTCCAGCCATTTGACGACGCCTACCTCAATCTGTTGCGCGCGGGAGACTTCCGCACGCAGGAGCACTTCTGCGCCTACTTCGGCGTCCTGATCAGAATCAAAGCCAGCTCCCGCCTCAGATCGCCGGAGATGGTTGAAGATGTACGACAGGAAACCTTCACTCGCTTTTTCCGCGCATTGCAGGACGGCAAGATTCTCCAGCCCGAGCGCCTGGGATCGTTCGTAAACTCGATCTGCAGGAACGTGTTACTCGAGCACTACCGTTCCGACGCGCGTAACGTCTCGCTCGACTGCGAGGACGAAGAAAGCTTCCCCGCCTTGAACCTCAATATTCTGGGCACATTACAGTCGAAGGAAACGGATAAGAAAGTCCGCGAGATTCTGCAGAAGCTGCCGGAGCGCGACCGCCGGTTGTTGAAGGAAGTTTTTCTCGACGAACGCGACAAAGATGAAGTGTGCCGCGATTTCGGAGTTGACCGCGAGTATTTGCGAGTCTTGTTACACCGCGCCAAGCAAGCATTCAAATCATCGTATCTAAAGCATATGGGAGACCAACCCCCAGACTTTGCTCCCGCTTAGAACGTTGCCAGGTTGCTTTACTGTTGGGCGCTATTCATTACGAGGGGGAAAAAGCCATGGACCACGATGTGGTGGTTCGAGAAAAAATGACGGAGAAATATCTGCTCGAAGAACTCGGCGCCGAACTGCGTGACGAGTTCGAAGAGCATTTCTTTGAGTGTTCCGAGTGCGCATTAGACGTACGCTTAGGCTCGGAACTGGTGGAGCAGAGCAAGGTCTTATTGAAGGATAACTCCGAACCAAGGCCGGTCGTCAGGCCAATTCCGCCGCCGCGCGGATGGTTCGCCTGGCTGCGTCCGGAGTTTGCTGTGCCCGCAATGGCGGTTTTGCTGGTAGTTATCGGGTTCCAGACCGTAACCCTCCGCCAACTATCGCAAAAAGCCAGCCAGCCGCAGTTCTTGCCGGCAGTCTCCTTAAACCTGCAGACCTACGGCTCCAACACTGCCCCGCTGGTAATTCAACAAGGCCAGGGATTTCTCTTGAATGTAATCGTGCCTCCGGGGCATCATTTCCCCGCCTACCGAGTCGACCTATCGAACCCTGCAGGAACGATAGAAGCGTCAATACCGGTCAAAGACTCGGCGGACGATACGTGGCCGATAGGTTTTCCGGAAGCGAACCGCGCAAGCGGAACGTATAAGCTTGCCGTGCATGGCGTTACCGCCTCCGGTCAGGATGTAGAAGTCGGGACCAGCTCGTTTGAATTGCAGATTCAGAAGTAGAGTGCGGAAGTGAAGTTCGGGATGTAAAGATCTAGAAGCAAGTCCAGAAGTGAATCTCACGCGGGAAAGGAGATGAAACATTATGGCGTTAGCACACATGCCGGTAGCAGGCACGAAGCGAATCCACACCTACCACGGGGAAGCAAGTCTGTTTGAAATGAATGTATTAACACCCTTCGAGGAGAAAGTAAGCCCTCAGGCAAAACTCGAACTCTATGGCAGCGGCGAACGCAGCCACTACCACTTTGAGCCGGCCGGCCCCTATCGATTGCGGGGCATCGCATCCTACGAGTCAGGCTATACCCAGGTGGCGGGCAACCGCAGCCTGAAACACGAAGGCCGCTTTTCCACCCTGACAACCTCAGTTATCGAGGGCTTGAATATTCTCGATATTCTGACTGCGGACCGTGTAGTGGCGCAGATTTCTACGGCTCATCCAATTGATGGCGCCGTGCCCGAAGTCTCGTTCCTCGGATCGCGCTTCGAAAATCTGCGAATTGCCGGACACGAGGTTAAGTGCGAGACCAATCTCAATATCCTCGGGCCAAGGCCGGTCGAGGATCAATGCTACTTCAAGAACCAAACCGTGATGGACCGGATAGAAGAGCAATACGGCAAACTGAGCGCGGGCGATTATTTCCCTGATTGGGCAACAGAACGCTATCCGCGTGACCAACCGGGCTGGGTAACGTCGAACGGAGCAGGAGATGTCGCAAAGTGCTCACTCGTGAACCGCGCGCACTGCGATCAAACCTCGTTTGGGCACGTGATCGACGTTCCGCACTTCGGCAAGTTCTTTTTGGCCGAGTTGCAGGTGACTCGCAGGCCACCGGGGCCTGATGAGTTCTACGACGCTTACAACTTCCATGTGACCATGATCCGGATGGAGCTGGGATGCTCCACGACAGCAAATGGGGGTGCATCGTCGGCGGAGTCAAATGGGCAAGGCGGACACAACTAAGCGCCGTTCGTAGTGAGCGGCGGCGAAAAACGTAGTTTGTTAGTACCAGTGTGCGAGGACTCTGTCGGCCGGCTCAGCGGAACCTCGTACACTGTTTCTCGGTGGGCGCACCTGATCCACGCTAACGGCCTATCACAAATTGATCCGAGGGATTAAGGCTTTAGGCTCGATCCCTCGGTCCCCGTTTCCGGCGTTACAATCATGTCCGACAGTTGATAGGACATGGTGGCCCTCACACACCAGCGAGTCTCGGTTAATGGTTTCAAAGGTAGTGCACGCTGCTCGATAGGAACGCGCCGCGGGAAACCTCTGCTTCTCGCTCTCGTGTTGGTGCTGGCGTGCTCGCACCGGCACGATCCCCGTCGGGAGTTTGAACATGCCCAATTGACCCTGGAGCGGGGCAACATTGAGGCAGCCTCTAAAGAAATACGCAGCGCGTATCAGTTATATCGCCACCGCGGTGACGAATGGTCCTGGAAATTTACTATTCTTCAGGCAAGAGTTCTGCACTGGCAGAGTCGAGAAGATGAGTTGTTGCGCCTCCTTGCTTCCTTACCTCCAACTATGCCGGAGGAGTTGGTGGTGCAGCGTCTCAGGCTGGAGGGGGCCGCCTACGGGGCTCTTCACAGATCCAGCCAGGCGGAACAGAAACTCAAGGAGGCCCAGGGCGTTTGTGATCGAAACGGATATCCAGCCTGCGCGGATGTGGTGAGCGAATGGGGCGTGTTGGCAATGCGAGCGGGGCACCCTGGCGAGGCGCAGGTACACTTTGAGAAGGCGCTGGGGATGGCGCGAGCAGACGGGAACAAATTCCTAGTGGCACATAACCTGCTAACCCTCAGTTGGTCGGCGGACGAGCAAACCCACTTCGACGAAGCTTTAGACTGGGCAAGCTCCGCCCTGAAGATCGCGACAGAGGCAGGTTTCGCGGACACCGCGGAAACCGCTTGGGGAAACATGGGTTGGGCTTATTACAAGCTAGGCGACAGGGAAAAAGCCGAAGGCATGTTTAGCGAGGCCGCGAAAGAAGCTGAAGAATTAGGAGATGAGACTAGCGAAACGGGATGGCTTACAAACGTCGGCTATGTTTATATGGACGAAGGTCAGCCCCAGTTGGCCGAGCAGGCGTTCCTCCAATCCTCCGATCTGGCCCGGAAAACCGCGAGCCCTGGCGATCTATTGGACGCGCTAACAGCCCTAGCTTTCGTCTCCGAACAAACCAACAAGCTCGACGATGCCAAGCGCTACGCTGACGAGGCTCTGAAAATGGCGAAAGCCGATGGCAACGGGCGCGACGTAGTCTATCCGCTGCTGGTCGAAGGCCGCGTGGCTGCTCGCCGCAACGATCCGGCCACGGCCGAGTCCGACTTCAACGAAGTCGCCAAATCCCCCGACACGCCGGTGTTTCTCAAGTGGGAGGCCGAGCGCTCCCTCGCGCACCTGTACGAAGACGAAAACCATCCCGGCCCCGCCGACGCCGAGTATCGCGCCGCGCTGAGCACCTTCGAGGCGGCGCGCTGCGGCTTGCACGAGCGCGTTGATAGCCGCCTGCCGTTTCTCACCAACGCCGCCCGCATTTACGAAGACTACATCCACTTCCTCGTAGCCCAAGGCAAAACGAACGAAGCCCTGCAGGTGGCCGATTACACTCGCGCCCGCACTTTGGCCGAGGGCCTGGGACGCCCGTGCAAAGCCAAGTTCGCGCCCGATCCGCTGAACGCGCCAGAAATCGCCCGCCGCGCCGGCGGCACGATTCTGTTCTACGTGCTCGGCCAGGGGCATTCTTACGGGTGGGTAATCACGCCGCGTCAGGTGCGAATGTTTCCCCTCGCCGCGAACCAGGCGGAAATCGACGCCGCCGTGCAGAGCTATCGTAAGAAACTGGAAGGCCCGCGCGCGACTCTCGAAGCTTCGAACGACGGTAGCGTTCTGTATCAAATGCTCGTCGCGCCCGTACAGGAGTTTTTGAAAAAACAGCCATCCGCGAAAACCATCTTCATCGTTCCCGACGGTGCGCTGAACAGCCTGAACTTCGAAACCCTGCTGCCGCAGCCGAAACATTATTGGATCGAAGATGTAACCATTTCCAACGCCGCGTCCCTGCGCCTGCTCCCATCCGCGTCGCGCCAAAATTCTCGACTCGCGGGCAAACTGCTTCTCGTCGGTAATCCGGTTGCGCCGGATGCCAGGCCCGATAATCAATATCAGGAATTGCCCAACGCTGCTGCTCAAATGGAGAGCGTCAGAAAGTATTTTCCAGTCGCGCGGCAACAAGTCTTGGCGCGCGGGCAGGCGTCGCCGGCGGCGTATCTTGGCAGCCATCCCGAACAGTTTTCTTACATTCATTTTGTGGCGCACGGAATGGCAAGCCGGATGAGTCCACTCGATTCGAGCATTATCCTGAGCCGCAAGGCCGGATCAAACGCGGGCTCGGGGCAGGATGATTCTTTCAAACTCTACGCCCGCGACATCATCAACAACCATCCTCTACATGCGGATCTTGTCACAATCTCCGCCTGCTACAGCACCGGCAATCGCACCTATTCCGGCGAGGGTCTGGTCGGGCTTTCCTGGGCTTTCCTGCGCGCGGGCGCGCACAACGTGGTTGCCGCCTTGTGGGACGTAAGCGACGCCTCAACTCCGCAACTTGTCGACGAGTTTTACAGAGAACTAAAAAAAGCCAAGTCGCCTGCCGAAGCTCTGCGGCTTGCCAAACTATCGCTACTACACAACGACCCATTCCACAGCCCGTTCTACTGGGCGCCCTTCCAGCTCTACACGGGATCGTGAAGCGTTAACAGGCTGGATTCGGAAGGGAATGGGTTTTAGCAGCAGCCACGTTCTAAGCCGTGCGCACGAAGATTATCCCCAGACTGAAACTACTCTCACAACCCCGCGCGCCATAGCCCGCATCTGATTCGCGGCTGCTTAGATTGCCACTTCCCGCAGTGAGGGCTCAACTGCTCTATGTCTCGCCACTTCTGGTCTCGCCACTCTAGGCTTCTTTCGCTGTTCGCAGTTGCGACCATCGCCAGTTCAGTTCTGGCTTCTGCTCAGGTCCAGTCTTCACCAACTGACGCTACCTTGGAAAATCCGGGCACTTCTCCTGCCGCGTTCGTTTATGTGTCGAGCAGTCCCAGCAGCAACACCTACCAGATCAATGCGTACGCCGCCTCGACGAATGGAAGGCTGACAGTGGTTCCGGGCTCTCCCTTTTCCACAAACGCGCCGGGCCTTGCATCGAGCTCGAAATATATATTCGGCACCAACGGAGTAGAGATCGATTCCTTCGCCATCGCCGACGATGGAGCCATCGCTGAAGTTTCCTCGATCAACGCCCAGCAACTCAATCAAGGCGACTGCGGCGGCCCCTTTGACATGTTTGTCGACCGTACAGGTGCGACGCTTTATGACATGGATTACATCGGCAACATCTGCGCAAATAACCCGTACCAGTCATTCAGCGTCGGAGGAGACAACGGTGATCTGTCCTACATCGGCGCAACCGCGGCCGCGAGCCCGGCGTTCGCGACGTCACTTGGCTTCCTTGCCAATAACAAGTATGCGTACGGCTCGAGCTGCCTGTTCATCGTGGGACCGCTAATCTACGGCTTCGAACGCACGGATGATAATTCGCTGAGTGAATTGAATACCAATCCGGCCATGCCCGCCGCTCCTGCTGGAGACTACTATTGCCCCGGAGGTGCGGCCGCACCAGACGCAGCCAACCACCTTGCATTCGTAGTTACGCCGATGAACGGAAGCAATCAGCAACCGACAGGGGGACCGGCGCAGATTTCGGTATACACGGCGGACGGATCGGGCAACCTGACGACGAACAGCACGTATGAGAACATGCCGGCGGCAGTCTCCGGCGCTTACGATTTCAAAGCATCCCCCGCGGGAAAATATCTTGCCGTGGGCGGACCGAAGGGCTTGCAGCTTTTCCACTTCAACGGCGCCAATCCGCTGACGCGCTTCACGGCGTTGTTGCCGACCGGCGAAATCGACCAGCTAGCCTGGGATAGCGACGATCACCTATACGCGATCGGCATCCCCGCCGGCCAGCTATACGTGTTGGCGGTGACTTCAACCGGAGTGAGAGAGGCTCCGGGTTCACCGTACTCGATCACAAATCCCCAGAGCATTACGGTGGTGCCGAGGTAATAAGGCAACGGGAAAAACCCGAGGGTGCTCCATCCTGCTTTCGCCTTTTTTTGCGAGAGCAGGATGGAGTTTTGAATTCCTATTTCGAACTTGAACTTCCGCCTAGCTCCCGAACCGCCCACTTCGCCGACTCCGCAACCACGCTATCCTCGTCCCAACGCAACTTCTCCAACACCGGCAAAAATCTCCGCTCTCCGCTGTTCGCCATGGCAATAACCGCATTCCTACGCAATCCCGTCCGCTTTGCGCGGCTCACCGGCGAACCGCGAAAGCGAGCACGAAATTCCTCCGCGCTGGTTTCCGCCAGCCACTCCAGCGCCGGATTCACTAGCTGTTCGCGCGGCTGAAATTCCTCCAACATCGTTGCCGGAGCCTTACGGTTCCACGGGCAAACATCCTGGCAAATGTCACAGCCGAAAACATGCCGGCCGATTCCAGCACGCATGTCCTCCGGAATCGCTCCGCGCTTTTCAATAGTGAGATAGGCGATGCATTTGTTGGAATCGAGTTGATACGGCGCGACGATCGCGTCGGTCGGGCAAGCGTCGATGCAGCGCGTGCAACTGCCGCAGCGATCGGGCGCAGGCATACTCGGCGTAAGGTCGAGCGAGGTCAGGATCACGCCGAGAAACAGCCACGATCCCATTTTCTGATTGATGATGCAGGTATTCTTGCCAATCCATCCGATGCCCGCATATTTCGCCACCACACGCTCGACAATCGGCCCGGTATCGACGTAGCAGCACGTAATCACATTGTCGATGCCGGCCGCATCCTTCACAGCAGCTTCGACCTGCCGCAGTCTGTCCATCACCGATTCGTGGTAGTCCTCACTCCACGCGTAGCGGGAAATCCATCCCCGATCAACATCCTTGAAATCGGTGGAATATGGCTGCGCCGTGTTGTAGTTGATGGCGCACACCACCACGCTGCGCGCCCACGGGGCGACATTCGCCAGCGAAGCCCGCTTCAATCGTCCCTGTTCATCTCGCGCTTGCAGATACTTCATCTCACCGGCGCGGCCTTCCGCGATCCACTGCGGAAAATAATTCAGCTCCGGGGAGTCGCCGACGCCGGCAATGCCGGCGAGATCGAAACCAGCTCCTGTAGCGGCTTTTGCGACGGCGGCGAAAATGTCGGTGGATTGAGACACCATACGCTCGGACGCAATCAAGATTTATCTGGTACCAAAACGGCGCAAAATTCGTTTCAATTTGGAATTCAACTTAACTTTTTTCTTCCCCAATCACTGACCCGCTCTTCCTCAGCGTATAAGCTTTTGCTCACAGAGTCACGCAAGCTTAAAGCTGCGCGGTCTCCGAATTTGTTTTCCAGGAGATAAGCAATGCCGCAAACCCCGCACATCCAAACTCCTACCATTCAAGTTTCCGTCATCAATGAGAGCACGGTTCTAGCCGACGCGGAAGTCGTGCCGGTCGTGGCCGCGCTCCAAAAGCAGGTGACCAATGACTTCCGTCCACTTTGGGGCACGGACGCCGAACTCAAGATTGTAGCCAAGGGTGCACAGCCGCCGAGCGGGAGCTGGTGGCTGGTGTTGCTCGACGATTCCGATCAAGCAGGCGCTCTCGGCTATCACGACCTGACCAGTGAGAGTCTTCCCCTCGGCAAGGTGTTCGCGGCCAGCGATTTGAAAGCTGGAACCTCCTGGACTGTCACCGCCAGCCACGAGTTGCTCGAAATGCTCGGCGACCCCAACATCAACCTCACGGTCTTTGTGCAAAGCAGCAACAGCGCCGGCGTCCTTTATGCCTATGAAGCGTGCGATGCCTGCGAAGACGACAGCTACGGCTACGAAATCGACAAGGTTCTCGTCTCCGATTTCGTTTACCCGTCGTGGTTCGAGGGTTTCCGCTCGGAAGGGTCGACGCAATTCGATCGCATGAGCAAGATCGAGAAGCCGCTGCAGTTGCTGACCGGTGGCTATATCGGTGTGTTCAACGTAGCGTCCGGCAGCGGGTGGCAGCAGATTACTGCGGAGAAACATCCGACAAACCTGCGCAGCCGCGGTACAGTGGGCACTCGCCGCGAACGCCGGGGTACTCCCTCTGATCTATGGGTGAACAGTCTGCCGCAGCGCAAGATCGTGACCAACGCACAAAAATATCGCGAGCACCTGCAAACCATTCAGCAGCGGCGGGAAGCCGCGTAAATTCACTGGGTCCCTCCTGGCCCGGCCCCGCGCAAGGCGCGGGGCCTTTTTTGCGCGGTGCGCTTGGCGAATGGCCGGACGCTCTAGGGTTCGACAGACAAAATCGGCGCAGCCTGATGGACTTCCTCAGGAACCATATCTTTAGCGGGAGATTGACGATAATCTCTCCACGACGGAAATTCGACTTGCTTCCGTTCGATTTCTTGCCGGCTTGCGCCCTTCGGCAGGGTGAGGAACGCCAGGAATTTTTCCTGCATTCGTACCGCAGTGCTGAACTCGTCCAGCCACAGAAATTGGCCCTCTTCGTTGATTTCGAGAAACCACCAGCGGCCGTCCAAGTCCACAGCAAAGTCCAAGCTCCCAAACTCGATCCTGGCCTCCTGCGCAAATCGCAGCACCGCTCGTTCCACATCAGGCGGCGTGGCGACTTCCTCGATGGTGACATGACCTTGCCCCACTTCCTGCCGCCAATCGAGCGCCCGGTTCGGTGTGTGAAGAGAGAACGAGTAAACGGTTCTTCCCAGCAGCACCATGCGCACATCAAAAGCCTTGACCACCATCTCCTGATAAATTGCCGGAGCGTAGGTCAGCACCTCATCCTTGGGCAGCGCATCCGCTGTAATTTCGAACGTTTCAGTCACTGCGAGCGTTCCACTGTATTCTTTTTTCCAAATGTGCGGAAAGAATGCCTTGCAGACTATTCGTTGTGAAGGATCGCTGAGAACATTTCTAACAGCCGAAGGAGAATTCGTCATAACCGTGGAGGGAATTCTGAGGCCGCTTCTTGCGGCAATAAAAAGCTGTACGGCCTTGTTATTAATGACCCGCGATGCCGAATAAGGATTGATGCAGCGCACTGGTATTTGTTCCAGCAGGTACATGATGGAAAGCGAAAACCAGCGGTACTCTTCGGCGGCAAAGGCTTTATCCGGAGCGGCTACGTTGGAGTTTGCCAGCGGAGGATTAGGACGCCGAATCCATATCACGTCGCCGGGGTCTACGCTGTAGGGGCCGAGTGAGATTTGCGCTTCGCCGTTTATAGAAAGCGTTGCCTGTCTATTCTCAGTCCAGCCAACGCCCGCCCAGCAAACCACGGTGTATCCAGCCTTCTCCAGCGCCCATTTCAGCGGAGCGGTGTGATTGTCGTTGGCCTCAGCTATGATGACGATCTTCATCGCGCCTCCCAAAAAGTACGAAAGGCGGCGCGCTGTGCGCCGCCTCTCCGTTTCAGCACTCGCCGACGTCTCCGTCAGGCTTCTGGGTTGTCGAATCGAAGGTGCACGCCGTGTTGGTGTGAATTCCTCCGACCACATTTTGAATTTCTTCAGCAGTAAGTTCACGCGCGCCTTCACGGCCCAGCACACGTTTGCTTTTTGTCTGCATCTCGTCCTCCTCTAGCCGTCACCGTCCCTTTGGCCGGTTTTTGGGTTTATAGTGATCACGTTCGTGATGAGAGGCCCGCCGGCACTGATGCGAGCCAGTTCTTCCGGAGTTAACTCTCGGGCGCCGGTTCGACCCAGCACCCGATTGTCGTCATTACGTTTCATCGGTTCCCTCCTTTGGTGTTTACAACATCTGCGCCGATTCCTGCGAGACACATTACAGAGATGGAAATCGGCGACAAGCTCAGCAGTGGCAGTCGCTGGAAGTGGTCTGCGTGCGGATCTCCGAAACCGAGAACAGGAAGTAGCACGGTAGCCATCGCGCGATCCGCGTCCCCTTTTGAGGGATACAATACTGCAAAACTTCCCTCCGGGAATCGAGGGTTCACATTCAGTTCGTAATTCGTAACAAGATAGGAATTGCCGTTTTCTGACTGATCACCCAGCTTAGCGCTCTGCGACGTCCGACCTGAATACCATGAATCCCGTACTACTAGTGTTTGCATTGTTTTTATTGCTACGCTGATTCGTCTCTCCTTCGGTTTTGGCGAGGGACTGGTTGCGGTTCCGTTGCTCGCCTTTTGCCGACGGTGAATGCGGACAAAACTTTTACGGAGATGGTGCTGACGGCGGCCGCGTCGAAGGAATATTCTTGCGGCATGCTCCCAAGAAAAATTGCTATCACGATTCTGTACGTTTCACTGATTCCCCTTGCCGCTCTAAGCGCCCAGCAGACCGCGTCTGTCGGAGCGAGCACGCTACAACTGCTGGCTCCATCGCACGCCCCGAGTAGCCTGGCACGCGACAATCTGAAGGCATTACCGCACATTGAGATTTCAATTCACAATTCTCATACGAACGCGGATGAGAAATACGCAGGCGTTCGCCTCGCTGATCTGTTTACAAAACTGAAAATGGGCGTGCCGCTGGGCAGTGAACTGCGAGGGAAGGCTCTGGCTGGTTACATTGTTGCAACCGGGTCTGATGGTTACCGCGCGGTCGTTGCTCTGGCGGAAATTGATCCGAGCTTTCATCCAGGCGAGGTCATAGTCGCCGATGCGGTGAATGGCAGGGCGCTTGATGCCCATTCTGGTCCGTTCAAACTCGTCGTTACGGAAGACACGCGACCGGCGCGATCGGTACGCAATCTGGTGAGCCTGGAGTTGAAGATGGCGGAGTAGGTGTAGCCAAATTGTTTGTGGAGGGACGGACGCTTTCGTCCCTCTGCCGAGAGAAACGAGGTCCTGGTACTACACCCCCAGCTTCTTCACTTCCTCGTTGTAATACTTGCGGTAGAGAATGTCCCACTCCTGCGAGCCTTCGAGGATGGTCCGCTTTTGGCTCTCGATCTTAAGCCGTGCGCTCTGGTCGATCCGGGCTTCGTGGTTGAGCAGTTCTTCAAGAATTTTGCGGGTTTCCTGGCGGATGGTGTTGGGGTCTTCGATGAACTCGACTTCATCCATCTGCTTGAGTGCGTCGGCCACGGCGCGCGCCAGCACGTTTACTTTGTCGCGGCTTAGTCTCACAGCACCGCCTTATATTTGCGCACCAGTTCCGTTTTCACCTTGCGGAACATCTCCTGGTAGTTGGCTCCGGTTTTATTCATCTCATCGGAGTAGGCTTCGAGAATGACGCGCACTTCATCGTTGATGCGGTCTTCCAGCGTAAGCTCCTCGAGCAGCGCGGCATGGACGCGCTCGGTGACTTTCGGCACGGCGTCCGTTTCGATGGCCTTGGCGGCGATCAGTTTCTTGGTAACTTCGCGGGCCAGGTAGCCCACATATTCTTTGGACAAAAGCATGTGCGGATGGAATGTCCTGTATCAGCTGGGGTTGTTTGCGAAACATAGAGTGTAACATGGCGGTTATGCCACGGAAGAACCACATGAACTGGAGATTGACGCCCAAACGTCATACAATACTTTTTAGGCCGTTTTCTACTATGCCTCCCACACCTGAAGATTTAACCACCGTAAAAGATGACATGGTTGCCTTCATCGAAGGCCATGGCATGAGCCGCTTCCACGGCTACGTCGACTACGAAGAAGTGCAGTGCATCATGTGGGAGATGGGCGACAATCCCGACGGCTGGAAGGACTTTGTCGAGCTGGCCAAGAGCGCGGGCACGCGATTTCTTACTATGCATTCCTGGAAGCTGGAACGCGAGGAACTGGATGAACTGATGGAGCGCCTCGGGAATTCCGAGTTCAGCGACGGCGACGATGTGGAAGAGGCTCGCTGGCTCCGTACCCACGTCGGCAAAGTCGGATTTCTGCAGCTCGGCTGGGCCTATCAGGGATCGATGTTCCTCTGCGAATCCAGCACCGAATGGTACGACCGTTACCAGCGCCTGCTGGAACTTTCCGATGATTTCGGGGGCATCCCCATCGACGAACCGGACCAGGACGAAGAGAACTAACCGTGCGCTGGGAACTGGCCGCGGCAGATCCGGCGCGTGTGCATGCGCTTGCATTGGGACTTCAAGATTTTCCCCAGCTTTCTAATCTCGGAAGTCAGAAGTCGAACGGCTTCGATCGTACCGCTCTTCACACTCTTGCTCAGTTGCTCTTGCGTCGCGGATTGACCGACGCCGACTGCGCCGCCCGCTATCTCTTTCCATCCCTCGATCATCTTCATACGCCCGAACAGATGACCGGCGTGCGCGCCGCCGTCGATCGCATCGACGCCGCCATCGAGCGCAAGGATCCCATGCTGATCTACGGTGACTACGATGTCGACGGGACGATGGCGATCATCATTCTGAAAACGGCAATCGAACTCTGCGCCGGGGCAGCCGATTTTCACGTTCCGCACCGCATTCGCGAAGGCTACGACATGCGCGACGACGTGATCGAGCGCGCCGCCGCCGCAGGCATCCGCCTGATCATCAGCGTTGATATGGGCATTCGCGCGTTCGCGCCTGCGGAAACCGCGCACCGCCTGGGTGTTGACCTCATCGTCACCGACCATCACTTGCCGGGGCCGGATGGCGTGCCCAAGGCGCATGCGGTCATTAACCCGAATCAAGCGGGATGCACGTATCCCTACAAGCAACTTTGCGGCGCGGGCGTCGCGTTCAAAATCGCGCAGGGATTAATGCAGCGCCGCCTTCCCGATAGAGATCAGACTCGCCTGCTGCTGTCGTTCATGAAAATTGTAGCGATTGCGACCATTGCCGATGCGGTTCCGCTGACCGGCGAAAATCGAGTGTTTGCAAAATTAGGCCTCGATGCCCTGCGACGCGCCGTTAACCCGGGATTGAAGGCACTCCTCGAAGCCGCGCAGATTTCCACGAAACGTCCTCCCAACTCCACCGAAGTTGCGTTCCGCATTGCGCCGCGCATTAATGCCGCGGGACGCATGGATATTGCGCGCGATGTAATTGATCTATTCAGCGTGAAAGACGCGGAGCGCGCGCGCCTACTTGCCGGAAAGCTTGATCGTCTGAACGCCGAGCGGCAGGAAGAAGAGCGCCGCATTCTGCTGGCGATTGAAGAGCGTATCGCGGGCGATCCCGCGCTCTGCGACGCTTTCTGCATTGTGGTGGATGGTGAGGGCTGGCACCGCGGCGTAATAGGCATCGCCGCCACCCGGGTGGTTGAGCGCTATCACCGGCCAGCGATCGTCATCTCGCGCGAGGGTGAAGAAGCATTCGGGTCCGGACGTTCGATTCGACCTTTTCATCTACTCGAAGCCGTCGAAGCCAGCAGCAATCTTTTCACTCGCTTTGGCGGGCACTCGCACGCATGCGGCTTTGCCATGCCCTCGGCAAATGTTGGACAGCTTCGGTCAGAGCTCGATGCTTT
This sequence comes from Candidatus Sulfotelmatobacter sp., assembly GCA_050015215.1. Classification (GTDB taxonomy): domain Bacteria; phylum Acidobacteriota; class Terriglobia; order Terriglobales; family Acidobacteriaceae; genus Sulfotelmatobacter. The sequence continues at coordinate 15,830 of JBEKBW010000025.1, forward strand.
CGCTCGTGCGCGTCTCACTGCTGCTGATTTCGATCCCGTGCTCGACATCGAAGCGGAATTGCATCTGGATGATGTTACTCCCGCATTGTTTCAAATGCTCTCGCTGCTGGAGCCTTACGGCACCGGAAATCACGAACCCGCATTCGCCGCGCGCAACGTCCGCCTGATCGCTCCGCCAAAGATTCTGAAAGATAAACACATCAAGCTAAAGCTAAAGGCGAATGAGCGGGCCGAGCCGGTCCAGGAAGAACTCTCCGCAGTCGCGCTCCTCACCACGCCCCGCTGCCACCCAGATGGCGCGGCAATTCGTCGAAGTGAAAGAGTCGAGGCCATCGGCGGATTGCGGACTGAAAAGCGAAGGCTGAGTCCAGTCTTCGATGCTCTCGGCTGGCACATGGCCGAGCGCCTGCAGCAATCCCCGCTTCTCGCCGGAGACCCCATCGATATCGCCTTTACCGTCGGGCAAAACGATCATTCTGAGTTTGGTGGAATCGAGCTGGAGCTTCGAGACTTCAGGGCGGTGTCCGCCAGCCCACTGCCGTAAACTAAAGGCAGATGCCCCTCCCCATCTACCGCCTCCGCCGCTGGCTCGCAGTTATCACGGTGCTGTTCTCGGCCGTGGTTGCAGGTATGTATTTCTATGCGCGGATGCGGCAGCACAGCACTTTAAGAGAAGTTCCCAACAAAATTGCCTACGAAATCAAACAGACGGCCAGCGGCTTCCAGTTTTCCAAGTCCGAGGCCGGGCGCACGATGTTCACGATTCGCGCCAAAGACGTCAAAGAATTCAAGCTCAACGGCCGCGCCGATCTGCACGATGTCAGCATCATTCTTTACGGCCGCGATACGTCCCGCTTTGACCAGATTTACGGCGACGACTTCACCTTCGACCCCAAGTCCGGCAACGTTACCGCCAAAGGCGAGGTCCAGATCGATCTCCAAGCCAACCCCACCGGTGGCACGGCCCCCGATCAGGCGGTGCCTAAAGACCTCAAGAACCCGATTCATCTCAAGACCCGCGATCTGGTCTTCAACCGCGACAGCGGAGACGCCTCTACCGATGCCCGCGTCGATTTCAGCACACCGCAGGCCACCGGCTGGGCCGTGGGCGTGCGTTACTCCGCAAAACCCGGCGTGCTCACGCTCACGTCGGACGTGCACGTAATTCTCAGCGATCAAGATGACGCCAAACTCTCCGCCGCAAGCGGCGTCATCACCCGCCAGCCGCGCGAAATTGTGCTCGCTCATCCACGCATGGTGCGTGAGAGTGGAACCCTCCAATCGGACGAGGCCACATTCTTTTTGGGTCCGGAGAATGTTGTACAGCGCGTGTTAGCCACAGGAGACGTAAACGCGGAAAGCGCCGGGCCGGACGCCGAGAAGATGCGCGCCCGCGCTGACCAGGCCGAACTGTTGCTGGTGAGCAAGCAAAATCTGCTACGCACCGCGACCCTGACAGGGAATGTCCACGCAGAGCGCGCCGGCGATCAGCCGATGCAAGGTGATGCCGGGAGTGTCGTGCTCGACTTTCTCGGCCAAAACGTGTTGCAGAAGGCTCACGCGGCAGATGGAGTTCACTTGGCACAGCGTGGCCACGCGAATGCCGCGTCGGACGGCTCCGGCTCGCAGGATTTCGACATCACCGCGGGCGCGATTGATTTCTTCGTCGCTGAGGGAAAACGGCTGGAACGTGCGCAAACTTCCGGGGCCGCGCAAATCGTTATTTCGCCGGCGAAGAACGCGAATAATTCAGCAGCTCTACATACCGGGACCCTGTCTCCGCAACGCACCGTGGTCACGGCAGGACGCTTCGACGCGAAATTTGCCGTAACACCCAAAGGCGCGAGCCGCCTCGCATCGGTTCACGGCGCACCCGACGCGAAGATCGTCGACATCGCTCCCGGACAGCCTGACCGCGTCAGCACCAGCCAAACTCTCGATGCGACGTTTCTCCCTGACGGTGGAATCGCATCTCTCATCCAGCAGGGAAGCGTCGCTTATTCCGATGGTCAGCCCGCCGACAAGCGCACGCAGGCCTGGGCTGACAAAGCCGTCTACACCCCCGGCGATCAGAATGTGCTTCTCACCGGCAGTCCGCGAGTTTCTGACGGCGGCATGGTGACGACCGCGAAAACCATTCGCATCAACCACGCCACCGGCGACGCTTTCGCCGATGGCAATGTGAGGAGCACTTACAGCGAAGTGAAAGAGCAGCCCGACGGCGCATTGCTGGCCTCTTCGTCGCCCATCCACGTAACTTCGAGCAAGATGACCGCGCACAACTCGCCTGCCGTCGCCCTCTACGAGGGCAATGCACGTCTCTGGCAGGACGCAAACCTTATCGAAGCTCCGTCCATCCAATTCGATCGACAGAACCGCTCATTGGTTGCCCAAGGCAATTCCGCGCAGCCAGTTTCGACTGTGTTAGTTCAGGAGAAGCCCACTCAAGAGCAAAACGCTGAACCCAGTCCCGTCAAGCCCGCTAGCGCGGCAGGCAATCATGGCGCAGGCAAATCGAAAAAAAAATCGGAAGACGATCTCGGCCAAGCGAGTCCGATCACGATCACGGCAATGCGCTTAACCTACGCCGACCCCGAGCGAAAAGCTCACTATGACGGCGGCGTAACAGCCCGTGGAACTGATTTCACTGCAACCGCCAAACAAATGGATATCTACTTCCTGCCGCGGAGCCAATCTCCTGCTAATCAAGCACTTGGCACCTCAGGCCATCTTGATCGAATGCGCGCCGAAGGCAACGTCGTAATCCATGAACCGGGACGCCGCGCCAACGGCGAAAACCTCATTTACACCGCCTCCGATGACAAATTCGTCCTCATCGGCGGACCGCCTAGCATTTTTGATGCCGAACACGGCAAGATTACCGGGGTTTCGTTGACTTTCTTTAGAGCCGGTGATAGGGTGCTCGTAGAAGGCGAAAAAAGTACTCCTGTGGTAACTCAAACGCGAGTGACACGGTAAGTGGCAAGCTAAATGCGTACCCTGGCCACCGATGAGATCGGCAAGTCATACCGTGGCCGCCGCGTTGTAAACGGTGTCAGCCTGCGCGTGGAACAGGGCGAAGTTGTTGGTTTATTAGGCCCTAACGGTGCTGGCAAGACGACAACTTTTTACGCCATTGTTGGCCTGATCCCCCCGGACACTGGCCGCGTGCTGTATGACGGCCAGGACATCACTGACGTTCCCATGTACCTGCGGGCGCGCCAGTATGGAATCAGCTATCTCCCACAAGAACCTTCGGTCTTTCGCAAACTTACGGTTGAGGAAAACATCCTCGCGGTGCTGGAGGCGCAGCCGATGTCCTGGCACGAGCGCCGCGAGAAGATGGAGAAATTCATCGATGAGCTTGGGCTGGAGCATATTCGGCAAAATCGCGGTTACGCGCTCTCGGGCGGCGAACGCCGCCGCGTGGAAATCGCCCGCTGCCTGTGCATCAATCCCACCTTCATCCTCCTCGACGAACCATTTTCCGGGATCGACCCCATCGCCGTCCTCGACCTGCAGAAAATCATCAGCGGCCTGCGCGCGAGCGGCATTGGAGTGCTGATCACCGACCACAACGTGCGCGAAACGCTAACAGTGACGGATCGCGCCTACATCATCGACGACGGCAGAATTTTCCGCCACGGCCCGCCCGAGCAGTTGGCGGGAGATCCGGAAGTGAGAAGGGTGTATTTGGGAGAGAGCTTTTCATTGGTCTAAGGTTTCAAGGTTTCAAAGTTTCAAAGACCGGGGAAATGCGTAATCCTCACATAAATCTTTGGCCCCCGTCGATGTGGTCTACGTCGACGCATGCTTCTGGGGTGCAGTGGAAACCAGATATGACTCCCGAGGAGGCGGCAGCGGTTATCGAGCGCTTCCTAGGGGAAACACCCGACTCAATAGAGTGGTGTGATTTTGCAGAGACGAGACAACAGGACCCGAGGGTCGAGCGCTACAGGAAACGTTGCGATAAGTTGAGTCCGCTGGCGAATAGGCCAGGGGAGATGGACGAAGCAGCAGTTGCGGAGCTTAAGTCGATGATTGAAGAATTGCGATCTAGGACTAGCGCCGTAACATTGAAATCTTGAAACTTTGAAACATGGTCCTACTCCAGCACAAACTAAGCGTAAAGCTCTCCCAGCGCCAGATCCTTACCCCGGGTCTGGTCCAGATGGTCTCCGTCCTCGCGCTCAACAAGCTTGAGCTCAAGGACATGATCAACTCCGAGATGGTCGAGAATCCGGTTCTCGAAGAGCTCGAAGAATCCGTCCCGCTGATCGACGAAGTCGGCCGCAAAGAAGAAGACCGCGACCGCGCCACCAAGACCTCCACCGAGGAGACTCCGATCACGGCCGAGAAGAAAGATCCGTTCGAGGAGATCGACTTCGGCTCGTTCTTTCAGGACTACCTCGACCCCGGCTATCGTACCCGCGGCGAGACGGAAGACATCGAACGCCCGTCGTTCGAGAATTTCCTCTCCAAGCCGACAACTCTCACCGACCATCTCAACTGGCAAGTGGGAGCGCTGAGTCTGCGCCCGGAGGTTCGCGAGGCCGCCGCAGAAATCATCGGCAACCTGAACGAAGACGGATATCTGATCGCCAGCGACGAAGAGATGCTGGGAGTAGCACCCCCCGCTCCGCCGGAAGCCGACGCCGTGGCAGCCAGCGCCATCGTCAGCGAGGCTGCAGCACTGGGTTTGGTGGAAGGTGAAGTATCGAGCGAAACCTTATCGGAAGAGCTGACGGCGATCGAATCGAATGAACCAACTCAGGAGCCAGCCGTCGTTGTATCAGACGGGCCCGAACTTCCCGCCTCGCACGGGGTGATCGAGAATTCCGCAAGTGAACCGGAAACTCCGTCCTTGCCTGTTGATGCCTCTATCGTCTCGCGTAACGGAGATTCCGCCGCGGCCGTTGCTCCCGCACCCGAGGTCGCCTCCGCGCCTCCGCCGCCGGCCTACAAAGCCAACTTCACCCTTGCCGATCTCCACGAAGCCATCGAAGTAATCCGCCAGCTTGACCCTCCCGGCGTAGGCTGCCGCGATCTTCGCGAGTGCTTGCTCCGCCAACTGCGCTATCACCAACAACAGCTCGCGCAGAATAAAAATAGCGACAGGCCGCTCAACGGAACCGCGCACGTTTTGCAAGATGCCATCGCCATCGTCGATCAGCACCTGCGCGCCGTGCAAAACAAGCAGCACAAAGAAATCGCGAAAGCCATTGGACGTCCCATCGAGGCCGTGCAGCAGGCGCTCGACTATATCCGCACGCTTGATCCCCGCCCCGGCCTGCAATACAACAAGAGCCAGGTGCGACTCATCGAGCCCGATGTCGCCTTCGTCAAGCATGGAGACGAGTGGCTGGTCCTGATGAACGATGACGACCTGCCTCAGCTTCGCCTCAACCCGGCCTACAAAAAGCTGGTCACCCGCGACACCAACGACAAGAACACGCGCGACTACGTGAAAGAGCGCTATAAGAGCGCCATCCAGCTCATCAAAAATATCGAGCAGCGCAAGCAGACCATCACCAAAGTCTGCTACTCCATCGTTGCCCGCCAGCAGGATTTCCTGGAACGAGGCATCGACCAGTTGAAGCCGATGATGATCAAAGAAGTGGCGGAGGAAATCGGCGTGCATCCCTCCACCGTGAGCCGGGCTGTTGCAAGCAAATACGCGCACACGCCGCAAGGCGTCTTCGAACTGCGCTACTTCTTCAGCGAAAGCGTGCAAGGCCCGGAAGGCGGCAACACGAGCCTGCTGATTCTGAAGCGCCGTGTAAAAAAACTAATCGACGAGGAAGATTCCGCCCGCCCGCTCACCGACGAGCAACTTACGCGCATCCTGCAATCGCAAGGCATTCAGGTAACGCGTCGCACCGTAGCCAAATATCGCGAAGATATGCGCATCCCAAGCACGCACCAGCGCCGGGTACGCGAAGGGAGATGATGCGAAAAGTAAATTCGGGCAAAACTTGAAGAAACGTGTAGAACGGCGCTTTAGCGCCGCGTTAAGCGTTTTCTATAGAGGGCTTTAGCCCCTGAGGTTCCTAACGCAGTGTTCGACTGTAAGGAGACTTCATGAACGTGGAATACACCGGAAGACACTGCGAAGTGACTCCCGCCATCCGCCGCGAAGTAGAAACTGGCCTCACCAAAATCCGCAAAATCCTGGGCGACAAGTTTGAAGCCCATGTCGTTCTCGCCGTCGAAAAGCACCGCCACAAAGCCGAAATCACCATCACGCCGCGCAATGGCCCGCTGGTCGGGCTGGCCCAAGCCAAGGACATGACCATCGCCGTTAACCAAGCTCTTGAACATCTCGAAAAGCAGGCCGTGAAGTACAAAACCCGCGGGCAATCGAAAAAGCGTTCCGCACGCAAGAGCGAAGAGGCGAAAAAGTGGAACGGCCACGACGATCAGCCGCAGCCCAGCGTAGGCGCGCAGACGAAAGTCGGCCTCACGGAAAAAACTGCCGTGCCGGTAGCGGTGCACCGCTATCCCGCAGTGGCCCGCACCACCGAGGTGCACCTGGTCCGCTCCGACGAAGCCGTCGCCATCCGCCCCATGACCCTCGAAGAAGCCATCAAAGAAGCCCACTTCCGCGATCGCGATGTCTTCGTCTTCCGCGATCCCAAAGGCAAGGTAATGATCCTGCACCGCACGCGCGAGGGGAAGATGGAGCTGATCGAAGCGCCGTAGCGGCCTGCTGAAAATTCCGCCACGCAAGCTTGACGCTCCATCCGCCGGAGAGGATAATCGTGCCCGGCGTGTTGCGCGCTTCGTCCCCCACCGAATTTCGTTTCTCGCCGTCTTTTTTTCTCTCGAATCGCCGAACTCGGAGGACTCTGTGAAGAAGGTAAATCCGTTCCAACTGTGCTGTGTCATGTTCCTTCTCTGTGTCCTGGCGGTTTCCACAGCATCTGCTCAGACATTTACCACGCTGGCCCTCTTCAACGGCACCAACGGCGCACTCCCGGGCGATATCTCCCTGGTGCAGGGTTTTGACGGCAAGTTTTACGGCACAACCTGGTATGGCGGACCAAGCAATGCCGGGGTAGGTTTCAGCGTCAGCCCCACGGGGACGTTGGTTCCTGTTTACGATCTTGGCGGCGTTGCCGGCAACTTTCCGAACGGTCAGTTGGTGCTGGCCCCGGACGGAGACTTTTACGGCGCGACCCAAAGTGGAGGAGCCTTTGGCGAGGGCGCCGCTTTCGAGCTGGCTTCGGATGGAACCGTGAGCAACCTCTATAATTTCTGCTCGCAGGCCAACTGCGACGATGGCTCCCTTCCGCTCGACGGATTGATTCAAGCCACTGACGGGAACTTCTACGGTACCGCAGCCGAGGGCGGAGCGCATGGCCCTTCCACGGGCACTGTCTTCAAGATCTCTCCCACCGGGACATTCACCCTGTTCTATAGTTTTTGCCAGCAGACAAATTGTGACGATGGTGTTTATCCCCTCGCTTTGATGCAGGCTTCGGACGAAAGCTTTTACGGAACTACTTTCCTCGGTGGATCCGGCGGAGTCGGCACTGTCTTCAAAATTACGCGAGCCGGCGTCTTCACCCTGCTGCACACGTTCTGCTCGCTCTCCACTTGTCTTGGCCAGCCCAGCGCGGGCTTAATTCAGGGCAACGATGGGAATTTCTACGGCACGACCTCTGACTTTGTTTTCAAGATGACTCCCAGCGGAGTTACTTCGCCCTTGGCCAGGTTTTGCGATGGAACCGACTGTCCCAACGGAAATTCTCTGGAAGGCGGCGTAATCCAGGCCTCGGACGGAAATTTTTATGGAACGGCGGAACTTCACGGACCCGCTGGCGGTGGCACGGTATTTAAGTTAACTCCCTCAGGGACGGTCACTGTGCTCCACAGTTTTTGCTCGCAGCCGTCCTGCGCCGACGGCGCAAACCCCATGGGCTTGGTTCAAGGCACGAATGGGATCTTGTACGGAACCACATTTTCCGGTGGTGAAAGCGGAGTAGACTGCATCGAATGCGGCACCGTCTACAGCATTTCGCTGGGATTGAGCCCTTTCGTGAAAACCATACCCGTCATCGGAACGGTGGGGGAAACTATCAATATTCTCGGACAAGGTTTCACCGGTGCAAGCGCGGTTACTTTTAACGGAGTTTCTGCTACCTTCACCGTCAAGTCCGACACACACTTAACGGCGGTTGTTCCGGCGGGGGCATCGTCGGGCATCGTAACCGTGACCACACCCGGAGGACCGCTTTCTACACTCGTTTCTTTTAAGGTGAGGCCGTAGGTCCTAACTAAAGCTGACGTAATCTTGAGCGCATTTACGAAACGTCGCTCGCTCAGTAAATTAAGGGTCGATGCCAGATCCCACAGCAACTTTAGTCGTCGGCTTTCTCCAGAAGATCGGCCTCACCATTCGCTTCGCGCCCCTCGCTGCCGACACCTTCCTGCCCGGCGTCACGCTCGAACCAGGCGGCCTCATCGTAGACCCCGAGCGCCTGCTCTACCCCGGTGATCTCCTCCATGAAGCCGGACATCTCGCTACCATGTTGCCGGCACAGCGCGCCACCACCGGATCGAATGCCGGTTCCGACATGGGCGACGAAATCGCCGCTCAGGCCTGGTCCTACGCTGCTGCCGTCCACCTCGGACTTTCTCCCGAGACAGTCTTCCACTCCGCCGGCTACAAGGGCTCAGCCGAAACCCTGATCCAGATCTACCGCGATGCCAACGTCGGCGTCCCGCTGTTGCAATGGATGGGCCTCACCTTGGACACGACGCGGGCCGCCGCAGTCTCCATTCCTCCCTACCCGCACATGATTCGCTGGCTCCGCCTCCAGCCGGACTAAGGCCCTAGGCGTCGGGAAACTTAGTTCAATCCAGCAACAAAAATCAGGCACCGACCCCGTCCACCGTCGTTATACCATTGCGAGAATGATCTTTCCCCCGGCTGAAATCGCGATCAAGATCGCCATTGCGTTGGGCGTGGGCCTGCTGGTCGGCTTTGAGCGCGCCTGGGCGCACAAAGATGTCGGCGTGCGCACATTTTCTCTTACGGCCCTGCTCGGTATGCTCGCCGCGCTGATTTCGAATCAATTCGCCGTCGTAATGCTGATCGGGGTCTTTGTGCTGGTCGCGTACATCAACGGGCACAGCCTGCTAACTGACAAGTCGCTCGAAATGACCACATCCGTGGCCCTGATCGTCACTTTTGTTCTGGGTATGCTGGTGGGCGAAGGACATCTCTTCACGCCCGTCGCCTCCGCCATTCTAATGACGATGCTGTTGACGTGGAAGACCGAATTGCAACGCTTCGCCGGGGATCTTGCTCCCGGCGAAATTCGCGGCGCCGTGCTGCTGGGGCTGATCGGCTTCGTTATATATCCGCTGCTGCCAAACCGCTTCATCGACAGTTGGCACCTTCTAAATCCGCGCCAGTCGTGGTTCATCGTCATCATCGTCGCCGGCCTGGGATTCCTGAATTACGTCCTGCTTCGCCTCTATGCCAACCGCGGCCTCTACTACACTGCTGCTCTGGGTGGACTGGTGAACAGCACGGCCACGGTTGCCGAACTTTCGCGTTTACTCACCGGCGATGCGAGCGGCATGGCGGTTGCCCTGGTGTTAATTACCTCCGTAGCAATGTTTTTGCGAAATCTGCTCATCCTTGCCATCTTCGCACGTGCGGCCGTTCCTATTGCCGCGTGGCCAATTCTCGCCATGACGGCCTTCGCCACGTTCTTCGCATGGAAAAAGCGGGACCGTAGCACGGAAGCGGTTAGCCCACTTCATGTTTCCTCGCCGGTATCGTTAAAGTATGTGCTCAAGTTCGGAGCGCTTTTTGTGGGGATGGAAATACTAGGCACGATTGGCGCGCGCTACCTGGGGAAGTATGGCTTCCTCGCATTGAGTCTTCTGGGTGGAATGGTCAGCAGCGCCAGTGCCACTGCCGCGGCCGCGACCATGGTCATTCACGGCAAGCTCTCGCCCGACGTCGCAGGAGTCGCGACCGTCTTTGCATCGATCACCAGCGCACTGGTCAACCTGCCGCTAGTGGAAAGGCAAACTCACGACAAACGAACTACGCGAACTCTAGCGGTTATTTCGATTTTTCTCGTGGCGATCGGGCTAACGGTGCTCGCCGTGCGCCAACGATACTAACCTGCCGACCCGACGCTGCCACCCCGGCAGTCGAAAGATCCCGGCATTCACTGCGTGATCTCAAAAACGATCCCGCCGTTCGCGTCGCCGCCCAATGAAGTAGTCCCGAAAATATTTCCCGACGAATCCACCAGCAAGCGGTCGGGCCAGGGCGTGCCTCCGTCACCGTTCACAGTATTGTTGGTAAAGCGGTGAAGAATGCTTTCCTTCCACTTGCCACCGGACCCCGGAGTGAGCTTGAAGACCACACCGCAACCCTGATAGTCGCCGCAATCGGTTTCGCCGATTCCGCCGCCATCCGAAGTAGTGCCGTAAAGATTGCCCGCGCCATCAATGGCAATACTGTTGGCATACATGCCGTCGGAATCAGTCTTGCTCTCAAAGAAGGCGTGAATCACGGTTTCCGTCCATTTGCCGTTCGCGTCCGGGCTGAGTTCGTAGACAACTCCCCCTCCGCCCGGCCCGCCGCCGCCATAGGGCGCGGCGCCGTAGAGATTCCCGGCGTTGTCCATCGCCAGCGACGAGTCCGGTCCGCCACCTTTTGGAGGGTTATTGACGTCAGGTCCGAATTGCCACAAGACGGTTTCCTTCCATTGGCCGCCGCCTTTCACAGGACTCAGCTCCCAAACTACACCCCAAGTCCCAGGGCCACCGGTATTGCACACGCCGTAAAGATTCCCCTTTTTGTCCCAGATCATGCCGAATCCCGGAGATGAGCCACCCGCCGCCGAAATCCCCGACAGGAACCGGTGGATGATCGTTTCGGTCCACGATCCGCCATTGGGTGAAAGTTCGAAGACCACGCCGCACGCTCCCGACCCCTGCCTGCAGACGCCGCCGATGGTTTCGCCATAAAGATTCCCTGCCTGGTCGAAGGTCAGGGACGAACTGGGTGTGCAACCATCCTCGCTGCTGTTGCAGTTGAAGTCGTGGATGATGCTCTCCTCCCACGCCCCGCCCGCACTCGGAGTCAGCTTATAGACCGTTCCGCCGCCTGTAGTGCCGCCTACCGTGGTAACGCCATAAAGGTTGCCCTGGCTATCAAAGACCGGGGTCCCGGTGGGAAGCTGGCCGTCACCGGCGCTGCCTCGGAAGCTGTAGAGTACCGATTCCGTCCACCCGCCGTCCTGCTGAGGGCTCAACTCATAGACGGCGCCGTCTCCATTGTTCCCGCCGTACCTGGTTACGCCGTACAAATTGCCTTGGGCATCCGCAATCACGCCTGAGGCCTGTGGAGTCAGCGCGTCTCCGCCAGGTTGAAATTTGTGCAAGATGGTTTCCTGGTCAGCAGCCGAACTGCTGACCACTAACATGAAGATCATCGCAGCTAACGCCAAGGCCTTGATGGCTGCGGCAAAACTTTGCTTTCCACCCATGTCCGTCCCTCTCAGTCCTGTCCCGCGAAGCGGCGCATTCAGCCGTGGAGCAGTCGCGGCGGCCCAAACCTTAATTCGGTTGCCACGTGATTTTGTCACCCAGATGTAAAACGATTGTCAAAGCAGGACCCGCATTCGACCGGTATACTCCATGACTCCCGAAAACCGTCAAAGTAGCCCACTCCTCGACCCGACACCGGACATTTCCGATTCTCCGTTCGGCAGCGTACAATCCTCCCGCCGTTAACTCAATCAATTCAGGAGAAGACTATGAAGAAGCTGTGCGGTCTAGTCGTGTTTCTGCTGTTGCTTGCGCCTGGCCTATTTGCTCAGGAGCACTATACCGAAGGCCCGGTTTGGCGGATTCAGCTTATCCGTGTGAAGCCTACCCACATGGACGAATATCTCACCAGCCTGCGCAAGTCCACCAAGCCCCTGATCGAGGAACAAAAGAAAGAGGGAACAATCGTGGACTACAAGGTTTTCTTGAAGGAAACGAAGAACAGCCCGGAAGACTGGGACATCTGCGTGGCCATCCAGTACAAAAACTACGCCGCCATGGACGGCTTGGCCGCAAAGGGCGAAATGCTTCGCGACAAAATCCTCGGCGGAAAGCAGCCGGCGCAACAGCTCTCCGAAAAGCGCGCCGAGATTCGCGAGATCATCAGCTCGGAGCTGCTCGAGGAAATTTACCTGAAGTAAAAACAATGAATCTGTGGGCCGGTACTGAAGACCAAGGTCAGGCAGAAGCGCGTGGTTGTCCATGCGTTGAGACGTCGTAGTTGTTAAAAGCCCCGCTCGTTCTCTGCGGGAAGGAACCAAGCGGGGCTTTCACTCTTACGTCTCACGAATCGCGCTCGACCTACGCAACCTGTTCTTCCGCCTCCACCGCATTTCCTTTCCACCTCGGTATGGCCCTCAGCCCAGCCCGCTGTCTCTGGCCGGGCTTCGCCTCTAGCGTACTGCTGCCGAGATTGGTCAATCCAATCACATAGTTCGAAAGCGAATGCGGATCGCTGACCAGCGAAAGCAGGCCGCTATCCACCGGGCAGTATCCATTGACTTGCATGTAGTCCAACTCCTGAGAAGAACCGGGCGCGTAGAAAACGCTGGAAGGCTGGTTCGGCACCGGATCCACGCCGTTTGCCACGCGATAGTTGGCACCGATCAGGTTCCCGATCATCGCGTTGAAAGCGGCCGCAAATGTCGGATCGCCCACGGTCGGCGATGCAAAATTGTACGAACTCACGGGGACCTTACAGTTGAGCGCGATGTCCAGCGTCAGCAAAGTGGCGAGGGCAGCTCCTAAACTGTGTCCGGTCACCATTACCGACTGTGCCCCAGCCACAACCTGGCTCAACGGCACCGGTGTTTGCTGTTTCGTAGGAGGAACGAAGGAACCGCTCGGCGGAGTGTAATAGAGCAGCCCCTTATAAATCGAACCAAATCCCTCGTGCACTAATCCCGTGGAGTTTGCTACTGGGCACGCTTCCTGCATCGAGTCAAAGATATCGTCGGTCCATTCCTCGCCGTTCTCCGTTCCCCGAATGACCATGACGAGCTGCTTGGGATTCGCCTGTGAGGCGCACACATAGCCGAAGTAGGCCGGAGCCCAACCCCCAAACGGGTTGAGGCTTTCGTTGTACCAGAGGTTGTAGGTGAGAGTGTAGCCTGTGGGCGGCACCTGTATGAAGGTAGAAAACGGTGGATAGCCGAAGGATTGAGGCGTGTTGGTTGCAACGTAATACTGAAAATACGCCTGCTGGACGAAGTTGGCGTAAGTGATCGCAGTGGAAGCGTTGAAATTTGTCGGATAGCTCCAACCCATATTCTTCTCCTTTGTCGAATAAAATTCTGGGGCCGAGTCCTTGCCTGATTTTCCCTGGGAAATAAACGTGAAGCGGACAGCGGAAACCTGGGATCGCCGCGTCTTCTTTTGTAGACTGATGCGCAACACCCGCGACCGCGTTGGCCGGTTGCTGGCCCGAGGAACGGGTTGTGCCAACCGTGAAGAATTGAACCGAGGCGACTCCACAAACCGAGAGCCACCCGCCTTATACTCCTTTTTCAGGATGTCGGCACAAGATTCTTTGCCTCGTTCCAAAATCCGAACGGATCGGCTGCCAAACTGGAAAGTTGTTCTCGAAACCTCTCCCGCCTGGACTCCGGCGCATGTTAAATTCGCCGCCAGAGGGTTTAGTTCGATGATAACGACTCGCACACGCTGGATGGTCTCTTTCGCCGCAGTTCTTCTAACTTCAACGGTCGGGTCAAGCGCATCGGCGCAATCGGCAACTCCACAACCAAAGCTCTCGGTCCACTGGGAAGAACTCACCGCCTCCGACTTCCGAGAAGGCATCCGCCGCGCGCGGGGAACTTGCTTGTTGCCCTTCGGCATTCTGGAAAAACACGGCCCACATCTGCCGTCAGGCACCGATTTGCTGGATGTTCGCTATGCCGCACTGCACGCCGCTGAGCAGGAATACGCCATCGTCTTTCCCGAATATTATTTCGGCCAAATCGCCGAGGCTCGTCACGAGCCGGGGACGGTCGCCTACAGCCGCGATCTTCAACTCGCCCTGCTGCAGGAGACTACCGACGAGATGGCCCGCAATGGCTGCAAGAAAGTGATCATCGTCAACGGCCACGGCGGAAACGAATATCTGCTTCCATACTTTGCGCAGACCCAACTCGATAGGCCCCGCGACTATGTCGTCTATGTCTTCGACAAGCGTTCACCAGAGTCGGGTGGTCCGCCGAAGAAGACTTCCACCGATATGCACGCTGGCGAGAGTGAAACCTCAAAAATGATGGTTGCTCGCCCGGATACAGTACACATCGACCGCGCCAATCAGGAATCGGGCGCTGACCAGCACCGCCAGAATCTTCCCGAGGATGTCTACACCGGCATCTGGTGGTATGCGCGCTTCCCGAACCATTACTCTGGCGACGGCTCAGCCGCGACGCAAGAGCTTGGCAAGTTTCAGATGGATTGGTGGATCGGCGCCATCGTGACGACGGTTCGGACGGTAAAGGCCGATGACGTGAGCCTGAAATTGCAGAATGAATTCTACGAAAAAAGCAAACACCCATTGGACACGCAGCCCTAGCCGAGCAATTTGCGATTGGCAATTAGCACTTAGCTAAGACGGTTTTGCAACGCCAATTGCCAATTGCTAATTGCTTACGGCCCGCAGCTCGCGGTCCACAGCTCAATCACGAACTCCCAATCAGCCAGCCGGTGATAAACACCAACACTCCTCCCAAACCGACCTGCAACGCCGCCGAAACCCACGGACTATCCATGTAACGGTGTCGAATCCAGGTGATCGTGGCTAACTCTGCGATCACGACGGCACCTGCAGCCCACAGGGCCACGCGAAAGTCTTTGATCAAAAACGGTAGCGTATGCCCGATGCCGCCCAGCGCGGTCATTGCTCCGCAGATTAGTCCGCGCACCCACGGATGCCCTCGACCCGTGAGGCTACCGTCGTCGGAGAGCGCTTCCGCGAAACCCATGCTAATGCCCGCGCCAGCCGAGGCCGCGAGTCCCACCAGGAACGCGTCGTTGGAACTTTTCGTTGCGAATGCGGCGGCGAACACCGGCGCCAGCGTAGATACGGACCCGTCCATCAGGCCGGCCAGCCCCGGCTGCACGATCTGCAAAACAAACAGGCGACGCTGGGCGAGTTCTTCGTCTTGCTTCACGTTCGCTGGCAGCTTCTCTTTGTCCAACTCCTGTGCCCGCTCTTCGTGCTCACGTTCTTCATTGATCAGGTCGTCCAGCAATTGCCGGATGCTGGCATCCTGCGTGCGCGACGCGGCTCTTTCATAAAAGCGCCGGGTCTCCACTTCCATCGTGCTGGCTTCTTTACGCACCGCTTCGATGCGCAGCGGGCGGGTCAGCCACAACGCCGGACGCTCCACGAACCCACGCACGTCCTGCCGCCGGATCAAAGGAATGTGCTCGCCAAATTTCTGCCGGAACAATTCGATCAATTTTCTGCGATGCGACGATTCCTCTTCGCGCATGCCTTCGAACATCGCTGCCGAGGCCGGATAATCCGACCGCAGCCCCTCCGCAAAATCGGCATACACGCGCTCGTCTTCTTCTTCCAGAGCAATTGCCAGCGCCAATACCTCGCGCTCCGTGAGTTCGTGGAATTTTTTCATGGCCGACTAGATTAAATGCTCAAGCCGCGCCGATACAAATCGAAAATGGTCTGACATCACTCAAACCCGATCCCTGTAGCCTTGGTGATACGTCGTGCACTTCGTGGTTCAGGCGGTTTTCCTCAATCACAATCCCGCACTCTCACTCCGCGCGAATGCTACTATCCAAAACATGGCGCCCCGGAAATCGTCTATTTCCGAACAACGCGAAAGGCCTCCGCGAAGCGGGAAGAAAAAGCTGAAGGCTCGCACCACTGACGCTGTGCATCCGCCCGAGCTAGTCATCATCACAGGCATGAGCGGCTCCGGAAAAGCCTCCGTGCTGAAGGCCTTCGAAGACCTGGGCTACTACTGTGTTGATAATCTTCCGGTTGAGTTGATACCGCGCTTCGCCGAGTTGGCCCTGCAGTCGGCCGAAATCCGCCGCACGGCGCTGGTCGTAGATGTACGCGAGGGATCAAAGCTTGCGCAACTTCCTGGCATCCTCAAATCCGTACGCCGCCTGATTCCCACCAAGGTCGTTTTCCTCGAAGCATCGGATGCCGTACTCCTGCGCCGTTTCAGTGAGACTCGCCGCCCACATCCCCTGGGCACAAGCGAACCTGTCAATTCGTCGATCAAAACCGAGCGCCGCCATCTGGCGAAGATCCGCGATCTCGCTGACTTGGTGGTAGACACTTCGAAGTTCAACGTCCACGAACTGCGCGCCCACATCACGGCGCTTTTTCGTGAGCAGTCGAGCGAACAAAACATTCTAGTTTCCTGCGTGAGTTTTGGCTTCCGCCACGGAGTGCCGGAAGAGGCGGACCTTGTCTTCGACGTTCGTTTCCTCCCCAATCCGCATTTCGTTCCGGAGTTCCGTCCGCTCACCGGCCGCGACCCGCGCGTAGCCAAATACATCCGCTCATTTCCGCAGACTAAAGAATTCATCCGGCGTATTTCCGATCTGCTCGTCTATCTTTTGCCGCATTATATTCACGAAGGCAAAAGTTATCTAACCATTAGCTTTGGCTGCACCGGAGGCCAGCACCGCTCGGTGATGATCGCCGAAGAGGTTGGCAAACGCTTGCACAAAGCTGGATACCGAGTGAAAGTGGCGCATCGCGACATGCCGAAGTGAGTAAGATCGTCGCTGGCTGTTCGTCATTGGTCTTCGGCCACAAGCTCTGAGCGAGGGGACAATGACGAATGACCAACGACCAACAACGGTTTACCGATGTAAAATAAGCCCTTGCATCCCATATCAATGCTGCCGCGAGTAAGCCCGGGAAGCCTGCTCGGAGTCGTATGCGCCAACTGATGCGCCTGGTCCGCTACGCGCTCCCGTATTGGTGGCAAATCGTCTCTTCAGTCGTGCTGATGGCTGCGGTGGGCGCGCTTGATGCGTTCAAATACCTGCTGGTGCGGCCAGTATTCGATCGGGTGCTGAATCCCGCCTCGGGGTCGAAGGACATTCAACTCTTCACCGTTCCCGGAACGCATCACGTCGTTTTTCTTCAATCTTTCGTTCCCGCCCGCTTCACGAATGCCTGGACTGCCGTGGCCTTTGCTCTGGTCGCTTCGACCGTCCTGAAAGGGATTTTTGACTACACCGGCACCTATCTCGTGAACCATGCCGGCTTCGGCATGATCACCGATCTTCGCGATGATCTGTACAACGCTATCATCCGGCGCTCGTCAGCATTCTTTTCCAAGCACGCCACCGGAACAATACTTTCCGCCATCATCAACGACATTGAGCGCGTTCAGTACGCCATGTCGACCGTTCTAGCGGAATTTCTGCAACAGTTTTTCACCTTTGTCTTTGTGGCTGGCGTGGTTGTAGTGCTGGGCAGGAGTCTGGCGTGGGTGCTGCTCTTATTTGTTCCGGTCATTATTTATTCTTCGCGCAAAATCGGCTCGCGCGTGCGCAGCACAACGCGGCAGGGCCAGGACAAACTGGCCGAGATTCAAAACATCCTCCACGAAACCATTACGGGCAATCGCATCGTGAAAGCCTTCAACAGCGAAAAATGGGAGATCTCCCGCTTCCGCGGTGCGGCGCGCCGCCTCTTCCGCGCGAATCTACGGTCGGTGGCCGCAACTGCCATCAGTTCGCCGCTGATGGATATCGTCGGCAGCATCGGGATATCTCTCCTCCTCCTGATTGGCCGCGGACGCATCGCACACAATGAGATGGAGGCTGGGGGTTTCCTCGCTTTCATCGCGGCGGTGCTGAGTCTTTACAATCCCGTCCGCAAATTTGCTCTCTTCAACAACAACTTCCAGCAGGCGCTAGGCGCATCCAGCGAAATTTTTAAATTCATGGATGCCGAAGATGATGTCCGCGAAAAACCTTCCGCCAAGCGTCTCCCCGCCTTTTCGAAGAACGTAAAATTCGATCACGTCGGCTTTACCTATGGCAGTGAAAGCGCCGACGCCCCCGTGCTGCAAGATATCGATCTCGACGTGCGCCACGGAGAAGTCGTCGCTATCGTCGGCTCCAGTGGTTCCGGCAAAAGTACGCTCGTCCATCTGATTCCCCGCTTTTTCGATGTGACGGAAGGCCACCTGCTCATCGACGGCCACGATGTTCGCCATCTAACGCTCGCGTCTTTGCGCGAACAAGTGGGAATCGTGACGCAAGAAACCGTTCTGTTCAACGACACAGTGCGCAATAACATCGCCTACGGCCAGCCTCACGTCCCACTCAAGCAGGTGGAGGCTGCAGCCCGAGCCGCGCTGGCACACGATTTTATCAAGACACTGCCCGCGGGATACGATGAAGTGATTGGCGAACGCGGCGTCCGGCTTTCCGGAGGCGAGCGCCAGCGCATCGCGATTGCGCGCGCCATCCTGAAGAACGCGCCCATCCTGATTCTGGACGAGGCGACCTCTGCTCTCGACAGTGAATCGGAAGCGCTGGTGCAATCGGCGCTGCACAACCTGATGACTGGCCGCACCGTGTTTGTGATCGCCCATCGGCTCTCAACGGTGCGACGAGCCGATCGCATTGTAGTAATCGAAAACGGCGCTATTGCCGATATTGGCACTCATGAGAACCTGATGTCGAAGCTGGGAACTTATCGCCGCCTGTACGACTTGCAGTTCAGTGATTTCGAGCAGAAACTGGAACCTGCGCAGCCAAGCTAAAAGTTGCAGCTCAAAAAAATATGCCTCTTCGCTCCATGACAGGTTTCGCCCAGGTCAAAGGTGAATTAACCAACAAGGCTGACGACAGTCCGATCTCCGAAGCGGCTGTCGTTCAAAGCAACGGCAGGTTGGCGTTCTCGCTTTCGCTGAAGTCAGTGAATCACCGCTTTCTCGATCTCCACTTCCGCCTGCCTTCCGGCTGCGATTCTCTCGAGATGCAACTCCGCCGCTTGCTCAAGGAGCAAGTGGCCCGCGGCCACGTCGAAGTCACGCTCAGCCTTGAGCGCGGAGGCAGCGAGATGCTGGCGCTGAATCGCCCGCTGGTTACCGCGTATATCACCGCATACCGGGCTGCTGCGAACGAGTTTTCCTTGCCGAACGAGCCCGATCTCAACGCCATCCTCCGTGTTCCCGGCGCGCTGGATTCCTCCGGTGCGGCAGTCGACGGAGCGATGGAATCCGCAGTGATGGCCCGCATTGGCGAGGTGCTCGACCGCCTCAATCAAATGCGCGAGCAGGAAGGCCGCAGCATCGAGCGCGAACTGCGCGAGCGCATGGGGCACCTCCGCGAAGCCGTGAAGGTGGTGGAAGAACATCGGCGCAACATGTTGCAAAGTTATCTGGAGCGGCTCCAGGGACGGCTACAGGAACTGCTGGGGTCCAGCCCTGAACGTGAACGCGTGCTTCAGGAAGCTGCGCTATTAGTCGACCGAAGCGATGTTCAGGAAGAAGTGGTTCGCCTGGAAAACCACATCCAGCATTTTCTCGGACTGCTCGACGAACATGGGGAAGTAGGGAAGAAGCTCGACTTTCTTCTGCAGGAGATGAACCGCGAGGCCAACACCCTGCTCTCAAAAACATCGGGCCTGGCGGGAGAGGCCTTGAAGATTACTGAAGCTGGACTCAGCATGAAGGCCGAGATCGAAAAGTCGCGTGAGCAGGTGCAAAACCTAGAATGAGCGCTCCTCAACGCAAACCGGTCGTGTACATCATTTCTGCCCCGTCCGGATCCGGCAAATCGACCCTGGTAAACGAGATCCTGAAATCCGTAACCGATCTCGAGTTCTCCATTTCTTACACCACGCGTCCTCCGCGCGGCAGCGAAATCAACGGCCGGCAGTATTACTTCATCTCTCGCCCTGAGTTCGAGCAGATGATTCGTGAAGACAAGTTCCTGGAACACGCCGAAGTCTTCGGCACCCACTATTACGGTACGGCTCGCAGCTTTCTTCAAGAAGCCGAAAAGAAAGGACGCGATCTTCTGCTCGATATCGACGTGCAAGGCGCGGAACAGATCCAGCAGAAATTGCCCGATGCGACCAGCATTTTCATCCTGCCACCGGATCGCAAGACCCTCGAGGAGCGCCTGCGCAAACGCAGTGAAGATCGCGAAGAAGTCATCCAGCGGCGTTTGAGGACAGCGAGGCGCGAGATCGAGAACTACACCCGCTACAACTACATTCTCATCAATGATCAACTTGAGGAGTCAATCAAGAGGTTGCGGGCCATCGTGCGTGGCGAACGTCTGCTGCGTCTGGGCGAGCCGCTCACCGAGGATCAGGCGAAGATCGTGGCTATGGCCGATTGTTGCCGGCTGACGAATATTCGTGACCGCGTGCAGCGGATCCTCGATTCGTTCCGCGCTACGGATTCTGACCCGGGTAGTCCTTCGTAACCCAATGGCACTATCGTGGCCCCCGCAGATTTCAATTTCATGGCAGAATAGGTGTCATTGGCTTCGCTGGCGAAGAGCGCAGCGTAGAACTTTCGGCAATCAAAATCTTGCGTCCCCAGTCACAAGGGAGAGAGTCCATGAAATTGATCGAAGGCTTCGACAGCAACTACCGTTACATTCTGGTCGCCGCCCGGCGCGCCCGGCAACTGCAATCGGGAGCCCCGCCGGTGGTGCAAACCAACTCCCGCAAGCCATGCCGCATTGCGCAGGATGAAATCCGCGCCGGCAAGGTGAAGTGGGAAATTCCTGAAACCCGCAGCGCCGCCGAGCAGGCCGCCGAAGTCCTGGATCAGGCCTTCGGACACGAAGCCTAAATCGTTGTCGGCGGGGAGCGAGTTTCAAACATCATGAAAATTGCTCTCGGAGTTACGGGCGGAATCGCGGCGTACAAGGCGGCCGAGATCGTTCGCCTGCTGCAAGACCGCGGCATTCGCGTGCAAGTCATCATGACTGGCGCCGCACAAGAATTTGTCCGCCCGCTAACCTTCGCCGCACTCTCCGGTGAAAAAGTAATCACCGGAATGTTCGCCCCCGGCGAAGAACATGCTGCGAACATCGATTCCGCCATCGAGCACATTGCGGTCGCGCAGTCGATTGATGGCTTGCTCGTAGCTCCCGCAACGGCTGATGTTTTGGCTCACTTTGCGCAAGGCATCGCCAGCGATTTTCTCACCACGCTGTATCTCGCAACCACAGCCCCCGTAGTTGTCGCTCCGGCGATGAACGTCAACATGTGGAATCATCCGGCGACGCAGGCGAATTTGGAAATCCTGCGCAAGCGCGGCGTGAAGGTCGTCGATCCGGGCTCAGGATATCTAGCCTGCGGCATGACCGGCTCCGGAAGGCTGGCGGAAAACGAAACGATCGTCGCCGCCGTTCTCGAAGCGCTCGGAGCATCGCAGGATCTTGCTGGCGAAACCGTATTGATAACCGCCGGCCCCACGCGCGAGCGTATCGATCCGGTGCGCTATCTCACTAACCGCTCCAGCGGACGCATGGGCTACGCCATCGCCGAAGCCGCCCTGCGCCGCGGCGCTCGCGTGCTGCTGGTCAGCGGGCCAAGCGCGCTCACCCCGCCCAATGCAGCAGAAGTCACAGCTATTGAGTCAGCCGAGCAAATGCGCGATGCTGTGCTCAGTCGGTTGCCCCAGGCAACCATTGTCATCAAAACGGCTGCCGTATCCGATTACCGCGCAAAATCAGCCTCGGGCCAAAAAATCAAGCGCAAAGGGGCGCTCATCCTCGAACTCGAGCCAACTGCAGACATTCTGAAAGAAATCTCAGCGCGCAAGCAGTCGCAGATCATAGTCGGTTTCGCTGCAGAGACCGAGAACGCCCTGGAAAACGCCCGCCAAAAACTCGCTGCCAAACATCTGGATGCTATCGTAGTCAACGACGTATCCCGCGACGGCATCGGCTTCGATTCCGATCGCAATGAAGTCGCCATTATCACTCATGACGCGATCGTAGAGGTTCCCGAAACCACCAAATGGGATGTGGCCCAGCGCGTTCTCGACGAAGTGGTTCGCATCCGCGATCGACGCAAATCCTCGGTAAACGTCTGAGGTGTTCCTTGCGGCGCCATCCATTGTCTTGGCCATACGTCGCAACACGCCTGCCGGATCGAAGTGCCCTTGATCCCCTGTGTCCTCTGTGTTTACCAGTCGGTGCGCGCGTGGCGTAGAATGCTTCTTCAATCTTCTAAAGGAGCCGAGCATGACGCAGAAAGTGATCGAAATTATTGGAACATCAAGAGAAAGCTTTGCCAGGGCCGCCGAGGCTGCAGTGGCAGAAGCAGCGAAGACTGTCCGCGGCATCAAATGGGCGCACGTGGAGTCGCTTGACATGCAGATCGAGGGTGGAAAGGTAACGCATTATCGCGCGGCGACGAAAATTTATTTCGATGTGGAACATTAAGAAGAATAGATTTCAAACGCAGCGCTAAGTCATTGCTTTTTATAAAATGCCTCAGACTCTTGATCCGGACCTTCGCCGTGCACTAGCCGAGCGCATCCGTTTCTATCATGAAATGGGCATCTACGACTTCTACCGGCGCGGGCCCACGACGGCGCGAACGGCAGAGGTCGAATCCGGCTCTGCCGGTGCGACATCGTCAGTCCTGGAACCGCCGTCCGAAATGCGAGAGGAAATGGCCGCTAGAAAATCCGCCGTCGTCCAAGTTGCCGAAGAAGATATTGTCGAGATTAACGATCCCAAGCCTGAGCATGGTGTTGCTGATGCGAGCGCCGCGCTCAAACTGATTCGCGAAGATCTTGGTGACTGCACCCGCTGCAAACTTCACAAGCAAGGCCGCAAGCAGATCGTATTCGGTGTCGGCAATGCCCGCGCCGAGTTAATGTTCGTAGGCGAAGGTCCTGGCGCCGATGAAGACACGCAAGGCGAGCCCTTCGTAGGCCGCGCCGGGCAATTGCTGAACAACATGATTAAAGCGATGGGCTTGAAGCGCGAAGATGTCTACATAGCAAACATCGTCAAGTGTCGGCCGCCGGGTAACCGCCAGCCCGAGCGTGATGAGTGCGACACATGCTCGCCGTTTCTCATGCGTCAGATTGCCGTCGTCAAGCCCAAAGTGATCGTGGCCCTGGGCGCGACCGCGGCCAAGAATCTGTTAGCGATGAACGCACCCATGTCTGAACTGCGCGGCCGGTTTTACGACTTCATGCCAACGGGCGTTCACAGCGATTCGACGTGGCCCGGCGCGCGCCTGGCCGTCACCTACCATCCGGCGTTCCTGTTGCGTGATCCGCGTCAGAAGGGTGAAGCGTGGAAAGATTTGCAGATGGTGATGAAATATCTCGGGATCGAGCCTCCACCGAAAAGTACACAGCAGGCTGAATGAAGGTAAGCAGCGCTGCGTCACGGCAAGCCGTGGCATGTGTTTTCTCCGCCGCTGTCGCTTGGAGGCTAGGTCGGCCGATCGAGGGAACCGAATTTGGCGGCGGCCAACTTACTGGCCGGTTGCTCGAGATGCAAGAGATGGGTCTGCTGCTGTTCGTCGCAGCTCTATTTCTCGGTTTCTTCTACCGACACCTTGCTGCGGCGCTCTCCGTTCTCGCATGCCTGCTCTGTTTCCCCCTTTGTTCCTGGTTTATTGCTCCAGGTATCTTCCATAGAGTCTTTCGGGGAGTCTGGTCAGTACCGCTGACCGCGAATGTTGTCTGGGACAGATGGGCGATAGCGGCGTTAGCTGTTTTTGCAATTACCGCGTGCATCTGTTTGCGTAACCTATTTGCCGCTTCCGCAAAATCGCAGACCTCCGGGTGAACCGTTTACACTGAATCCTTCCAATGCCCGAGTTCTGCGATGTAGCCCTGCCCGTGCCGCTCGACATGGTATTTACCTACCGCGTCCCCGCGAATGCCATTCCAGTAATTGGATCCCGCGTGCTAGTTCCGTTTCGCCAGCGGCGTATGACCGGCTTCGTCGTCGAGTTACACGACCGAAAACCCTCAATCGCCACCAAAGCAATTTATAGCGTGCTCGACCCCGCGCCAGTTCTCGATGATCAACTTCTCCGGCTCGGCCGCTGGATGTCGGATTACTACCTCGCGCCTCTCGGCGAAGTCTTTCGCACCATGCTTCCCTTGAGCGCGGAGTTCAAACGCTCCATCTCCTACCGCATAACGGCAGAAGGCCGCAAGGCACTGCACTTCGCTGGAATGTCCGGATCATCTTTACGCTCACGCCGATCTGCGGAAGAGCAGGCCGCAGAATTTCGCGTACTCGATTACCTGGCCAACTCCTTGCCTGAGAACGAGCTTGATTTGAAAAGCAGAAACGGGAAGGGCACGGCTTCAGCCGTGCCTCAAATCGCTGGCGACGAAGGATTAGCCCCTGAGGGTAACGCAGGAATCCGCGAAGAAACGCTGCGTTCTGCAACCCATGTTTCCCGGTCAATGCTCACAGGAATGGTGCGAAAGAAATGGCTAGCCCGCGAAGATGTGTCTGGCGCCCGCGACGCGGTCCGGACGACCAAGGTCGCCCTGCTTAAATCCGCCGACGGAAAATTGAACGCGAACCAAAGAACACTTATCGAGACCGTCGCCGCGTCGGGCGGCCGCGTGCCCGTGGAAACGCTGCGAGCGCTCGATATTCCGCGTACCACGCTGAGCACGCTCGTGAAACGAGGCATCATCGAAATCCTCGAAGAAGCGGCAGGGTTCGAAATCTCGCGCAGTAAACCAAGACCCTCCCCGTTCGACTTCAGTTTCAACACCGCACAGCAAGCCGCCTTAAAACGATTGCGCGAAGCTGTCGAAACAAAGAAGTTTGCCGGCATGTTATTGCACGGCGTCACCGGCTCAGGCAAAACTGCGGTATACCTCGCGGGCATGCGCGCCGTACTCGAAGCGGGACGCTCGGCCATTCTTCTCGTACCCGAAATCGGCCTCACCCCTGCCGTTGCCGCTGATCTGCACCAAATTTTCGGCGACGAAGTCGCAATTCTTCACTCTGCGCTCTCCGACAAGGAACGCGCCGAACAATGGCATCGCATCAAGAGTGGAGATGCACGCATGGTGGTGGGTACGCGCTCCGCCGTCTTTGCCCCGGTCACCGATCTCGCTTTGATCATCGTAGACGAAGAGCATGACTCGTCCTATAAGCAGGAAGAAACTCCGCGCTATCACGCCCGCGACGTGGCGGTAATGCGGGCCAAAATGGCGAATGCCATTGTAGTCCTCGGATCGGCCACGCCTTCGCTGGAGTCGTATCACAACGCAACAAAAAATAAATATGCCCTCGTCGAGTTGCCCGATCGCGTGGAGCAGCGCCCGCTGCCGGAAGTCGAAATCGTGGACATGCGTCAGGAATTTCAAGAAACCGGCCACGAGCAAGTTATCTCACGCAAACTCGCTGCGGAAATCAAAGCGCGCTTCGAGCGCAAAGAGCAGGTCATGGTGCTGCTCAACCGCCGCGGATATTCACCAGTTGTGCTCTGCCGCACTTGCGGCAAAACGCTGCAATGCCGGAATTGCGCGATTTCGATGACGCACCACAAACGCGAGAACAAAATGGTTTGCCACTACTGCGGCTTTGTCGCAAGAGTTCCCGAGGGGTGCGCGCATTGCGGCAGCGAGTATGTATATTTTCTCGGTACAGGCTCGGAGAAATTAGAAGAACTGCTTCACGGCATGTTCCCGCAGGCGCGCATCGCGCGCCTCGATCGCGACACGGTACGCGGACACGAAGACTTCGAGCGCACCTTGAGCGCGCTCAACGAAGGCGACCTCGATCTCCTCGTCGGCACCCAGATGATCGCCAAGGGCCACGACATTCACGGCGTCACGCTGGTGGGCGTGGTAGGAGCCGATAGCGCGCTGGGACTACCCGATTTCCGAGCCGCTGAACGCACCTTCCAGCTGCTTACGCAGGTTGCGGGCCGCGCTGGCCGAGGCCAATCCCCTGGAAAAGTTATTCTGCAAACCTATTTTCAGGACCACTACGCCGTGCAATACGCTGCCCATCACGACTTCGCCGGTTTCTACGACAAAGAACTCCGCTTTCGAAGCTGGATGCACTATCCACCGTATTCAGCGCTGGCTAACGTTCTCATCCGCAGCGACAAGCTCGACGAAGCGCTGCAGTGGTCTGGCACGTTAGGAAAGTGGTTCGAGCAGACTCGTCACGAAGGCGTGCGCGTGCTGGGCCCAGCCAGCGCCCCGATTACGCGGCTGAAACGCGACTATCGTTACCACTTTGTGCTGAAATCCCCCAGCCGCGAAAAGCTGAATATGACTCTGCGCGCTATGCTTGCCTACGCAACCTCGAAGAAAATTCCGCGAACCCAAGTCGTCGTCGACGTGGACGCATTGTGGCTGATGTAAATTTCTCTCACCGCAGACTATTCTTAATCGCATGGCAGAGAAGCCAAGATTCTTTCCAACGCTTGCCCATTGGCGCGCCTGGCTCGAGGAAAATCACTCCAGCCGGCAGGAGTTCTGGGTTGGCCTGTACAAGCGCGATTCCGGTCGCCCGAGCATTACGTGGCCGGAGGCAGTCGACGGTGCGCTTTGCTTTGGCTGGATCGATGGCGTCCGCCACAGCATTGACGAAATCAGCTACAAAATTCGTTTTACCCCGCGCAAGGCGCGCAGCATCTGGAGCGCGATAAATATCAAGCGCGCGATCGAACTTTCGAAACTGGGGATGATGCATCCCGCCGGGGTTGCCGCTTTCGAAAAGCGGGACGCGAAGCGATCTGGAATCTACGCGTATGAGCAAAGAAAAACGGCTAAGCTTCCAGCCGAGTACGAGAAGCAATTCCGCGCAAACAAGACTGCGTGGGCCTTTTTCACGGCGCAGCCGCCATGGTACCAGCGAACCACAACTTTCTGGGTTATCAGCGCGAAAAAAGAAGAGACCAGAACGAGGCGGTTGGCCACGCTTATCAAAGATTCTGAGGAGCACCGGACCATTGCACAACTCACGCGTCAAGGGACAAAAAAATGACGGGCGAATGGCTCCCATCGCTGCAGAGGCGCTCGGCGAACGAAGGCGTCCGTCCTCCACATCCACGGAAGGACGGACGCCTTCGTCCGTTCGCATTTCTCTCCTTACTCTTTGCCACCGATCTTTCCTCGAATTACGACCACCGAGGCCGCCGGCAAATCGAACAAGGAATTCTTATCGGCGTTAAGCTTGGTACGAACAATCGGCCCGTCCGGATCCGCCCATCCCTTTCCGGTCGTGACAATCGTCGGCTTGCCGCTCTCTTCCGCATGCGCCATAAATCGCGTCGGCGCTGGGTGCCATAGATATTGCGCGCTGCCGAATGTCGAAATCTCGACCGCGCCCGCAAAGCTGCGTTCCTTATCTTTCGGTTCATCAAAAGCGATACGAACCCGATCCGCATTTTGCTGATCGCGATTCACCGCCATCACCGCCCACTCTCCATCCGGACGCTTCACCGCATAGGCCGTAACTAAATCGTGATCAGCTCCATCCTGAACATCGCTTGTGGCCGAAAATACCTGATGTTCACCGCCCCCTGGCTGCGCCCACTCCAGATTGATCACCTGCGCGACAAAAAACTGCGCCAGCGGCTGCTGAATCTGATAATTCGCATCCACCGTGAACATGCCGAACGTTCCCGGGGAGTTATTGCAGCCCGGCTCCATCTGCAGCGGCAGATAATGGAAGAAGTAAACGCCCTTGCCGCCCGAGTTCAGAAATGCCCCGATGTAATCCGCCAGCCAGAGTCCAGAAAAAACATCCTGATACGTCTCGCTCGCGGCGGACGAAAGATTTCCCTCGGTGATAAACATCGGCATATCAGCAGGAACGCCGTCTTCATGCCAGACCTGCATAATGTGGCTCACCAACTCCGGCTCCTCGTACAAGCTGCCCCACGGGATCCGGCATGGATCGTACGGATAATGTTCGAACGAAAAAAACGCCAGATCATTCATGCGCCCATGCTGTTTAAGGTAATCGAGGAACCGTCCAGCCCACGAAACCTTTCCGTTTGCGTCCGCCCACACCTCGATGTCTTTATTCACTCCCTGAAACGACGGTCCGCCAAGCTTGAGCGAAGAATCCACGCGATGAAGCGCCGTGGCCCATTGCAAGTACAGCGCGGCATAGTCCTCTGGCAACATATATTGCCCGTCTGCCTCCTCACCCATTTCAACGTAAGAAATCGGATATCCCCGCGCTTTCAAATACGCAATCTCTGCAGCCGCGTTTTCAGGCGTGTCATACAGCATTGCCACGGGAATCATCGCGGGCAGCCCGCGCGTCACCCCGCTGGTGAAAAATAAATCGAACCCCATCTGCGCCTGCTTTGTCGATCCCAGATCAGACGTCCGATGCCACGGGTCGACCGACGAAGCATAAGTCGTCGTCTGCTCTTGATCTGCGGTGTGCCGCACGATGTCATGAAACTTGCCATCGGAAGTGCATGTACCCAAGTACAGCTCTCGAATCGAGTAGCCCACACAATTCCGTGGGTCACCTGGTCCATCTGTGTCGCAGGTATTGGACGATTCCGTCATCCACATCCGTACAAACCGCACCGGCAGCGGCACAACGCTCAAACGAATCGTTACGATTCCCCCTTTTCCATCCGTCACCATGCCTTGCGGAAATGTCTGCCAGACCCCGCGTGTAACGGCTTTGATCGGATCCTCGCCCGTCCAGTACTGCACCACGTAACGCCGCGCATACGGCTCAGCCCACGCGATGCGAATGCTGTCGATCTGCTGCATCTGCGCCAAATCAATCACTACCCACTGCGGGTGCAGCGCATCGCTCTCGCCCGTGAAGCGCCGCGTTAGGTAAGGGTTGCTCTTCCAAAAGGAATTCAGATCGCCATCGGTCAGCCGCGAAAAGCCTACGTTGTCGGTCCCATCGTTGCGCGTAGTTCCCCGGCGCGGAAGCGCATATCCGTAGGAATAGCGAATCATCTCGGTCGGAGTTGAAGCGCCGGTGAAGTAACCTTTGCTGCTCGCGTCGCTCCACGTCCCCTGTGGATTCCAATGCCACGCCTCGATCGCAAGCTCCGTGTTCTGTCGATAGGTGACCGGCTGCCAGCCAGAGGCGAGCGTTTTCTCCAAAGTCGGCTGGAGCAGGTCTTTGTCGATCGCCTCGACGGCAATGCGGTCTACGCCCGCTCCCAACGTTTGATTCGGAACAAAATGGTTCGTAGGGTGGGAAATATCGACCGAGATTGTCTGGGCTTCGACCGCGGACGAGAGGAGGGAACTCGCTACGCAAACGACAATGGCTGCCAGTTTCTTCATAGAAACTCACCCATCGGCTATTAAAACGATTGAATAAAGGAGTATACGAGAAACTAATTGGGAAGGCGAATCCACCGATGGGCCTTAATGAAAAAGGGTTCGCCAGCAAGGCGATGAAGGTTCACTAGCGAAGGCTCACCACTTAGGCCTTCGTGCGACTTCGTGACCTTCGTGGTTATCACTCCCTAATGTCCGCGAAAACCGCGCACCACTTCGGGCAGCGAAGAGTGCAGCATTGGCGTCGGCATGATCGTAAGGACCAACATCATCAAAGCGCAACCTGCCAGCCACGATCGTCTGCCTTCCACTCGCGGCCACTCGGCCACCTGAGGATGTCGCAAGCTGCTCAACTGCAGCAGAATCGCCCATACAAACCAGCCAGTCCACAGGTAATAGGCCATCCCCAGCAAAATGAGGATGGTCATTCGGGAGACAATTTTGTGCGCCCCCGGCGCAATGGAAAAAACAATATGGCCGCCATCGAGCTGCCCGCCGGGCAATAAATTCAGCGACGTTGCCAGCATTCCCACCCAAGCTGCTATTGCCGTCGGATGAAGCAACACTCGGCTCAAAGGCGCCGCAGACGCCCCACGCAGAACACCCAACGACACCAACATTCTGTGCACCCCCTGAAAAATCAACGGATACCCAAGCTCATACTCGCCGAAACCCAAGCCGCGATGCACCGGCTTCGACCAAGCCAGCGACACAGCGAGCACCGCCAGCGCGACCAAAAACCCCGCGATCGGTCCAGCAATTCCGATATCAAATAACGCAGTTCGAGATCGAATGCGCGACCTGATCAGGATGACCGCCCCCATTGTCCCGATCGGTGTCAGCGGCATCGGAATAAAAAATGGCAATGTCGCGTAAACGCCATACCGCCGGCAATACAAGTAATGGCCCATTTCATGAGCAAAAAAGAAAAGCATCAACGTGCCCATAAACGGCACGCCTCCCAGCAAACGCTCCGGATGCGAGCGCACCCAGTTCACCGGAAACAGCGGAACCACTTCTCCATTGATCGGCTCATCATCAAGCGAAAGCGCCGGCCGGTTGTGTTCGAAGTTGTATTGCATGCGCGCGCCGGTGACCAGGGTGGTGAAGCAGGTGCCGAAAAGCAGCAGAATGTGCAGCCAGTAGCGTGGCTTTGGCCGCGGCGGCGCCCATTCCGGCGCTGGCCGGAAGTATTCAAGGGTGGAAGCAGGAGAACTTGGATCCGACATGAATTCCCGCGCCTCGCAAATTGCGCGAGGCTTTCTTCCATGCTACTAGATCAGATGGAGCAACGCTTGGAAGACTGCAGCTTGCCTAAGAGAGATTTGCTGGCGACTGGACACTGACAGCTGCTTTATTCAGTCGATCGACTGCAGCTCTTTGCCGGGCTTGAAGCGCACGGCTTTGCCCGGCGGAATCGAGACCTCAGCCCCAGTGCGGGGATTGCGCCCAATCCCGGTTTTGCGCGGGCGCACGTTGAACACGCCAAATCCGCGCAGCTCAATGCGATGGCCGCGGGCCAGCGAATTCTTCATGCTCTCGAAAACCGTTTCTACGGCCAGTTCGGCCTTGGTCTTGGTAATGCCAGTTCTGGCCACCACTTCGTTGATAATATCGAGCTTGATCACGAACGGCTCCCGGGTGCGGTGTGAATATCGCGCTTCAAGTCATTGATGCTATGGAAGATATGCAAGATTGTCAACGGGAGCATCTCTCCCGTAAACTGGCTTGCACTTTGCACAGCGCCATCTTGTCATCCCGAGCGAAGCATGATCGTCCGCAGGACAATCACGAGAAGTCGAAGGACACGCCCTTCGAGCCCGAGTGGAAAGGCTTCGTCACGCCGGAGATTTCAAACACC
>JBEKBW010000026.1:0-47795 GCA_050015215.1 Candidatus Sulfotelmatobacter sp.
CCTACAGAGATGGACTGCCCGCCCTTTCCCGACGCAATATCCTGCTGGAATTGTTCGACTTTCTTGATGAACGCCTGATGCTCGGCGCGATGGGAGGCCAGCCCGGGATATTTTGTTTTCTCAAAAAACGCTTCTTCAGCCGCGAAGTGAAACTTCGCGTAATCAGCCAGTTGCTTTACAGTTTGCTGAACCTTCTCCGTCCCATGCCCAGCCAACATGGATTCATGTAAATCATTGATCATGGCGAACAGCTTCTTGTGATCGTCGTCGAGACGTCCGACCTTAACGCTATAGGTTGTATCCCATTTAACCAAAGACATAATGGCCTCCGTGCACTTCCCGACATTCAGCGTAATAACATGCGTGCGGAGGATATTATCGGCGTTCGGAGCGGGAAACTTTAGGAGCGTGCTGGACAGCCCGCACTCTTTGTCTACGGTACGGCGACGTGAAAAGTTGGCGATATCAGAGAATTATTTCAGCGACTTCATTAGT
This sequence comes from Candidatus Sulfotelmatobacter sp., assembly GCA_050015215.1. Classification (GTDB taxonomy): domain Bacteria; phylum Acidobacteriota; class Terriglobia; order Terriglobales; family Acidobacteriaceae; genus Sulfotelmatobacter. The sequence continues at coordinate 496 of JBEKBW010000026.1, forward strand.
AAAATAGAAATGCTCGTCCTAATTGTGATTCGCCAGTTCGCGCAACGCTGCCTGATTGCGGATCACCAGAGTTGAACCCTTGGCATTCACGATCTGGTGTTTTTTCAGGTCAGCCAGAAGACGGGTGACGGTTTCCCGCGATGTGCCGATCATCTGGGCGATCTCTTCGTGCGTCAGCCGGAGCTTCACGCGCGGCTCGGGCTTTGCGCTCTCTCCATTCTTGGAACTCCATTCCAGCAGCAACTTGGCAAGCTTTTCGGCGGCTGAATGTGACAGGCCCAGGGAGCGCACTTCGTTGCAAACCGCGTGATACTTCTCACTCAGTTGCTCGGCCACCTTAAAACACACCTGCACATCGTTCTTGAGGAAGCGAAGAAAATCCTCGCGCTTGACGAAGTTAATCTGGCAGGGATCGATGGTTGACGCCGTCACTTCGTAGGGTCTGCCGGAGACAGTGGCGCTCAAGCCCAGCACTTCGCCAGCCTCGGCAATCTTCACGATCATTGTCTTCCCTTCCACGAAAAGCACAGCGCCCTCGGGATACGCGGTGGTGTACTTGATTTCCTCGAAAGCCTGCAGCGCGGAGGGTGGAAGGTCGCAGAAGATGCGATCGGCACGCAATTTGCAAGTAAGGCAGCATTCTACGATTTCCATTCCGTAGGGTGAGATCATTGGTCACCTTCCTAGAGAGACCATGAAGCAGCCATTCACGCGGTGTTAAGCGCGAAATAGCTGATCCCGTCTCATTTCTGTGGCTAGTGTCAGTCCGCTTGAATTTCTTCGCTGTGCCACAAGACACAGCAAAGTGTGATTTGGCTCACATAGGGCGCCTGGGAGATTCCGGTGTGAATTCCGCAATAATCGATTCCCGACTTGCGTCTTGTTCGGGATGTGACCGAAATCACAGCTTGCTGTGATCTCTTTTGCAGACGCCTGAGGGTTCCATCGCTGATGATTGCAACAGTCAGGACGAATCCTACGAACCGACCACCAAATTTCAGTCTGGGGGAGAGATGAGCGCAAAACGTAAAATTAAGACCATGGACGCGAACGAGGCAGTGGCGCACGTCGCCTATCGCGTCAATGAAGTAATTGCCATTTATCCTATTACTCCTTCTTCTGGGATGGGCGAGTGGGCGGACGAGTGGGCGTCGCAGGGAATTCAGAACATTTGGGGAACTGTGCCGCATGTCGCGGAGATGCAGAGCGAAGGCGGGGCTGCGGGAGCGGTTCACGGTGCATTACAGACCGGGGCCCTCGCGACCACGTTTACCGCATCTCAGGGCTTGTTGCTGATGATCCCCAACATGAACAAGATTGCGGGAGAGTTGACGTCGGCGGCGTTCCATGTAACGGCGCGAACTCTCGCCACTCATGCCCTTTCGATCTTCGGCGATCACAGCGACGTAATGTTCTGCCGCACGACCGGCTGGGCCATGCTCTGCTCGAATTCGGTGCAAGAAGCGATGGACATGGCTCTCATTGCGCATTCTGCCTCGCTCGAATCACGGATACCGTTCCTTCATTTCTTCGATGGATTTCGCACTTCGCACGAGGTGAACAAGATTGAAATGCTCAGCGATGATGACCTGCGCGCGCTCATTAATATGGACCGCGTTTTCGAGCATCGCCAGCGGGCGCTTTCACCGGATCATCCGGTTCTGCGCGGTACGGCGCAGAATCCTGACGTGTTCTTCCAGATGCGCGAACGGGCTAATTCTTTCTACGACGAATGCCCGGAAAAGGTCCTCGCGGCCATGGAAAAGTTCGAAAAAGTTGTGGGACGTTCCTATCATCTCTTCGATTATGTTGGCGCACCCGATGCGGAACGAGTAATCGTGATCATGGGATCCGGAGGGGAAGTGGCGCATGAGACGATCGACGCCATGAACGTGCGCGGGGAAAAGGTTGGATTGCTCAAAGTCCACTTATATCGGCCGTTCTCAACCAAACACTTCCTCGAAGCTCTGCCCGCCAGCGTGCGTAAGATTTCTGTTCTCGATCGGACGAAAGAACCGGGAGCGGTTGGCGAACCTCTGTATCTGGATGTAGTCAATGCCTTCCATGAAGGCTTGAAGCTTGGATACGGCAAAGTGAAAACGGAGCCGTCCATCGTAGGCGGGCGCTACGGCCTGTCTTCGAAAGAGTTCACGCCGGCGATGGTGAAAGCGGTTTATGACAATCTCAAAGCGGATCAACCCAGGAATCATTTCACGCTCGGCATTCAGGACGATGTCAGCCATACAAGCCTTTCCTACGATCCGGAGTTCTCGACGGAGCCGGAGAATGTGGTCCGAGCGCTGTTTTATGGGCTCGGCGCGGACGGCACGGTCGGCGCGAACAAGAATTCGATCAAGATCATTGGCGAGAACACTGACAACTACGCCCAGGGCTACTTCGTTTACGACTCGAAAAAATCGGGAGCGATGACAGTTTCGCATCTGCGCTTCGGGCCGCAACCGATTCGTTCCAGCTATCTTGTGTCGAAGGCTAACTTCATCGCCTGTCACCAATGGATTTTTCTCGAGCGCTACGACATGCTTAGCGCATTGGTCTCCGGCGGCACTTTCCTGCTCAACAGCCCATTCGGAGCGGATGAAGTTTGGGATCATCTGCCGCGAGCCGTGCAGGAACAAATCATCAACAAGAAAGCAAAGTTCTATGTGATTGACGCCTACCAGGTGGCGCGCGACAGTGGCATGGGCAGCCGCATGAACACGATTCTGCAGGTCTGCTTCTTCGCTATCTCGAAGGTTTTGCCGAAAGAGCAGGCGATCGAGGCCATTCGCAAATCGATTCGCGATACGTACGGCAAAAAGGGCGAAGAGATCGTCCAGAAGAACATGAAGGCAGTGGACGAGACTCTATCGCACTTGTTCGAAGTAAAGGTTCCCGCCAAACTTACCAGCACCATCGAAATGCCAGCGCCATTTTCGTCCGAGGCTCCTGCGTTTGAGGGAAATGTGCTCGGCATGATCTACGCCGGGAAAGGCGACGAGTTGCCAGTCAGCGCCTTCCCGGTGGACGGAACATTCCCGACCGGCACTGCGAAATGGGAAAAGCGCAACCTCGCTCTGGAAATCCCCGCGTGGGATGAGAACATCTGCATCCAGTGCGGCAAGTGCGCGATGGTTTGCCCGCATGCCGTGATCCGCATGAAAGTTTACGACACGAAAGAGCTGGCAAGCGCTCCCGTCACTTTTAAGTCCACGACGGCACGCGACAAAGAATTTCAAGGGCTGAAATACACGCTGCAAGTGGCGCCTGAGGACTGCACCGGCTGCGGTATTTGCGTGGAAGTCTGCCCCGTGAAAAACAAAGCCGAGACGCGGCTGAAGGCGATCAACATGGTGCCGCAACCTCCGCTGCGCGTGCCCGAGCGCGATAACTGGGATTTTTTCCTGAAAATTCCGGAACTCGATCGCCGCAACATCAAGGTCACAACCATCCGCCAACAGCAGATTCAGGAGCCGCTCTTCGAATTCTCGGGGGCCTGCTCAGGATGCGGCGAGACGCCTTATCTCAAACTCATGTCGCAGTTGTTCGGCGACCGCTCCGTCATCGCCAACGCGACTGGCTGCTCATCCATCTACGGAGGAAATCTTCCCACTACTCCCTGGACGAAAAACGCCCAGGGCCGCGGGCCGGCATGGTCGAACTCTTTGTTCGAAGACAACGCCGAATTCGGCCTTGGCTTCCGTTTGTCGATCGACAAGCAAACCGAGTTCGCTCGCGAGTTGGTGAAACGCGCGGCAGCTGTCATTGGCGAAGAACTCGCCGCAGCGCTTGTCAACTCTCCGCAGAAAGATGAGGCGGACATTCACGAGCAACGGCAGCGGGTTGACCTGTTGAAAGAGAAGCTTCAAGGCAATTCTTCGCCGGAAGCGAAGCAACTGCTTTCGCTCGCGGATCTACTGGTGAAGAAGAGTGTCTGGATCGTGGGCGGTGACGGCTGGGCCTATGACATTGGCTACGGCGGCCTCGACCACGTGCTGGCCAGCGGCCGCAACGTAAACGTGCTTGTGCTCGACACTGAGGTTTATTCCAACACCGGCGGCCAGGCATCAAAATCGACGCCGCGCGCGGCGGTTGCAAAATTTGCCGCCGGTGGCAAGCCTGGTCCGAAGAAGGATCTTGGGCTGATCGCAATGAGTTACGGCAATGTCTATGTCGCGAGCGTCGCGATGGGGGCCAAAGACGAGCACACTCTGAAGGCGTTTCTGGAGGCGGAAGCTTACGATGGTCCCAGCCTCATCATCGCTTACTCGCACTGCATTGCACATGGCATCAACATGACTACGGGGATGTCAGATCAGAAAGCGGCGGTTGACTCTGGCCAGTGGCTGCTCTACCGCTATCATCCGGATCGTGCCGCGCAAGGGGAGAATCCACTTATCCTTGATTCGCGCACGCCCACGCGCAAGGTTCAGGACTTCATGCAGATGGAAACGCGCTTCAAGATGCTGACCAAGAGCCATCCCGACGATGCCAAGCAACTATGGGCAAAGGCGCAGCACGACGTTGAAGCTCGCTTCCGCTTGTATGAATATCTTGCACAACGCAAAGAGGAAAAAGAACCAGCGGAGACCCAGTGAAAAAGCTCCGCGTTTAGCGGCTAAATCCTACGGCTTGGGTAATTGCTTAACGCAGCGCTAAAGCGCTGTGCCACTCCAACACTCTTGAATGACGAGGAAATGTTATGGCTGACCTCAGAACTACTTACATGGGTTTAGAACTTCGTACACCGCTTGTAGCATCGGCATCGCCGCTGTCGCATGAAATTGATACTATCCGGCAGCTTGAGGATGCTGGAGCGTCGGCGGTGGTGCTGTATTCGCTCTTCGAAGAGCAACTGCGGCATGACGAATTGGAACTCGATTACTACATGAACGCGGACACGGACAGCTTTGCCGAGGCGACCTCGTTTTTTCCTCAAACGGGAGAATTCCGCCTTGGCCCGGAGGGATATCTGAATCACATCCGCAAAGCCAAAGCGGCAGTATCCGTCCCCATCATTGCCAGCCTGAATGGTTCGACCGTCGGCGGATGGACGGAATACGCCAGGAAGATCGAGCAGGCGGGAGCCGATGCGCTGGAATGCAATATCTATTTTCTTGCGACGGATCCGGAGGTCTCTTCCAGCGAGATTGAGAAGCGATATATCGATATTTTGAAAGCTGTAAAGTCGGCGGTCACGATTCCTGTTGCTTTGAAGATCAGTCCGTTCTTCAGCAACATGGCTAACATGGCCAAGCGCCTCGACGACGCCCGGGTGGATGGGTTGGTTTTGTTCAATCGCTTCTATCAGCCTGACATCAATCTTGAAGAGCTCGAGATCGAACCCAACGTTCTGCTCAGCACTCCGCAAGCGTTGCGGCTTCCGCTAACCTGGATTGGCATTCTCTTCGGCCGGATTCGCGCGAACCTTGCAGCTACCAGCGGTGTGCACGGGCCGGAAGACGTGATCAAACTGCTGATGGTGGGGGCCGACGTCACCATGCTGTGTTCCGCACTGCTGCGCAATGGAATTGGGCATCTCCGACATGTCGAACGCGGCGTGCAGGAATGGCTGGATGTGCACGAATACGAATCGGTGGGGCAGATGAAGGGCGGTATGAGCCAGTTACGCTGTGGCGATCCTTCCGCGTTCGAACGCGCACAATATATGAAGGCGGTGAAGAGCGCGCAGCACGTCAAGGTGTCGGGCCGCGAAGCGTCGAAGATTCTGGCGGGGAACTAGATCTACCTCCGCCTGGCCGTTTGCAGAGATGCCTTCGAAAGTCTGCCGGGGATTCTTTGTCTTCGAACGACAGCAAAAAATCCCCATGCGAGATTACCTGACGCTTACTCGAACGAACCGACTACAAAATCTAGTTCGTTTGTAGAGACTCAATATACTTCGTAAGGTTAGCTACCCGCTGCTGCACCTCGCCCTCGTGGCCCTGGCTCATACCCCAAAACAGCGGGCCCCATACCGGCATATCCTTTGATCCGTGCGCAGGCACGCTCGCGTCACCTCGAATCGAGGAAGAAACTTTCATGGCGGGAAATTTGCCGCCGTTATTCTTGCTCAGAATGGTGAGATCAGCCGGAGTTGCCTTCAATGCACCGGCCGCCGGGCCGTTCCCTCTACCATCGGCGCCGTGGCAGACCGCGCAATAAGACTTAAACATTTCCGCGCCGGAGGCGGCTGAGGTTGCCTTGACCGGTACGTGTTCGATCACCTTGCCTGACTGGCCCTGCGGTTGATCCTGCGCGGCGCCAGCGCAGGTGAGTATGATAAGCGCCACAAACATCGAACCTAATCTTTTGATAGACATCTTGGTCTCCTTTCCAACAGCACAGTTCTAACGCACCTCTGTAACCTCGTGCCGTGATCCGAATCACTACGTGCTGTATTTCACAACACCAAGGAGCAAGGCTTTCGATAACAACCGAAATTCGAGCGACAGCGAGGTCTTGCCGCTCGGGAAATGTGTTCTCTCTCACCCACAAGGGTGACTTCCATCACATCGCTCGGCCCGCACCGCACGGCATAATCACATCGAATTTCAGGAGCGCCCAAACACTCCTTAAGCGTGGGGGACCAGTGGCAAAAGGACGCGTTTCCATAGTCGTCGAGCGTTGTAAGTCTTGCGGCTTCTGTATCGAGTTTTGTCCCACCCATGTGCTGGAATTTTCTTCGGCCTTCAATGCCAAGGGATATCACTTGCCGCACGTAGTTCACCCGGAAAAATGCAGCGGCTGCGACTTGTGCGGCATGTACTGCCCAGACTTCGCCATCTACGGCTCGAAGGGCAACACGGCAAAGGCCGACAGCACGAAGGGCGAAACAAAAACCGGAGGTGAAAAGTGAAAGCAGATCCTGGCGGCGTTTTGACCGGCGAACATTTTATTGACGGCGACCACGCCTGCTGCGAAGGTGCGCTGGCAGCGGGAGCCAACTTCGCATCGGGATACCCGATCACGCCATCGACCGAGGTGGTCGAGCGTTTCGCGGCTCGCGTTCCAACCGTGGGCGGAACTTTCATCCAGATGGAAGATGAATTGGCGGCCTCGATCACGCTGCAAGGCGCGGTTTGGGGCGGGGCAAAGGCGTTCACCGTGACCTCCGGCCCAGGCTTTTCGCTCATGATGGAGCACATCGGCTACGCAGCTATGACTGAGACTCCCTGCGTGTTCGTGGACGTGCAGCGCGGCGGTCCGTCGACAGGATTGCCCACGCTCCCAGCACAAGCCGACATGATGCAGGCGCGATGGGGCTCTCATGGCGACTATTCGATAATTGCACTCTGTCCAAATTCTCCTCAGGAATGTTTTGATCTGACGATTAAGGCATTCAATCTCTCCGAAGAGTTTCGCGTGCCCGTCATGTTCATGATGGATGAGGTGGTTGGGCACATGACAGAAAAAGTTGTGATCCCGCCCGCCGATCAGATTGAAGTCGTTCCGCGAAAACACACCAAGAAGTCGGTGGAGGACTATCTGCCGTATGGAACCAACGGCGATATGGTCCCTGAGATGGCGCACGCCGGCGAAGGCTATAAATTTCACGTGACTGGCCTGACGCACGATGAACGCGGCTACCCGAACATGACGCTGGCGACGCAGGACAAGCTGGTCCGCCGCCTGCAAAACAAAATTCGCGGTTCAGTCGATCGCATCGCGATGTTCGAGGAAGAGCACCTCGAGGATGCGGATGTGGTTGTTGTCTCCTACGGAATCACGTCTCGCGTGGCGCAGCGTGCGATTGATGCCGCACGACAGCGCGGTCTGCGAGTGGGCAAGTTGAGGCTCATCACTGCCTGGCCATTTCCTGAAAATAAGTTTCGCGAGCTCGCGAAGAAAGTCAAAGCCTTCGTTGTTCCTGAGCTCAATCTCGGACAGATGGCGTTGGAGGTCGAGCGCGCGACGAATGGGCAGGCCAAAACGTTCTGTATAACGCACGCCGGAGGCGGAGTGCATGACCCCGAGGAGATTCTCAAGGTAATTGTGGAGGCAAGCCGATGAGCACGGATTTGAACACCGACCTGATCAATCCGGTCGAATCTTTTTTACGTACCGACCGAATGCCTCACATCTGGTGCCCCGGTTGCGGAATCGGCACCACAGTCAATTCCTTCGCACGCGCGCTGATCGGATCGAAGATCGATCTGGATTCGCTCGCGCTGGTTTCCGGCATCGGATGCACCGGCCGCGTCGCCGGGTATGTGAAGCTCGATTCGTTCCATACTACGCATGGCCGCGCGATTCCATTCGCTACCGGCCTCAAGCTGGCGAATCCGAAACTGAACGTTGTGGTTTATTCCGGTGACGGCGATCTCTCAGCAATCGGAGGCAATCATCTGATCCATGCCGCGCGGCGCAACATCGACCTGAAAGTCATCTGCGTCAACAACCTGATCTATGCTATGACTGGGGGCCAAACCGCGCCTACCACGCCGGATCATGCGACCACCTCGACCAATCCATATGGCACGTTCGAGCCTGCGTTCAATCTGCCGCACCTGGTAGAAGCAGCGGGAGCCGTTTACGTGGCGCGCTGGACCACCTTCCATGTGCGGCAACTGGCGAGGTCGATCAGCGAGGCGTTTCAGAAAAAGGGATTTTCGTTTATCGAGGTGATCTCGCCCTGCCCCACGCTCTACCAACGCCGTAACAAGCTCGGCGACTCGCTCGACACCATGAAGTACTACAAAGAGAAAAGCAAGGTGCGGAACGGCGCCCCGACGAAAGAGGTCGGGCTGACGATGAGCGGCGAAATCGTTGTTGGCAAATTCGTTGACTGCGACCGGCCTGATTATCAGGCCATGATGCGCGCGCAGTATGTACACTCGCTCGGCGAAAAATTTGTGGAGCTTCCTTACGAAGAAGAAGAAGCGGAGACCGTATGCAGCTAACTGAGATTCGTATTGCAGGATTCGGGGGACAGGGAGTGATTCTCTCGGCCATGGTGCTGGGCAAGGCCGCCTCGATTTTCCAGCATGGCTTTGCCACCGTCACGCAGAATTTCGGACCAGAAGCGCGCGGTGGTGCGTGCAGCGCTCAACTCATTTTGTCCGATTCGCCGATACTGTATCCCTACGTCACGCAGCCAGACATTCTCGTTGTTATGTCGCAGGAAGCCTACGCTCGCTTTGGCCCGGAGCTGAAAGACGGCGGCACCTTGATCGTGGAGCAGGATCTGGTGCGCGTATCTGAGCTCGACAAGCAAAAAGAAATCAAAATTTATAGTGTGCCGGCAACGCGCATTGCGGAAGAACTCGGCAAGAAGATGGTGTTGAACTCGGTAATGGTTGGATTCTTCACCGCCCTTACGCATTTGTTGGAGGCCGATGCGGTTCGCAAAGCGGTTGCGGATTCTGTTCCTGCAAGTTTTCGCGATCTGAACCTGAGGGCTTTTCAAGAAGGATTCGAGCAGGGCACGGCAGCTCTCGCCGATCTTCCCAACAAGACCGACGCTGTCCTGGAGCTCCAGTATTCGGCAGAGTGAAGCCGAGCCTTAAATTGGTCGTCGGTGAAACTCTAATACCCAGATTGTCACACCGGCAGAACTGGGAATTTCCCGTTCACAAACCCGCAGTTGTTTTCTGTCTCCTGTTGGAATTGGCAGATGCGAAGCATACACTTTCCTGTAGTTGCTAGCCGGGGGTGTAAACGAAACAGGAGTTTTCTTGAACGCACCAAGGACAGACCTTCTGCAACGGCAAGAACATTCTTCGGCATCCGGCAGTGAAAGGTATGGACTGGATGCGCTCTTCCATCCACGTTCAGTCGCGGTAATCGGAGCCACGGAGCGACCTGAGACTGTAGGCCGAACCATCCTGCAGAATCTGTTGCATCCCCATTTTCGCGGAAAAGTCTACCCCGTGAACCTGCAGCATTCCGCAGTGCTCGGAGTAAAGGCGTACAAGAGCGTGCGCGACCTGCCAGAGCCGGTTGACCTGGCTGTGCTGGCTACGCCGGCCGCCACAATTCCTGGACTCATTGGCGAATGCGTGGATGCCGGCGCGAAATCTGCGGTCGTCATCTCTGCCGGATTCCGGGAACGCGGCGCGGAAGGCTCTGCGCTGGAGCAGAGAATTCGCGAGCAATTGGAACGCGGCTCGATGCCTTTGATTGGGCCCAATTGTCTTGGAGTGATGACCCCGTCGGTCGGGCTGAATGCGACCTTTGCCAAAGATCTTCCCAAAGCAGGCAGCGTTGCGTTCCTTAGTCAGAGCGGAGCGCTGCTCACCGCCATTCTCGATTGGAGCGCGCTCGAGCAGGTGGGCTATAGTGCGATTGTTTCCACCGGTTCGATGCTCGATGTCGGCTGGGGCGATTTGATCTACCACTTCGGCGACGACCCGCATACGAAGAGCATTCTCATTTACATGGAGGCGGTTGGCGACGCGCGCTCGTTTCTCGCAGCCGCGCGCGAAGTTGCGCTCAGCAAGCCGATCATTGTCATAAAGGTGGGACGTTCGGAGGCCGCGTCCCGGGCCGCGGCCTCCCACACTGGCGCTCTCACCGGAAGCGACGAAGTTCTTGAAGCCGCCTTCCGCCGCAGCGGAGTGCTGCGCGTGCAGAACATCGCCGACCTTTTTTATATGGCGGAGGTGCTCAGCAAACAGCCACGCCCCACTGGCCCCCGGCTCACCGTCCTGACCAACGCCGGCGGCCCTGGCGTTCTCGCAACAGATTCCCTGGTTGCCAATGGCGGTGAACTTGCCGTGCTGTCCGATGAGAGCATGCAGGCATTGAATGCTTTTCTTCCGCCGCACTGGAGTCACAACAATCCTGTCGACGTGCTGGGAGACGCCGATTCCGAGCGCTACGGCAAGGCTATCGAAATTGCTTCGAAAGATCGAAACAGCGATGGCCTGCTAACGATTCTCTGTCCGCAGGGGATGACTGATCCGTCCGAAGTGGCAAAGCGCCTGAAGGATTATGCGACCTCTACCGGCAAGCCGCTGCTGGCATGTTGGATGGGGGGAGTGAGCACGGCGGAAGGCGTGTCCATTCTCAATGCTGCCGCAATTCCGACATTCCCATTCCCCGACACTGCCGCACGCGCCTTCACTTACATGTGGCGCTACACCTATAACCTGCGAAGCCTTTACGAGACGCCGAGCCTGGCCGCAGGCCCGGATCTCGACGACGCGGCGCGTAGCGGCGTACGCCGGATCATCGAGAAAGTTCATGCGAGTGGCCGAACGCTACTCGATGAGTTCGAATCGAAGCAGCTATTGTCGCTGTACGGTATCCCGACGGTTGAAACTCGCATTGCGCGAAGCGAAGAGGAAGCGGTGGGGCATGCGCGGGAGATCGGGTTTCCGGTTGTCATAAAGATTTTTTCTGAAACCATCACGCACAAGACCGATATCGGCGGCGTGAAGTTGAATTTGCAGAATGAAGATGCGGTTCGAAGCGCATACAAGTCCATTCAATCGGCGGTTTCGGAAAAAACAAAGGCCAGCGACTTCGGTGGAGTGACGGTGCAGCCGATGGTTCGGTTGGATGGCTATGAACTGATCCTCGGCAGCAGTATTGATCCGCAATTTGGACCGGTGCTCCTGTTCGGCTCCGGCGGACAGTTGGTCGAAGTGTACAAAGACCGAGCGCTTGGTCTTCCGCCGCTCAATACCACACTCGCCCATCGGATGATGGAACAGACGCATATTTTTCACGCTCTCAAAGGCGTGCGTGGACGGAAGCCAGTAAGTTTGCCGGCATTGGGAAGTTTGCTGGTTCGCTTCAGCCAGCTTGTGGTCGATCAGCCGTGGATTTCCGAGATCGATATCAATCCTCTGCTGGCTTCGCCGGAGCAGATATTGGCTCTGGATGCGCGAGTCGTGCTGCACAGCCCGTCAACCCCTCTGGAGAAGCTGCCGCAGCCCGCAATCCGTCCTTATCCGTCGCAATATGTCTGGCAATGGAAGATGAAGGACGGAAACGAAGTGACGATTCGCCCTGTCCGTCCTGAGGATGAGCCGCTGATGGTGAAATTCCACAGCACACTCTCTGAGCGCACCGTCTACCTGCGTTATTTTTCGCCGCTCAGTTTGCGCCGGAGAGTGGAGCACGACCGCCTGCTACGAATCTGCTTTGGTGGTTATGATCGCGAAATGGTCCTGGTAGCCGATTCCAAAGACCCGCAAACGCATGAGCATCGTATTCTGGGCGTGGGACGAATGAACAAGCTGCGCGGCGACAGAAATGAAGGGGAAGTAGCGGTCCTGATCGCGGATCAGTATCAAAACCAGGGTCTCGGCACCGAGCTACTGCGGCGTAGCATTCAGATTGCGCGCGAAGAAAAATTGGTTCGAGTTGTGGCGGAGTTGCTGCACGACAACGTGGGAATGCAACGGATTTTCAAGCGGTTCGGATTTACCTTCGGCCCGATCCAGGATTCTGAATCCTTCACGGCAACTCTCACGCTGTAAATTCGATAATAAAGGGTGCAACTCTAAAGGCGGTTCATCTAAACCCCCGGCACTGAAGGCCCAACGGCAAGGCTAGCGGGCTTGTTGCGGCATTGCCGACGCATTCGTTTGTCCTGCGCGCTCCGTCTCGATGCGTGCGATCTGTTTCCGCAACCATGCCTTCAGGGTATCTTCCAACTTTTCCTGGGTGCCGTAGCCGTAGAACGAATTCACCGTCTCTCCGTGCGCAGTGAGCGGAATGAAGCGGCAGGGAACAATCTCTTCCTGCCGTTCTTGGGGAACGAACTGCATCAGCAGGCATTCGCTGCATGGATGCGGCCGCTCCGACTCGTTGAAGTTCAAGCAACTCAGCGAGTCTTCGAAAATATAGGAAGGGCGCCAGGGTGTTCGCGGGGAGCGCCCGTATCCACCGTCCTCGATGAATTTCAGCTCGAACTTAAGAACTTCCAGAACATCCCGCTGATCTTGAGCCATAGGACACCTCTTACAGCGTAGCTTCGCAGACTGTGCCCAAGAAGGCGGTGATTATTCTCACTGGCGACGGTGATAAGGATCACATCTATCCCAATTCGACTCGGGCATCTCGACTGCAATTCTTTGCAACTAATTTACTAGTTGACCATCTGATACTTTGTACGTCCAATATGTGAGGACAAGAGGAGGAGTGCTTGCCGCCACGAAAATCGGCCACGCTTACGGAAGCTGAGCTGCGGCTGATGGAAGTGCTGTGGGAAAAAGGCCCGGCAACGGTTCAACAGGTGCTCGATGGCTTGAGCGAAGAGGCTCCGTTGGCCTACAACTCCGTGCTTACGACCATCCGTATTCTTGAGAAAAAAGGCTATTTGAAGCACGAAAAAGATGGCCGGGCGCACGTTTACGCGCCACTCGTCGAACGCAAAGAGGCGACTCGCTCGGAGATCCGTCGTCTGGTAAACCGGTTCTTTGGAAACTCTCAGGAATTGCTGGTTCTGAATATCCTCGAGGATCGAGGACTAGAAGCGGCGGAATTGAACCGCCTGCGGAAGATGTTGAAAGAGAGCGAGTAATTGATGTTGCTAACGGAACATTGGCAAACGGTCGCTGAAATGCTGGTCAGCCGAATGCTCAACGGCGTGGCGGAAGGCTTGATCATCGCGCTGTGCGGGTGGCTGATGGTGCACGCGGTCAAGCGGCAGAGTTCCAGTACCCGCTTTGCAGTTTGGCTTGCCGCTCTGCTGACCGTAACTACTTTGCCGGTGTTGGAGAGTTTGCATCCCAATTCCGGCACGGCGAGTGCGTCTGCTTTCCATTTATATGATTCCTGGGCCGTGTATCTCTTCGTGGCATGGGCCATTTTTGCAGGGGCGGGGCTGGCGAAAATAGCTTTCGGCTTTTGGCAGCTGCGACAATTGCGTAAAGGTTGTGTTCCGATAACTGCGAGCGACTTGCATCCCGCTCTGCTGGCCACTTTGCGCGAGTTCGGTTGGAAGCGGCGGGCAGCGATTTACACGTCCGACAAAGTCCGAGTTCCCGCTGCCATCGGTTTCATCAAGCCGGCAATTGTGATCCCTTCGTGGGCAATGAAGGATCTCACTACCGCAGAACTCAAGGCCGTTATTCTTCACGAACTGGCGCATCTACACCGTTGGGACGATTGGACGAATCTGGCGCAGAAAATCGTAGGCGCACTTTTATTCTTCCATCCTGCCGTTTGGTGGATTGGCCGCGGCCTGGCGCGTGAGCGTGAGATGGCCTGCGATGACTTCGTGCTCGCTGCGACCTCCGATCACCGTGGATATGCGCAGTGCCTGGTATCGGTGGCGGAGAAGAGCTTTCTACGGCGCGGGTTGGCGCTGGCGCAAGCCATGGCAGAGCGAATGCAGCTTACCGCGCAGAGAGTAGCGCGCATTCTGGAAGGCGCTCGATCAGCAGAGAAACCGGCTACGCGAGTCTGGAGGCCGGCGCTCGGCTTGGTCACCGCAGTCCTAGCAGCATGCTTGATTTCGTTGCCTCACACCCCCAACCTGGTCGGCTTCGAAGGCGCAGACTACAATTCGATTGCCGGTACAGCAATCGCCAGCGCCGCGCATTCCGGCGCCAAACCGATACCTGCGAGCTTCGCGGCGCAAAACTTGAATCTCTTTGCTCCGGATGAGGCCGGCGCGAAATCTTCCATACCGCAGCACAACACTGGGCAGCAACATCGCTCCGCGTTCGCTGCCGCGCCGATCCCCGCAAAGTTGGCGGAGCACGAATCTCCTTCTCCGCAGGTGATCAATGCTAGGGCAGATCAGCCAGCGACGCGTGCGGGCATTGCGAATGCAGTGTTGGTCATCCTGCGCACAGAACAGATAGATGCATCCGGGCGCATCTGGAGTGTCAGCGTGTGGCAATTGACGGTCTATCATCCGGATCGATCTGCCGATCACGAAACGCGAAAAGGAGTCACGCCGAAGTCGACATAGGTTTGTTTGAAGGCAAAATTTTTTGCTTCTAGAAACTAAATATTTAGTTGTTAGAGATCCTCGATTCAAAACACAAGGAGAAAATGCGAAATGAAAACCTGGCTCAACAAAAACCTCTTGACTCGCCGCCTGATTGTGCCTGCTCTGGCAGTCGCGATGGCAGCGTCTTTAGGCGCTTACGAAATCGTCAAACCAGCGTACGCGACCGGAGCAGCAGTATCCCCGACCGCCACGCCGCTCGATACCAACAGCGTTAGCGCGTTGCTCGCGCTCGATCAGGCTATGGAAACGTTGGCTGCGCGAGTAACCCCCGCGGTGGTAAACGTTGCGGTCACCTCACACGGGAAATCGCAAATGACGGACGAGCAGATGCAGCAAATGCCCCAGGATTTGCCGCCGATGTTCGCGCCGTTTTTTAACCGCCCCATGCATCCGCAGCCGCAGATCGAACACGGCATCGGCAGCGGCGTGCTGATCTCCCCTGACGGCTACATCGTTACCAATAATCACGTGATCGATGGCGCAGTCGATATTAACGTCACGTTGAAGGACCGGCGAATTATGCATGCCAAGCTGATCGGCGCCGACCCGCTTACCGATCTGGCGGTCATCAAAATTAATGGCACGGATTTGCCGAATGCGCCGTGGGGCGATTCGACGGAGCTGAAGCCGGGAGAAACCGTTCTGGCCTTCGGCAATCCGTTTGGGATGAACTTCACCGTCACGCGCGGTATTGTGAGCGCGTTGAATCGGCCCAACCCGTTCTCGCAGAACCGGCGTGCGCCCGGCAGCTTCATTCAGACCGACGCAGCGATCAATCCCGGCAACTCCGGTGGCCCGCTCGTGGACGCTCGCGGCGAAGTCATAGGAATCAATACGTTCCTGATTTCTTCTTCCGACAGCTTCTCGGGCATGGGCTTCGCGATCCCGACTCAGATCGTGCGTCCTACGGTCGAGGCTCTCATTCGTGACGGCAAAGTTCGCCACGGCTACATGGGCATCGGCATCAGCGACGTGACGCCCGAGAACGCGAAGTTCTTCCATGTGGAGAACAACGAAGGAGCGGTCGTCACGCAAGTTGAAGACGGCTCGCCAGCGGCAAAAGCAGGACTGAAGGTTGGCGACGTGATCACCGAAGTCAACGGACAGAAGGTGAGCGATGCCAGCCAGCTTCAGATTGAAGTCGGACAGAAGCAGCCCGGCACGACGATCAAGCTGGAGGTTCTGCGCGACGGCAAGAACGAGAAATTTGCCGTCACGCTGGAAGAAATGGGCAGCCGCGATCAGGGAACCAAAGAGGCCTCGAATGGCAACAAGCCACGCTGGGGTCTGGGGCTGGAAGATCTCACTCCGGACGTGCGGCAGCAAATTCAGGCAGCGAGTGATCTGCGCGGCGCGGTAGTCGAGCAGGTGCAACCCGGCAGCCCGGCCGACAACGCCGGACTGCAACGCGGTGACGTGATCACGGAAGTCAATCGCAAGCCGGTGCGCAGTGCTTCCGATGTCCAGAACGCTCTTGCTGCAGTGCCGAAAGGCCAAGACGCGCTTGTGCTCGTTTGGTCCAGCGGCGGAAGCACGTTCCGCGTGCTGCACTCGGGTGATGCGACGCCGGGCATGTAAAGGTAATGGTTAATCAGCCCGACGGGTGCCCCACTTCTCGCGCCTCCTTCGCGCGAGAAGTGGGGCTTTTTTTGCACTCCGGTCATGTTGCAAAGTAGGGCCCAAGCTATACACTTCGCAAGAATCTCTTCTCTCTGAGAGGTGCGATCGATGCCGGCGAAAGTGAAGTTTCGTCACCTGGCTGTGTCCCTCGTGCTGCTTGGATACCCGCTGCTGAGCGGAGGACAAACATCGAAGCCTACCCTCGATGCCTACATTTCTCAGAGTGTCGTCGAAGCTAACAATCCGAATTTCCCGACGGTTGAGGAATGGATCCGCAAGCATCCGGACGACATTGTTCAAACCCCGGCGGACAAGGGCAGCGATTACGGCTCGGGAATTTCTTGGGACCTAAAGCGGCCCGAGCAACAGGAAAAAAAGTTGCAAGGGCGGTGGTGCCTCCGATCCAATGCTGAGATCGATCTTGCCGAAGGAATACACGTTCGCCGTTTCGCACTCTTCTACCAGCCGCTGGCAGTGCAAATCTACGGAAAGCCACTGCCGCCTCTACCCACAGAGACGGGCGATGCGCTTAGAAATCACGGGTGCAGGCTGGTTAGGATTCTTCATGAATTTGAGGGAGTCTCCGATCCGCAGGGCCTTGTTGAGACTATCGCCAAGCAATTGCTCGGGAGACGTGTGGAGGAGCCGGGCAGGCTGATCGAGTTTGCCAGAGATGTTTACTGGAATCCGGTCTATTCCATTGACAAATCCGGTGACCCTTTTTACTTCCATTTCTTGTTCGTCCGCAACCCTAAGGTGGCCCGTCCCGAGGATCGGCCCGCTGTTCTGCTGGAATGGCAGGGCGGTACTCTGGACTATGGTCAGCCGGAACCAGACAAGACCATAAACCCTGAGGCGGGTCAGCCCTGGCTTGCCATACGCGCAGCCATGCTCGCCCGACTTCCATCGGGTCCCACACTCGATATGCTGTCGTTCCTCGCTCCTCAAGTTGCGGATCACTGGGAGCAGGCCCCATTGCATTGCCACAAGCAATTGATTCCCGTCGTACGCACGTGGCTCGATCTGGCCGCGCAAAGCGGGCCGGAACAGCATACCGCCGCTATTCTGCTCGCCGATCAAGTTCTCGGCCGTCTTGGCGACTGTCAGGAATTCTCTAATACGGGTTTATACGTCCCTCCGGAAGAAGAGAAAATCGACGCCGAGGACAACGATGCCTTGATAAAGGAGTTGCAAGGGTTGGACATTCAGACAGTGACCAGTGCACACTTGGGCAACACGGATTACACCGGAAATCTACTGGAGAAGGCTCTCAAGCTGGCGCCGGAGGGATCTGCGAGTGAACTAGCGCACATGGCTGCACTCGACAGGCGATGCCGGTGGGACTTCAACGCCGATGCAACGAATTGTACCGACATCATCAAAGAGGGTGAAAGTTTCCTGTCACATTTTCCGGCGGACGAATGGACGCCCAGTGTGCATCTCATCCTGGCCGAGGCCTACACACTAACCGCAGCAAACCCGAACCAGCCCTACGCCCCAATTTCAGATTCTCAAAGGGCCGACTGGCAGAAGAAAGCGGCAGCTCACTGTCGCGCGTGGTACGCAAAGAGCACGAACGAGCGCGACCGCGCACTGGTGTGGGAAGAAATCTGGGCCATCGACGCGGGCATGGGGACCCGGCTGATGCTTCCTTTCGTATTACAACAGTAATGCCGTTGAAGTGAGCCGTTGGCAGCCGATTCCAAATGCGACCAGATGCTATTCTAATGGAGATTCATTCCGATAGGATCTTCCTCGTTCATGTCCAACACAAACATTCCTGGCAACGATCCGACTTCACAACTCACAACTGAGCCGACGGAGTCCTTCGGCGATCTGCTCTCGCAATACGAAAAAAGCCACA
Organism: Candidatus Sulfotelmatobacter sp.; assembly: GCA_050015215.1. Taxonomy (GTDB): domain Bacteria; phylum Acidobacteriota; class Terriglobia; order Terriglobales; family Acidobacteriaceae; genus Sulfotelmatobacter. The sequence continues at coordinate 18,894 of JBEKBW010000026.1, forward strand.
CGCGCCAACGCACTAACGAAGATGGCAGCAAGCAGTTGCAAGGAACCGTAATCGCGGTCTCCGCCGATTCGGTGTATGTGGATATCGGTTTCAAGAGCGAAGGCATTCTGCCGCTTGCGGATTTCCAGGCTGCCGGCGAGGCCGTGAAAGTGGGCGACAAGTTCCCGGTCTCAATCAAAGGCCGCGATGCCGAAGGCTACTACCAACTTACTCGCGCGAGGGTGGAGAGACCAAAAGACTGGGCTACGCTGGAGAAAGCATTCGCGGACAAGGCCACCATTGTGGGCACCGTTACCGGCGTGATCAAGGGCGGGCTCAGCGTCGACGTCGGCGTGCGCGCCTTCATGCCGACCTCGCGCAGCGGAGTTCGCGACGCGGCAGAAATGATGAAGCTGGTCGATCAGGAGATTCTTTGCCGCATCATCAAGCTTGACGTCGCAGACGAGGACGTTGTGGTTGACCGCCGCGTTGTGCTCGAAGAGCAAGAGCGTTCAGCCAAAGACCGCCGCTACTCGGAAATGAAAGAAGGCGACACGGTGAACGGCTCGGTCCGCAGCCTCACCGACTACGGCGCTTTTGTCGATCTCGGCGGAGTGGAGGGTTTACTGCACGTGAGCGAGATCTCCTGGAGCCGCGTGAGCAAGCCTGCCGACGTGCTTTCTGTTGGCCAGCCTGTGGAAGTGAAGGTTTTGAAGATTTCCACCGAAGGCGAGAAGCGCCGGATTTCAGTGGGCTTGAAGCAGTTGCAGGCGCAACCCTGGGATGCAGTCGCGGGAAAATACAAAGTCGGAGAGCGCGTCCGCGGAACAGTCACCCGGGTTGCGGACTTCGGCGCATTTGTAGAACTGGAGCCGGGGATCGAAGGCCTGATCCACGTTTCAGAAATGTCGTGGGGCAAAAAGCTGAGAAGCGCCAGCACGATTGTTAAGCCGGGCGAGATCGTCGATGCGGTGATTCTGGGTGTGAACGTGGCTGAACGCCGGATGTCGCTGGGATTGAAGCAAGCCCTGGGAGATCCCTGGGCCGATGCGGCAGAAAAGTATGCCGCAGGTTCCGTTGTTGAAGGGCCGGTGGTTAGCATCCAGAAGTTCGGAGCCTTCGTGCAGCTTGCCGAAGGCGTTGAGGGGATGATTCATATTGGCGATATGAGCGCGGAGAAGCGCATCAACCACCCGCAAGAAGTAGTAAAGCTTGGACAGATTGTAAAAGCGCAGGTGTTGGTAATCGATACCGACAAGCGGCAGCTTCGTTTGGGCATGAAACAGTTGGTCCCCACGGGGTGGGATGAATATATTACCGAACACAAAGAAGGAGACGTGGTCAGCGGCCGGATGATGGAAGTTTCAGGCGGAGAAGCCCAAGTGGAGTTGGGCGAAGGCATTCATGCCAAGTGCCGCATGGACTCATCGAAAGCGCAATCGAGCAAAGCTGCAGCTGCGTCCGAGTCATCGTCTCCGCGGGACGCTAAACCAGATCTCTCGTCACTTGGTTCCATGTTGCAGGCGCGCTGGAAGGGATCGAAGGAAGCTGGTCCAGCCCGGCCCGAGCCTCCGCGCACCGGGCAGATTCTCAAATTCCGCATCAGGAAGTTGGACGCTTCGACAAAGAAGATCGAGTTGGAACTCGTGTAGCGGGAGCCAAGTCGGAGACGGTTGATGCCCTCCTAATCCCTCTCCCGCATCCGCCCTTCTTCTTCAGATTCCCGGGCTCGCATTCCCGTCCCGCCAGCCGCCGAAGATTCATCCTTCTTCTTTTGCCAATCTGACTCGGCGAGCACAGCGATTACTTCCAGTTTCTTCTTCTTCAAGCCAGCATTAACTGCGGTCAATTCCTTCTGCGTCGTTTTCTGGAAGTCGTCGATCACATCCTGCAGTTCACGGCCGAGCGATTCTGTTCGCGCGACCTGGTAGTCGGTGGGCTTGCCGTCGTATCCTGTTACCGCGCCATAAAGCTGTCCCAGATGTTCGCGAATGCGCTCCTCACCCGTGATCATTCCACCCTCTTTTGTTGCGACGATCTTCGAGCGAAGCGCGTCGCAATCGGAGGCAAGCTGCTGGAGCTGCTTTCGGAGTGAATCTTTTTCGGTAAGCTTCGCAGCGCGCGTATTCGCCGCATCGCGAATTCCCTCGATCGCTTCCACGCCGTAGGTCATGTGCTCGAGTTCTTTGTAGATCTTCATCGAGAGTTCGAACTGCGCCTTGCGCTCGTCCATCCCATACTTCGCGCGCGGATCAATTCCAACCTTCAGTTGCTCGGTGTAGGTCTGATCACCCTTTGTAAGCTTTACGGTATACGTGCCCGGCAATACTCGCGGCCCTTGCGCGGCCTCGAATAGGGCGGAGGCGGCGGGAGCGACTGCCGGCGGTCTCATGTGCATCGACCAGCCGGCGCGGTTCAGCCCGCGATGTTTGGAGCCGGCGACAGTGTCTACCAGCTTGCCGTCCTGATCGAGAATCTCAATCTTCAGGTCGCCAAAAATATGCCGACCTTTTTGGTAGTAGGTGATTTCTGCATCTGTTGGACGGCTGCGCCCGTGAAAAGATTCGTCGCCTTCAGGCCAGCCTCCGGAGACTTCGAAATACTGAACAACTGACCGCCCCTGCAGCAACACCGCGTCCTTTGCCATCAAATCCGGAGTCAACGCGCGGAAGGGGGAGATGTCGTCGATAACCCATATTCCGCGCCCGTGTGTCGCCAACACCAGATCTGACTCGCGCGCTTGCAGAACAAGGTCGTCCACCGGCGCAGAAGGGAAGTCGTTTCCCTTGTACTGCGCCCATCGCTGACCGCCGTCCACCGAAATCCACAATCCAAATTCCGTGCCCAGGAAAAGTAAGTTGGGGTTCACGGTGTCTTCTTTAATCACGTGAGCGAATCCGCGAACGCCGCTCTCCTGCGCCGAAAGGGCGGTCCACGTCTTCCCGTAATCGGTCGTCTTATAGACGTAGGGCTTCATGTCGCCGAACGTATGCCTGTCGAAGGTGGCGTAAGCTGTGGCTTCGTCAAAGCGGCTGGCTTCAATGGTCGATACCCACGAGTTCTTCCCCAGTCCACTGACGTTTCCAACTACATTGGTCCACGTCTTCGCGCCATCGCGTGTGACCTGCACATTGCCGTCGTCCGTGCCGACCCAGATGACCTGCCCGTTCTTCGGCGACTCCGAGATCGAATAAACTGAGCAGTGCATTTCCGCCGACGAATTATCGATCGTCACACCGCCGGATTCTTCTTGTTTTTCCTTCTCCGGATCGTTGGTCGTCAAATCAGGAGAAATTCGATCCCACGACTGCCCATGATCGCGCGATCGAAACAAGAATTGCGCGCCAATGTAAATAGTCCCCTTCTCGCTGGGACTCATGTGAATTGGTGTATTCCAATTGAACCGCAGCTTGCCCTCGTTGTAATTCGGCCACGGATGAATGTCGCGAATCTCATGCGTGTAGCGGTTGACGCGCCCAATCTCGCCGCCCTGTGCCTCGGCGTAGAGATAATCGGGATCGGACGTGTCTTCGAACATCCAGAAACCATCGCCGCCGAACATGTTTTCCCAGCGCGAATTCGTCACGCCGCCCGGATACGACGAATCGCCCACCCACGAACTGTTGTCCTGCAGTCCGCCGTAGACATGATAGGGATCCGCGTTGTCGACGCTGACGTGATAGAACTGCGAGACCGGCAGGTTCATCTGGTGCTTCCAGCGGTTGCCGCCATCTTCGCTGCGCCACAGGCCGCCATCGTCGCCTGCAATCACGGTATTCGTGTTCTTAGGATTAATCCAGACGTCGTGGAAGTCGCCATGGGCCGCGTTCGAAACTACATTGAAGGTTTTGCCGCCATCGTTGCTTAGGAGAAGAATTAGATCGGGTTTGAAAATTTTGTTTTCGTCTTTGGGATCGACAATCAGATTGCCGAAATAAAACGGCCGCCATAGCATGTAGTTGCTTGCGTCCAGTTTGGTCCAGTTGGCTCCATTATCGTCGGAGCGATACAGGCCGCGTCCCTTTTCAGCCTCAATGTTGGCATACACCACGTTTGGCTTTGACTCCGCTACCTGCACAGCAATGCGCCCGTAAGGCTTCGGCGGCAACCCCTTCCCATTCTTCTCGCTGATCTCGTTCCAGGTTGCTCCGCCGTCGGTCGATTTGAAGATCCCGCTGCCCGGTCCACCCGAGCGGAACGTCCAACCCTTTCGTCGAAAATCCCACATCGCCGCGAAAATTGTCTTCGGCTCCTGCTTGCTGCGAGCAATCATCGCGCAGCCACTCGAAGCATTCGCGCCGGCAAGGACCTTATTCCATGTTTTGCCGCCGTCGGTTGTCTGGTAGATCCCGCGCTCGTCGTTGTCGTCCCACAAATGGCCGGTCGCGCAAACCAGAACGTTATTGCTATCGCCCGGATTCACCAGAATCTTGGCGATGTGCTCGCTGTCCTTCAGGCCGACGTTCGCCCAGTTCTCGCCGCCGTCGGTTGATTTGTACAAGCCATCGCCCACCGATACACTGTTGCGCGTCCATGCTTCCCCGGTACCCACCCAAACCGTTTTCGAATTCGAAGGATCAATCGCCACCGCGCCAATCGACTGCACATCTTCGCGGTCGAAGACCGGTTTGTAGGTGGTCCCGCCATTCACCGACTTCCATACGCCGCCGCTCGCTGCGCCCACAAAAACCGTGATACGGCCGTTTTCTTCAACAGCATCCAGAGCGGCAATACGCCCACTCATGGTGGCGGAACCGATGTTGCGCGCTGGCAAACCGGAAACGGTTGCCGCGTCGAAGCGGTAGGGTTCCTGCGCTGCAACCCGCAAGGGTGCGAACCACAAAGCTTGAGCTAGCAACGTGACTGCCCAAAAGGAAGCGGATGCTTTCATGTTTGCAAGTCCTTTTTATGTGAATAAGTTTTCAGATGAAATATTCTTTGCTGGGAGATCCCTTCGGCTGCGCTCAGGATGATGCCCTTGGAGATCACCGCTTCCGCCAATCAGTGAATCCCGACCAATCCCGACTTTTTTTCTTCCGTCCTCAAAGATGGCGGCAACATAAAGTCGGCGGGATCGATCGTCACATTCGCTTCCATCTTACGGATGGTAATCATCTGATCGTCTGGGTGATTCTTTGGGCCCTGCGTGATGGAGAACGGGAACATCACGCCGTTCACGGGCTTATACGATCCCAGGCCCATGACGCGTTCCCGAACCGAGCCTCGAATGAACTGCTGAATGTCTCTGCGGATCTCGATAAAGGTATCGGGATCGAGGTAGTCATAAATAATGTCGCCGTTCTTCAGAGTTATCTTCAGGCGTAGCGCGTCGTCTCCATCCACCACGTCATGCCCCAGAAACTCCACCGTGTTGCCTTTCTCTTTGTAGTCGACGAGCGGGCCCTCGAAATCCGCGTCCAACAGCAGATCCCGCACATCGTCCTCGCCCATTAATTCGGGATCTTTTCTACCGTTAAACGGCTGAATCTGCCAGCCCGCTGAGCCGTCATACGCTTGCACCTGCGTCATCCCCTGCAAGGTGAAGGTCTCTCGGATCAGCTCGGGGCGCTGATTCTCCTGGCCCACGCTGGCGACAAATCCGCCTCCACCGTCGAATTTTCCAGTCATGCGCATGGTTTTGATGGCCTTGATCTTTTCCATTCCGCCGCGAGCCTCAATGTTCTTGGCTATTAGTTCGTCGGCGGTTTGGGCGAAGACAGCTGCCGGAAACGGAATCGCAGCGAAACTGCAGACAGCGATCAGCACGATCACAGCGTGACGCATGAAGCAGACTCCTGTTTGTGGAGGAACGTGAAGAACCAGAAAGCGAGAAACAGTACTGTACAAGGTAGTAGACGTGCGATTCAAGTCGAGGTGAGCGGAGGTCACAGATCGATTGACCGACCGGTTCAAGGGGAAAGCATCCCAACGGCGCTCCTGCCTGGAGCGCATGCGCGCTCAGCTTAAGGCCTATGAACGCCCAGCCCAGGGCGCAATTACTCCGGTAACTACCGATGTGACGTATTGCCATGTTAAAGACTACTAATGTGGTTAGTGTGTGGACGTGGAAAGACTTGCGGCAACACGGTGAGCGATGCACACGATTACGAATGCGTCCAAATTGGCTTGGTCTTAGAAAACAGAGTCTAGAAGTTGTGGCACGGAGCTCTTCTAAATCTCCGGCGTAACCTCGGAACAAAATTCGAGGAGAACTCATGGCAAAGAAAATTCTGGTGGTGGATGACTCCAAAACCGCATTGATGATGGAGCGCGAAATTCTGGAAAGGCGCACCACGTATCAGTGTGTAACCGCATGCGATGGGCAGGAGGCGGTTGAGAAAGCTCAACAGGAGCATCCCGATCTGATCTTGATGGATGTCGTGATGCCCCGCATGAATGGCTTTGAGGCTTGCAAGAAAATGCGTCAGCAGCCGAGCACGCGGGAGATTCCTATCGTTCTTGTTACCACGCGCGGCGAAGAATCCTACATGGAGGCCGGATTTCAAAGCGGGTGCAACGACTACGTCACGAAGCCGGTGAATGGAACGGAATTAATTGCGCTGATACAGAGCTACCTGGGCGAATAAGCCAGTTGTGAAAAGAGTTTTTCAAACTCGATTCAACGACAGAGGACTCTATGAACACAAGAAGAATCGAGGCAGTTGGCGCGAAGTCCTCGGGCGCTGATTCGATGAACGCTGATTCGATGAACGAAGCGCGATTGCGGGCTGCGCGCAAGAGGTTGGCGGACAGCCGCGATCAAGAAGATGCGATCGACGGCCTGCGCGAGATTGTAGGCGCCTTTCTCGGTTCCGAAGAGATGGGCCTGTTCACTGTCGACCGCCGCACCGCGAGCTTCCGAGTTTTCTGGTCATTTGGAATCGATCTAGAGAATTATGACCTGCAGAAAGCACTGGGAGACACCGGACACCAGCGCGTAATGCGGGGAGAGTGCCACATCAATCTGTCGGGCCGCGATCACACCGGCAAGGGACTTGCCCAAGCTTTCGTTCCAATAATCGTCGCGAAGCAGACCATCGCCATTGTTGCAATCTTGCGCCTGCTTCCTCAAAAGACCGCCTTTGACAGGTCAGATTTTGAGCTGTTCAACCTCCTAAGCAACGAGGCCGGCCCGCTGTTGTTTGGCAGAGACATCGCTTCGGCGGCCAGAAGTGATGGACCAGAGATGAGAGCATGAGAGAGACCATCCCCAAATTTAATCCTGCAGTCCTGCCCGATGAAGCGCTGAAAGGGTTCGAGCACGCGGACGCCAGAGAGCCTCGGCACTTTCTCTACCCGGGCCAGGTTTTTGTAACCCGTGAACCGATCACGATTTCGACCATCCTGGGTTCGTGCGCAGCGGTCTGCTTGTGGGACAGACACAAGCGCGCCGGAGGCATGAATCACTATCTGTTGCCCGAAGGGCCGACGGATGGGCCGAACCGCCTGCGCTATGGCAACAATGCCAACTCTGAATTGTTGAGCAAGGTTCGGGCGTTGGGATGTGAAATCAGAAATCTGCAGGCGAAAATCTTCGGCGGCTCCAGCGCTTTTGCTGTGGATTTATCCAATTCGGTCGGAGCGAGAAACGTGCAGCTTGCAGAAGAATTTCTCCGCTCTGCGGGCATCCCGGTCGTGGAAAAAGAGGTCTCGGGTAAGCACGGCCGCAGGCTTGTCTTCCAAATAACAGACGGGATGACGACGATTAAGAATTTCGACCAGCTGTGAGAGGTTTGGCGGCGATTTCTGAATGAAAAGCATCGGCATCGCAAATGTGCTTCGACGAGAGGAGGAACGGTGGACTTAGCGGATTTCGATCGTGATGCGGTCTTCGCATCGTTCCTCGCCGAATCGGAGGAGGGACTGGACACAGTGGAGCAAGTGCTGCTCCAGATGGAATCGAGCCCTTCCGATCCCGAACTGGTACATACGATTTTTCGAGTCGCTCACAGCATCAAGGGGAATGCGCGCTCTCTCGAGTTGAACGAACTCGCCGGGTTTGCGCATGTTGTTGAGGACTTGCTGGATATTATTCGCGAGCAGCAGTCTCTGCCTACGCCAGATCTGATTTCCCTGCTTCTAAAGGCTGTGGATGAACTTCGCGCCATGATCTCGGCTTCGTCAAGTGGAAACCATGAGCTTAGTCCCAGGCAACAGGAACTCCGGAAAGAAATCGCGCGTGAGGTGGAAAAGCGTTCGAAGAGAGTGGTGACAAGCGGGGAGAGCCTGGGAGAATCTGCTGCGGCAAAGGCAGATCCGGGAACGGCGGCTGCCCACCGAACCTTGCGAGCAGACGTCGAGAAGCTCGACCACATGTTGAACCTGACGGGAGAGATCGTCATTGCGCAGGGCCGGCTGCGGCAGATGATCGAGCAGCTCGGCGGCGAGCAAGGACGCGTGATTCTCGAGATGCATCGTGAAGCGGAGCGCCTCTACCTTGATTTGCAGAACGAAATGATGAGCATTCGCATGGTGCCTGTGGGACCGACGTTCAGGCAATTTGTGCGCTCGGTAAGAGACCTGGCCCGCAGCCATGGGAAAGTGGCACGGCTTGAGGTTGTGGGAGGAGATGTCGAAGTCGATACCACCGTGCTCGAACTGCTGAAGGATCCCTTGCTGCATTTGGTGCGAAATGCTGTCGATCACGGCCTGGAGAAGCCTGAGTTGCGGGGGAGCAGAGGCAAAAATCCTTGCGGAGTGATCCGGCTGACGGCCGCTCATAGCGGCGGCAACATCGTTGTGAAACTGGAAGACGACGGAGCCGGATTTGACCGCGCACGAATTCTGGATAAGGCGAAAGGCCTGGGGATTTTGTCAAAGAAGGACGAACTTCGCGACGAGCAGATTTACGATTTGGTGTTCCGGGCGGGATTCTCTACCGCGGATTCGGTCACCGATCTCTCCGGGCGAGGCGTGGGACTCGACGTAGTCCGGCGCAACATTGATACCCTCCGGGGAACGGTCGAGGTAACGAGTACCGAAGGAAGAGGCAGCATCATTACCATTCGATTGCCTCTGACGCTGGCGATTATTGAAGGCTTCTCCGTAAAGGTTGGCGCGGAAACTTTTGTCGTGCCTTTGGAGCATGTGACCGAATGTACGGAGTTACCGATCGAGCAGCGCAGCACGGAAGCCAGCGGAATTCTCAGTCTGCGCGGCGACGCGATTCCTTATATCCGGCTCAGGCAGGTGTTCGGCCTGTCCGGCAAGGCCCCAAAGCGGGAGAACGTTGTGGTCGTGAAAATGAACGAGTTTCAAGCTGGAATCGCAGTGGATGAGTTGCTCGGCGACATGCAGACAGTCGTGAAGCCACTCGGCAGGGCGTTCCGCTCGGTTCCTGGAATCGCAGGTTCCACCGTGCTAGGCGACGGACGTGTCGGGCTGATCCTCGACGTGCCCAGCCTGCTGCGGGGAATGATGCAATCGGGTTTGCAGACGCAAGCATAAGAAAAAAGAAAAAAAGTAATTTCTGAGAGAGGGATAGCACCATGAAGAATTGGGGAGATCAAAAAATTGGCACGCGGCTGGGAGTGGTCTTTGGGACCATCCTGCTGTGCGTCATTGCCGCAGGCGGTTTTGGACTGACCTGGCTCGGCCATCTGAATTCCGACATGTCGGCCACGTTGCAGAAGCGGTACAACACGGTTGAGGAGACGCATCAGACCATCGAGAACTCGATCACCAATGCCCGCATTACTCTGCAATTATTTGAGGTCACAGATCCAGAGCAAGAGAAAAAGCTGAATGCTGAAAACGACGCGGTCAGCCAGGAAATCAGCAAGCAGGTTGCGGTAATCGAGAAGAGTCTCAGCTCCCAGCAGGAGCGGGACATGTTTGAGATCGTTACTCAGAACCGGCAGGCTTACATCTCTGCGCGGAACAAGGCCAAGAAATTGTTGGGCGACAAGAAACGTGATCAGGCGCTGGCCGCCTTGAGCGAAGAAGTGATCCCCGCGCTGGATACCTATCGTGCTTCGTGGCAGAAGTTTATCGATCTGCAGACCACCGCCATGGAGCAGAGTATGAAGGAAGGCCAGGAGGCTTTCACCAACGGCCGCCGCATTGCATTCTTACTTTTTGTGGTGACGATGATTGTTGCTCCTCTGGTGGCTCTTAGCGTGACCAAGAGCATTACCGTGCCCATTCAGCAAGCGGTGCAGCATGCGGAGCGGATTGCCAGCGGTGATCTGACGAAGGAGATTGCCGTTACCAATCAATCCGAGACGGGCCAACTTCAGAAGGCCATGCAGGAGATGAGCCGTCGGCTTTCCAGCATCATTCGCGACGTGCGCGAGGGCTCGGCGGCAGTGGCATCGGCAGCGCAGCAAGTGTCTGCTTCGTCGCAAAGTCTTTCTCAGGGGACCAGCGAGCAGGCGGCTTCTGTGGAAGAGATGAGTTCCAGCCTTGAGCAGATGAATGCTTCCATCAGCCAGAACGCCGATAACAGCCGGCAAGTGGAACAGGCGGCTACGAAGGGCGCACTGGCCGCCGAGGAAAGTGGTAACGCGGTGAAAGAGACCGTTGAAGCGATGAAGCAGATTGCCGCCAAGACATCGGTGATCGAAGAGATCGCGTATCAAACCAACCTCCTTGCCCTCAACGCGGCCATCGAAGCCGCGCGCGCCGGAGACCAGGGCCGCGGGTTTGCTGTGGTTGCTGTGGAAGTCCGAAAGTTAGCCGAGAGAAGCCAGTTGGCGGCACAGGAAATCGGCGGACTCGCGGGAAAGAGCGTGAGTGTAGCGGAACGTTCGGGGCAACTGCTCACCGACCTGGTGCCATCGATCAAGAAGACTGCTGACCTGGTGCAAGATGTTGCGGCGGCATCCACGGAACAATCCGGCGGAGTTACTCAAATCAATCAGGCTATGTCTCAGGTGGACTCCGTCACGCAGCGAAATGCGTCTTCCGCGGAAGAACTCTCCAGCACTGCCGAGGAACTGGCGGCTCAGTCCGAACAACTGCAGCAGTTAATGACCTTCTTCCGCGTGACCGGAGAACAAAGTGCCAACCGCAAGCGCGACGGCAAACAGCATGTGAGCATGCCTCTGAATCCGGCCTTCAGGAACGCGTCCGCACAAAGCAGCCTGACTCAGCACGCCAATCATAAGGCTGAGGAAGAAGCTAACTTCGCTCCGTTCTAGAGCACACGAAGAGATCAGAGGATCTGAATTATGGGAGCTTCAAACCAAGGGAACCAACCACTCCCTTTGAGCACAACACAATATCTCACTTTCCTCACTGCGGGCGAGGAGTACGCGATCGCAATCGCGAAAGTGAGCGAGATTGTCGAGTACGAAACCGTCACTTTTGTGCCCAACACTCCGGCATGGATTCGCGGCGTCACGAATTTGCGCGGCAAGGTCGTCCCGGTAGTCGATCTGGCCGTGAAGTTCGGGTTGTCACCCAGCCGCATTTCCAAATTCTCCTGCATCATCATCACGGAGATCATGTTTCAGGGAGAGAGTCTGGTCATGGGCGTCCTGGCGGATTCTGTTAGCCAGGTTATCGACCTGTCCGCCGAGGAGATTGAAGAGACTCCGCTTTTCGGTACTCGTGTTAAGCCTGAATATCTGCTTGGCATGGGCGCACTCGGGAAGAAGTTTTGTCTGATTCTGGACATCGACAAAGTACTCTCCGCGGACGAACTGCTGGCGGTCACGGAATCAACCGCCGAACAAACTGCTGTTGGCGAAACCACTCGAGAGGCGCACTTCGAGGCTGGAGCTTAAGCAGTGTCTGCTGGAGCAGCGGCAGGAAGAAGCCGGGATGCGTCCGAACCTATTGATTCACCGCTTGCGCAGGCGTTTCCGCTCACGGTAACTCCTGCGCTGTTCCACAAATTCCAGAAGCTTATCTACGCGGAGACCGGAATCTGGCTTGGCCACGCAAAAACTGCCTTGCTTTGCGGGCGCCTGTTCCGGCGCCTTCGCGCGCTGGAAATGACTTCGCTGGAAAGCTACTACGAATGCGTCTCTCAGATCGATCAGCACGAAGAGCGGGAGCGGATGATCGACGCAATCACCACGAACGAAACCAGATTTTTTCGTGAGCCAAGGCAGTTCGAGTTTTTGATGCAGAGTGTGTTCCCGCGCTGGCGAGCACTCGCCGACAGCGGTGCCCGGTCCAGAATAGTCAGAATCTGGAGTGCCGGTTGCTCCTCTGGAGAAGAGCCATACACCATTGCCATGCTGCTAGCGACGCATCTTCCGGCTGAGGAAGGATGGGACGCGCGCATTCTTGCTACGGATATTTCGAACCGGGTGCTGGAGAAAGCACGCAAGGGTATCTATCCGATTACGAGATCGGCCGAGGTGCCGAAAGACCTGCTCAGCGCCTTCATGCTGCGCGGAATGGCTGAACGAGATGGAGAAATGAAGGTGAGGGTGGAGGTTCAACGGATGATTGAGTTCCGCAGATTGAACCTCGACCAGGCATCCGATGTGAGCGGCGGCCCGTTCGACGCGATCTTTTGCCGCAATGTGTTGATCTATTTCGATTCTGCGTCCAAGCAGCGAGCGGTCACGAATCTCGTGCGCCATCTCATGGACGATGGTTTGCTGTTCGTGGGACATGCGGAAAACCTCAGCATTCTATCTGCGCAAATTCGTTCGCTCGAGCCCACCATCTACAAAAAGGCAAACGAAAAGAGAGAGGAACTGTGACGAGCGCATCACCAACCAACGGAGATGGTTTGCAAGTGCTGATCGTTGACGATTCGGCGATGGTGCGGCAAGTGATGCAGTCTATTCTGGGCACCGATTCCAGAATCCATGTGAAGGCAGCGGCCGATCCGTTGATTGCCTGGGCCAAAATGCAGAAGGACCGTCCGGATGTGGTCATAACCGATCTCGAGATGCCGCGGATGGACGGACTGACTTTCATCCGCAAGATCATGCTCGAAATGCCGACCCCAGTTGTGGTCTGCTCCGGCTTGGCTGCCCGAGGTACAGAGTTGGCATTGCGCGCGCTGGAGGAAGGAGCCGTCGAAGTAATTACAAAGCCGAAGGTCGGCGTGCGAGACTTCCTGCACGAGGCGGCCGTGACGCTGATGGATGCGGTTTGGAGTGCAGCGCAGGCGCAGATTAAGCCGCGCCCTATGCCGGCGACTCCTAAGCTACAGGCCGATGTGGTACTGCCCAGAAAAAGCAAGTTGCAGTCTCAAGGCGCGGCTCCACCAAACAGCGTGATTGCCGTTGGAGCCTCAACTGGCGGTACGGAGGCTTTGAGAGTTTTTCTGGCAGGGCTCCCAGTTGACTGCCCGCCGGTTGCGATAGTGCAGCACATGCCGGAAGGTTTTACACGTGCGTTTGCAGACCGCATGGACAAAGAATGCCCGATCAAGGTAGCGGAGGCGCGAGACGGCGATCGACTGGAGAATGGGCGAGCGCTGATCGCTCCCGGTAACCGCCACATGCTGGTGAATCGCAAAGGCGGAGAGCTTGTCGTTCAAATCGTTGACGGGCCGCTGGTGTCGCGCCATCGTCCCAGCGTGGACGTGCTTTTCCGCTCGGTGGCGATTTCCGTTGGTTCAAAGGCAATTGGCGTGATTATGACCGGAATGGGCGATGACGGTGCTCAAGGTCTTGGCGAAATGCAGGAAGCCGGCGCAGTCACCATTGCGCAGGATGAGGCGAGCTGTGTTGTGTTTGGAATGCCGAAAGAAGCCATCTGCCGGGGTGCGGTAAACCTTGTTGTCCCGTTGGAGCGGATCGCTGGGACAGCCTTGCACGCCGACAGAAACCGGTTAGGCTGAGGCAACATCGACAGCGGCGGCGGGCCTTCTACTGGCGCCAACCCAGGTGTTCTTCGCGACCCGCAAACATCTCGTGTAGCAAGGCTTTGATGCGCTGCCCGAATGTTTTAGGCTTTGACTCGCCGGATTGCGAGGCCTCGTCCTTCGGTTTGAGGTTGGGATCAAGAGCGGGAGCGGTTCCACTCGCCATAAATAGTTATCTCCTTCGTGGAAATCTATTCTGCAAGCGTGCCGCCCGTTGCACGACGCGCTTCGCCAAGAGTCTGCCGGAGGAGGGTCGGTAGGTCTTTGGAGTTTTGATTCTAAGGCGGTTCTAATGTCGAGAGGAGATCACCAACGGCATAGCCCATCAGGGTTGTAAACGAGAGTAGCCGATTGCGCTCGCTGGCGGATATCAGTACTCCGCCAGCTCTTTCATAGCACGGAAAAGATCAGCCGCCTGGGGCAGTATGGCATCTTCCAGAATGGGCTGGTAGGCCACGAAGGTATCTTTCGCGGCGACGCGACGCACTGGAGCGTCAAGCTTGTCGAAAAGCTGATCGCCAATTCGCGCGGCGATCTCCGCACCATAGCCCCAGCTTAGAGTGTCTTCATAAGCCACGAGGACGCGGTTGGTTTTTTCGACCGACGCGGCAATCGTCTCCCAATCAAACGGGCTCAAACAGCGCAGGTCGATCAGTTCCACTTTCACGCCGTGCTCACGCTCGATTTTCTGTGCAGCCTGCAACGCCCGCGGTACGACTGCACCGTAGGTGATCACTGTGAGATCCGTTCCGGAGGTTACGATTTTCGCCTTACCAAACGGAATCATGTAATCGGGGCCGGGGTAAGCCGCGCGGCCGAAAGTTTCACGGTACAAACGCTTGTGCTCGAGGAACAATACCGGATCGTCGCAACGAATGGCAGTGCGAAGCAGGCCCGCGGCGTCGAGCGCGTTCGACGGGAAGACAACCCGCAGACCGGGAATGTGCGTGAATACGCTCTCGCCGCATTGCGAGTGATAAATTGCACCACCCGTCAGATATCCGCCGATCGCGGCGCGAATCACAACCGGACAGGAAAAGACGTTGTTCGAGCGCCATCGGATCACGGAGAGTTCGTCGCGAATCTGCATCATCGCCGGCCAGATGTAGTCGAAAAACTGTATCTCCACAACCGGCTTCATGCCACGCGTGGCCATTCCCGTCGCGCGGCCCACAATGGCAGCTTCGGCCAGTGGCGAGTTGAACACGCGGTCGTTGCCGAATTCGCATTGCAAGCCAAAAGTGAGCTTAAAAACGCCGCCTTTGCCCTTGACCAGCTTGCGTTTCAGATATTCTTCCCGGCTGCAGTCAGCCACGTCTTCGCCGAAGATCACGATGCGCTCATCGCGCTTCATTTCGTCGCGCAAGGTTGTGTTGATCAGATCGGCCATCGTCTTGGCGGCAGGCTTTTTGCCATCGCTCGAATCTGACCCGTTCGGCTGGGAGTCGAATGCCGCTGACGTCGGATCGACATCGGGCGAGTAAACGTAATTCATCACGCTCTCAGGCGCGGGTGGCAGGGCTTCGAGCGCCTTATCCACCGCAATCTGCAGGTCTTCGTCGACCTTCTTTTCCAGTTCGTTGATGCCTTTCTCGTCGAGGATTCCCTCGCGCAGCAAAAACATCTGGGTGCGCGAAACGGGATCGCGGGCGGCATCGCGCTCGCGCTCACTATCCGGGCGATACAAGCGCTCGTCATCGGAGAGCGAATGCGAATATGGACGAATTACATGTGCATGCACGAACGCCGGGCCGTGCCCCTCGCGGCAATATTGCGCAGCGCGCTGAAAGGCGCTGTAGCTGGCCACGGGATCCGTGCCATCGATTTCTGCAAAATGGAAATTGGGGAATCCGGAAACCAGCCGCGAAATGCTGCCGCCTGCCGTCTGCACTTCCACCGGCACGGAGATGGCGTAGCCATTGTCCTGCACGCAGAAAATGACGGGTAGCTTGCTCAGGGCGGCGGCATTTAGGGCCTCCCAGAACTCGCCTTCGCTGCTGGTGCCATCGCCGAGAGAAACGTAGCTGACTTCGTCGCCCTGAAACGTCACGTTCTTGAAATTGCGGTAATCCGGCTTGTCCGTCTCCGCCGGAGCTTCCGCGGCTTTCGGATGTCGCGCGTAGTAGCGCCCCGCTTCTGCGCATCCAACAGCCTGGAGAATCTGCGATCCCGTTGGCGAAGATTGAGTAACGATATTCAACCGGCGATATCCCCAGTGCGAAGGCATCTGGCGTCCGCCGGAACTCGGATCGTCGGCCGCGCCGACCGCCTGCAGAAACATCTCCAAGGGCTGAGCGCCCAACGCCAGGCACAGCCCGCGGTCGCGATAATAAGGATAGAACCAGTCGTAGCCGGCCCTGAGCGCCATTCCGGCGGCCACGCCGATGGCCTCGTGTCCCGCGCCCGACATTTGGAAGAAAATCTTCTGCTGCCGCTTGAGCATGATTTCCCGGTCGTCGATGCGGCGGGAGGTGTACATGAAGCGGTAGATTTCGATCAATTGCTCGCGGGTAAGCCCTTCGTAATTGCGGGGCTTCCTGTTAGCCGGGAGGGAGAGTTTAGGGTCGGTTTTTGTTGTCGCCATCCGGTTTCCTAATACGCGTTTTAGATGTTCCGCCGGATCAGTAAGTTGCGGAACGCTACCGGCCACGTTGCATTGTAAATGGGAAAATCGAATGTGGAAATAAGCAAGTTTTTAGTCGCCAGGCTCTAAACTTTGGTAACGATGCATGCCGCCCGTTCAGCGGCACCACACCTGTTCTAAGCTGTGCTCAAGGTCGGCAATCAAGTCTTCCGGATCTTCCAAGCCTACGTTCAGCCGCACGATGCGGTGGCCGTAATTTGGCCTGCCTTTCGATCCATGAAAATCATAGGCAACCGCAAGGCTGGTTACGCCACCCCAGCTGTAGCCGATTTCGAATAACTCCAGGGCGTCCACGAACGCCAGCACTTCACCCTTGGTAGCCTCCGCCTTGAAGACGACGGAAAAAACTCCGGTCGAACCGGTGAAATCCCGCTTCCATAATTCATGTCCCGGCGAGCCTTCGAGCGCTGGATGCAATACCCGCTCAATTTCCGGCCGAGTCGCCAGCCAGCGCACAACTTGCGAGGCCGAGGCCTCGATGTGCTTCAGCCGGACCGCCATGGTTCGCATGCCGCGCAGGGCGAGACCGCAATCGTCGGGTGACGCGGCGCTGCCCAGCAGTTGCTGGGTGGCTCCCAACTGCTGGTAGAGCTTCGCATCCTTCACCGTGACCGAACCCATCAGCAGATCGCTATGCCCGCCGACATATTTGGTCAGCGCCTGCATGGTGATGTCAACTCCGTGAGCAAAGGCATCGAAATAAATTCCAGCCGACCACGTGTTATCGAGCACGACGAGCACTCCGCGATCATGCGCGGCTTGGACGATGGCTGGTACGTCCTCAATTTCCATGGTGATCGAGCCGGGGCTCTCGCACCATACCAGTTTTGTATTTTCCCGCAGCAGATCTTTTATCCCACTGCCAATCTCCGGAGGGTAGAACCCAGCGTCCACGCCAAAACGGCGCAAAACATGGCGTGCCAGCTTGCGATTGGGAGTGTAGACACTTTCCGGGATCAGAATATGATCGCCGCTCTTCAGAAAAGCCAGGTTGATTAACGCAATCGCGCCCTGGCCTCCTGGCGTAATGATGGTTCGATGGCCTTTTTCCAGTTCGCAGATTCTTCCGGCGAGTTCGAGCGTGGTGGGGGTGCCGTACAGTCCGTACGTATAACCGGCCTCGTACTGATCCCAGCGATCGTCGACCGAAGCAGCGTCTGGAAACAAAGTAGTCGAACCGCGGAAAACCGGGCTTGCCAGCGATCGATACCCCTGAGGAACCTGCACCTCGGAATGAATCAAACGCGTCTTCCAGCTTTTTGCCATTCGGGAATTATACGGAGGGAGCCTAGGCGGGTATCAAACCGCAGAGGCGGGCCATGATCGGCTGAAAAAACTGAAAACCGGTCTAGCGTGGACCCGCGCCCTTGGCCAGCAGCTTCTCCTCTTTAAAGAGCAGCAGCAGCTTCTTGGCGCGGCTTGGATCGGCCGCAAAATCGGCTACTGTGAGCGAAGTTTCGAGAAAGGGAGTGAAGCCATACGGCCTGGATGCATCGATAGAGCTCAGATTGTTAAAACCCATCGACCAGTCCGGGAAATCCCGCTGAACGATGTCTTCCTGGCTTAACGTCGTTACTCTCCGGTGACGAGGGTCTTTCTTAATTTTGTTGAACAGTTTTAAAACCTGGCCTCGCTCACCTTCAAGAACCTGCAGAAAGTTGTTTTCCTTAAACAGCAGCATTCCGGAAACCCCGAGGGCTGTATTGTTCTCACGACTTTTCGCCAGGAGATCGATTAAGTCTTGTGAAGAGAATGGAAATACGGCCGTGCTCAGGTAAACCATAGAAATCAAATCGGAGTTCGCCATCTATCTCCATCGGAAGATCGTCGATCGACTTGAGAATCGGTGCTGTTAAAATTTGCTTACTTACGATTGGAAAAATGACGCAAACAGGCTGCCCCTTCGATCCAAGTTCGATCAAGCTTGTGATCTTCGATCTCGATGGAACCCTGATCGATTCGCGGCTCGATCTAGTTCATTCGGTAAACGCCGCGCTGCGCCACATCGGGCGTCCGGAGTTGCCAGACGACGTGATTGCCAGCTACGTCGGGGATGGGGCGCCGATCCTGATCCAGCGTGCCCTTGGTGGAGAGGCGGTTGATGAAGCTCTGGTGCGGCAAGGTTTGCAGTTCTTTCTTTCCTACTATCGGGAGCACAAACTCGACCACACGACGGTTTACCCCGGCATTCACTGGGCGCTCGGGGCAATTCAGAATTCTGAGAAATCCAGTCGCAATCACGGAGGACGCAACGGCTCTCCACGCTCCATGGCGGTTCTGACAAACAAACCCGTCGTCCCGTCGCGGGCAATCGTCGAGGCGCTGGGGCTGGGCCCCTTCTTCAAACAAATCTACGGTGGGAACAGCTTCGCCAATAAGAAGCCTGATCCGGGAGGTGCGCGCAAGTTGCTCGAGGAAAGCGCTGTGCGCCCGGAAGAAACTGTGATTGTGGGAGACTCGCACGTGGACGTCGAGACTGGCCGAAATGCAGGCTTGTGGACAGTCGGCGTCACTTACGGGTTTGCGCCGCATACTCTGCAAACGAGTCCGCCGGACGTCCTGGTGAATACGCCGGAGGAACTGGCGCAGCTCTTTTGTTCGTCCTAATCTCATGTAAACTCATCCGACGATGACCGATGCGATGGGCTTCACTCCGGCAGAGCTGCGCAAATTGCGCAGCATGAAAGACCCGTATGGAATTCAAAAGTTTTTGGACGATGCTCCGTATCATCTAGCCGACACGGCGTGGTCGCCTCGCCGCGTGCTGGCGGAGCAAACGGCGCATTGCCTGGAAGGGGCGATTTTCGCCGCGGCTGCGCTGCGGGCGAACGGATATCCGCCGCTGCTCTTGGATTTTGAGGCCGAGCATGATACGGATCACGTGATTGCCATTTTCCGCGAGAACGGATGCTGGGGGGCGATCGCCAAATCGAACTATACCGGCTGCCGCTGGCGCGAGCCCATCCACCGCACGCTGCGCGAGCTGGCGCTCACCTATTTCAATGCCTACTTCAATCTGCGCCGCGAGCGTACCTTGCGGCGCTACTCCGTGCCTGTAAACCTCAAGCGCTTCGATCGCCAGAACTGGATGACCACGGATAAGCCCGTATGGTTTATTGTTTATCATCTCTTTGAGATCAAACATTACCCACTGATCACTCCGGCGATGGCCAAGCGGCTGCATCGCCTTGACGAACGGTTATTTCAGGCGGAGTGCTTGGGCAAGCGATGGCCGAAGGGAAAAGGAATACGGCTATAAACGAAGACTTGCGGCATAAAAGAAAGCGGCCAGCAAGGTTGCTGGCCGCATCGCTCACAAGGTTTACCTTCAGAATCCCGTGATGGAATACACGTATCCGGAGCGGTCACAAGTGCCATCGAATCCGGAGCAGTCCGCGGTCGTTCCGAATAACTGATTGTTGCGCAGCAATAGGCCTCCAATTAAGCCGATTTCAGGCGTGTTGCCGCTGTCGCTGAAGCTGGCCAGAATGGTTTCATTCCACGTGCCTCCGGAGGATGGGATCAGCTTGTACACCGTGCCGCTGCCCCCGGACCCTCCCGCAAAAGTGGTCCCGTAGAGGTTTCCACTCTGATCGAAGATGACTCCCGCATAAGGAATGCCGCCATTGTCAAACGTGAAATTGAAAATAGTCGTGAAGGTCGCGGAGCCTCCAGAGTTAGGAGTCAGCTGAAAAACTGCGCCCTCATTGTCAGGTCCGCCTGCGGAGGTAGTTCCGTAATAACTGCCCTTGAAGTACGTCAGCGAACTGAAGGGAGTAGCGCCGTCGGTGTATTCAAAGGAGTGCAGCGCCTGCCCGGTCCACGTGCCTCCTGCATTGCGGGACAGCCGGAAGATGGTGCCGCAGCCTCCAGGGCAGGTGGTCGAGTTTTTGAACCCGTCCATACTGGTGGTGCCGTAGAGGCTGCCGTCGCTGGCTAGAATTACGCCGCCCAGAGGGTATCCGCCGTCGGCGGCGTGGGGAAATGTGAACAAGACGGTTTCCGTCCATGAACCGCCGGTAGCAGATGGAGGGCTCAATTCGTAGACGGTGCCGCGGCTGTTCGCGCCGCCGATTTGTGTGGTGCCGTAGAGGTTGCCTGCTTGATCGAACACCAGCGCGCCCCATGGTCCAGCGCCATCCGTACTCGATGACGATTGGAATACGTACAGCGTGGCGAATGTCCATGCGCCGCCAGCCTCGGCGGGAGGGGAAAGCTCATAAACTGTTCCGGGACCGTATGGGTTTCCGTTGCCGCCTTTCAGCGCTGTTCCGTAGAGGTTTCCCGCCGCATCCATCAGCAGAGAACTGTAAGGAAAGTCGCCGTCGGTCGCATAGTGGAATTCGTGCAGGACAGCGTAGGTCCAATGCCCGCCTTTGGTGGTGGGAGGCGACAACTCGAAAACGGTCCCGCAGCCATCGAGTTCGGAGTTGTGGTAGTTACATTCGGCGCTTCCCCCCTCGGTAGTAGTGCCGTACAAGTTGCCGGCAGAGTCCGAAATCAGGGTCGAAGTCGGCGCGGCTCCATTGGCTCCGCTAACAAACTGGATGTTGTGGGTCTGCGGACCGGAAGCAAAAGCATCGGCAAACAAAAAACTACAGGCCAACGGGATCAAGAGTGCACGAAACGGGTGTCGACGCATGAACGGCCTCCAGAAAATTGTTAACTCGGTACACCAAGGGGATTAACTAAAGAAAATCTCGGGCAATGGCTTTGAGGGAGCCTTCCGAGAGCGCGAGCATATTAGCACGGTGGGAAGACGGAAGCAATGGAGACTAAATTCTCAGCGTTTCTCTTGGCAGGACAGATCGGCGGGTGCGGGGACGACCCAATATCGCGAATCGCCCCGCGCCATTACGTGAAAGAAACTGAAGCGAGTTATTAGCTGAGTGGAACAATCTTGCCGAACGTTCCGGCCACATTATTGTCCGGACCAGCCGTGAAATAGAGGTGATTCACCGAACCGTTCTTCGACGTTCCTCCTCCAAATTCAATACCCCAAAGCTGGTCGATATGGATCGTCGCATTAGTGGAGTCTTTTATGGTTCCCACGAATTGACCGGTGAGAATGTTGAAGCCGTTAATGGTCCCGCTGTTGGTGTTGTTTGAAATCAGCAGCGTATTGCTCAGCGTGCCAAAATTCTTTGGCGCTACGGCGAAGCCCCAGGGCTGGTTCAAAGGTGAACCCTGCGCCAGGCGCTTCAGGAAAACCCCGGCTTCGCTGTAGATATCGATATATCCGCCCGAGGCGCCCGATGTGCTCGCGTAAGAAACATAGACCAATCCGCCGAAGTCCTGGATGCCGAACACAGAGAATCCGGTGGGAACGGTCGAATCGGTGAACGATGTCAGCAGGTTGAAGTTAGCGTCGTAAATGTCAACCTTGTTGCCAGCGTTATCGGCGGCAAAGAGAAAGTTGCCCGAGGTGTAGCTGGTGATCGCCAGACCGGTGTACACGGCACCCGGCGTAGTGACGGCAATAATCGATGCGTTGGGATTCGACTGTGGCGCCCAACCGCTGATTGTGCCGTCCAAGGTTGCAAACAGAAAAATCGAAGCCCACCCTTGAACCTGAAAGTCCTGCGATCCGTTGATGACGATTCCTGTCGGTGAGCCGGTACCACTCCCGACCGAGGGCACCAGCACTTCGAGACCTTGCTTGATTCCATTGCCATCGTACAACGTGGACCATCCCGAGCCTTCGTCGCTGATCCAGAAAGGCCCTGTACCGTGAACCAGGCCCCAGCCGTTTACCAGCAGTGGGTCAGTGTGCTTGGCCTGTCCTACCTGGTTCGAAACGAGATTTGTGAGTTGATATTGAGCGGCGGCAGTACCAGAGATGAGCATTAACAGCGTTCCAACTAAGCAGCCCAGCAAGGCTGCGCGTGCGGACAAGCCGCAATTCTTGAAGCTTGGCATGGTAACTCCTCCTTCGCGGACGGAGAGCGTCAGAGTATCTGGGGCGTAAGTGGCTCTCCGCAAGATAGGAACCACAATAAGGAGGTTGGGATTTGACAGTGTCACAGCGGTGTCATAAGTCTGTTGATTTTGTGTTTTGCTTAGGTGACAAAGGCTATAACCAATTTCTGGCGGCATCCTGTTCTGGTCGGCGTCTGATCCTTGCTGGTTTCCGTGATTTAGCGACCGGCGTATACTGGTGGGTTTTGAGGTCTGCCATGATCCGAGATGTTTTGGGGTTTCTGCTAGCGGCTTCGTTGACCGGCTTCGCTTTAGGACAGACTTCGCCACCACCTGCAGCTGCGAGCGACCCGCAGGCCCCAGCCGGCGCAGGGCCTCAGCAAACCGTTGCCATGCGATTCACGCCGGGCACGCAAATCCGGGCGCAATTGGACAAAGCCATCGACGCAAAGAAGGCGAAAGTGGGAGACGAGATCACGGCAAAGACAACCGATGACCTGAATTCCAACCCGCCAGGTCGAGCTACCAAAGGCTGCAAACTCATCGGTCATCTGGTTGAAGCTTCACCGCATCAGGGCGACACGCCGGCGGTGCTCGGGATTGTGTTCGACAAAATGATCTTGAAGGATGGGTCGGAGATGCCGATGACCGCTTCGATTCAAGCAATCGGCTTTGCGGATGATTTCAACCCGGCGACCGATTCGGAGATGATCGGCCAAATGGGCGCAGGGCCCGGACAGCGTCAGGGTTCCGCTCCAGGCGGGGTTGTCGGCGCAGGCAGCGGCCAACCCAGCAGTTACGCCGGTCAGCGATTACCTGGTGGCGGAGGCTCGACCAGCGACGCCAAACTCCCCTTCAATGCAAAGGGTGCAGTCGGCATGTCCGGCGTGACGCTCGGCCCCGGACCGGCGCAAGATTCCGTGTTAACGGGGAAAAAGCGGAATGTGAAGTTGGAAAACGGAATGCAGATGATCGTCCGGGTCACCCAATAGATTTGGCGAAAATCGCTTATCGCTGCGAACCTCACACAGCTGCTATCGATCGGCAACGCCTGCGATAGAATGCCCGCGTGGGCCTTCGTATTTTCATTCTTCTCGCCGCGCTCGTGTCGCTATCAGTGTCGACTCAGCAAGTTGCCTCGCCCGACACGAATAACACCGCTTCGGGAAGCAATCGTCTCGCTTCCCTGGATCTAACCCCCGACGCGAAAGGCGCTCTCTCGCAAAAGCAGATGCAGGAATTGTTGCGCGTGGTCGCCGAAAAGGACCTGGAGAACGACAAGAAGCTCCGCGATTACACCTACGTGGAGCGCGAGGTCAACAATAAACTCGACGGCAAGGGAGCGGTGAAGTCAACCGAGGCCAGGACATACGAGATATTGGAAATCTACGGCGAGCAGGTACAGCGCCTTATCCAGAAGGACGACAAACCTCTTTCCGAAAAAGATGTGGCCAAGGAAGAAGAAAAGATTCAGAAGCTCATCGACAAGCGGAAGAACGAGTCGGAAGACGCGCGCAGAAAGCGCGAAGAGAAAGAGGAGAAAGAACGCGAGGACGAGCGTAAGTTTGTGCGCGAGGTGGCCGATGCTTACAACTTTACGCTTGCGGGGACCGAAACTGTGGGCGGGCGCGAAACGTGGGTGATTGAGGGGGAACCGCGTCCCGGCTATGAGCCTCATACCAAGGAGGCGAAGTTCCTGCCCAAGTTTCACGGGCGGGTGTGGATCGACAAGAGCGACCTGCAACTCGCCAGAATGGATGTGGAGTGCCTGGACACGATTTCGTGGGGCCTGTTTCTAGCCCGTTTTCACAAAGGATCGCGCCTGATGCTGGAGCAAACGAGGGTGAATGACGAAGTATGGCTTCCGCGGCAGCTTACCGCCAAAGTAGATGTGCGACTCGCGTTGCTCAAGAATTTCGACGTTGACGTGGAGCAGACTTTTCGCGATTACAAGAAATTCCGCGCGACTACGAGAATCCTGCCTGCGGAAGCCTTGCAGGAAAAGAAGTAGCATTTCGCACACACGGCGGAATTCGACAACGTGTTGCACCCTAATC
Organism: Candidatus Sulfotelmatobacter sp.; assembly: GCA_050015215.1. Classification (GTDB taxonomy): domain Bacteria; phylum Acidobacteriota; class Terriglobia; order Terriglobales; family Acidobacteriaceae; genus Sulfotelmatobacter. The sequence continues at coordinate 43,270 of JBEKBW010000026.1, forward strand.
TTCGCGAGCATCATCTACTACTTTCACTCGCCTTACGCTGGCAATACCTGGAGAAATCATGTCTGCCCAATTGACCCCGCTGATTGCTGACGTTCACGGTGAGGCCTTCCCCGTGCTGACTGAGGAGCAAATCAGCCGCATCCGGCCTGCAAGCAAGCTCCGCGAGGTGCAAGTGGGGGAGATTCTCTTCGAGCCCGGCGACAGCGATGTTCCGTTTTTTGTGGTGCTTTCGGGCGCAATGGAGGTCGTGCAGCCGGATATGCGTGGCGAACGCGAGATCGTGCAACATCGAGCCGGTGCTTTTACCGGCGAGATCACGATGATTTCTGGGCGGCGGTGCCTGGTGCGAGGGCGCGTGACTGCTCCCGGGGAATTTCTGGAGATGAGCAACGTTGACTTCCGCGGGCTGGTGAGGCGGGATGCGGAGCTGAGCGAAATTTTCATGCGCGCCTTTATCCTGCGGCGCGTCTCGCTGATCAACCAAGGTTTCGGGAACGTGATTTTGTTGGGATCGCGGCATTCGGCGCAGACCCTCCGTCTGCGCGAGTTTCTTACCCGGAACGGCCATCCCCACACCTACGTTGACCTTGATACGGACACGACATACCAGGACTTGCTTGATCACTTCCATGTCAGGCGCGAAGAAGTCCCGGTTGTAATCTGCAATAACCGCACGGTGCTGCGAAGTCCGTCAATTCAAGAGTTGGCTCGTTGCCTCGGCCTCAATGCACACGTAACGGTTTCAGATATCAGCGATGTAGTCATTGTTGGCGCGGGACCCTCGGGCCTCGCCGCCGCCGTATACGCCGCATCTGAGGGATTGAGCGCATTAGTGATCGAAGCCGAATCTCCCGGAGGACAAGCAGGGTCGAGTTCGAAAATCGAAAACTACCTCGGGTTTCCCATGGGGATTTCGGGGCAGGAGCTGGCGGGCCGCGCCGCCGCGCAGGCGCAGAAGTTTGGAGCGAAGGTGTTGGTCGCCAACAGTGTTACGAAATTGAATTGTGACCGCCGACCCTACGAGCTGAACGTGGATTGCGGGCAAACCATTCGCGCGAAGACAGTGATCATTGCCAGTGGAGCGCAGTACAACAAGCCGAAAATCGACAATCTCAAGAGGTTCGAAGGCCAGGGCATTTATTACGGAGCGACTTACATCGAGTCGCAGGTCTGCGGGAATGACGACGTGATCGTTGTGGGGGGAGGGAATTCGGCTGGCCAGGCTGCGGTGTATCTCTCGCAAACGGTAGGCAAAGTCCACATGCTGGTTCGATCAGATCAGCTATCGGATACGATGTCGCGCTACTTGATTCAGCGCATCGAAGAAAACCCCGCGATCGAACTTCACTACCGCACCGAGATCGTGGGCCTGGATGGCGATACGCAACTGGAGCGCGTAACCTGGCTGGACAAGAACACTGGCGAGAGATCGACACACGATATCCGTCACGTCTTCATTATGGCGGGCGCTTCGCCGCGAACGGAGTGGCTGCAAGGATGTGTCGCGCTCGACAGCAAGGGGTTTATTCTTACCGGCCGTGATCTCGACGCGGTCGCGAAGGATTTCAAGTGGCCGCTGCAGCGTGTGCCGCTTATGCTGGAGACGAGCTTGCCCGGGGTATTTGCTGTCGGAGACGTCCGCTCCGGAAATGTGAAGCGCGTGGCGTCCGCCGTGGGCGAAGGATCTATTTCGATCTATCTAGTCCATCGCGTGTTGGCAGAGCTATAGAATGCGTCGTGCCGCGTGACCAAGACTCGCCCTCAATAGCCCGTCCCGCTGAGTGGAATCAGCTGCGGATTGCTGGCGCCATTGCCCGCGATTGTGATGTTGCCGGTTCTCAATCCAATCGCCGTCGGCTTGAAAACCACATCGATCTGGCAGGATTGGCCAATTGCCAAAGTTGAGCCGCAATTATTCGTTCCTTCAAAGTCGCCGCTGATCGACAGGCTTGAAATTTGCAGTGTCGCGCTGCCGGAGTTGGTGAGGGTAATTGGCTTGGCCGCGCTCGTGGTGCCGACCGGTCGCCTCGGAAATTTCAGGCTGCTCGGCGAAGGGATGGAGGTGCCAGCCTGCAGCAATATCGTGATTGAGTTTCCCGCAACGGTCACCAGGTCCAGCCGGCCGTCGCCATTGAAGTCTGCAATGGCGGCTTCACTGCCGGCCCCGATGTTTATTCCTGCCTGAAACGTGCCATCGCCGTTGCCGAGAAGAATCTGGCCCGCAGCAAGGTCTAACTTTCCGTCCCCGTTGAGATCCGCGGTGAGTGGCGTCGCATAAGGCCCGTTGTTGGGCGCGTTATTTTCCACGGTGAAAGTTCCATCGCCATTGCCCAGAAGCACGGATAGCTCGGTGGCCGCCGGACCGGCGAAAGCCAAGTCGAGATTGTCGTCGCCGTTGAAGTCTCCGATGGCAGGAGCAGAGAGCGAAAGAGCGGGCTGGGAAGGGGCGGGGATGAAAGTTCCATCGCCAATGCCAAGGAGAATCGTAGGAGTGCCAGCATCAACTTCCGGTGTGACAATGTCGAGGATGCCGTCATTGTTGAAATCGCCCGCTGCCAGCCAAAGGCCTGCGAAGTCTCCGGCCGGGTCTAGTTCGGTAGTTCCACCAATTCCGAGGGTTCCGTTGCTGGCGCCCTGCAAAAACCAAAGGACGGAGCCAAGGTCGGCTCCCTCCACCTCTACATCCAGGTTTCCATCGCCATTGAAGTCCCCTGCTGTCGCAGGGCCGCCCTCGTCTCCAACACTGCCCGCAATGCTAGTCGGCAGCGCGCTGAATGTGCCATCGCCGTTCCCTGGGTAAACAGCCACGAAGCGCCCGAAGTCGAAGCAACACTCAGTGCCGGTGAACGACACCGCAAGATCGGGGTAACCATCGTTGGTAAAATTCGCTACCGTAAACGCGTAATTCTCGTTCCCATCAAGCGCGGAGCAGTCCAGTTGCAGTGACCCGGCTGCCGTGAACGTGCCATCACCGTTTCCTAGGTAGCTGGAAATATAGTTGGAACCGACGGTGCCGTTAGAACAGGTGTATTGGGTTCCCTGGTAAAGGACGGCAAGATCCATTTTCCCATCATTGTTGAAGTCGGCTGCGGCAACCTGTGTAATCGATGTCCCGACCGTAAAGCCCGGCAAGGCGGCGAAGGTTACAGATGGAGTCGGCACGGTCACGGTAAAAAATACTGCGAATGAAGGTCCGCCGGTGGCTGGATTGGTGACGGTTATACTCGCCGTCGTGGCTCTGACGACATCTGTCCCCGGGACGAGTGCCCTCAGCCTGCGTTGACTCACAAACTGTGTCTTTAAAGGTTTGCCATTCCAGTTCACCACTGCACCCGAGACGAATGCGCTCCCATTTACGGTAAGCACGAATGGGCCAGAGCCCGGCGGAACGCTGGTCGGAACCAGCGGCTGATCGATCGTAGGGATCGGGTTGGAGGCGAACAGGGGTGCGGCGAACAGCGTCATTGCGAGCAGGAGACAAAGGGAGCGCATCGTACGCCTCTTTTCAAGAAAGTTTGAGCGGAAGATCGTGCGCCGGGGGGAATGCAACGCTAGCCGAGATCATAGGATCGGCTCGCTTCATCTGTCAACCGCCGAATCGAGCCATAGATTCAATATTTTCCACAGGCACAAAGATGGTTTGACCTTTGTCCAAAAGGTCCCTTCCCTTGTACGTCTTATAATAGAAAGATTCAGTGGGGTTGCGATTGTCATCTATTACACCGCCCGAAAGGCGCGAGCCAGGCGCTTGAGATTCACCCCATCAATTCAGAATCATGGATTTCAAACTCGTTTCCAACTACAAGCCGCAAGGCGATCAGGGCCGCGCCATTGAGTCACTTCTGCGCGGCGTCTACGATCGCGAGCAGCATCAGGTTTTGCTCGGCGTTACCGGCTCGGGCAAGACGTACACCATGGCCAAGGTGATCGAGGCGGTGAACCGCCCCGCGCTCGTGATGGCGCACAACAAGACTCTGGCGGCGCAGCTTTATCACGAATTCAAGAATTTCTTCCCGCACAATGCGGTCGAATATTTCGTCTCTTATTACGACTACTATCAGCCCGAAGCTTATGTTCCCGCCGCAGACCTCTATATAGAAAAAGAAGCGACGATCAACGACGAACTCGACAAGCTGCGGCTTTCGGCGACGCGATCTTTATTCGAGCGCCGCGATGCGCTGATCGTGGCCTCGGTAAGCTGCATCTACGGCCTGGGATCGCCGGAAGCGTACTACGGCATGATGTTGTTTCTTGAAAAGGGCCAGAAGATTTCGCGCGACGACATTACGCACAAGCTGGTCGACATCCTCTACGAGCGAACCAACGGCGAATTCCGGCGCGGCACATTTCGCGTGCGCGGCGACGTGATCGAAGTTTTCCCCACATATGATGACATGGCGTACCGCATCGAGCTGTGGGGAAATCAGGTGGAGTCGCTGGCACAGATCGATCCGCTATTTGGCACGGTGAAGCAGAAGTACATGCGACTGCCGATTTATCCGAAGACGCACTATGTGATGAAGGAC